>OMSO01000075.1 GCA_900313675.1 uncultured Fibrobacter sp.
GCAATCCAGGCGTAATGGGCCGGCAGTTGGAACACATAAGCGGAAAGGTAAAGCGCTCCCGCCACGCACCAGTTCATGATGGCGCTGGCGAACATGACCCACAAAGTATCCCCCGCCCCACGCAAGGCCCCCGCATAGATGACTAACAGCACCTCCACAAAAATATACAGGGAGGCAAACCGGAGCATAAAAATACTCATGGGGCGCGCCGCATCAAAAATGGCCATAGCTTCCGCCGAAGCCTCCGCTATGTCGGGCCTGAAAATGTCGGTCAGCACACCCGGCAAGAACACGAACAGCACTCCGGTAATCAAGGAATAGCCCCACCCTAGGCGCAACCCCGAGTAAGTAGATCGCGTAGCGGCAGCGACATTCTTCGCCCCCACGTAACGGCCCACAAGGCTTGTGGACGCGACCTCCAACCCCATCAGGGGAACGTAGGCCACCATATCCCAGTTGAACATGACCGACGACGCCGTGGCGGGTTCGGGTCCAAGAGCGTGGAACATGAGAATCAACAGCTGGAACGCCGACATGTTCAAGAACATCTCCACTCCCGACGGAATCCCCCGCTGCAAGAGTTCTCGGGTCAAGGGCCAGCTAAAAGCAAAAGAGGAACGGGTACCAAAACGGCTGTTGTAGAACTTGCCGAAAAACTTTGCAAACAAAATAATGGTTGAAACCGCGTTCCCGATAAGGGTTCCATAGGCCGCCCCCGCCACCCCCAGCGCAGGAATCGGACCGAGACCATATATCAACACAAAGTTGCAGGCCACATTCACAATCATGCCCACAAAGGCAGCCTTCATCACGATTTTCGTCTCGCCGATACCGCTAAAGAAACAGGGCGCCACATTCCGAACCAGGTTGATGATACCGCCGAACATCAAAATATCGAAGTAGGTCTTCTGGTATTCCAGCTGGTCTGTAGCCAGATTTTCCATGCCGAAAATAAAATGCCCAAGAGGGATGGTCAGGTACAAAATGGGTACGCATACCAGCGACACGTACAGGGCCTGCATAAAGACCTTGGCACATTCCCCATGGCGTTTTGCCCCCAGACGCTGGGCCACCATGGCAGTGGTGTAACTGATGGCCCCCGTAAAGAACATGGTGAGCGCCAGTTGCACCGCGCCAGCTCCCAGGGCCGCGTTCATTTCGGCAGGACCCAGTTTCGATAGGAACAGGCGGTCGATAAAGGTCATGAAGGTGTCAAAAGACATGGAAAAGAGCATGGGGAGCGCTACCACCAGCACATCTTTAACATCGCCGTACTTCTTGAACTTTGACGGCTTGTAGAACTTGTCCGTTATCGCCGAAATCATATTGGGCGACAAATATAGAAAAAAATGCTATATTTGCCGCATTATGTTTTCACAGCTGACCGACTCTCTAGAATCTACTCTCAAGAACCTGCGCGGGCAGGGTAAACTCACCGAAGAAAATGTCGCCGAATCGCTGCGCGAAGTGCGCCGAGCATTCCTCGAAGCCGACGTAAATTTCAACGTGACCCGCGACTTCGTGAAGGCCGTCAAGGAAAAGGCCATGGGCTCCGAAGTGCTTACCTCGGTGACTCCCGGCCAGCAGATTGTGAAAATCATCCACGACGAACTCGTGGCCGTGATGGGTGGCGAAACCAAGGAAATCAACCTCTCGGGCCCCGCTCCGGTGGGCATCATGATGGTGGGTCTGCAGGGCTCCGGTAAGACCACCTTCGCCGGCAAAATCGCCCTCTGGATGCGCAGCAAAAAGAAAAGGAAGCCGCTCCTGGTGGCCGCCGACGTGTACCGCCCCGCCGCTATCAAGCAGTTGCAGGTGCTGGGCAAATCTATCGGCATTCCGGTATATGACGAAGGCCAGGGCAACCCGGTGGAAATCATCAAGCACGGTTACCAGTACGCCAAGGACAACGGCTTTGACCTGGTGATTTACGATACCGCAGGCCGCCTGCAGATCGACGAAGAGTTGATGCAGGAACTGGAAAAGGCCAGGGACGCCGTTCACCCCGACGAAATCCTGTTCGTGGCCGACGCCATGATCGGTCAGGAAGCGGTGAACGTGGCAGAGACCTTCTGGAACCGCCTAAACTTTACGGGCGTTTGCCTTTCGAAGATGGACGGCGACACCCGCGGCGGTGCAGCACTCAGCATCAAGAAGATGACGGGCGTGCCTATCTGCTTTATCGGTGTGGGCGAAAAGCTCCCCGAAATTGAACTGTTCCACCCCGACCGTATGGCCAGCCGAATCCTCGGCATGGGCGACGTGGTGAGCCTCGTGGAAAAGGCCCAGCAGGTCATCGACGAAAAAGACGCGAAGGACCTGAAGAAGAAGATTCTCAACAACACCTTCGACCTGAACGATTTCTTGAACCAGTTGCGCACCATCAAGAAGCTCGGCCGCATCAAGGACATTCTGAGCTTGATTCCGGGCCTGAACAAGCTCCCCATCGACCAGATTGACGAAAAGGAACTGG
>OMSO01000073.1 GCA_900313675.1 uncultured Fibrobacter sp.
CACATCTACTACAAGTTCGAAGGCAACAACACCTCGGGCTCCCACAAGCTGAACTCCGCCATCGCTCAGGCCTACTACGCCAAGAAGCAGGGCCTCAAGGGCGTGACCACCGAAACGGGTGCTGGCCAGTGGGGCACCGCCCTTTCCATGTCCACCGCCTTCTTCGGACTGGACTGCCAGGTCTACATGGTGAAGGTCTCCTACGAACAGAAGCCCTTCCGTCGCGAAGTGATGCGCACCTACGGTGCATCTGTCACCCCGTCGCCTTCCATGACCACCGACATCGGCAAGAAGATTAACGCCGAATTCCCGGGCACCACGGGTAGCCTCGGCTGCGCCATCTCCGAAGCCGTGGAAGCTGCCGTGAAGCAGCCGGGTTACCGCTACGTTCTCGGTTCTGTGCTGAACCAGGTGCTGCTGCACCAGTCTGTGATCGGTCTCGAAACCAAGGCCGCCCTCGACAAGCTCGGCGTGAAGGCCGACCTCATCATCGGTTGCGCCGGCGGTGGTTCCAACCTCGGTGGCCTTATCAGCCCGTTCGTCGGCGAGAAGCTCCGTGGTGAAGCCGACTACGACATTCTCGCCATCGAACCGGCAAGCTGCCCCAGCTTTACCCGCGGCAAGTATGCCTACGACTTCTGCGATACCGGCAAGGTCTGCCCGCTGGCCAAGATGTACACGCTGGGCTCCAGCTTCATTCCGTCTGCAAACCACGCCGGTGGCCTGCGCTACCACGGCATGAGCACCATCCTCTCTGAACTCTACGACCAGAAGCTCATCCGTGCTGCTTCCGTGGAACAGACCAAGGTGTTCGAGGCCGCAAAACTCTTCGCTCAGACCGAAGGCATTCTCCCGGCTCCGGAATCCAGCCACGCCATCCGCGCGACCATCGACGAAGCGCTCAAGTGCAAGGAATCTGGAGAGGCGAAGAACATTGTGTTCGGCCTTACCGGCACGGGTTACTTCGACATGGTGGCCTACCAGAAGTTCAACGACGGCGAAATGAGCGACTACATCCCGACCGATGAAGACATCGCCAAGAGCCTCGCCCAGCTCCCGAAGGTGTAACGAAACTAGGCAACTCTGTTGCCGTAGCCATGAAATGGCGTTGAGTCATCCTGAGCGGAGCCCTGTCATTCTGGAGCGCGGAGCGCGATAGAATCAGGCGAAGTCGAAGGATCCAGACCCTCGCCTCCGCAAGGGTGACGAAAGGAACAGAAAAGTCCCGGACATGGCGTCTTGGACTTTTTCTAATCTACTGTGAAACGAAATTACAACGCTTCGGCAAATTCTTCCATGCTCTTGCGTACGGGATGCCTGGGCGAAGGGCCTCCCCCATTTTCGGAATCGGCATAGCCGACATCCAAAAGGCAAGCCAGCTTTAAGTTGTTCGGAAAACCAAAAGCCTTTTCAATTTCAGAAGCGTTGAAACCCCGGGCCCAGAGGGTGGCAAGGCCGAGGTCGGTGGCCTGCATCATCATGGAGGTGGTGACGATGCTCGCATCCATCACGCCGCTGTTGAAGTTGTCGTTGTACTTTTCGGCGGTGTAGCACTTGGGTTCATCATAGCAGACCATCAGCACCACGGGGGCGTTATAGGCCATGCGGGTAATGCCGCGGATCTTTTCCAGGGCCTCGGGAGACTTGATGACCTTCACGGTCACGGGCTGCGCGTTGATTGCCGTCGGGCTCAGGCGGCCCGCCTCCAGCACCTGGGCGAGCTTTTCGGGTTCTACGGTCTGGGCGGTAAAGGCACGGCAACTGTAGCGGTTTTTAGCCAAATCCATGAAAGACATAAATACCTCTTTTTGGAGGAAATATAATTAAGTAAACAACAGTGTAAAATGTGGTATGATTAATTTCACATTACACACTACACATTTCACATTTTTCTATCTTTGCGCACATGAAAAATTTTTACGTTACCACCCCGATTTATTACGTGAATGACGCCCCGCATATTGGGCATTCCTACACCACGGTCTTGGCTGATATTCTCACCCGCTTCCACAAGATTCTGGGTTACCAGACCTTCTTCTTGACCGGTACCGATGAACACGGCCAAAAGGTTCAGCGCGCCGCCGAAAAGCGCGGCGTGACCCCGCAGGAACACGTAGACGAATACTACCACCGTTTTGAAGACTTGTGGAAGAAGATGGGTATCGGTAACGACTTCTTTATCCGCACCACCATGCCCGAACACAAGGCCTTTGTGCAGGAATGCCTCCAGAAACTCTGGGACAAGGGTGAAATTTACTCGAAGGAATACGAAGGTTGGTATTCCGTCGGCGAAGAACGCTTCTTTAGCGAAGACGAACTCGACGAAAACAAGTGCGACCCCATCAGCCACCGCCCGGTGGAATGGCTCAAGGAAAAGAACTACTTCTTCAAGATGAGTTCTTACCAGCAGAAGCTCATTGACTTCTTGGAAAGCCACAAGGACTGGATTGTGCCGGACTACCGCTGGAACGAAATCCGCGGATTCCTGCGCCAGCCGCTGAACGACCTGTGCATCAGCCGCCCGAAGGCACGCCTCAGCTGGGGCATT
>OMSO01000072.1 GCA_900313675.1 uncultured Fibrobacter sp.
CTTGGCGGCTTCAGCAGGAGCGGCGGCGGGGGCTGCGGCAGGAGCGGCAGCTTCAGCCGGCTTGGCGGCTTCAGCAGCAGGAGCGGCGGCAGCGGGCTTTGCAGCCGGAGCAGCAGCCTTAGCATCCTTGGCAGCGGGGGCTGCGAAAACAACAGCAGAGGCAAGCATGGTTGCCAACATGAGAGTCTTGATCTTCATAGTATCCTCTTCAGTTTAAACTTTTACGGTGTAAAAAATAGTACATATTTAGGCCTTTCGCCAACTTTTTTATAAAAAAAGTACAAATTGTCGCTTTTTTTAGCCCATTCATCGCCATTTTGCGATATTCCTCACACCGCCACGGGCTAAACCGCTCCATTCAGTCGGGATATTTTAGACTAAAGCCGCTAGAAATTTTAAATTACACGCATAAAAATCAATGTGGAATGTAAAATGTGAAATGTGTAATGTGGAATTTATAATTAACCATTACACATCCCACATTGCGGCGCAAGCCGCACGCATCCCACACCACACATTTCTCATTAACCTTAAACCCGACTAAATACTATGGCATTCAAGTACGAAGCGACCGTGCAACACGGCAAAGACACTACCGAATACGTAAACCTCGGCAAAGACGGCATTTCCGTCGCCGAATTCGAAGGCAAGAAAATCCTGAAAGTGGCCCCCGAAGCCCTCACCAAGATCGCCCAGGCGGCATTCGAGGAAGTGAGCTTCAGGCTCCGCCCGGCCCACACCCAGAAGGTCGCCAAGATTCTCCAGGACCCGGAAGCCAGCGACAACGACAAGTTCGTAGCCCTCACGCTCCTCAAGAACGCCTGCGTGGCTGCCAAGGGAATTCTCCCCTTCTGCCAGGACACCGGTACCGCCATTTGTATTTGCCACAAAGGCCAGCAAGTCTGGACCGGCTGCGATGACGCCGAAGCTATCTCCGAAGGTATCTACAACGCCTACACCGGCAAGAACCTGCGCTACAGCCAGATTGCCCCGCTCACCATGTACGAAGAAAAGAACACGGCTTGCAACCTTCCGGCCCAGATCGACATCCATGCCGAAGAAGGCGCCGACCTCAAGTTCCTGTTCGTCGCCAAGGGTGGTGGTTCTGCCAACAAAACTTACTACTGGCCCATGACCAAGGCACTCCTCAACCCCAAGTCCCTTGAAAAGTTCATTTCGGATAAAGTAAAGACACTCGGTACCGCGGCTTGTCCCCCGTACCACCTGGCCATCGTCATTGGCGGCACCTCTGCCGAAATGAACACCCACACCGTGAAGCTCGCCAGCTGCGGCTACCTCGATGACCTTCCGACTACCGGTAGCGAAGGCGGCCGTATGTTCCGCGACGTGGAAATGGAAGAAAAGGTTCTGCACATCTGCCAGAAGACGGGCATCGGCGCCCAGTTCGGCGGCAAATACTTCGTGCACGACGTCCGCGTGATCCGCTGCCCGCGTCACGCCGCCAGCTGCCCGGTCTCCATCGGCGTGAGTTGCTCTGCCGACCGTAACATCAAGGCGAAGATTGACGAGAGCGGCCTCTGGCTCGAAAAGATGGAACACAACCCGGAACAGTACCTGCCGAAGGGCGATGCCGTGAACATGGCTCCGGCAGTGGAAATCGATCTCGACCGCCCGATGAAGGAAGTTCTCGCCGAACTCACCAAGTACCCGGTCAAGACCCGTCTGAACTTGAAGGGCACCATGATTGTGGCCCGCGACATGGCTCACGCCAAGATCGCCGAAATCTTCGACAAGCAGGAAAAGGGCGAAGCCCTTACCGATATCGAAAAGACCGTGCTCGAAGTTGTGTCCAACCACCCGATTTACTACGCCGGCCCGGCCAAGACGCCGGAAGGCATGCCCACCGGAAGCTTCGGCCCCACGACCGCAGGCCGTATGGACCCGTACGTGATGCGCTTCCAGAGCAAGGGTGCTTCGATGATCATGGTGGCCAAGGGCAACCGCAGCCAGGATGTCACGGACGCTTGCCACAAGTACGGCGGCTTCTACCTGGGCTCCATCGGTGGCCCGGCCGCAATCCTCGCCGAACAGAACATCCTGAGCAACGACATCGTCGCCTTCCCGGAACTCGGCATGGAAGCTATCCGCAAGATCACCATCAAGGACTTCCCCGCCTTCATCCTCGTGGATGACAAGGGCAACGACTTCTTCAAGGATCTGCTGTAGTTCGCAGCCAATTCAAAATTCACTAAAAAATCCGCTGAGTGATTCAGCGGATTTTTTCATTTTCCCTACGGCAAACCGACGTGGCGTTGCTTCTGCTTTTTAGGCTTGGATTCCTCCGGACCCTTTTCAGCTTCGGCCTGCGCGGCTTCGGCTAGCAGCATTTCAAGCGACACGCGAGAGGCCTCTTGTTCAGCCTTCTTCTTGTTGCCACCCTGACCGCGACCGTACACGCGACCATTCACGTGGACTTCGACCGTGAACACCTTCTGGTGTTCCGGACCCGATTCATCGACCACCACATATTCCGGCACCGTGCGGAGCTTGCCCTGCAGATATTCCAGCAGTTCACTCTTGTGGTTGATGAAGTCTTCGGCAGAAATAATTTCCTGCACGCGCGGGAAGTGAAATTTGTTCAAGATGGCGCGGACTTCTTCGAGTCCACCGTCCAGGTAAACAGCACCGAGAACAGCTTCGTAGGCGTCGGCCAAGATGCTTTCCTTACCGCGACCGCCGAGTTTTTCTTCGGCCTTGCCCACCTTCACGTATTCGCTCAGGCTCCACTCCTTGGACGACTGGGCGCAGGCGTGCCCAGACACAATCGCGCTCTTGCGCTTGGAAAGTTCGCCTTCCGGATCGTCCGGGTAAGTCTTGTAGAGGTATTCGGTGGTGAGCATGTTCAGCACGGAATCGCCCAGAAATTCCAGGCGTTCG
>OMSO01000069.1 GCA_900313675.1 uncultured Fibrobacter sp.
AGTTTCGAGCTTGGTACGGCCGGACTGGATGATGTCGAATCCACCAGTGTTGCGGTAGGAGTCCATGATCTTTTCGTTGATCACGATGAACTTGCCGTTCTCGAGGCCAGACGGGCCACCGAGGAAGCCGAGGAGCTTGCTCTTCGGGCTGATGCTCTTGATACCGTCGAAGATACCCGCGATCACGTTGTGTCCACCAGGAGCCTGGCCACCGGAGAGCACCACGCCCACGTTGAGGGCCTTACCGGCAGCAGCCTTGGTAGCCTTCTTCATGGAGATGTACGGAGCACCGTAGGTGTTCGGGAACAGAGCCTTGATCTTGGCCTGGTCACGCACAGATTCGGTGGGCTTGCCCTTCACGAGAGCAACTTTGAGAGCGCCTTCGCGCAGCGCTACGGGGAGTTTCGGCTGGTAGGCCTTGCGAGCCTTGCCGAGGACGGACAGATTGTCAGCCATTGTTTCTTCCTTTTGAATTGTTGCGCAGTCTGTAAACCGCGCAGTTCGGGTTAAAAATTTTGCGAGATTAAATATAGTAAAAATACTCCAACGGAAAAGCCCGGCTATTCGCCGGGCTTGTATTGAGGAGGAGAACAAAACTTTGTTACTTGAACTGAGCGGTGATATTCGTCTGCCCGTTGATCTGAATCTTGTGCGGGTTCTCCGTAGAACCGTCAGACCATGAGGAGAATATCGAGCCGTTCGAAGGAACCGCGGTCAACTCCATCTCCATGCCGGAGAAGAATTTGCCCTGGTAGTTGGACTTCGGGAGCTTCATGCCATCCACGAGCACCGAACCGGTTCCGCTAACATTGATGCTCACGTTGGCTTCGCCCGAGAGCCCGAAGTAGCTGGCCATTTCCTGCCTGAAGTTCTGGGTGCGACTCTGAGCGTATCTCAGAATGTCGCTGCCAGAAGGCGACCAGTTGTACTTCGCCTGGTTGCGGGGCCAGCGCTGTTCGTCGCGGGAACGTTCGGAACTCGGAATCATGGCGAGCTGGTCCTGCACGGCCTTCTGGACCTTTTCGTAAGTCAGGTAGTCGTTCAGGAGGATGCAACCCTGGTTGATGAACAAGCGCTTGAAATCGGGGTTTTCCAAAAGCTTCTTCAGCATGTTTCCGATAGTGGTGTTGCCGCCACCCATACCCATGCCCATTCCCATGCCGCCGCCCCACTGGCCCTGACCGGGTTGCTGGCCGCCCTGGCCGTTCATCGTGGCGCTGCCGAGCACCCACTGGAACATGTTCTGACCTTCGGTGTCGAAGCCCATGACGCCCGGAGTGAATCCGTAGCCGTGGTCCACGTCGAAAATCATGAACTTGAAGGGATAACCGTTTTGCGGGCTGCCCCACGCGCGGATATTGTTGTTGGGCCAGTCGCCGTTATGGATATACATTTCGGCAATCATGTACTGCGCAAAACTGTTGACGTTCATCTTTTGCTTGAGCTGCGCGTAAGACTGGTTGTTTTCACCGGCGAAGTTTCCGCTGGTAATGGAATTCGTCAGCTGGCCGAATTCAGAACTGGAGGCTCCGTTCGTACCGCTGGGGGCCCATCCGTTGACGCATCCCTGGTCGCCATTGGAGCAGTTCTTGACGACGTTGATTGACTTGGAATCGATGCCGTAGTTGGTCTCGACAAAGCTCCTGTTCAAGCGTTCGCGCAAGTCGTGGATGCCGAAGTATTCGCCATTGTAGAACACCACCACCTGGAGGCTACGCTGGTAATCCACCTCGGTACCTTCCATAAGGCTCACCAGCATGGGGTCGCCAAAGTAGTCGGTCCAGAAACGGTTACCATTGTTGCGCAGGTTGAAGCTCTTGATTTTTTTCGCTTCGGGGCGCGTCTTGAAGAAGGAATACTTGAGCACCTTGTCGCCGTAGTCGTCGTTGTCCATCTTGATGGCGACGCTCTTCTTGGGCTTGTAGCGGCTGTAGTTACCGATAATCGAGATGCCCGCGTCGATTTCCCAAGTCTTTTCGGTGGTGGAACTGCCTTTTTCGAAGTATTCCACGTGTACGGGAAGTTCGTCGTCTTTCCAGAAGTTCGCCTGCCTGCACGGCTCGGTGCATTTGGGGTTATTGGTGTCATCGCCGCCAATATCAAAACTCCATTGGCCCTGGCCGCCCTGGTTCAAGTCGCCGGTCGCATAGAGGCCCGCGCTGGAGTCGAACATGTCGTGGTGATTCACGGTCAAGGCCACCACCGGTATAGAGACGTTCTCGTTGATGAAGTAAGTCTGCGTCGTGGTGTCCGCCGGCATGCCGTTCACGAATTCGGAGCAGCGCACTACGGAATTCTGTGTAATTTGCTTGGGCTGCGTAATCTGTTCTGAATTCTGAGTGGGGAAGGAGCCGTCGAACGTGCACTTGATCTGGCCGCCCTTCTGCGGGGTCGGCGGGTCGATGGTCAAGTTCTTGTAGAATCCCGCCTTCGGGAGGAACGTTTCTTTTGCCTTGTGGTTGTCGTCGTAATCCTTGAGCCCGCTCGAAGAAGACTGGTCCTTGTTCTTGGACGAAGAACTCGTGATGGGGTTCACCACGGAGCTGCCGGGAATAGTCATAGAACTGCCAGGGACAATTGCGGAGCTCGAATTACCGGAAAGAGTTCCCGAGCTACCCGGGATCGTTGCGGAACTTGCCGCAGACACAGGAACCATCTCGCCAGTTTCTGGATCTACATAAACGGGGTAAGTTTCGCCAGTTTCTGGATCTGTATACGGAATTGTAGTGAGCGAGTCTATCGGCAAAGTGGAGCCGTTATCGGGGCCGTTCACATCGCTTGGGTCATCTGAGCAACCGATGAAGAAAGTTCCGGCCACAACAACCGACAGAAGTATGGATTTTTTTTCCAGCATATTATTCCTTGTCCCTGATAAACAAGTTTAAATGACTTTTATTATATCCAACCCGTCTATAAATTAGCCCCTATATTGCCCTTTTTAAACCAAAAACAAGGCTAAAAAGCATAAACACGGCAAAAAAAACGACACTTTTTGACCCGTTTGAAACCCTTTGTCCCGATATTCCCCTCGTCCATAAACTGCGTAAAAAAACACAAACAGAAACCCCGCGATTGGCTCGCGGGGTATCTTTAATTGAGGGAATTGTCATCCCCGCCACCGAGCGGGAATCTCCCTAATTACTTTTTATCAGCCTGTTTCGGCATCTGCACGCTAATGTGGATGTCCTGCAGCTGCTGGAGGTCGACTTCGCTCGGGCACTGGTCCATCGGGCTAGAAGCGCTCGTATTCTTCGGGAACGCGATGAAGTCACGGATGGATTCTTCACCTTCCATGGTTGCCACGACGCGGTCGAGACCGAAGGCGAGACCACCGTGCGGAGGAGCGCCGTACTTGAAGGCGTCGACGAAGAAGCCGAACTTTTCCTTCACCTGTTCTTCAGAGAGGCCGAGCAGGCGGAACACCTTCTCCTGGACTGGATAGAACCGCCACCGATTTCCACGCCGTTCAGAACGAGGTCGTAGGCTTCGGCGTTGCAATCCTTGAGGTTGCCACCGAGCATCATGTCGAGGTGTTCCGGGAGCGGGTTGGTGAACGGGTGGTGCATGGCCATGTAGCGGCCTTCGGTGTCGCTGTATTCGAACATCGGGAATTCGGTAATCCACACAAATTCGCGCTTCTTCGGATCGCGGAGGCCCTTGATACGGGCGACTTCCAGGCGGAGCTGACCCATAGCCGTAGCAGCAACCTTTTCCGGACCGGCGATGAAGAACATCATGTCGCCGCACTTGGCACCGACGGCGTCGCGCAGTTCGTTCAACTGTTCAGTCGTAAAGAACTTGCCGACCTGGGTTTCCACTTCGTCGTTTTCCTTGACGCGCATCCACACGAGGCCCTTGGAACCGTACTTGCCCACGTA
>OMSO01000067.1 GCA_900313675.1 uncultured Fibrobacter sp.
ACGTAGTCACCGCTCGGGGTGTACTTTTCGAGGCTTCCGTCGCGCCAGTACGGAATCTGGTCGAGGGTGAGGCCTGCGGCGAGCTTTGCAGAAATGAGGGCGATCGGGAAGCCGGTAGCCTTCGAAGCAAGAGCGGAGGAGCGGCTGGTACGCGGGTTGATTTCGATAATCACCACGCGACCGGTCTTCGGGTCGTGAGCGAACTGCACGTTGGTACCGCCAATCACGCCGATAGATTCCACAATCTTGAAGGCCTTTTCCTTCAGTTCTTCTTCGAGCTTCTTGTCGATGGTGAGGAACGGGGCTGCGCAGAAGGAGTCGCCGGTATGCACGGGCCTTTTCCTTCAGTTCTTCTTCGAGCTTCTTGTCGATGGTGAGGAACGGGGCGGCGCAGAAGGAGTCGCCGGTATGCACGCCCACCGGGTCGATGTTTTCGATGAAGCAGATGGCGATCATCTGGTTCTTGGAGTCGCGCACGACTTCGACTTCCAGCTCTTCCCAACCGAGGATGGATTCTTCGATGAGGCACTGGTGCGTCATCGAGAGTTCAAGACCGTTGGAGCAAATGGTGCGGAGTTCTTCCACGTTGTAGCAGAAACCGCCGCCTGCACCACCCATGGTGTATGCCGGGCGAACGACCACCGGGTAGCCGATTTCGGCCACGATCTTTTCGGCTTCTTCCACAGAGTGGCAAATGCCGGAGCGCGGGGTGTCGATGCCGAGCTTCTGCATGGTTTCCTTGAAGATTGACCGCCCAAGTTCGGGAGGAGTGCCTGCGGGCGTTCCTTTTCGATAATCTGGGTGAGGCGGGCGACGTTCAGCGGTTCGATGTAGGTGGCATCGGCCATGACCGGGTCGGTCATGATGGTAGCCGGGTTCGCAAGCCTGACCGATCACGATCGGGCCAGAACCGATGATAAGGACTTTGTCGATGCCTTCAATCTTCATTTTGTTTATCTCCGTTGATACTAATTATTAAACTCTTGTGTTAAACTGTTGGACTGGATCCTTCGCCCTTACAGGGCTCAGGATGACGTAGGGGGTGTGCGTCGCTTTGACGCTGGGTAAAAAAAATGCCGAACCAAATGGTTCAGCAAAATCAAAATCAGAAAACGGAAAAACTTTAACTGCTTCGGAGCCGTGTGTTCCGCAAGGTGCCTTTGCCTTATTGACCTTATGCAAAATCATCTTAATCAGTCAAAGTTCATTCAGTTCAAACTTGCGCAAATATAGCCAAAAAATGTAAAAAAGGCAATATGTTTTTACAAAAAAATGCCCCTTGTAGCAAGGAACATTTAACTAATTGATCAGCAAAGAGTTACGGAATCAACTTTGCTTTTCTACTCAAGCACGGCAGGTTCTTGTTCCTCCGGTTCCGTATTTTGCTGTTCCCCTTCATTCTGCTGGCATTCCGGCAAGTTCGGGTCATCGGTGCAATTGTCCTTTGCTTCGCTGCCCGAAGAACTTCCGCAAGCCCCGATGAAAATAGAAGCGACCAACATCGCCCCGACAAATATTTTATTCATAACAACCATCCTTTTCTTCAGCTCATAATATAAAAAATATTCCCGCGAGATCCAAATGCATTCAAAACAACAGACCCGTTTAGAGGTACATATAAACTCATGTTATCTAGGTACAAAAAAAAGCTACCCCGAAGGGCAGCCTTTTTTAGACCTCAAAAGATCGATTACTTCTTGGCCTTGGACTTAGCAGCGTCAGCCTTGAGGGCAGCACCGGCCTTGAAGCCAACAGTCTTGGAAGCCTTGATCTTGATGGTAGCGCCAGTCTGCGGATTGCGACCGGTGCGAGCAGCGCGGCTCTTCACAGCGAAGGTGCCGAAGCCGATCAGCTGGACGTTGCCGTCCTTCTTGATACCGGCGGCGATACCGTCGAGAACGGCATCAACAGCGCGGCCAGCGGCAGCCTTGGATTCAAAACCAGCTTCCTTGTTAGCGAGGATGGCTTCAATGAGATCTTGTTTGTTCATTTTTTAACTCCTGAGTTAGGTTTAAGAAAGTTATGCGTATATTATACCTTTTTTTTTGACAAATGGGGAACTTTTTTCAAAAAAAAATTTTTTTTCTTGATTTTCCCCAACCCCCATAAATCAAGCCTCGGGGGGCGGTTCGGGCATATCAAGGTCGTCGTCGAACCTGTTCTTGGGGAGCTTCTGCAAGTACACCAAGCACAGACAAGTGAACGGAATGGCTACAAGTAACCCTAAGAAGCCCAACAACTTACCCCATATCGACAAGGACAAAAGAATGCCCACGGGAGGCAGATTCATGGAGCCTCCGACAATGTGAGGAACTAAGAAAAAGTCCTGAATGACCTGTACAACAAGGTAAATGGAGCAAATAATCAAGGCCACTTCCCAGAAGGGCATGCCCGTATTCAGGGCGTGAACCACGGCCAAAACAAGGGCCAAGGGGATGGTGGTAAGCTGCAAGTAGGGAATCATGTTGAGGGCGCCGGAAAAAAGCCCGAAGGCAACCCCCATGGGAAGCCCCATTATTCCGAACCCTATAGCATAGAGAGTACCCACCGTCAAGGCCACTAGGGACTGGGCGCGGAAATAGGTTCCCATAAAGCGGTCTGTTTCTTTCGCGAAGGATATAGCATTGTCCTGAAACCGCTCAGGGACCAGGCTGTACAAGCCCCGACGGAGCTTGGGCATATCCAGCATGATAAACACCAGATACATGAATATCACTGCTGCACCGGAGAACCACAGAACGATTGTTCCCGTGTAGGAGAGAACACCCCAGGCTCCCGGAAGAACCTTGCCGGCGATATTCTGCACTTCTCTCCAGAAATCCAGGTGCTGCATGGAAGCGGACAACTGCTCCCAAGAAATCAAGGACTGGATGGTTTCGTACAATCCGCCGGGCATCAGCTTTTCTATCCGTGCAGCCCATTCCGAATCGTTGAACACCTTCGCTATGAGAACGCCCAGGTTTTGCACTTCGCCAATCACCAAGGGAATAAACAGGCGAAGAGCGCCTGCGAGGGCAAGCCCCGCCACCAATAAAACGATTATGACGGCTACAATCCGGTGCTTCACCTTCTTTTGCAAGCGGTTCACTATGGGATCTACGATATAGGCGATGAGAAACGCCGCAAAGAACGGAAACAGGACGCCCCTCAGATAATAGATCAGCAACATCCCGACCGTAAACAGGACCAGGATCTTGAGAAAATGCATGACCTTGTCCAAGTTCCAATGCTTAATCATTTTTCCTCCTGTATTCCAGCGGCGAAAGCCTGTAGACCTTACGGAAATTCCGTTCCAGGCGGGAAACCTTCTTCTCCCCCACTTCAAGAGCGATTTCGGCCAGAGATTTGTCCGTAGACTTCAAAAGACGGGCGACCTTTTCCATCTGCTGTTTCCGGGCGGCTCTGTCTTCTGGCTTACGGAAAGCCCTATAGACAAAACATACAAAGAGTATGGCCAGCAGTCCAAGGCCAAAGAACATTCCCTTCTTAAAATCGCGGTTTTCACCCCAAAGCCGCAGGGACTTGACCTGAATGTCGTCGGGAATTCCCCGCAGGGTGCCCCGGCCGTTATAAACCTCGAGAAGTATGGCCCTATATAAGTAGGTAAGGCCATCATCTTTTTCTAGTCCCATGCCCGCCAGCCACCATTCCGCCGTCTTGAAGTCAGCGATGGCGACCTTGGCCGCCCCGAAACTTCGACCAGCCGGAGCCTGGGTTTCCAGAGGGCGGTAGCTCATGTACAGCCCCTTCTGCGAATACTGAGGGTCGTCTGTGAGAATGCGTAGACCAATAGAATTCATGCGCACGGTGGAAACTTCCACCTCCAGGGAATCAAACCTGGACAGGTCCATGTAGCCTGCAGGCCTCCCGTCTTGGGACATCAGGTTGAAACCGAACCCGGCAAAGGGGAACGCCTTGCCGCTCCGGATATTCACTACCGCATCCACGAGAGAATCGCTTACCGTCACTTCGGAGGTGGAAAAGCCCATGGCCTCGTGGTCTGTCAGGGTGTAGATCTCGAAAGTCCTTGACGGGAACAACTCCAGGGCGTTACTTTTGAACTGCTTAAAGAAAAGCCCCCACAAGGCGAAGGCTACGGCAAAGAATATTAAACCGAGTATCTTATTTCTGTTCTTCATCTTCTCTTTCGGTTTCGTCCTTGACCTGATGCCGCCTGCCGACGGCTATAATGGTCAGCACCACAAAAATAGCGAGCACGATTCCGAAACTGAAACTGCTCATGCCGATGGCCTTGATGCCGTGAATCTTGAGCGAGAACGACTTGCCTCGGGCCTGGTTCCAGCCGGGGGCGATTTCTAGCCGTGCAGCGGTTTCCATGTGGGTGTGCTTGTTGCCCGATTCCGTCTTCACATCTTCGTACCAGAAATCCGGCGTGTAGAGCTGGTCTATGGGAATGGCGACGCGGTTACGGCCTTTCTGCAGGGGCAGTTCCTTCATCAGCAGCCTGAACGTCTTGGCCTTCTTGATATCGGTAATGTCCGGGTCGTAGGTCCAGAGTTTCACCAAGACCTCTTGGGTCCCCTGGACTTCCATGTCAAAAATCAGGGAATCTACAAGGGACCAGTTGCGGTAAAGTTTGGCGCTGTCCGGATCAAAGTTCCAGAGAAGCCCGCACCAGGCGGCAAGGGTGGTATCTTCTCCAAGGGTGCAGCGGAAAGAAAGGGCGCCCCCGTCTTTCCCGAATTCAATCCTGGACATTCCTCCGTCGGCCTGATCATCGTAGGCAAGCAGGGTCACGCCCTTTTCAAGAGGAAACACCGCCTCTTCGAAGGTGACCTTGGGGAGCAGCAGGTAAGCCAGCAGGACCGCTGCCGCTATAGCTGAAAGGATGATATAGGTCTTTTTCATGCTACTCGAAGAATTTTTTCAGGTGGATGTTGTACGGAATGGCATCCAAAGGATCTTCATCGGGTTGTTTTTCACCAAACAATTTAGAAACAAGTGAATCGATAGCGCGAATAAAAAAGAAATGGTGCTTGCCACTAGAGGCCGGTTTCTGGAAAGGCGAGTCGATGGTCCGCTTGAGAATGCGCAAAACCATGGACGGCGGCAAGTGGAACATCTTGCAGCAGGTGGTCACCTTGCCCTCGTAGCCGTAGTCGGGAATCTTGCCATCTACCAGCGGCTCGCCGTGGTCGATACAGCAGGCGCCTGTCATGTCCGGGTCCGCCACGTTCTTTGCAAGCAGGGCATTGTACCAGAGCTCGCGGGACTTGTCCGGCAGGTCTCCCCGGAGGGCCGTGGTCTGGTCACAAGGGAAAAACACCGAAAAGCACTTGGGGCACATGCGCAGGTCCAGATGACCGATTTTCATCTGGGCGACTTCGGATTTGCAAAACGGGCAGGTACTCATGAGGAGGAATATAGTAATTAGGTCGGTCGCCTTCGGCTTCCTTTGGGGTTTGAGGTCGCGCCTATGGCGCTCTGGGGTATGAAATATGAGGAATTTTCTATCAATCGCTCAAAGGCACGCAGTGCCGACCTCATTACCCAAAGGGGCAACGCCCCGAGCTCATACCTTTCTATATTTAGCGTATGGCTAAAGTAGTTCAAATTACCGCTGAAAATTTTGAGACCGAGGTGGCACAGGCCTCCGAAAACCGCGCCGTCGCCGTACTTTTCTCCTCGGCAGAATACCCCGACTGCGCCCCCTATTCCCAGCTGCTGGGGACTCTTTCTACCAGCATGGACTTTACGCTGGGCGTCGTGAGCTGTGACGAACGGGAAAACATGCAGCTCATCCAGGCTTTCCGGGTGCGGTCCGTGCCTGAAGTCCATATTGTAGACAAAGGCCAGATTGCCGATGTCATCCAGGGGGTACTCCCCGAAGCGGACCTGAAGAAGCGTCTCGAAAAGTTTTTCGTGAGTGACGAGGCCCGTTTCCAGATGGCCCTGGAAGACGCCATCGCCCAGAAGAATTTTGACCAGGCCCTCCCCATGCTGGACGAGGCACTCGCAAAGAATCCCGACGACAAGAAGTTACAGCTCTTGTGGGCCAAGGCAAGTCTCGGCCTAGGCGATACGGAAAAGGCCAAGGAAGTTCTTGCCAAGTTCACCGAAGCCGACGACCAGTACCGGGAGGCAAAATCCCTGCTGGAACTGCTGGACTTTCATGCCGAGGCCGCCAAGAAGGACGTTACGGGCAAGGAAGCTGTCGTCTACCATGAGGCCTGCAAGCTGGCCTGTGCCGAAGACTTCGAAAGTGCCCTGCAGGCATTTCTTAATTTGTTCGTAGAAGCCCCTGAATGGAACGACGGGGCCGCCAAGAAGGCCATGCTCACCCTCTTTGGCGTCCTGGGGCCCAAGCACGAACTTACCTGGAAGTACCGGGCCAAACTGAACACCATGATGTTTATTTAGGGGTTAGGATCTAGAGACTAGGATCTAGGGTTTTACAGAAACCCCTGCGGCTCGGCTATGCCAATTCGCACAAGTGCGATTGGCACGGCTCTCGCCTTTTGGGGTTTTAGGGGCATGCCCCTAGGCGAAGGGGTAGGTTAAGACCGTGGGCTTAACCGAGGGGAAGGCATTCCCCTTTGTTTTTTACTATCTTTCCCCCCGTATTTTATTGTACAGTAAAAACCAGGGATTTATCCCATAGGAAGACACAAATGAAAAAGATCAAGTTCCAGGACACCTCGTTCCGCGATGGTTTCCAGTCTATTTTCGGTGCCCGTGTTTTCGCCAAGGACTTTATGCCCGCGGTGGAAGCTGCCGTGAAGGCCGGCATCACCCACTTTGAAGCTGGTGGTGGCGCCCGTTTCCAGGCCCTGTACCAGAACTGCGGCGAAGACGCTTTCGACATGATGGACGAGTTCCGCCGCGTGGTGGGCCCGAACATCCGCCTGCAGACCCTTGCCCGCGGTATCAACGTGGTGGCCCTCGCCCCCCAGCCCCGCGACATGATCAAGCTCCATGCCGACATGTTCAAGAAGCATGGCATGACCCGTATTCGTAACTTCGACGCCTTGAACGACGTGAACAACCTGATCTACTCCGGCAAGTGCATTACCGACGCCGGTCTGGAACACGAAGTCGTGGTGACCATGATGGAACTTCCTCCGGGATGCGACCTCAACGCCGCCCACAACCCGGAATTCTACGAACGCATCCTGCGCAACATTTTGGACGCTGGCGTTCCGTTCGCTTCCGTTTGCTTCAAGGACGCTTCCGGTACCACGAACCCCACCAAGGTTTATGAAACCTTCAAGCGCGCCCGTAAGCTCCTCGGCGACAAGGTGGAACTCCGCATCCACAGCCATGACACCTGCGGTACCGGTGTGGCCCAGTACAAGGCCGCTATCGAAGGTGGCGCCGATGGCGTCGACCTCGGCCGCAAGCCGCTCTCCGGCGGTACGGCTCAGCCCGACCTGTTCTCCATGTTCCACGCCCTCAAGGGTACGGAATACAAGCTCGCCCTCGGTGAAGACAGCATCGTCGACGAT
>OMSO01000066.1 GCA_900313675.1 uncultured Fibrobacter sp.
GCGTTCGGCGATGAGCTGGGTACGGGAGTCAATGCAGACGCGCTCTTCCAGACCGGTACCCACGATGGGGGACTCGGGGCTGAGGAGCGGCACGGCCTGGCGCATCATGTTCGCACCCATCAGGGCGCGGTGGGCGTCGTCGTGCTCCAGGAAGGGGATCAGGGAAGCAGCCACGGAAGCCATCTGGTTCGGAGCGACATCCATATAATCCACCTGCTCTTTGGTTACCACCGGGAAATCGGCCTCCAGACGGCACTGGATACGGTCTTCCAGGATGTTGCCGTTGTCGTCCATCTTCACGTTGGCCAGGGAGACGAGTTTCTGCTCCTCTTCCTCGGCGCTCATATAGTGCCAACCCTTTGAACTCAAGTCAACCTTTCCGTCTTTCACATCACGGTAGGGCGTCTCGATGAAGCCCTCACATCACGGTAGGGCGTCTCGATGAAGCCCAGGTTGTTGATGCGGGCATACACGCACAAGGAAGAAATCAGACCGATGTTCGGGCCTTCAGGAGACTCGATCGGGCAGAGGCGTCCGTAGTGGGTGTAGTGTACGTCTCGAACCTCGAAACCGGCGCGGTCACGGGAAAGACCGCCGGGACCCAGAGCGGACAGACGGCGCTTGTGCGTCACTTCCGCCAGCGGGTTGGTCTGGTCCATGAACTGGCTCAACTGGCTGGTTCCGAAGAACGAATTGATGACGGAAGACAGGGTCTTCGAATTAATCAGGTCAACCGGGGTAAACTGTTCGCTGTCACGCACATTCATCCGCTCGCGGATGGTGCGGGCCATGCGGCTCAGACCCACGCTGAACTGATTGGCGAGCTGCTCGCCCACCGTGCGGACGCGACGGTTGCTCAAGTGGTCGATATCATCCACGATCGCCCGGGAATTGATGAGCTGGATCAAGAACTTGATGATCTCGATGATATCGGTATTGGTGAGCACCCGGACCGCCGGATCGATGGTCAGGGACAGCTTCTTGTTCAGCCGGTAGCGGCCTACGTCGCCCAGATCGTAACGCTTCTCGGAGAAGAAGAGCTTCTCGATGACGTCGCGGGCGGTTGCCTCATCCGGCGGTTCGGAATTGCGGAGCTGTTTGTAGATGTAGTTGACAGCCTCGATTTCCGTATTGGTCGGGTCCTTCTGAAGGGTGTTGAAAATGATGGCGTACTCGTTGGTATTGGCCTCATCCTTCTGAAGGAGAACCGTCTTCACTTCCGTTTCCCCGATCTTCTCGATGGTTTCGTCATCGAGGATCTCACCGCGTTCGACGATGGGGATGGTACGTTCGATGGGAATGACCTCGCCCGTATCTTCATCCTCGAAGTCTTCGGTCCAGGTTTTGAGCACCTTGGCGGCCAGTTTGCGGCCTTTGTTCTCTTCGAGGGTGGCTTTGTCGGAGGAGACCTCGTCGGCCAGTCCGAAAATGTCGATGATGTCCTTGTCGGTGTTGTAACCGATGGCGCGGAGCAGGGTGGTAACGGGCAGCTTCTTCTTCCGGTCGATGTAGGCGTACATCACGTTGTTGATGTCCGTCGCGAACTCGATCCAGGAACCCTTGAACGGGATGATACGCGCCGAATACAGCTTGGTGCCGTTGGCGTGCATGCTCTGGTCGAAGAAGACACCGGGGGAGCGGTGGAGCTGCGAGACGATAATGCGCTCAGATCCGTTGATGACGAAGGTGCCGGACGGGGTCATGTACGGGATGCTTCCCAGATAGACGTCCTGGACTTTCGTGTCGAAGTCCTCGTGCTCGGGATCTGTGCAGGAAAGGCGGAGTTTTGCCTTCAGAGGAACGCTGTAGGTGAGTCCTCTCTCAAGACACTCCTCGATCGAATACTGCGGAGGATCGATGAAATAGTCGATGAACTCCAGCCGATAGTTGTTTCGGGTATCTTCGATCGGGAAAATTTCCTGGAAAACCTGATACAGGCCCTCTCCCTTACGGTTTTCGGGCGTGGTTTCCAGCTGGAAGAAATCGTGGAACGACTTCAGCTGGACTTCGAGCAGGTCAGGGTACTCCAGAATCTTCGAAGTTGCGAAGTTAATTCGCTTATTATTAGTCTTTTTTGACATATTCTGCCTTTGGGGGAAAAGAGAAAAATTTAAGACGCGAAAAAGGTTTAGAGCCCAAAATTGGCTCTAAACCTGTTTTGTTCCCGAAGTGTGGGAGAGGGGAAGTTATTTAACCTCGACCTCTGCACCAGCCTCTTCGAGGGCTGCTTTGAGTTGCTCAGCCTCTGCCTTAGAAACTTTCTCCTTCACCGTGGCGGGAGCACCGTCAACCAGATCCTTGGCCTCTTTCAGACCAAGACCAAGGGCCTCTTTGGCGGCCTTGATAACCTGGAGCTTAGCGGCACCGGCGCTGACGAGGACTACGTCAAACTCGGTCTGCTCAGCGGGGGCTGCGGCGGCTTCGCCAGCGGGAGCGGCCACTGCGACAGCGGCGGCTGCGGGCTCGATACCATACTCTTCCTTGAGAACTTTAGCAAGTTCCTGAACATCTTTTACAGTAAGGTTTACCAACTCTTCTGCAAGTGCTTTAATGTCTGCCATAATTGTTTTATTTTTAAATTGTTATTGTTATTCTTATGCTTTCTTCTCTTCGAGAGCCTTGACGATGCCCGCCACCGTACCGCCAGCGTTTTCGAGGGCGGAGATAACGTTGCGCATCGGGGACTGGAGGAGACCGATGATGTCGCCGATGAGTTCTTCGCGGGACTTGATGGCAACGAGTTCATCCAGCTTGTCGGCACCGATGAAGGCGCATTCCTGTGCGTAGGCACCCTTCAGCACCGGTTTCTCCATACCGGACTTCTGCAGCTTCTTGATGAGCTTGGCAGGAGCGTTCGGGGATTCCGAGTACATGATGGCGGAGTTGCCTTTCAGTACGTCGCAAAGCGTGTTGAGTTCCTCATTCTCCATTCCCTTGATGACATGACGGAAGAGGGTGTTCTTCACAACAGTGAGCTTGATGCCCTCTTCGAAGCACGCACGGCGGAGCTTGGAAGTATCTTCAGCATTCAGGCCGGCGATATCCGTAATGTAGAAATTCGGATACTGCTTGAGCTGGGCTGAGATGGTCTCGAGGACCTGGTCTTTCAATTCTTTCTTCATAATCCTTGAATTTTATTTCTCAGCACCGTTTAAGTATGCTTTGATATCGATTTTGATACCCGGGCTCATGGTGGAGCAAATGGAGGCGGCCTTCATGTACGTACCCTTGAGCGTCTGGGGTTTGAGTTTGTTGATCGCGTCGATCATCGCGGCGGCGTTCTCGCGGATCTGCTCTGCGGAGAAAGACACCTTGCCGATGCCGGCGTGGATGATACCGGTCTTGTCGACCTTGAAGTCGATCTTACCGGCCTTGACTTCTTTGATCGCCTTTCCGACCTCCATCGTAACGGTACCGGTCTTCGGGTTCGGCATCAGGCCGCGGGGGCCGAGGATGCGACCGAGGGCACCGACCTTGGCCATCACGGAAGGGGTGCAGATGATGACATCCACATCCGTCCATCCGGTCTTGATCTTCTCGATGTAGTCGTCCAGACCGACATAATCGGCACCGGCCTCCTGGGCTTCGGCTTCTTTGTCGGGGGTGCAGAGCACCAGCACGCGGACGGTCTTGCCGGTTCCGTGAGGAAGGGCGACCACGCCACGAATCATCTGGTTAGCCTTACGGGGGTCAACACCCAGGTTGGTGGAAAGCTCTACTGTTGCGTCGAATTTGGTGAAAGAAACCTCTTTTATAAGAGCACACGCCTCAGCGAGAGAATACAGCTTGGCCGACTCGAACTTGGCGACGACCGCTTTCTGATTTTTCGTTAACTTACTCATTTCGGAATGTGATTTAGAGGTTCTCAGGGAAAGTTCCCGTTACTTTGATACCCATACTGCGGGCGGTACCTGCCACCATGCGCATTGCGGAGGCAATGGTGAAGCAGTTGAGGTCCGGCATCTTCCCTTCGGCGATTTCCTTTACCTGGTCCCAGGTAATGGAAGCCACTTTCTTACGGTTCGGTTCACCCGAAGCTTTCTGGATTTTGGCGGCCTCTTTCAGCGAGACGGCCACGGGGGGCTGCTTGACCTCGAAGGAGAAGGACTTGTCAGAATAGACCGTAATGACAACCGGGAGAATCTTTCCCGCCTTGTCCTGCGTGCGAGCATTGAACTGCTTGCAGAAGTCCATAATGTTCAAGCCTTTGGAACCGAGGGCCGGTCCTACCGGAGGTGCAGGATTAGCAGCTCCTGCTTTAATCTGGAGCTTGATGAATCCGGTAACTTCTTTTGCCATGATTGTTTTTTACTCTTTAGTTACTTGTGCAAAGCTGAGTTCCAGCAGGGTCTTCCTGCCGAAAATCACCACTATCACTTTGATCTTGCTTCGATCTTCTTCAATTCCTTCCACGGTGCCTGTAAATCCGCTGAACGGTCCGTCCGTGATGCGCACCGCTTCGCCGAGTTCATAATTGACCTCGGTCTCGGCAACATTGTCGATATTCTCGTCCTGGATGCCAAGGATACGGAGCGCTTCCTCTTCCCGAAGGGGAACGGGGACACGTTCGACCTGGGCGCCGCTTCCGCGGTTTTCCGTAAGGAAGCCGGACATTCCGGGGACAAGGTTGCGGATGATGTACTCAAGTTCCGGGGTAAGTTCGGCTTGAATCAAAACATAGCCGGGGAAGAGCAGTTTGTCCACTGCCTTCCTCTTGCCATTTTTGGTTACAATCTCTTTCTTTACCGGGACCAGAACCTGTTCCACCTGATCCTGAAGGCCACTTCTTTCAATCTCTTTCTCAAGATATTCCTTGGCTTTCTTCTCCTTGCTTCCGGCGGTCCGAAGAACATACCATTTCTTTTCGCCCATAGTAATCAACGAATTACAATGTGTAAATGAATTTCATCAGATTTTCGAAAGCGTAGTCTACGACAAAGAGTCCGGCAGCCAGGATCACGGTGGCAATCAGGACCAGGAATGCAGAACTCTGCAGCTTGTCCCAAGTGGGCCAGGTAACCTTCTGCGCCAACTCGACGTAAGACTCCTTAAGATAGTTAATGAACTTTCTCATCTTTGTTTTTAATGGACCCCGTAAATTGGAAGCGGATACGGCGTCTGTTAAACAATTACCAAATCGTAACCTTTGATATTTTTTATTGGCAGGGGAAGCAGGATTCGAACCCACATCGACGGTTTTGGAGACCGCTGAACTACCCTTGTTCTATTCCCCTGTGGAAAGGATGTCCCTCCGCGGAGAGGGACATCCCGTTATGTTGTAGAATTAATCTACGATTGCGATAACCTGTCCGGCGCCCACGGTACGGCCACCCTCGCGGATAGCGAACTGCAGACCCTCGTTCATAGCGACGGGGGTGATGAGCTTGACAGTGATTTCGACGTTGTCGCCCGGCATAACCATCTCGACACCTTCCGGGAGCATGATCTCACCGGTCACATCCAGCGTACGGATGAAGAACTGGGGACGATAGTGGTTGTGGAACGGGGTGTGACGGCCGCCTTCTTCTTTCTTCAGAACATAGATCTGAGCCTTGAAGTCGACGTGAGGAGTGATGGAACCCGGCTTGGCCAGAACTTCACCTCTCTTAACGGCCTTCTTGTCGATACCACGGAGGAGGAGACCTACGTTGTCACCAGCCTCACCCTGGTCGAGCAGTTTACGGAACATTTCAACACCGGTAACGACGGTAGCAGTGGGTTTCTCACCGAAACCAACGAGCTCGACGGGGTCGTTCACGTGGATGGTACCAGCCTCGATACGGCCAGTAACAACAGTACCACGACCGGTAATGGAGAAGATGTCCTCGATAGGCATCAGGAACGGCTTGTCAACGAGACGTTCCGGAAGCGGAATGTACTCATCAACGGCGTTCATGAGCTCCATCACCTTGTCTTCCCACACTTTCTCGCCGTTGAGGGCACCCAGAGCGGAACCGCGGATGATCGGGCAGTCTTCGTCGAAGCTGTAGAAAGCGAGCAGGTCGCGGATCTCCATCTCAACGAGGTCGAGCATCTCAGCGTCATCAACAAGGTCAACCTTGTTCATGAAGACGAGGATCTTAGGAACGTTCACCTGACGGGCGAGGAGGATGTGCTCACGGGTCTGCGGCATAGGACCGTCAGTCGCAGCAACAACAAGGATAGCACCATCCATCTGGGCAGCACCGGTAACCATGTTCTTCACGTAGTCAGCGTGACCAGGGCAGTCCACGTGCGCATAGTGGCGCTTCTCGGTCTCGTACTCAACGTGAGCGGTGTTGATGGTGATACCACGCTCTTTCTCCTCGGGAGCGTTATCGATCTGGTCGAACGACTTGACTTTGTCAGCGTTACCAGAAACTCTTTCGGCCAGCACCTTGGTGATGGCGGCGGTCAGAGTGGTTTTACCGTGGTCAACGTGGCCGATGGTACCGATGTTGACATGCGGTTTGGTTCTTTGGAATGTTTCTTTTGCCATAATATTATGTTTTAATGTGTTTCACACAAAAAGAGCCGGTGATGGGAATTGAACTCATGACCTCATCCTTACCAAGGATGCGCTCTACCCCTGAGCTACACCGGCTTATTTTGTTGAGCGGAAAACGAGGTTCGAACTCGCGACCCTCAGCTTGGAAGGCTGATGCTCTACCAACTGAGCTACTTCCGCATCGCGTTATGTGGGGAGAGCAGGATTCGAACCTACGAAGGCATCGCCAGCAGATTTACAGTCTGCCCCAGTTGGCCACTTTGGTATCTCCCCAACTGTTATGTTTCCTTTTTGAGCCGATAGAGGGATTCGAACCCACGACCCCGAGATTACAAATCACGTGCTCTGGCCAACTGAGCTATATCGGCGTTCGCTCAAATCCTCCTTCGTCAAAAGGGACTGCAAAGATAGATAATAATTCGGGAAACACAAAAAATTTTCAATCTTTTTTAACCAGTCTCCGAAGGATATCCAGAATGCCTGCGGTATCCAGACCACATTCGGCGCGTTGTGCTGCCTGCGTGTCCTGGGCGATGAACCGGTCCGGGATACCGATTCCGTGAACCGGCACCGGACAATCCAGTCCGGCCATGTATTCTGCCACGGCTCCGTACAGGCCTCCTTTCAGCGATCCGTCTTCGATGGTTACCACGGCCCGGCAAGAGGCGGCAGCGCGCAGAGCCTCCTCGTCCAGCGGCTTTAGATAACGTATATTATATATTATAGGAGAGACGCCGGTTTCTTGTTTCAGGATTTCGGCGGCTTCGACGGCCCGGCAGGCAAAGGGGCCGGCGGCCAGGACGGCAATCTGTCCGCCATCCGTCAGGCGCTCCGCCTTCCCGGTCGGGATGGGGCTGAAGGGCTGGTCCCGCCAGGGAGTTCCTTCTCCGTTCCCGCGCGGGTATCGGATGATCCAGGGGCCCCCTTCTGTGACAAGGGCCTGGTGCATCATGTCGCGCAGTTCCTTTTCATTTTTCGGGATGGCGATGGTGATGCCCGGAATGCTCCGGTAGGCGGCCAGGTCGAAGCATCCGTGATGGGTGGCGCCATCTTCGCCCACCAAACCGCTGCGGTCGAAGCAGAACACCACGGG
>OMSO01000065.1 GCA_900313675.1 uncultured Fibrobacter sp.
CATCTTGAAGGAGGGCAGCGTGTACGGGATGTTGTCGAACCCGACGAGGCGGGCGACTTCTTCGATGAGGTCCACTTCGCGTTCCAGGTCGGGGCGGAAACTCGGAATCTTGAACGTGATGGAGTCTGCCGTCTTGGAAACGACTTCAAGGGCGATGCCTGTGAGGAACTTTTCCACCTGGGCCATGTCAAGCTTCATGCCGATAACGCGTTCGGCCTGCGCGATGCGGAGCGTGACCACGTTGTTCTCTTTCTTGTGGTCGTCGCCGGTGTATTCGACAGTGCCCTTGAGAATACGGCCACCCGCGACTTCCTGGATGAGGGCGCAGGCGTACTTGCTGTATTCGTCCTGGGTCGCGAAGTCGATTTCGCGTTCAAAGCGGTAGCTCGAGTCCGTGGAAATGCAGAGGCGCTTCGCCTGCTTGCGGACCACCGTCGGGTTGAACCAGGCGCTCTCGAGGAACACGTTCTTGGTGGCATCGACGATTTCGGATTCGACGCCGCCCATCACGCCGGCAACGCAGGCCGGACGGTCGCCGTCGCAAATCACGAGGTCGTTTTCAACGAGTTCATGGGCGGTGTGGTCAATCGTTTCGATCTTTTCGCCCTTCACGGCGCGGCGCACCTTGATCTTGTTGCCGTGGAGCTGGTCCATGTCGAAGCTGTGGAGCGGCTGGCCCACGTCCATCAAAATGAAGTTCGTGATGTCGACGACGTTGTTGATGCTGTTCATGCCCACGGCGTGTAAAAGCTTCGCGAGCCAGGCGGGGGACTTTTCGACCTTCACGTCCTTGATGACGCGGCCCACGTAGCGGGAGCAGCCGCAGCCGGGGACCACTTCGAGGCTGATGGCGGAACTTGCCGCCTCGGCATCCTCGTTCAAGGTGTAGGCGAGGGGCTTGAGCGGGCGGTTGAACTTCGCGGCCAGTTCGCGGGCCACACCGCGGTGGCTCAAAGCATCCGGGCGGTTCGGGGTCACGTTCAGTTCAAAGCAGACGTCGTAAAGGCCGAGACTCACGAACGGGGTGCCAGCCGGAATAGAGTCGTCGAGCACCATGATGCCTGCGTGGTCGTCGCTGAGGCCGATTTCGTCTTCGGCGCAAATCATGCCGAAACTTTCCACGCCGCGGATCTTGGACTTCTTCATCTTGAGGGTGCCGCCATCGGGGAGCGGGAGTTCCGCACCAATCGGGGCGAGAACCACGGTCTGGCCTGCGGCCACGTTCGGGGCGCCACACACGACCTGGAGCGTTTCCTTGCCGTCGTTCACGGTGGTGATGTGCAGGTGGTCGCTGTCCGGGTGGGCTTCGCAGGTAAGCACCTTCGCCACCACGAGCTTCTCGTAGACCTTGCCCGGTTCTTCCATGCCTTCGACTTCGAGGCCGATGGAGGTGAGGGCCTTTGCAACTTCTTCCGCAGATTCCGGAAGATCAACGTGACGTCTGAGCCAATTCAAAGAAACTTTCATTTTTTCCTCTTTGGCACGGGAATTGCCGCGGTTCGCTTATCTGCCGCAAAATCCGTGCCTTCTTAAATTTTCCCGGGTAAATATAGAAATTACGCCCTTTTTACCGCAGCGGGTATTCCTTGTATTCCTTGACGCCGAATTCCTGGCGCAGGTAGTCCCAGCGCACCAGACGGTTTTTCCAGTAGTACTTGCGGTACAGGCGGCGGGCTACGCGGCTGGTGAATTCGTAGGGGATGGTGTGGTGGTCGTCGGCCACGCTTTCCATGGAAATGCGGTGGTCAAGTTCGCCGTTCACCACATCCACCGTCTCGCCAACCTGCACGTCGGGAATGTGGCTTACATCTACCATGGTGGCGTCCATGCAAACTCGCCCAAGGATGGGGCAGAGCTGCCCACGGATAAACAGGAATCCCTTGTTGTAGCCACCGCGGAGGTAACCGTCGCCGTAACCGATGGCCACGGTGGCGATTCGAGTGGGCTGCTGTGCCATCCAGTAGCCGCCGTAACTGACCGTCTCGCCGGGCTTCACGTCGTGAATGTGGCGGATGGTTGACTTGATACGCATTACGGGCTTGATCGGCCACGGCGAAGGGGCTGCTCCCATGCAGTTGTAGCCGTAGAGGGCAAGACCCGGGCGCACCATGTCAAAGTGGCTTTCGGGGCGGGTGAGGGTGCCTGCGGAACTGCTGCAGTGGCAGATGGCGGGCCGGAGACCTTCCGCTTCCAGCACATCCACCAGCCGTGTAAAGCGCTGGATCTGGATGTCGGTCTTGGGGTTCCCCGGCATGTCGGCGGTGGCCAGGTGGGTGAACATCCCTTCGAAATGCAGGTTCTTGAGGCTCAGTGCCGCACGGATGTTGTTGAAGTCCTCGGCGTCAAAGCCGTAACGGTTCATGCCCGTATCTACGGCCAGGTGGGCCTTGCAGGTGGTACCCGTCTCTTTCAGGAACTGGTCGAAGGCCATGGCGGTACGGATGTCCGTGATGGCGGCGGTCAGCTGGAATTCCACGAAGTAGGCGAAGTCAGAAGGAGTGCATGGGCCAAGCACCAGAATGGGCAGGTCCATGCCGTACTGGCGGAGCAGCATGCCCTCGCTGATGTGGGCCACTCCCAGGTAGTCTGCACCGCCGAACTTGGCGGCAAAGGAGCAGGCGAGGCTCCCGTGACCGTAGGAGTCGGCCTTTACGGGTAAGAGAATCTTGGTGTTTGCGGGAATCTGGCTGCGGATGAACTTGATGTTGTTGCAGAGGGCATCCAGGTTGATTTCGATCCAATTGGGCCTTGCAATCTTGTTCAGGTCCGGCGGATTTTTTAGAAGTTTCGGTTGTTCGCTCATGCTTGCTATCGCCATAAAAAAGGTGCAAGACAATCTAGCAAATTATTCTATAGAAGAAATCCCCTTCAGGCTTTCTTCCAAGCATTCGCCCAGTAGTTTGGACAGGGCTTCCGCCGTGACTCTCGGTTCGCGACTGTCGGTGGACTTGCTCTTGTCGCACTTGCCTTCCCAGAGGGAGGTTCCTTGGGATACATCCGTGAATGAAATGCCGAGGAGCAAATGTGCCGACTGGCCCCCACCGTTATCGACTTCTTCAAGGGCACCGATGTTTCCGGAGAGTTCGTATTCCGGCATGGTACCGCCCGCTGTGACGACCGACTTGAACAGCCCGCTCTTTTCGGCATATTCGGCGACAACTTGGGTAATCATGTGCTCTGGCCGGCTTGCCCACAGGTCCAGTTCGTAGAACATGAAATCGTAGGGGGATTCCCGGTAGACGATTCCCGTGCGCTGGTAGGCGGGGTCGATGGTGAATTTTTTTATGGCTACAGTTTTTTGTGCAAACTTTGCGCTTGCCTTGGGCTTGGAAATGTTTTCTACGGCGAGGGTGTAGTAACGCGTGGGTTCTGTGGTTCCTCCGCCGAAACATCCTACCAGGGCAAACGTTAGCAACAACAAGGCTGCAAGATTCCGGGCCGCGGTACGGAATAACGAGCAATTAATCATTTGCGCCTCTCCTTGGTTTCTGAATGGATGAGCATCGAGGGGTTGTTCTTGATTTTCTGCGAAAATTCTTCTAGGTTCGAAAGCACGGCGTTCAGTTCCGTGACGGCGTTTCCAACCTGGTCTTCATTCTTGTAAATCATCTGGTCTAGCCGTTTGGTCAACTTGTTGACCGATGCCATGGCCTGGTTCAGGTTGTCGTTGATGTTTTTTGTATCAATGGCATCTAATTTTTCTCTCAAGATTCTGGGAGAGGCTGCTCAGGTTCTTGGTGGCCACTTCCAGGTTCTTGATAGCCTTGCTGATGTTTTCGGCGTTCTCAGAAGAGAAAATGTTGTTCAGGTTATGCAACAGCGTGTCGACCCGGCCGACGATGTTTCCTGCCTGGGAGGCTATTTCGTCAAAGGCGGATTCCTCTGCTGGCACAAAACCGCCTTCGGGCACGTCGGGCTCGTCAAAGTTACCGCCCGAAAGGATTATCTGTTTTTCGCCGGTAAGGGAGATGCCGTGGGTCATGCCTGCCCGCGTCCCTTTTTTGATGGGTGTCCCCTTGTCTACGCGGAAAGAAACGATGACCTGGTTCAGGTTGGCCGAGTCGATGTGGATTCCGGTTACGTTACCCACGTCGATACCGTTCAGCTTCACGTGGGCCTCGCCGTATAGACCTGTGACGGACTTGTTGAAGATGGTGTAGTAGTTGTCGTATTCCCTGTTCAGGTATGTCGAAAGCACATATCCCAGAAATATCAGGATAAGGATTCCGCATAGAAGCATGAATGCGCCAATTCGAACCCGCTCTTTTCGTGTGGTTTCCATGGTAACTCCAAATCAGTCCACAAAGTTAAAATGGTAATAGTCCTTGTTGTCAATCTCTTTGGGACTTTCCCTGTTAAAGAAGGATTTTAAAACGGGAAGCTCGCTTTCCATACCCTGCTGCAGAGTTCCGTCCATAAGCACGTATCCGTCCTGTAAATAAATGAATCGGTCGCAGATAATCTTGATACTTTCCAGTTCGTGACTCACGATAACCATAGATACGCCCAGGGTATCCCTGAGTTCCAGCAGGAGTTCGTCCAGGGAGCGGGCCGTCACCGGGTCTAGGCCTGTTGAAGGTTCGTCGCAGAACAGCAGTTCCGGCTTCAGGGCTATGGCACGTGCAAGGGCGGCGCGCCTCTGCATGCCTCCCGAAAGTTCCGCCGGATACTTGTGGAACGCGTGCAGCAGGTGCACCTTTTCGAGCCTGTCGGCCACGATGGCCTCCATCTGGCTCCTGGGCATGTAGGGCATACTCCGGATAAGGGGCATCATGGCGTTTTCGGCGACGGTTAGGTCCGAAAGGAGCGCCCCGTTCTGGAAAAGCACGCCCATGCGCATTCGGGTGACATAGTCCAGCCCGCTTTTTGCCGAGTAGGTTTTTCCGAAATAGGTGATGGTTCCGCTGGTCGCTTTAATTAGCTTTAGGATGTTGTTCAGGAGGGTTGATTTCCCGCAGCCCGAACTTCCAAGAATCATGCGGATTTCGCCTCTCCGCACGTCAAAGGAAATGTCGTGGAGGACTTCTTTGCCCTTGTACCCTGTTCTCAGGTGTTCTACTTTGAGTGTAATATCGTCGTCCATGGTAACTCCTAGTAGAATGCGAAACTGAAAGCGCAGTCGGCGACGATGATGCTGGAAATGGAAATGACCACGCTGGAGGTGGTGGCGTGTCCGACGGCGTCGGCACCACCGACGGCGGTCAATCCCTTGTGGCAAGAAATCATAGTGATGAGCCAGCCAAACACCACGGCCTTTACGGTACTTTTCAAGAAAAGGATTGGTGGAATTCCGTCGCGGATTTCCTGGAAGTAATTGGCAAAGGAAATGTCAAAGAAGAAGAAGGCGATGAGGAACCCGGCAAGGCAGCCAGCAATGCCAGCGCAGAACGAAAGGATGGGCGTGCAGATGGTCATGGCGATAAAGCGGGGAACCACCAGGTACTGGACAGGAGAAATGGCCATGGCCTTGATGGCCTTGACCTCTTCGCAGACGCTCATGTTGGCAATTTCGGCGGCAATGGATGAGCCGGAGCGGCCCGCTAGGATGATGGTGGTCAGGAGCGGACTGATTTCGGCAAAAATCAGGTAACCCAGGCCCGAGGCCAGGTAGGACCCTCCGCCTACGGCCTTGAGCATGAAGGAACTCTGCAGGGCCATGGTAAAGCATATCAGGGCCACCATTAAAAAACAGATGCCCATGGCTTCGGCACCGAGCCTGTTGATTTGCTTAGCCGTCCCGCCGAACTTGCTTTTTCCCTTGTCGAAGTGTCCGTACAGGCTCCAATAGATGCAGGTGTTCAGGAGGACAAAAATCTTGGCGACACTCCTTGCGACAAGAATCGTGTTTTCGCCGAGCCTTTCGAGAAAGTTCTGGTTGACCTTGTTCTTTGGGGGAATCTTCGGCTTTTTGAGGTGTTGCAGATGAAACTTGATGTCGTCGTTAAAGTGGGCGAGGGTAAGCTTGTAACCGCTTTTTTCGCTGGTGTCTGCCAGGAGGGCGAAAAAGGCGTCTCCGCTATAGTCCATGTACTTCAGGCTCTTCCCATCCAGGAGGAGGGGCCCGCGCTGCAGGGCCTTTCTGCAGTTCTGCAGCAGGACCCTGCTGTTTTCAGCGGTGAGGCTTTCCGGAAGTATGATGGTCTTGCTCTGCATGCAAAATCCTAGAAATTGTCATCCCGGTCAAACATGTGGGTTACGAATTCTACCACCAGTTTCTCGTAGGCTTCGTCGCTAAAGATGGTTTTTTGCATAAGGTCTATCGCCTCTTTTGAGAGTTTGCCTGTCTTTGCAAGTTCTGCGCCGCCTTGCCAGTACCGTTTGCGCAAGATGTTTAGCCTGCGTTCCCCGCCCCGGTGGTGCAGGGCCCGCATCTGGGGGCAGGCCACAAGCTGGTAACCCTCGTGACCTAGGATAATGTCGAACTGCTTTACGATGGGCTCGTAAACAACGTCGATGTCGCACCAGGCGCAGCTGGACAGCAAGATGATTTTCTGCCCTTCCTTCTGGAACTGGAGCCCGTGGAGGTTAGAATTGGCCGCGTTAACGCCCTCTCCCAGTTTTTGACCCATGTAGGGGTGAACCATTCCCACGATACGGTCCATCAGCACCTTCATCTGTCCGGGGACGCCGAATAGGAACAGCGGGAAACTCCAGATGACGATGTCTGAATTGATGAGTTTTTCACGGATGGCGGGAACGTCGTCGTCCTTGATGAAACAACTGCCATCGGGCCGGCCCCAGCAGCTAAGGCAGCCCCGGCAGGGCTTGATGTTCATCTTGTCGATGAAGATGTACTCGGTTTCGAAAGAACCGTTTTCTTCGAGGCCCTGTACAAAGGCCTTGGTGGGAATCAGGGTGCCACTCCGTTCGTTCTTGGGGCTAGCCACCATTACAAGAATTTTTTTTGTTTCTGCCATTCGAGGGTCCTAGTTCCGCTAAACTTAAATTTCCAGAAAAGTCTTCAGGTCGTCCATGCGCTGCTTGGCCATTTCGACGCCGTGGTTGTAGGATTCGTTCATCTTGTCCATGTCGGTGTCAAACTGGTCACATAGGTCGATGAGTGGCCGAATCAAGAACAGTTTTCCTTTTTTTTCCAGGGATTCCATCTGGATAAACTTTTTTTCGTACCGCTTGAGCCGTACCATCAATGCTCTAAAGAGATTGGGGTATTTTTGCTTGTACATGGGGTTGAGTATCGCTCTGTACTTGCGGAAATCCGTCACCGCTTCTCCTGGGTAGTGGGTAGAAATGGCCACTACCTTGTCGCACCCTTTTTCGAAGGCCCGTTCGAAGGGAATGGGTTCGGTAATGCAGCCGTCGGCGTAGTGCTTGTCGTCTAGCTTTGCCATAGGGAACAGCATGGGCAGGGCGCAACTGGCGCTAATCAAATCCAGAAGCCGCTTCTTGTCTTGCTTTTCGCTCTTGAATTCGGCCCGGCCCGTTTCGCAACAGGTGAGGCCGATTTCGCATTCGACCCTGGAACTTGCGTAGGCTTCAAAGTCCAGAGGCATTTCGCCATCGGCAGACAAGTAGTTTAGGGCATGAAATTCCTTCTGGATGCCGATATACTTGCTGGCCCATTTCTTGCCCTTTTGAAGGCGGGTGGGCAAGACGATAAAGCGGAGACGCCCCTGCTGGCGGGTAATGTAGTTGATGGCCGCGTGTGCCCCGGCAGAAACGCCCGCAATGTAGTCGAAGGGGATGTCTTCGTCCATGAAGGTGTCCAGCACGCCTGCGCTGAACATGGTCTGGCGAGAACCGCCCTCTAGAACCAGCCCCGTTTTCATGCCGGCACCTCTTCGGGAGTTTCTGCGGCAACGTCCGTCAAGACCGACAGAAAGAACCGGCGCTCCGGTACTGCGTGCAAGGAAAGCAAAGCCCGTCTTGAACTCGTTCAACAGCCCGTCGTAGCGGCACTTGCCTTCGGGGAAAATGATGACGTTGTTCCCTTTTTCCAGTTCCCGCCTGGCAAGTAGCGCCCATTCGGTGTCCATGTTGAACCGGTCACAGGGAATCACGCATTTTGCGCGGGTCAGCGCCCAACGAAAATGGGGATCTTCAATCTGGTCCTTGGCCACCACGATGCTCTTGTGTGAAAAGAAAACCGCAAGCATCATGATGGGGTCAAGCATGCTGGTGTGGTTGGCGATAATCACCGACGGAGTTCCGAGATGAACTGACTTGACCGATTCACCTGCAAAGATGACCTTCGGGCGGAACCAGGCGAACATAAAGACCCGCACCGTGTATGTCACCACGATGACAACGAGATGCATGAAGCATTCTACCAGCGGGTTTTTCCTTGAGTTCCTAGCCACTAACCACTAACCACTAACCACGGATTTCTATTTCCCTAAGGATTCCTTTGGAATGCTCGTAAAGGTCAGGGCACCCTTGGCGTGGATGTTTCCGTTCACCTTCACGATGCAGTCAAAGCCGACCAGCACGCCGCCTTCCTTGGTCTTCTTGACGGAAATTTCGAGCTGATCGCCTGGAATCACCGGCTTCACGAACTTGAACCCGTCAATTTTCAAAAGAACATACAGGTTCTTTTCCAAGTCTTCGGTGGGTTTTTCTATCACTAGCGAGCAAAGCTGAGCACAGCTTTCCACAATGAGCACGCCCGGCATAATCGGGGTTCCCGGAAAGTGACCCGTAAAATACGGCTCGTTCACGCTCACGTTCTTGAGACCCACGGCGGATTCGTTCGGCGTAAGTTCCGTCACTTTCTCGATCATCTGGAACGGCGGACGCTGTGCAATCTTTTCGCTGATTTCGTAAATGTTCATCATAGGGAAAGTCCTCCGTCCAGCACGAACACCTGGCCCGTCACGTAGGCGAACTGGTCAGAGGCCAGGGCCGACACGATGTTGGCCACTTCGTCGGCAGAACCGAAACGTTTCAGCGGAATCTTTTCGAGGTAGCCCTTGCGGGTCTCTTCGGGAATGGCCTCTATCATCTCTGTCGCGATAAAGCCCGGAGCCACGGCATTCACGCGGATACCGAAACCGCCCAGCTCCTTCGCGAGGGTCTGTGTCAGCGAGTTCACCGCACCCTTCGTGGCGCTGTAGACGGCTTGGCCCGCCAACGCGAACTTCGAGGACACGGAACTCATGTTGATTATTACTCCAGATTTCTGCTTGTACATCTTCACGGCCACCTGCTGGGCACAGTAGAAGTAGCCCTTCACGTTCAGGTCGAAGCACTTGTCCAGGGTTTCCGGGTTCATCATCATCAGGTATTCGTCGCGAACGATGCCCGCATTGTTCACCAGTACGTCAATTCGTCCGTAGGCCTTGAACACCTCGCGGACCATCACCTTCACCTGGGAGAGGTCGGCCACGTTCGCCTTGTAAACCATGCCATCGCCACCTTCGGCCTTGATCTGGTCGAGCGTGGCGTTCGCAGCCTCGTCGGAACTGGAGTAGTTCACTACGACGGTGTAGCCGTCGCGGGCAAGGCGCAAGGCGCAGGCCTTGCCGATACCCTTTGAAGCACCTGTTACCAAAGCAACTTTCATGTTTTCGCTCCTTCTACCTGAAACTATTTACCGAAAATGACAGCGCTGTAAGACCCGCCTGCCGCAAACGAAATCACCAAAATTTTCTTGAGGCCAGTCGCATCGACCTTCTTGGATGCCACGGAACCGTTGGCTGCAACAAAGTAGGCTTTGTCGCCAGCAAGTTCACCACTCAACAGGAGGGCCGCTTCGGCGGCGGCCAGGGCGGCAGACCCCGCACGGCCTTCACCGGTGCGTTCCTTGACTTCAAAAAGCGGCATCGAGGCAAGCTTTTCACCGAACACGCGCTTGAGGGAACCCTTTTCGATATCGTCAATCCGCTTGCACCCGTTGGCAAAGCCGCAAACCGCATCGATGTCGCTTACGGTGATGCCCGCATCGGCCAGGGCATCTGCAATGGCCTTGTCGAGGGCGTTTTCGGAACCGGCGAGTTTTCCAAATTTCACGTTCTTGCGGCCGTGCCCAAAGCCCAGCGCATAGCAGTAAACCTTGGCTCCCCGGGACTTGGCATAAGAATCTTCTTCGAGCATGATAGACACGGAACCATCGCCCACCACAAAGCCGTCGTTTTCGGCATAGGGTGCGACCACATTATTTGCCGCCACGCCAAGTTTCTGGGCAAATTCCGTAATAATCGGCAGGTTTTCGTCTGTACCGGTGGCCATCATTGCCTTTTCCTGGCCGTCGTGAATCACGTTCATGGAGTAGCCGATACTGTCGAGTCCTGAAAGTGGGCCCGTGGTAATGGTGACGCCGTAGCCCTTGATGCCGGAACAAATGGAAAGGTAGCCGCCAGCCGCATTGTAAACGGTGTGGGGGAACTTGAAGGCCGAACCCTGGGAGTTGCCTTCCCGTGCAATCAGTTCCTCGAAATCGTAGGTGGCGCCGAGGCCGCCTTCGCTGGTGCCTACGATGATGCCGATATCCTTGGCGTTGTTGTCGGTTACCGTGAAGCTGGCGTCTTGGAGGGCGCGCATGCCGGATACCGTCTGGAGTTGACCTAGGTTGTCCAGTTTACGGTAGAAGGCCATCTTGACCCCAAGTTCCTTGTAGTCTTCGAGGGCGATTGTGGAATGTACCGATGGGGATTCGGGCTTCTTGTCTGCCTTTACTGCTTCCAGGTAGGCTGCCTTGCTGTTCCCTAGCGGGGACACGATTCCAAGACCGGTTACGGCAATCTTCTTGCCTGCCGCAGACTGGGCGGCAACTTCGCCGGGGATTTTCGAGAAAACAATGGCCGCATTCGTGCCGCCGAAGGCCACGTTGTTGCTCAAGACACACTTGAGTTCCTTGTGGCGGGCTGTGTTCTGCACAAAGTCCAGCGCTCCCACCTTTTCCTTGAGGGCGGCGGACTGTTCTTTGGTGTAGGGGAAGGTTGGGAGGACCGTATCCGTAGTTAGTGCCTTGATGCTGAATACGGCTTCGATGGCGCCGGCCGCTCCCAGGCAGTGCCCTGTGAGAACCTTTGTGGAACTTACGGAGATATTGGAGTTGTTTTCGCCAAAGAAATTCTTGAAGGCGGTAATTTCGGCATTGTCGTTTTTGCCGGTACCCGTGCCGTGGGCGTTCACGTAGCCGATATCGGACTTGTCGATGCCGGAATTCTTGACGGCGCGGCTGATGGCTTCCATCAGGCACACGCCATCTTCTCTGGGGGCGGTAATGTGGTTCGCGTCGCTGGTAACGCCAGAACCCAGTATTTCGCAGTACTGCTTTGCAGAACGCTTCTGGGCATGTTCGTAGGATTCCACGATGACGATACCCGCACCTTCGCCTAGGGTAATGCCGTTACAGCGGTTGAAGGGGGAACAACCGTTTTCGTCCAGGGCGTGGAGCGAAAGGAATCCAGAATAGGGAACCGCCGCAAAGGAATCGGCTCCGCCTGCGATAACCACGTCTGCCTTGCCGGCACGAATCAGGTCGCAGGCGACGGCTATAGAAATTGTGCCTGCTGCACAGGCGTTTGCTACATTGGTGACGATTCCGCCTGCTTCGCAGGTTTCGGCTACCTGGGAGGCGATTGCCGCAATGGGCATCTTGGCAATCTCAGAAACATCGCGACCGTGTTGGTGGTATTGTTCAATAGAGAGAACGCCGCCTACGCAACTGCCGATAACCACGCTTACGCGCTGGTCGTCGTTAAAGTTTGCAAGGCCGGCATCGGCCAGTGCTTCTTTTGTGGCCTTGATACAAAGTTTGGAAACTCGGTCTTTTTCTTTTGGTGCGTCGATTTCGTCTAGGGTGTCGCACTTGACTTCGGCAGCCAAGTCCGCATAACATTTATTGGTATCCACCGAGGTGGTCTTGTGGATTCCCGAAACAGAATTCAGGGCGCTTTTCCAGGTTTCTTCAACATTGTTACCGACGGCGCAAATAACGCCAAGGCCAGTAACTACACAGCGGCGTTCGTCAGGAGTCATAGGATGTAGACAGGGTTATGCTTTGTGGGCTTCTATATAGGCGGCAATCGTATTGATGGACTGGAAATGTTCCTTGCCGACGCCGGTCATGGACACATTGAAGTTGCTGTCCACGAAGGAAATGATTTCCAGGGAGTCCACGGAATCCAGGCCGATTTCTTCGCCGAAGAGTTCGGTGTCGTACTGGAGGACATCGCCGTCTACCCCCAGGTCGGACATGAAGAATGCCTTCAATTTGCTTTTGACTTCTGCTTGATCCATTTTTTACCTCGAAAATTTTAAAGTATAACAAGGTAAAAATAGAAAAATAACGGAATTTCTCGCTAAAAAGCGTGTTTTTTTCCGATATACAGACCGAATCCTAGGACAAAGAGAACACTAAATCCCTTTATTCCGGGAATATCTTTTTGACCTGCTGGGGCAATTCTCGTGTGGGTTGTCCATTTTTTAAGAAACAGTGCACAGATGAGCCTGTGGTGCAGAGTGCTCCGTCAACAAAGACCTTGTAGCTGAACACGAAGTGGAGAGCCCCCTTTCGGGTCAAGGTGGTCTCGATATCCACAAATTCCCCATAATGGGTGGGGCGTTTGTATTGGACTTCCAGCTTGAGAACCGGGCTTACAAACCCTTCTTTTTCGATTTCTAGGTAGCTTGCTCCCAAGGAGCGGAAATAGTCGGTACGGGCCAGTTCGAACCAGACGGGATAAACGGCGTGGTGGACCACCCCCATTTGGTCGGTTTCGGCATAGCGGACTTCGATTCGGGTGGTGTGGGTGTGGTTACAAGGGGTCATAGGGAAGTTGTTGAGTTAGAGGTTGGTTAAAAAGCCTGTCGGACATAGAACGAAAGACCCAGGTGGTCGAAATCCACCCACGAAAAATCTGCGCGGGCGTACAGGTTCTCTTTGAGGTTCAAGGCCAAAAGAGCTCCCGCTCCGATGGACTTGTGCCAATTGTTTCGCATTAGCTCGCTGAAATGGTCTCCGGACTTGCCTCCTTCCAGGAATACGTGGCTCCCGAAACGCCAGAAAAGGGCCCTGCGAACCTCAGCCTGAAGGATGACCGCCTGGTTGTCGCCGAAGTAGAGGCTTTCCACTCCGCGGAAACGGCATATTCCGTCTGGGCCCGCTAGCATGTCGAAGGGGACGTCTCCGCCGGAGCGCATCCAGAGAAAACCGAGAGCTAGGGAGGTTTGCAGGGGTGTTTCGGTATAGCCTCGCAAGTCCAGGGATTCCGTGTCGAAGGTGTAGTCGCCGAGCCTATCGCTGTAAAACAGCTGTTTCCACTCCATAAGAAAACCGTGGCGGGTCCAGTTGGTGTTGTCCCGCGTGTCGAACCCAAACAGGTAACCGGCGCCGTTTCGCCAGCCCGAATGGGTATCCGGGGTCTTGATGGTCTCGCTTTCCTCAAAGTCTATGTCCGAATGCTCTACGTGGATTTCGACGCCGTACTTGAGGCTCTGGGGCAGTCCTATCCTGGATTCGACCCTTGTGCCCAGCTGTAATTTTTTTCGGTCGTAGTTGACGAATTTGTCTATGTCCGGATCGTTGCCCCTCCCGAAATAGCTGGCAATCCAGTCCTGGTACTTGATCAGACTCCAGAGGGTAACCTGGTCATGGAAAAAATAGAAGTAGGGCTCCAGCACCAGCTGCAGCTGCTCCCGTGTAGAGCCGTAGGCCGTAAGGCCTATTTCTGGAACCTTGCCGCCATCAAAATCCGGTTTCAGAAAGAACAGGGCCATAGCGCCAATCTGGAACTCCGTCTCTTCGGTGTAGCCGAGTACGGGTACCAGGGAATAGCGCTGAAAGGACTCCCCGTCGGAGTCGTCCGTGTTTCCGAAAGCGGCAGACATCAAGACAAGAAAAGCCGCGGCAACCACTCTGAAGATGTTCATCTGAAACATTGAACTGGTCGCCGGTCTTTAGAAAATGCCATTGATTGTTTAAGCCTGGTTTGCTTTTTCCAGCTCGCGGGCGTTGATAATCAGCATCTGCAGGCGGTTTTCGATGTTTGCAAAACTGGTATCCGGGTCGTAGTCAAGACTAAGAATCTGCACATGGGGGCAGCGTTCCTTCACAGCCTTGGTAAGGCCGCGGCCGGAGATGTGGTTTGCAAGGCAGGCAAAGGGCTGCAAGATGATATAGCTGTTCACTCCGTGCTGCGCGTTGTACAGGATTTCGCCCGGAATCATCCAGCCCTCGCCCGTGTTGTAGGTGGGGTCGATGATGTCGGAAACGTAGTCCTTGAGTTCCACGCAGTCGGCGTGGTGCTCGTACAGCTTGAACTTGTGCATGGACTTGCGGGCGGTTTCCACGGCGTGGGTATAGACCCTTGCCGTCACGCCGCCTTCCACGCGGTCCATGATGGGGTTCGCCGAGAACCCGCGCTTGATTTTTTCGGCGCGGACCACCTCGTCCACGCGGAAAAAGTCCGTCATACCCGGCAGGTAGACTTCCATGCCGTTGTTCATCAGGTAGTTTTCCACAAAGCCGTTGGCGCTGGGGTGGTAATTCATGAGGATTTCGCCAAGTACAGCTACGCGGGGCTTGCGGATGCCCTTCTTGCGTTCTTCGGTGATTTCGATTCCGTTGAAGGCCTCGATGCACTGTTCAAAGACTTCGATGAGCTTGGAGGGCCGCACTAGCTGGGCTGTGGTCAGGTGGCCTGCGACGGCAATCACCTTGGGCATCCATTCGTCGTAGACCTTCTGGGTGTCGCCTGCGTTCACTTCGTAGGGGCGCACGGCACGGTACATGGTCTCGATGGCGTCCATGGTCACAAGGCCCCACAGCATGTGGAGTCTAAAATCGAGACCCAGCTGGAAGCCGGGGTGCATGCCCTTGTAGTCCACGCCGGTGGTAATGATGGTCACGTCCTTGAAACCTGCTTCGTCAAGGGCCTTACGGGCGAGTACGGCGTACTGCACGGCGCGGCAGTTTTCGCAGTTCTTGGCAAGGCACATGGAAACCTGGTTCTGCGGAACTTCGGGGTGTTCCACCAGCCAGCGGAGGGCTTCGCCGATGTTCACCTGGCAGGGGAAGCAGATGTCGTTGTGCACGAACTTCTTGCCGAGTTCGATGGCCTTGCGGTCGGCTACCGGCAGGTATTCGGCGATGTAGCCTTCCCGCTTCATGTATTCGCTGGCCAGCACAGTAAAGGCGGGGGAGAGGTTCGGCGTCAGAATGCGACGGCGCTTCTTGTCTTCGGGCAAGAAGGGCGTATGGAACAGGGGCTCGTGGCTTTCGGGCTTGTCGGGCAGGTTTGCCGCGCGGCGGGCCTTTACGGTTTCGATAAAGCTCTTGACGCGGATTCCCACGGGGCCTCCCACGGGGCCCCGGGCGTCGCCCTCGTCCAGCTTGAGCATGAGCATTTCCTTGTTGGAATCAAGGTGCAACATGCGCATCATTTCGTCGGTCAAGATGGAGTCGTGTCCGCAACCGAAGCTTACGATTTGCGCAAGTTCGATGTTCGGGTCCTTCGCTGCAATCATGGTGGCGCCAATCATGCGCAAGTGGAAGGTGTTCTTGATTTCGATACGGGTGTGGCTGGGCACATCCTGGTCGTACACGCCGGGGAGCGATTCGGTGGTGAGCACCGGGATTCCCATGGCGGTAAAGTGGCTTGCGATGTTGTGGTTGATGAGCGTGTCCGCATGGTAGGGGCGGCCTGCAATCACCACGGCAAATGAATTTTTCGCCCGGACGTCGTCCAGCACCTTCTGGCCTTCTTCCAAAAGCGTGGTGCGGTAACTGTTGAGCGCCTTCTCGCCTTCGGTCACGGCCTTGTCCAGAAGTTTCTTATCCAGTTTCCAGTGTTCGTGGAACCAGTCAATAGTCTGGCTGCGACGGAGTTTGGCGTTGAACCAGTGGAATATGGGCTGGTCCATGGGAACGCCGTAGTTCTTTTCGGGCTCGTCGGTGTTCTTGCAGACGTTGGGGTAGGCCTGCACCACGGGGCAAACGGACGTTGCCGTAAACTTGGTGTGGTCGCTGGGGATTGCAACCATCATGGGGAAGAAGATTCGGTCCACCTTCTTTTCAATGAGGCTGAGCACGTGGCCATGTACAAGCTTTGCCGGGAAGCAAACCGTGTCAGAGGGTACGCTGTGGAGCCCCGCTTCGAACATCTTGTAGTCGCTCTGGCGGCTCACCACCACGGTGTAGCCGAGGCTCGTAAAGAAGGCCTTCCAGAAGGGGAGCGAAGCCCAGAATTCCAGCACGCGGGGGATACCGATGGTTTTGCCGTTGTTTTCCACGAGCTTCGCCGGGGCGTAGTCCTTCACCAAAAGCTGGTTCGTGCGCTTGATCATGTCGGGCACGGACAGCATCTTCTTGTTGATTTCGGCAATGAGGGCCTTGGTCTTCGGGTCGTTGGGGTCGGCGGTCACTTCGCCGCGCTCGCAGCGGTTGCCCGTCACAAAGCTCTGGCCGTCGCTAAAGGTCACGATGGTACGGGAGCAATGGTTGGTGCAGTACTGGCAGAGCTGACCCGGCTGGTTGTGCCAGCTGAAGGTCTTCATGGCGTCAAGCCCGATAAAGCGGCTCTTGAGTTCCCAGGACGTTCCGGACGGATGGGCTTTAGGCCGGTGTACTGTTCGAAGGCACGGAGAACGGCGTTGTTCTTGAAGGTTCCGCCCTGGACCACCACCTTCTTGCCCAGGGTGTTCAGGTTGCGGATACGGATGACCTTCGTAAACACGTTGTTGATGATGGAGCGGCAGATGCCCGCGATAATGTCTTCGGGCTGCTTGCCGTCGCGCTGTTCCGTGATGATGGAGCTGTTCATGAACACGGTGCAGCGGGAACCCAGCTGAGAGGGGCTCTTCGCGTTGAAGGCCAGTTCCGCAATCTTTTCCATGGGGATGCCGAGGCTTCGGGCGTAGGTTTCGATAAACGAACCGCAGCCGGAAGAACAGGCTTCGTTCAAGATGATACCCGTGACCACGCCGTCCTGGACGGAGATGGCTTTCATGTCCTGGCCACCGATGTCGAGGATGAAACTTACGTCTGGGCAAATTTTCTGGGCGGCGTTGGCGTGGGCCACCGTTTCCACCGTGTGGAAGTCGGCGTGCACGGCCTTCGCGAACAGCTGTTCGCCGTAGCCCGTGGTGCCCACACCCAAAATGTTCAGGGTGCAGCCGTATTCCTCGTAGCGGTCACTGAGTTCGTTCAGGGCGTTTTTCAGCACCTGCAGGGGTTCGCCGTTGTTGCTGGCGTAAAAACCGTCCACGATGTTTTCTTGTTCGTCCATCAAGACGAACTTCGTGGTGGTAGAGCCCGCGTCGATACCCAGGTAAACGTTCAGGGTAGAGCCCGAGGCGGGCTGGGGGTAGTTGTTGCCTGCCATCTTGTGCTCTTCCAGGAACATCTTGTATTCGGCTTCGTTCTTGAAGAACAGGTCGGCGGCGGCCTTGGCCTTGTTTTCGGCCTGGCGGGTCTCGTTGAAGTGGATAAGGGAGTCCAGGGAGCCTTCCCGGCGGTACTGGCATTCCTGATCCGCGAACATGGACCCGAGGGAAAGGGCGGCACCCATGGCCACCAGCACTTCGGAGTGTTCCGGCACAATGGCCTGCTCGTCGGTAATGCCCAGGCGTTCCTTGAAGGCGCGGACGAGGGTGGGGTTAAATGTGAGCGGGCCACCTTCGAATATGACGGGGGGCTTGATTTCCATACCCTGGGCCAGACCGCCGATGGTCTGCTTGGCGATGGCGTGGAAGCTGGAAAGGGCGATGTCTTCCTTGGCAACACCGCTGTTCAGCATGGGCTGGATGTCGGTTTTCGCGAACACGCCGCAACGGCCCGAAATCTCGTAAACCTTCTGGCCCCGCTTGGCAAAGCCTTCGAAGGCTTCGGTCTTGATGCGCAAAAGTTCGGCCACCTGGTCGATAAAGGCGCCGGTACCGCCGGCGCACACACCGTTCATACGCATATCGCTTGCAATGAGCTTGCCGGTAGTCTTATCTTTTTCGAAGAACACCACCTTTGCATCCTGGCCGCCCAGTTCGATGGCGACCCTAGATTCCGGGTAAGTTGCACGCACCGCAAGGGCGTTGGCCACCACTTCTTGCACAAAGAAGGCATGGGTGGCTTCGGCGAAGGGCTGGCCTCCGCTACCGCAGAAGGCAACCCTGAAATTCTTTTCGGGGAACAGCCCGTGGGCTTCCCGCAGCACCTCGTAAACCTTTTGCGCCTGCATGGCGTTGTGGCGCTGGTACGTATAATGCAAAAGCTTGCTGGTCTCTGGATCGACAACTGCGATTTTCACGGTGGTGGAACCCACGTCCACGCCGACCCACAAATCGTTCTTCAAATTGCTCATAGTGGGCTCAAAGATAGAAAAAAGGGGCAAAAACCACGAACTTTAGGTCAAGAAAAACGACGGGACAGCCTAAAAACAGGACTAGGTGTTGGTAAAATGGTGGGGGAGGCCTCCCCCTCGGCGAAGCCTGTAGTCTTCGCCTACCCCCTCTGCGGGGACACCCCGCAACGCCCCGGGCTTGTTCCGGGGCAACGCCCTGTTTCTGTGTCATCCTGAGCCCAGGTCACTGAGCGCAGCCGAAGTGGGGCGAAGGATCTAGACCCGCTTTTTCAACAAATCTCTCCCTCGATATGAGCCTTCCCTCGTTCATCGTAATGACTGCTCGGCTCAATATTGTAGCAGAGCCTACGAGATCGCCTCGCTCTCGCCGACACAACTCGTTGATACGAGTTGCTTTCGGCTCACAGATTCACTTTGTTCGACTGTTCACTCGGGAAACACACATCTCGGTCGAAAAAATACAAGTGGCGATTTCGGTTTACAAGTGCTTTACGGTCAAAATCTTTTTGGGTAAGTGCTGTTCCTGCGGGTGGAAAATCTTGTGACTGTTAGTCACTTCGATTTTCCTCCGAGAGGCTTTTACAATGTTTCTCCTTCACCCCTTCGTGCTTTCGCTTACCTTCTCAATGACTTCCTCAGGTGTTACAAAGTTCAAGACGCTATAGGCGGTCTGCAATTTGCGAATCAGTCGCAATTTTACGTTGGTTTACGGTGTAGCCCTTGAGTATGTAGTCTTTCAAGACTTGATTCGCCCAGCGGCGGAATTGGGTTCCTCGGAATGATTTGACACGATAACCGACGGAGATAATTACGTCGAGTGAATATATTGTTGTTGGCTTGAATTTTGACAGGGTATTATGCAAAATTTGCATATTACCCTCTTGTGGGAGTTCTCCCTCCTTAAACACATTTTTGATGTGCCTTGCAATAACAGATTGGTCTTTATCAAACAATTTCACCATCTGTGCCTGAGTAAGCCACACAGTCTCGTTTTCTACACGAACTTCTAGCCGTACTTCGCCCTCCGGCTGGTAAAGTACGATTTCGCCCTTGTTTTCTCCCATAGTCTTATCCTATGGAACGCATGCCCCTTGCGGGCCCCTGTCGGGGGATATGGAAAAGGTCGGGAATCCCGACAAAAAAGCCGAGTAACGGCCAATGGCTTGAATATAGCAAATACGTCTTGACAAAAGTGACATGACGGATTACTTAGGGGGCGTTGCGGGGTATCCCCGCAGAGGGGGTAGGCAAAGACTTGCCCTATTGCTTAATGGTGATGCTGGTTAGGGTCGGAGGTGCCCGTGATTCTATCGCTTCGCTCCAGAATGACAGCGGGCATGACAATGGTTGGGCAAGGCTTTGACGAGGGGGAGGCTTCCCCCTTAATCCTTTAGGCATCGGACATTCAGGTAGTTGCCCGATGTCATGGACGTTGCCGGGTAACCGACATTGAGTCCGTCAAAAACGAGCGTCCCGAATTCGCTTTCCGTGTCCGTCCATAGGTAGGCAGCCACTCCCATTTGCACGAATTCCGGGGTGTTCCCGATGATGCTGTAGCGTCCTGCCGGGTAAAGGCTGAATCCGTAAAGATCGCTTCCGTTTCCGCTTTCCCAGCCTTCGGTCGTCCTGAGAGCAGTCATGTCCTTCCCGGTGTTATCCTCCAGGTCTACAAAGTCCTGGGCGGACGGCAGCCGCCAACCCTCCGGGCAGGCCGTCTTGGCGTCGTCGGGAGAATACATCCTGCCGTATTTTTCGCAGTTCTCGTCGTCGTTTTCGTAGCAGTAACTCGTGAAATCCCCCTTGTATTTCAGGTTCTCGGCCAGCCAGGTCATATCCGTCGCCGCGCCCTTTATGCAGCGGAGCGATTCGAATGCGTATGACGAAGCCAATTCGACATTCGAGCTGGTATCGCCGAAAAGGAGTCTCCAATGCTGTATGTTCGTCGAAGTCATGATAAAGAAGGCCCCGTAGCCGAAATACTTTTCCTGCCTTTCCGTTTCGGGCGGCTGAACGGAATAACCCGGGAACAGTGCCGTAAACCCGTAATCGTCCGTTCCCATGAACTCTTCTGCCGCCGCCTTTTTCCCGGCGACGTCGCGCCCGCCCATTTCTTCTTCGAGAATCTCGAAGTCGTCAAGGTTCGGCACGCGCCAGCCCTCTGGGCATATCCCCTGGACATTGCGCCCGATATCGCAGGGCTCTTCGGTGCAGCCCACTGCCGCGGCCCATGTATAGAGCCGCCCGTATTTTTCGCAGTTGGCGGGATTTCCTTCCGGGCAGTAACTGAGGGAATCCATGGTTTCCGAAGAAGCCCGATAGGCGTAGTTCAGGTTCTCCGCCATCCACACCTGTTCGCCGATTTTTACCGTCCTGTACACTTGACCGTCCCGCTTGTCCACAAGGAGCGTGGAATCGGCTTCAGCGTCTTCTCCCGGGGCGTAGAACTCGGCAATGCAGATATCCTTCATTCTCTTGGCCGTAGCCTGCAAGTATTCATCGGCGGCAACTTTCGGCGTGAACTTCATGACGCATGTCAAGTGAAGCACGCTGCAACGGTCCAGTTTGAAAAGGTCCGT
>OMSO01000064.1 GCA_900313675.1 uncultured Fibrobacter sp.
TTACCCAGCATCTGGATAGTGGTGAGCCACATGTCGCGGACGATTTCACCCTTGTCGTTCATATACAGGTAGTGTTCGCCGAACTTGAGCATCATGAGGTGCTGCACGAGGAAACCGAGAATGAAGAGACCGGACCAGATCATGGTGAAGGTGGCGAAGGTCTTCTTGCCCTTGCGGACGTTGAGTTCGTAGTCGATACCGCCGCGGGCCTTCTTGTTCTCGATCTTCAGCGTAACGGCGAGGAAGATATGGAGGGCGAAGGCAGCCACCAGCACCAGTTCGACGAGGTAAATCATCTTGATGGGGAAGTGGAGCGGATTGAACCCGGTTAGGAACTCGGTGTAGGCGTTGTAGGACGCCTGGGCCGACACCTGGTCAAAGTTCAAGAGCTGGAAGTTGCCACACATGTGGCCGAAGATGAACAGGGCGAGGAACGCGCCTGTGCATCCCATGATCTGCTTCTTACCAATGGAAGAGGTAAGATACTTGATGATCCATTGCATTGAGTTGTGTCTCCTTGAGGGGTTGTTTAAACTTAGAGAACGCAGCAGGCCTTGAGAGAAGGCATTTCGTAAGCGTAGCGTTCGTCTTCCTTGAACCAGAAGTCCAGTTCGCGCTTAGCAGACTCGGGGCTGTCGGAGCTGTGCACCACGTTTTCGGTCATGGAAGGGGCAAAATCGTAGCGGAGGGTACCGGGTTCCGCCTTAGCCGGATTGGTGGCACCGTTGATGGCGCGGACCTTGGCAATGGCATTTTCACCACCCAGGGCGAGCATCACGGAGGGGCCCTTGGTCATGTAGGCTTCGAGTTCCGGGAAGAACGGCTTTTCCACGTGTTCGGCGTAGAAACCGCGAGCATCGGCGGAGGTCATCTGGTGCATCTTCACGGCGCAGACGGAGAGGCCTGCAGCGATGTAACGGTCGATAATGCGCCCGATAAGGCCGGACTTGACGGCATTGGGCTTAATCATTGCGAATGTCATTTCCATAGTAGGTACCTTTTAGTTTAAGATGTGGGAAATATAGTTTTTAGACTAGAGACCAGAGGCTAGAGAATAGGATTTAGTGGAAATAATCACGCACTTCGTGCGTCCTATTATACGGTCTCACCGCCAGTATCCTCCCTAGCCCCTAAATCCTAGATTCTAGGCTCTATTCTTCAGATTCGATCTTCTTCATCAGGTCTTCGGCCAGTTTTCCGTCACTTTTGATGTTTTCCACTAGCCAGTCGACGGATTCCTTCAGTTCGCTCTTGGGGAAGCGCTTCTGGAAGTCTTCCAGGACCTCCAGGGCCTGATCATTGCGATTTAAATTTTCACTCAAAATAAATCCCAAGCTGAACATAGCTTTCTCTGTCTCGGGAGCATCCGGCCACACCTTTAAAAACACATTGTAACAACCGGCTGCTTCCTCATATCTCTGAGCGTCAGAATATACCTGTGCCAAGTTATAAGCCGCCGTACGGAACAGCGTATCATGACTGGCAAACAAATCCATCACCTTCTGGTAAGCGTAAACAGCCTTATCAAAATCCTGGCGTTGAGCGGCTGAATCCCCAAGAGCCATAAAGCCTTCGGCCGTAGTCACTGGAGCAAGCGCAGCCTTGGAGTTGTCATAGAAGAACACCCTGGTCTTATTCCAAGCCTCCATTCTAGACAAGATCTTTTGATTCGTGCGCAATTTAGACTCTAATGCAGCCATCACTTGAGGAAGAGCCTCCTCGTACGTTTTTCCCTTGTATAGCCTGCCTGAATTAAGGTAATATTCGAATTTTTTCTGGTTCTCTGGAACTTGAAGAGCTTTTTGCTCTGTCGAACTCTTACGTTCATAAGCGTTTAACATAAACTCCATGCGAGCTACACGCTTCAAGGCCCGATATTCCCAAGATTTATCAACTCCAATCTGACGAGCTTTCTCTCCAAACTCGTAGGCTTGCGCAAGCATTTTCGTCATCCCTTGATGAGACCTTGCATTATAGGGCATACCAGGTTCTGCATTAAAAACTTTCATTAGGTCGGCCTTAGTGTAGAGGGGCTTCCCATCCTTAGTCACAAGGACTGTAGAAAGATCCAAATTTTGCACGTCACCTGCATACATTTCGTTAATCCGCTTCTCTACACGGTCAAATGATTTCAATTCCGACGGAACGATTGCAGAAACGTAGAAGCTATGGTACAGGGAATCAGCGGCAGAACGAATAACCGAAGAAATATACCCAACTTGCTTACCTTCCAACTCGGCGAACAGGGCGGGCATCATTCCAATGCCATAAGGCAAAGCATAATCCTTTTTGACTCGCCCCACCAAGCCATCTTTTTCAGAGGTTTCCTCGTTTTCACTGATGGTCGCAGCAACAGCCTTGAAGGATTCCAAATCCTTCACATTTGCCATTGTTTTAGCCAAAACCACAGAATCTTTCATTGCTACGTGATAGACCTCATAGCCCGGAGCAGTCATAAACTTGTCACGGTTATCTTCGTAAAATTTGTGTGGGTCTGCCGGAACCAATTTTTCAATTTTTACGGTCTTCAAATTTTCCATATCCGCTTGCACTTTTTCAACCAAAGACTCCCGATACAACAAGACGAAAGTCTCTTTAATTGATTCACGATAATCCTCTTCGCGAGCCAAAACGGGCGCTATGCGACCTAACACCTTCGCTACAAAATATATCATCGAAGATTTTTCTTTAACTGCAAAACTACGACATGTTCCTGTTGTCATAGAATCAGCAAGGAACAATGCGCGGATAACCGAGCTGTCTTGGTAAACTCCTTTCTCCCTTCCCTGAGAAACTGTAACATAACGTGTTTTTGTCAAAGAATCTTCGAAAACTCCCGCATTGCATTTTTTCTCTGCATCAGATACAGCAAGGGAATCCCCGACAAAAATCAGCAGCTCTACTTTTTCCGGCTCATTTTTCTCTAGAAGTTTTTCTTGATTAAAACGTTTTAAAGAATCCTGATTGTTCAAAATAAGGTAGCGCCCTGCAACATTTTTCCGAACTTGCAGGTAAGTTACCGAATCACCAAATTCAGAACGATGCTCATTAAAATACTTTTTCAATTCCTCATCGGAATACCCCAAACGATCCATTAAATGATATTTTGTGTAGGCTATGGTAAGCAAGCGGTTGGAAATCACCGATTCATACTCTTTCCAAGCGGAATCATATGAACTAGATTCAGTCTCCACATCAGACAGCATTGCCAAAGACAGCATATAATCTTCCAAGGCTGCTCTGTATTTTTCTTGAAATTCCAAGCCACCTTGTCCCTGCAATACGATGAAGTCCAAATCTTCTGCATAAAGGTTCTCGTTCCCTATTCGCGCTACAATAGTGTCCTTGTCACCAAGACCATTGCAACTCGTGAGAAGGAATGCTGAAAAAAACAAAACCAGGGATATAAACTTTTTCATAAACTAATCCTTGTTGCCTTTATTTATCCAATCCTCACTAAATATAAGAAAAAAACTATTTTTCCATCGTGAAAAAACCGGAACTGCTACTCCCCGTAGGGACACGAGAAATGCTCACCGCCGCCGTCAACAATGGTGCCGATGCGGTGTATTTTGGAGTGCCCCACTGGAACGCCCGAGGCCGTACCGAAGATTTCAGTTTCGAAGATGTTGCCGAAATGATACGTTATGCTCGTATTCGGGGGGTTCGGACCTTTTTGGCCATGAACGTACTGGTCTTTGAGCGGGAGATACGGGATTTGCCCGAATTTCTGGAGCGATTAATCGCCCTGGAACCAGACGCCTTCATCATCCAGGACATTGGACTAGCAAGGCTAATCCGTGCCATCGCTCCAAATCAGGAAATTCACGCCAGCACCCAGATGACACTTTCCAGTGCCGAAGCGGTGAACCTGGCGACACAATTGGGATTCAGCCGTGCCGTTCTGGCACGGGAACTATCCCTAAAAGAAACAGCCTCCATAAAATCCGCCACAGATTTGGAACTGGAGGTTTTTATCCACGGGGCTCTGTGCGTAAGCTATTCCGGTCAATGCCTTACCAGCGAGAACTTCGGAGGCCGCAGCGCCAACCGGGGGCAGTGCGCCCAGAGCTGCAGGCTTCCTTACCGCATTTTCGTGGACGGAAAGGAATATCGGGATACCGACGCCAAATACCTGTTCAGCCCTCACGACCTGTGTGCTCTCCCGAAACTGAAAGACCTCGAAGAAATCGGTGTAGATTCTCTCAAGGTCGAAGGCCGCCTTAAAAGTCCCGAATACGTGGCAGCGGTTTCAAGAGCCTACCGTAAGGCTCTAGACTGCATTCCGCTGAACGAAAGCGACAAGGAACCCCTCGAGGTGCTTTTCTCCCGAGGTCTCCGGACAGGCTGGCTCGACGGCGACAACCACCAGGAACTTGTGGACGGAACTTTCAGTAACCACCACGGGATGTTCCTCGGAAAGGTTATGAAGGTGGGGCGCGGGCAGATTGACATTGAAAACAACGCTGGTCTCCCCCGCCCTGGCGACGGAATACTCTTTGAAGATTCGCAAAGGGACATCAGCGTAGGCACAAGGCTATACGAAATCAAGGCACAGGGCAAAACGCTTACCCTGACATTCGGCAAGGATTTCGACACCCGCAAGGTCGCCGCGGGAATGAAATGTTACCGCAACGACTCTCCCGCCCTGGAACGGGAACTGCGCAAGACCTTTACCGACAGGGAATTTATGAAAAGAATCCCCGTCGACATAGTCCTTTCGGGTGACATCGGGAAAAAGCTTCACCTGGAGGTAAGCGATGGATTCCAGAACAAAGCGATAGCCGAAAGCGAAACCGTTCTGGAGGCATCACGAAACAAGGACGCCGACGCCGCCAATGGACTTCGCGAACTTGCCCAGAAGGAACTTTCGGCACTAAGCGGAACTGCCTACTGCCTCGGGAAACTCAAAGTCGACATCGAGGGCAGAGCCTTCATTCCGGGAAAACTCCTGCGGACACTCCGCCAGAGGGCCATAGAACAACTCGACAACAAACGCTGCAAATGGCACGAACTGAATCCGAGCGCCACTGCGGGACGGGCACTTCTCAACAGCGTGAAGTTTGGCACGAAAGTTGCGAGTAGAAACGGCGCTCGCCCGATCATATCCGTCCTTGTCCGCCGTCCTGAACAAATCGCCGCCCTTGAAGGCCTTGATATAGACAGCATCATCATGGACTTTGACTGGGGCGTCAAATACGACAAGCCCCTAGAACAAATTCGTGAACTCGGTTTCAAGGCGGGCATGGCCACCCTCCGCATCCACAAACCTGGAGAAAGCCACTACCTCAAGAACATTCTGCGACTTTGCCCCGACTTTGCGCTGGTGCGGAACCTGGGTGCACTGGCCATATTACGCGAAAGCGGCATCCCGCTCGCCGGTGATTACAGCCTGAACGCCGCCAACAGCCTGAGCTACGACTGGTTACTCTCCCAAGGGTTGCAAACGCTGCACCCCTCGTGGGACCTGAACTCCACACAGCTTTTCGACCTTTTGAGCAACATTGACGGAAGCCGCCTGGAACTCACGCTCCACCAGTACATGCCCGCGTTCCATTCCGAATACTGCGCGTTCGCCCGCGCCCTCACTACCGGCAGGCGGTTCCCCGAATGCGGCAAGATTTGCACCCAGCACAAGGTGGAAATTCTGGACCACAAGGGAGAGCGGCATTTTCTGCAAAGTGACGCCGAATGCAGAAACACGCTGTTCGTTGGCAAGCCCCAATCGGCCTTAAAGCTGTTGCCGGACTTGCGCACCATCGGAGTGAACCATTTCCGTCTCGAAATGCTGCAAGAAGACGCCGAAACGGTGCGGCGCAAGGTTTCCATCTACACCCAGGCCATCCGCGGCGAAATTTCCATCGACGAAGCCACCCGTATGGCAGGAGTCGAAGAAAAATACGGTCTATCCGAAGGCCAGCTATTCAATGAAAGCGTCTGGCACGACCGCAAGAAAGCGTAATTTTCTATATTTCGCCTACTTTTTACCCCATCACACAAGGATAAAACATGAAAATCGCCGACAAGACCGTAGTCCAGATGCACTACACCCTCACCTCCGACGAAGGTGCCGTTATCGATTCTTCCGAAGGTCGCGAACCGCTACAGTACATCCAGGGCGCCCACATGATCGTGGTAGGTCTTGAAAAGGCCATGGTAGGCCACGACGTTGGCGACAAGTTCGACGTGAAGGTCATCCCCGCCGAAGGCTACGGCGAATACGACGAAACCCTCGCCCAAGAGGTTCCGCTAAACGTGTTCCAGGGAGTAGAAAAGGTAGAACCCGGCATGATGTTCTACGCCCAGACGCCCATGGGCCCCATGCCTATTCGGGTCAAGTCCGTTTCAGCAGACAAGGCGGTGATCGACGCCAACCACGAACTGGCGGGAAAGAACCTGAACTTCGCCATCGAAGTGGTTTCTGTACGCGAAGCCACCGAAGAAGAACTGAACCCCAAGGGCCACTGCTGCTGTGGCGGCAAGGGCGAAGGGGACTGCAAGTGTGGCGAAGAAGGCCACGAGTGCGAATGCGGCGGTCAGGGCAACAAGGAAAACTGCGACGGACAGGGCGGCTGCGGCTGCCCTAACCACGACAAGCACCACGGGGTGTGAGGCGATGTGGAATGTGAAGTGTGGAATGAATTATTCTTAACTTATCATTTCACATCACACATTTCACATTAATTTCTTGTCTCCGTCAGTTCTCGCCCCTAGCCCCTAAATCCTAGCCCCTAGATCCTAATCTACACCTGCGATTCCGGGTATTCCGCGCCAAAGGCGTGACCCGAAACAGAAAGTATTGGCGGGAACTGGATGCGCTTGGCCAAGGCAATCCCGCGGAAACGCCTGTGCCAGGCCCGCATATCCTGCAAAGCCTCTTCGGGGGTCTTGAAGAGGGACTCGAAATACTCCAGATTCACGCCCAAATCCTTGCAGTAGCTTTCAAAGCCTGCCGCCAGGCGGGCTTCCGTGCTTTCCAGACTGCTCCCCCATTCCACCCATTCGGCAAAGAGCTTGTCGTGATACGGGTACTTGATGGGGTCGCCCTTTCCCTCGTCCACGTTCATGGCGTCGCTGAGTTCAGCGCTGGCAGGCACGTCTATAGAGGTCTGGGGGATAATTTCCTTGTCGCGGTTGATGTAGCGGGCCAGGGCATATACGTCCGTTTTCCACAGGTCGCCCAAGGCGCACATGACACCGCAGCTGTCCCCATACAGGGTGCAGTAACCGGCGGTAGCTTCGCTCTTGTTGCCGTTGCAGGTAATGCCCGCTCCAAGCACAGAGGCCACCGTCAACAGCACCGACGCCGAGCGGGTTCTGGCCTGCAGGTTCTCATGGTTGATACCTTCTACCTTTATGGGGGTATCGTCCCCTTCGAACTTGCTCTGTCCCAAGCTGTTGCAAACAGACTCTACAATGGCAGAAATAGGCGCCACCATGTAGGGGCTGCCCAGATTCTTCGCCAGGTCTGCCGCCGCATTCCGGGTAGTGGCCGAATTGAAACGGGTGGGCATGTTAATCAGGTAAACGTTCTTTGCACCGATGGCCTCCGCATAGAGGGCCGCCGACACGGCGCTGTCGATACCGCCGCTAGCCCCGATGACCATGCGGGGAATATGGAACTTTTTCAGGTTCTCCCGAATCATGAACACCAGGGCGTCGTGAATAAGGGCGATGCGGTCAGGCTCCACAACGGTATTCTGTGGAAATCCGGAAACAGAACCATCCTCACCCACCTCTACCAGGCATTCCGACGATTCAAACCGGGGCATGGCAAACACCTGGTTTCCGCTTTTGTCCCAAATGCCGCTGCCGCCGTCCATGGCATAAATGTTCTTGCCGCTGTTTTCGGTACCTACCAAATCCAGGTAGAAAATCGGCCACTGCAATTTTTGGGCATGGCCCGCACAGGCGTTGCGGACAACCAGGTTCTTGCCTTCCGTAAATGTGGAAAGTCCAGAAAGAACCTCGAAGTCGTAACCCCATTTTGCAGGTTTCCCTTTGCTAAAGAACACCCCACCGTCGGAAAGCATGTCGCTCCCGCCCAGCAGGATTTCGATTCCTTGGGAAAGTTCTGCCACCTTGTCCCTGAAGCCCGCGCACTTTTGGAGAAACTCGACTTCGTCTCCTAGGGAGCCCAGCATGGTAGAACCTTCGATTGCGTTCTGGGGCAAAAGCACCAGGTCGGCACCGACCGCCTTGCCTCTTTCCACGGCGACCCTTATCGCTTCAAAATTTTCTTCGGGTTTTCCAGCCTGCACAAAAAGCTGAGCCATAAAGACTTTCATAAAGACCTCTTTTTCCAACGGAAAATATAGAATTATCGCAACTGGGGCGTCATTATGGAGTGAGCACCGCAGTTGACGGGGATGCAGTGCAAAAAATATGCCAATGGCAACGGGCATTTTTTTTTGCAAAAGGCTTATTCCCGATTCAGTCTATTTACAGAATCACGAAAGTATCAGGTTATGCCTTACATTTACTGTAAAAAAAAGAATGCCGGGTTTTACCCGACATTCCTAATAAATTAACTAGAGTTCGACTAGCCTTCAGCCGGAGCTTCCGGAGCGGCTTCTGCAGCAGGAGCTTCTGCGGCCGGAGCTTCTGCAGCGGGCTTCGGAGGGAGCAAAGCCTTCATAGAAAGCTTCACCTTGCCCTTCGGGTCCACACCGAGGCAGAGCACTTCGACTTCGTCACCCACGTGAACAACGTCTTCGACCTTATCGACGCGATGGTCGGCAAGTTCAGAGATGTGCACGAGGCCGTCGCGACCCGGGAGGATTTCGACGAACGCGCCAAACGGCTGGATCGTCTTGACCTTGCCCTTGTACTTGCGGCCCGGTTCGGGTTCGGCAGTGAGTTCTTCGATCATGCGGCGGCAGACTGCAGCGGCCTTGCCACTGGGAGCGGCAATGTCGATGTTGCCATCGTCGTCGATGTTGATGGTGCAACCCGTCTGAGACTGCATGCCCTTGATCACGGAACCACCGGAACCGATGACGTCGCGGATCTTGTTGGTCGGGATGCGCATCTTGATCATGGTCGGAGCCTTCTCGGAGACGTGCGGGCGCGGAGCGGCGAGGCCGAGTTCTGCCATCTTGCCGAGGATGTGCAGACGGCCCTGACGAGCCTGTTCCAGAGCTTCGCGCATAAGTTCCGGCGTAATGCCGCGGATCTTGATATCCATCTGGAAGGCCGTGATACCTTCGGCAGTACCCGTCACCTTGAAGTCCATATCGCCGAGGTGGTCTTCCGTACCGGTGATGTCGGTCAAGATCTTGATCTTGCCGCCTTCC
>OMSO01000063.1 GCA_900313675.1 uncultured Fibrobacter sp.
AGGCCGTCGTAAATTTCGGAGCCGGGGAAAATGAAACCGCGGCGCTTGCAGAGGGAGATGATGTCCTTGAGGGCATCCTGAACTTTCTTTGCCATTTTAGAGTCCTTTTGATTTTTATGCGAGCAAATTTAGAAAGACGAGAGACGAGAGACGAGAGACGAGAGATTTTCTTGTATAAAAAAATGCTTGTTTTTTGCTTTTTTTCGTCTGCAGCCGCACAGCGGAGTTCTTTCGTTTAAAATCCTACCCCCTCTAATCCCTAACAATTATTCTATATTAGCCACACATCTATGAAACGCGTCGTTTCCATACTCCTGTTCTCCCTCCCCCTCTGCCTCTGGGCAAAGGAAGATGGCATGGCCGAAAATGCCGTGCCCCTGGTAGAGCAGCCTATAGAATCAGGCGCTGAATCCTTAAGCGAAGCTCCTGCCGAAACCGCCGAAAATCCGGCAGGCACGGTGGAACTCACCGAAACTGTCGAAAATCCAGCTGGTGCAGTCGAGCTCACCGAAGCCGAAAAGCTTATCCAGCAGGAGCTGGCCGAAATAGAGGCCGAAAACCTGGAAACAGAAGATGTTGCCGAAGCCGACTCCCTAGCCGTAGAAGGCGAAGATGGCGCCGAAAGCGAATCGGGAGCCGAAAGCGAAGAAGCCGACGCCGAACTGGCCGCCGACATGGCCGCCGCAGATTCCGCCAGTGCGGACTCCGCCGTCAAGTCCCTGTTCCTGGATATGACCGCCTCGGCCATGCCCTCCGAAAGCAGACGCATCTCGGGGCCCTACGGCATACGAACCTACCGCATGCACCGTGGCGTAGATTTGGGACTCTGCCACGGCGAAGACCGCACCATCGTTGCCGCCTTTGCAGGCAAGGTGGTCAAGACCCGGAACCAGGGGCGCCGCAGGGGCTACGGCAAGTACGTGATTCTCGACCACGGGAACGGTCTCACCACACTCTACGCCCACTTGTCCAAATGGAACGTGAAGGTCGGCGACACCCTGCAGGCAGGCGACACCATCGGAATAGGTGGCAATACCGGCCGCTCCTTCGGAGCGCACTTGCATTTCGAGATGCGCTACAACGGGCTCTACATAGACCCCTCCACCGTCTTTGATTTCGAGAATGGCAAGTTCCGTTGGGAACAGACTGAGATTGACCCGGTGGCCCTACAGCAAAATGAAGACTTTTACCAGAAAGAACTTTCCAAACACCGCTACTACAAGGTACGGCGCGGGGACTGCCTCGGAAAGATTGCCCGGAAATACGGGATTTCTATACGCAGGCTCAAACAGTTGAACGGCCTCAAGAGCAACATGATCCGCCCGGGCCAGGTGCTGCGCTGCTCGTAGACTACTTCTTCTTTTCTTTCAGCTTGACTTTGCGTTCCTTGGAACGGAGCCTTTCCCACGGTGCAAAAGAAACCACCGGAAACAGGAACACGTAGAACCACAAGTTGAAGGCAAGCCACGACACGGCTGCTTCCGCCACCTTCACGCCAGAAACAGCCGACTTGTCCATATCGAACAACAAAGCCGCCACCGCCAAAAAAGACGACACCGTCACCGGGACCAACAGCTTTTTACCGCTACGGATCAGCGCTCCTGCCTGGGGAGTCCCTTCGGCAAGATGTTTTGCAGAGACAAGGGCCAAAGCCAAGACCGATGCAAAGCCGACAGCGGAGAAAACCGCCCATAGCAAATAGGCTGGAGCAAAGGCAGGCAGCAACGCTATCATTGCAGTCAAGAGCACCCAGCTAAAGGCAAAGGGGAAAAGCACATTGGCAACACCCAGTTTTGCAAAGAGCAAAAGGAGCAGAGCCACGCCGGCAAACACGCCATAGAATATCAGGACCATGCTTTCGGCACCGCCCAGGGCGTACAAGGCAAAAACCATAGCACTGAGGCCAAACAAGCCGGCAATCCCGCCACGGATTCCCGCAAATACAAACAGCAGAACCACCAAGGCCACCGCAGAAACGGCGAGATACTGGCCCCCTTGCCACAGAGATGCAAAGCCCCCATGTTCAGCCAGCCACATTCCCAAAGATTCCGAAGAGGCCACCGGCATTGAGACCATGGCCTGCCAGCGGGTCGCCACAAAAGTCACGGACAAGACAACAAGAAGTACCACCGAAATCAGGCGGAATCTCAAGAATAGTTCCAGCAGTTTCTGAATCTTTCCAGGTTTTTCACGCAAATCCATTTTTACCTCGATATAAGCAATTTTTGTTTCTTTGTCCAAGTTTTCTTTTTGAACCCGTCCGAAGCCTCCACTTCGCTACGGACCACATAATGGTATAGCCCGTTGGCCAAGAGCCTTCCGTGATTGTCACGACCGTCCCAGCGGGTCATTCCCGAGACAGCATTTTTGATGACCTTCACCAGGCGGCCATTCTGATTGTATATAAAGATGTTCACCGTAGAATTGCGGTTCACGGCCAGGTTCTTGAAATAGAAAGTCGTTCCCTTCTTGCCCATGGGGTTCGGCACGTTGAAAACATCTTGCAAACCGGACTTCATTTCTTCGGTCAGTTCCAGATTCAAGGTCTTGGTGGCCACATTACCCAAGACATCCTGGGCACGGACCTTGAAAACGTATTTGCCCTCGGGGTAGTTTTCGGCATTGAAAGTCTTGCGGACCACAACCTTCTTGGAAGTCTGCTCCAAAAAAGGTCCCGGATGATACGGGTGTTCCACACCCACAATTTCAAAACTAATTCCTTCGTCGGGTTGTTCTCGGAAATCAATGGCGGTAGAATCCTCGATGGTCACCTGAAGGCATGCCGGGAACTGCATTTTTACAGATTCCCCATCGGCAAAGGAGGTGTTGATTCCTCCGCTGTAACAAGTCTGCACCTGTATCGAAGGTGGCGTCTGATCATGGATAGAATCCGCAAATGTAGAAACTCCAGAAATCAAGATTTTCCTTTTCAAGAATCTACCAACGGCCCGATCCTTCGACGAATAAGCCCAGGCGCTCAACCGGGCGGCAGTATCGCCAAAAGAAAGTTTTCTTGGAGAAATAAATTCCGTTTCAAACCGGCCTCCACGAACGGGGACAACCTGGGAATGTATCAGAGAACCATCAAAAACAACATCCACAGTATCATCTTCTACGTCTAAACCATTAAACAGCCTCTTGCTTCGCTTGCCCTCATGTAGAGATATTCCAATATACCCATCTTTCATGCCCGAGACATTTCCTGAAAGTTTTACCTTGTCAAGGGCCTTCAGGGTATCCATTTCGGCATCGAAAGAAACCTTCATAGAGGCCTTGGGCATCTGAAGAACAGGCTCCCCTATCAGTACATAGAGTTCGTTATTGTATCGCTGGCGGCTATAGCCCTCCCCCACAGAATTTTTGGCAATCCGATACGCATCTCCGACAAGCACGCCCTCCGTCTTTAGCAAAGAAATCAAAAAAGTTCTTCCGAAGGCCTCGTTGTAATCGGCAAAAGTTTCTCTTGTCGAACCAATAGACGCAATAGAGCCTACTTGAGATGCCAGCACGAATTCTTCGGATAAGGATCGCGCATTGCCCATGTCAAAACGTCCCACGGTACAAGAAAAAGAATTGAGAATAGTCAGGCGCCCTCTGTTCGAAATTTTCGCTATGTAGCTCGGTTTCAAAAGTCCTTCAGAAGCCCAATCCGTCATGGATCCATGACCAAAATAGGCCGTAATCAATGCGCCTTGGTTTATCATGTTGATAAAATCATCAACCGCATCCTTTTTTTGTCCCGAGGCATCGGCCGGGTAATCCAGCAAATACATCTTTTTCAGATTCCATTGGTGATTCTGGGCCGTGGCCATACTATCGATAGACCTTGCAAGCATTTCTTGCAGCTTGGTATGTTCCGTATAGTCTACGATATGGCTGTTGAGTGCGTCATCGGCAGCGAGCAGCAGCGTGGACCGCCATTCCGAATGGTCATAGAGTCCCACCTTCTCGTATTCCCGAACCTTGTCCATGTAGTGGGACAATTCCTGTTCTGTCGATACCGGCAAACGACCTACGGCAACATCTAAATCGTACTTACCGTACAAAATTAGTTCACCAGGGTCAAGTGCACCAAAGAAATCATCGCTTGCCACAGATTCCTTTTCATAGGGCGGCATATAGTTCGGACCTAACTTCGTATTGATTCCGCGGTAATCATAATGACCCGAACCCAAGAGAAGCACATATTTGAGTTTATTGCAACGGGTTTTCGCAAAGGCTATATAATCGCGGATTGCCACAGGAGAAACAGCGCCACCCGTATACCGTGCATAAATATCTTCCACGGCAACAACCGACGTTGGAATAGTGGTCACGGCGGAGCCGCCTGAACGGAATTTTCCTAGGGCTACGGCTCCATTCAGAAATTCCGACGGCGATACGATCAAATATTCCGTGCGAGAATCTATTCTGGAAATATCCGAAATCACCCCTGCGGGTTTAACAATTTGTCCAACTACGCTAAGGTCGTTTCTATACACATTTTTCTTGTATACCAAGTAACGCACATCATCGGAAATAGCCACACTATCCTTTGCAACGCCATTCTTCACCTGCAAAAGGCCAACCTGCCTAAAATTCAAAAATTTCATGACTTGCAAATTGGCGTCTTTTCCCACGGGAATCTGTATAACACCAGATACCCGGCCTGGCAAAAGCCATTCTGCCGAATCCACCACAGGAGTCCACTGATAGGCCAGCGTGTAACCGTCAAAACGGTCGAACTGGTAATCGTTGGGCAACATAGTCAATCCAAAACTGTTTCCCTTGTCCTTGAGCCCTGGATTATCCAGACGGAAAGTATTGCCCGGCATTAAGGTCGCTGTACTGCGAGTTAATTTCTTTCCGTTCACCGTCATAGAGAAACTAACACCGTCCATCCGTTCCTGGTAAGACTTGCCGGACATTTCCAAATCAGACTTCTGGTCATTGGGCTTTTCGGCATAAGAACGCCAAAGAGACCTATACGGGAAATAGGACACCCCCAAAAATTCCTTGCCGCCAGCTATTCGTCCTGGTAAATTCTGGACCTGGGGCTGAACCAAATCCGAATTGGTATAGGTGCTGGAATCCAGACGACTATGCCAAAGCCAGAACCATTCCCTACCCGAAGAACTTTCCCAGTCCCCTTCGCGACCAAAGTAGGTGTCCCGCAAGATGGTTTCCTTTTCTGCACGGACATAGCGCATCCATTCTATACTCTTGCCTGTACCGGAAGGTTCCTTCAAGTAGTCGTTCAAACGAAGTCCCTTACCCGAAGATTTCCAGCCCAGCTGGAAGTTCTGGTAAAAGGAATAGGGCGAATGGGAATGGAAATAGTCCATCTTGCCCATTTCAAAAGAGGGATCTTCAGAATCAACACGTTTCCAGATGGAAGTTCCGTACCCCACAAAAAGGAGCGTATCGCCGTTGTCAAAGATTCCGTTTCCGTTTTTGTCCCGAACCTCAATAGGGATTTCAAAAGTCTGGTCCGGTTCAAGCTTGGCCTTTTCGGGAACCTTGTCGCTCAAGGTGTCGGGAGATGCCGCATAGACGCAGAGTTTTTCGACCTGGATCCCATCCAGGTCTCCCTGCCTCTTGTTTTGGACCAGGGCCTTCTTGATTGTTGCAAAATCCACCGCATAGAGACCGTCTTCGCTGAAAGTGGCCACGTTCTTGTCGCCAACCGCAAACTGGGCAATAAAGGTCACAGATGCGTCCACATGAGAAACCGCAAGGCAACTCAAAGCAAACAACAATGTGGACCATTTCAAGCGCATATCTCTAAAATACAAAATAGCAGGCTACGGGGCGAAAATATCCATTTCGAAGAAGCCGTTGCCGTTCACCCGAAATTCCACCGTCTCGCCGGTAGCGGCCCTGGTCTTGAAAATCGTGACATATTCCGGTGGAAAGCCCTTCGAAAGAATGGCTTCCAGTTCATCGGCCTTGATAAAGGCGGAATGATTCCAAGAATCCATATACCAATGCCAGGGCTGCCAGTTAAACAAACCACGAACAGACTGAACAAAAGCCCTAAGCATCAACGCATACTCATAACGGAAATAGTCCATGTAACTGCGGACTTCGGAACGTTTTTCAACAAAGGTTTTCTTGGCAAAGTCCTTGTCGTAACGAAGTGGCGTCTTGTCCGCCTTTTCGTAGGTAAAGCGAATCAATTTTTCGGATATGGAAATTTTCAGGTTGGGCTTGTCCAGATGGACAAAGACCGTCGGGGATTCCTGCCGGTAGTCCCGAAGGAACACCCGCGGGTCCGGGTCCGGATTCAGCTTTAGAAGCTCCGGTTTGGCATCTAGGGCAGAAAGTTCATAGAAAACAAGAACCTCCCCCGCCCCCTTCGAAAAAAGGATAGCCATCAAGGACTTTTCCCGCTCAGATATTACCCACACCATCTGGGGCTTCTGGGCGGTTTTCATGGAAGGCGCAACCACCGACATGATAGAAGGATCCTTTACGCCGGTGCTGTCCCATTCCATCCAGGTTCCCGTGCCGCCTACAGAATCCAGAACGGCAAACAAACGGTCTCCGCTGAAGGGCGTCTTGGATTCCACCGCTCCCGAAATCTTGGCGGGAGCGGCGATGGCGCAGACACCAAAACACAGAAGCAAAAACAAGCACTTGCAGATACTACGCATCGTGTATTCGTCTAACTAAAAACCGATAGGCTCCAACAGGGAATCGTCCAGCCTGGAGTAGGTCATGTGGTATTCCTTCTCTATCCAGTAAAGGGCCAGCTTGCGGTTGGTCCAGTTCTTCTTGACTGCGATAGACTCGATTCCCTTGGTGATCAGAGGGAGCGTTGCCGGCAGGTCCAGTTTCCAGCTCTGGTCATCCCAGACAAAAAGCATAATGGGCACATCCGGACTTTTAGCAAGACCTATACTTCCACGGTCGTTTTTCACCTTCATGGGTCCAAGCTGCAAACGCAGGAACCGGTCCAGCATACCGCTCTTGCTGAGCAGCATAAAGAGCATGCGGTCATCTTCGGTTTCCCAGAGGTGTTCCCGCTCATAAAGGCGGTAAAGAATAATGGAATAGGCCTCATAAAACTGGCATGTATCCAGAGCCTCAGCGTCGTAGCGGCGGGCATGGGTTTCAAGAGTATCCAGCCAGTATTCCGAAGTGTCCGTCAGATAGCCGTACAGGACTTCGGCAGAAGCGCCGTTCCGGATACCGTCCAGAAAGTTCTGGAACATGGTTTCCAAAAGGGCCTGCTTGTCCTGGACTCGCTCCTGATATTGGGCGTCCTTTGCCTGGGCATCCTGGGGGGCATTTTGAAGAACACTCCCCTGGAAGGCATTGTCCGCAGAGCCCGCACAGGCGGTCAACAACAAGGAAACGACCATAGCGAGGGGCACAAGAATTTTATCTTTCAAGATATGCATCGCGATACCTACTTAAAAATGAGCCTGGACCAGCTGCTAGGCGCCTGTACCCTAAAAGGTTTCCAGGGATCCGGTCCCGGGGGGCAACACAGGAACAAGACCAACACCGGAGTGCAGCTGACCTTACGGGAATACAATTTAGAAATCAAATCCTCCGAAGGGAGATCCGCCAAGGAAAATAAGGTCCACGCCTTGCACCGCATGCAGATGGCCCTGGCCCTCAAGGTGCGAGAAACACCTCAAGAGCCCGAAATGCCCTTTCCCGGAAGCAATGGGCATATTCAAACAAGCAACCCACTTTTTCCCCTGTTCGTGGCCCACGTCTTTGACCGCATGGCTCAAAAAAACGGTGACACCAAGGAAGCGGCCAAGGCTTTCGGCCTTTCTCCCAGCGCCCTGGTGAAAATTTTAAGACAAAGTAAGCCCTGCGCTGAAAAGCTACAGAGTTCCAGGAACCATAATTCCGGAAATCAGCCACAGAACTCGTAATATTTTTTTTACCGTTCCTTTTTGGCCTCCCAATTCCGTTTATAAGGCATAGGATGTCTTATAAACCAAAAGGAGGTCTCATGAATCCTATCAAAAAAACAACCCTATGGGCTCTGGCCCTATCCACATTCGCACTTGCTCTTTCGGCCTGCGGCAAGGATTCCGCCGAAAAAACGATTGCAAACACCGAAGGTGTCTCCGCCAAGGTGCAACTGGAACTCCACTACACAAGCGTCCCCCTCATGGACAGTCTAGTCATCGACTGTATAGGAGCGGACACCCTGCACCTGGTCAAAAGTCCCGAAGAACATTCCTTGGAGCTAGACCTGTTCCCCCATAACCATTGGAAATTCCTGGCAAAAATTTATGCCAACGGAAACCTGATGCAAAAAGGCGAAGTGGAGGCCCGACTAGAAGCGGGAAAAACAGAAGAAATAAACATCAAGATGCGGCCCCTGGCCGGTTTCATCTACCTACGGATTCCACTGGGGTTTGGAAACCCCGCCAAAATCGCCTATGGGCAAATGGAATTGCAATCCGAAGATTCCCTCTATACCTACCTTATGGAAATTGTCGACAGCGACGGTGTATTCCACACCGACTTTCTTGCCCTGGAAAAAAGCTACCGATTGAAAATAACGTTGTTCGACCAGTTGGACAACAACATTTATCAAGTAGAAGATTCCCTCTATTTAAGCCCTGACAATCCAGTCCCATCGTTAAAACTGAAATCCCTGAGAGGCAAGGCGGCCATAGCCATAGAAATCGCCGACAACGCCAACCTGGAGATTCAAATGAACCTGCCAGCATCAAGGCGCAGTCCAAAAGAAAACGACCTAGTCATCACGGAATTCTTGAGTGCACCCCTCAAAACGGATTCCAGCCAATACGAATTTATCGAAATCTACAACGGAAGCATAGACACCCTTTTATTGGACGGTTGCACCATCGGCACCGGTTCAACGGGCAGCAGGGCCTGGGAAATCACCGCTAATGACATCGCCCCAGGCAAAAGCCTCGTATTTGGCGATACTTCGGCAAGCACCCCTGTTGCGTTCAGGAACACTGCAACCTGGGGAGACCTGACCAACACCAAGACTTCCATCGTGCTCCAATGCAACGGAACCATCCTAGATTCGTTGTTCTACTCCAACGTTCAGGATTCGGCAACCGTCATTCCCAACAATAGCAATCCCAGCAAGAATCCCCAAAGTACCCAGCTTAACCTGCGTCTCTGGCAGACAAGGGGGCTAGGCGAATCCTGGTGTATGGAACCCCCTACTCCGGGCTCTCCCGAGAGTTGCATCTAGAACTACACCACAACAAAAAAGTAACCCGCCGGCATAGCCGGCGGTTCTTCATAGACGGGCATAGCCCTAGGATACTAGCAACGCGTCGCACGCGTTGACGGTTCTGACACTGG
>OMSO01000076.1 GCA_900313675.1 uncultured Fibrobacter sp.
ACGGAAAGGGTCGCTTTACCCTTAAACCCGTAATTCTTTCCAAGAGATTCAATCATGGGAGGCATCTCAACAAGAATATCAGAGCCGGGAGGGGCAACCGTCTGCGAGCCATCTACGGCTTCAGCCTCAACACCTTCCCACTGGATTGTTCCCATTTCGGAATTTTCACTCCATACCGCCAGAGGTTCAATGTATGCGCGGCGGCCAAAACTTTCTTCATAGAGTCTGTCAGATTGGGACAGACCTTTCCATGTAGGGAAATCCGTTCCCTCTGCTTGAACCGTATAACCGATTCCTGCACCACAGTCGTAGACAATCACGTCAAGACCCGCATTGATTACGGTACAGGCGTTGTCGTCTTTCAGGGTCTCGGGCGTGACAGGCTTGTCACCAGATTCAGCAGATTCCCCAGGTTTGCCGTTCTTGACCTCAACCGACTTATCGCCACAGGTGATTTTCACACCGGAACCGTCTTCGAGATTTTCTACGCTGCAGGGAAATTCGGCTGTGGCTTCGGAAACTTCGGCGTCACTGCCCTTTTCGCCCTTGGCTCCGTTCTTGATGACCGCCAGGGAATCTCCGTTGCACACCAGCTTGAATCCGCTCTTATCCTTCAGTTCCTCGGCCTTGCAGTCCAGTTCCGGGGTGGCGACCACGGGGGCCGAGCCACCTACAGTTGTCCAGTCCCAAGCCTTTGCACCGTCTTTTTCCGTTTCGGAGCAAACATAGACTTCGCTCTTGGATGGAATCACGGCGAAATAGCCCTTGTAACTATTGTCGCACTTGGGCAAATCCTCGCTAGACGCATAAGATTCCGCCTTTACCAGTTCACTTGTGGACTCGTCACCGCAAGCGACAAAAAGAGTACCGGCCGCAACCAGGGCCACCGGCAATCCAAACCTGTATTTCATAACTACTCTCCTCGTTATAGGGCAGAGACACTCAACCCTCAAAAAGAAATGTAGTATTCCTCTCCACAAAAAATAAACAACGTTATACAAAAAACTCCCGATGCGACCAGCACCGGGAGTTTAGACGTAATTTTAGGTATAAATTACTTGTTCTCGAAGTAGTAGGTGGTCAGAGTCTTGCCATCCTGGGAGAACTGGATAATCTGCTTGCCCTTGGGAAGATCGCCGGTGATCTTGAACAGGTTTTCGGCCATATAGGTCACCGTCAGGTTCGTGCCCTTGTCCTTGTCGGCAAAGAGGCCCTTCTTTTCGCCAGCGTCAAAGCCCTTGCAGTCCTTGTGGGCAGAAATGTCCTGTTCCACGGCAGGGAAGGTCTTGGCGACCAGCGGAGAGGTCACGGAGCTAGCATTGCGGTAGAAGACTTCCAGCTTGCCTTCGATTACGCGGGGAGCCGGCAGCGGAGACATCTTGGCAGCAGGTTCCTTTTTACCCTTCTTCTTTTTCTTGTCCTTCTTCTGGTCGGGCACCTTGGCGCCGTCGCCAGCCTGGGGGCGTTCCAGCTGATAGCCGGCAATGGATTCGTTGCACTGGGTGGACCAGACAACCCATTCATTAGAAATCTTCTTCGGGCCGTTTTCTTCGTCGCCAGGCAGGTAGAGACCCGGTTCAATCTGGTCGCTATAGATGTACAGTGTCACCTTCAGGTTCGGGTTTTCTTCCGTAGTAGAAATCATGTTCTTGCTCTTGATGTACTTGGAGCGGCCGGCGAGAATCTTGTAGCTACCCACGGGGACCTTTTCGAACTTGAACTGGCCCTTGCGGAGTTCCTGCTTGTACTTGTACTTTTCCTTGAGGGTGGAGTAGATAGTGGAGTCCATCCAGATGGTGGGCATTTCGAGAGGCTTGCCAGTGAAAGCGTCACAGACTTCACCTTCGATGGTACCGGTCTTTTCGCAACCGGTGAGAGCCATAGCCACGAGAGCGGCGGTAGCACAGAGAGTAAGTGTTTTTTTCATCGTTTTTCCTTTTGAGTTTCTCTAAATATACAAAAACCCTCCCGTTTTAGGGGAGGGTGTAAAAGACTAGGCTTCTTCTTCGGCCTTGGCAGGAGCGGCCTTGCGGGTCTTGCGCTTTGCACCGGTGATGTTGCCGGCGAAACGCTTGTTGAAGCGGTCGATACGGCCAGCCGTATCCACGCGATGCTGCTTGCCCGTCCAGAACGGATGGGTATCAGCGGTGATTTCCAGAGAAATCACGCTATGTTCAACCCCATCGATAGTCTTCTTTTCGGCGGAAGACTTCGTGGAGCGGGTGATGTATTCTTTACCCGTATTCGCATCGACGAACACGACCGGTTGATAGTTAGGG
>OMSO01000062.1 GCA_900313675.1 uncultured Fibrobacter sp.
TAGAGCTTGAGGGTCACGTCACCGGTAACAACCTTGTTCACTTCAGCGAAGAAGGCGTCCATAGCCTGGCGGAGCGGAGTGAACCACTGGCCATTGTACACGAGGTTCGCGTATGTCATAGACATCTTCTGGGCTTCGAACAAAGTTTCCTTGTCGAGCACGAGCTGTTCAAGGCATTCGTGAGCCTTGTACAGGAGCGTGCCACCCGGAGTTTCATAAACACCGCGGCTCTTGAGGCCAACGAGGCGGTTTTCAACGATGTCCAGGAGACCGCAAGCGTTCTTGCCACCAATCTTGTTCAGGAATTCGAGGAGTTCCACAGCGCCCATCTTCTTGCCGTTGATAGCCACCGGATTACCCTTTTCGAAGGAGATCGTCACGTGGTCGACCTTGTTCGGGGCCTTCTCGTAGGTAGCGGTGTGCTTGAGGAATTCGTACTTGTGTTCCTGTTCCGGGAATTCCAGGACGCCACCTTCGTGAGAGAGGTGCCACAGGTTGCCGTCTTCGGAGTAAATCTTCTTCTTGCTGATGCCGTTCAGCGGAATCTTGTGAGCGGCAGCGTAGTCGATAGCGTCTTCGCGGCTATGGAAATGCCACTTGGGGTCCTTCCACGGAGCGATGACTTCGAGCTTCGGGTTCAAGGCGGCGTAGGTCAGTTCGAAACGGACCTGATCGTTACCCTTACCGGTAGCACCGTGTGCAACAGCGTAGGCACCTTCCTTTTCGGCAATCTTCACCTGGTACTTGGCGATGAGCGGACGGGCGAAAGAGGTACCCAGGAGGTAGGTGCTTTCGTACTTGGCACCGGCACGGACGGTGGGCCAAACGTAGTCTTCGAGGAATTCCTTCTTGAGGTCGAGAACGTAGCACTTGCTGGCACCGGTCTTCAAAGCCTTGTCTTCGAGGGCCTTGGCGTCCGGGAAGTCGTTCTGACCGAGGTCGGCGGCGAAAGCGATCACTTCGCAGTCGTAGTTTTCCTTGAGCCAGGGAATGATGATGCTGGTATCGAGTCCACCGCTATAGGCGAGGACAACCTTTTTCTTGGATTCTTTCTTAGCCATTTTTTTGTCCTTTTAGGAAAAATTTAGACAGGACAAATATAGTAATAGTGGTTAGTGATCGGTGATTGGTGGTTAGGGTCGAAGGACATAATAATGCATCATTTTTTCGCAGGAACGCGGCGGCCCAGCAGGTCGAAATGCCGGACCGGCACGTTTTCCAGAGATGGGTGGTAAGTCCGCCGGATAGCCGCCGGTGCGGACTCCCCGCTGGAACTGCTCAAGCCCTGGCTCGAAGACGAACTTCCGCCCACATCGGTTTCACCATCAAGGGGCGCCGTCGGGTCAATTTCACGGACGGACACATACTTGTAATACGGGTGGTCGTTGTCGCTACGCATGATAATAGCGTCCCCGGCCTGCAGGATGGCCGCCTTGGCATCTGTATAACTGCAGCCGTCAATGGTCGCCACACCGGAAGACGCCCCGGACCAGTCCTGCCCTGCATCTTCGGCAACACCCACCAGTTCCCAATTTCCCGGCGGGGTCGCATTTGTTGTAGAATCGATGTAAACTTCCAAGCGAACCGTAGAAGCATCCTTATTATAGACAACGTATTTCATACCAATCCACTTGTCCACAGGTAACACGGCCCCGCCCCACAGCGGGTCCTGGTGCCCCACACCGGCACCGCTCCTGTAGTAGCTTCCTGGATGTTTCCATTCCTTCTCGAAATCCCACTTACCATCGTTCCTAAAGCGGGCGTAGTAAGTATGGGCATCGCAATTGTTGCCTCCCGAAGAACCATGCCCCAGGGCGCCGCTGCGGACGCCCACCACCATGCCACCATAATCTTTTCCACCCAGGGCGTCGCGTTTAAAATAACCCGTATATTCCACGTTCTGAAATTGTTGCTTATTAGTCGCCCAACTCTGTTGTCCGTTGATATGGAAACGTGGGCCGCTACCCAGCATTTGCATGGTTCCCTGACCATCTACATAGAAACCTCCCCCATCGGAACTGCGGTCATCGGTCCATTGGGTAGGATCCTGACCGTCACCCTTCCAGTCATCGAACAGGCGGGCTTTCCCGTTGGCCCAGTGCCTGGAATCCCAGGAATAGGAACCTTCCTTGGTCTTGAAAAATTTCTGGAAACCGAAAACATCGGTAGCCACTTCGGCATCTGCGCACACGGCAACAGTCCCAACTACAAGCAGGACACCTAAACTTTTTCTCATTACAAGAACCTCCGCATTCCAATATATTTTCAAAACGCCCCAAAGTCAAGATTTTTTTCGTTTTCTATATTCAAAACATGCATCTTTCCGACAGAGCCATAGGCTACATCTCCATGCTTGCCATTATAGGCATCATCGGACTTATTGCCCTTGGCATGTTCAGGGCACACCACAAAGAGAGCCATTGGGCCATCGTAGACTTTGACGAGCTGGGTTCCCTGCAAACCGAAGACGTAGTGGTTGTCCGGGGCTACAGGGTGGGTGTCATCAACCAGGTCAAGTGGCTTGGGGACCGTGCGCGCGTCGTCATCAACTTTGACGAGCCCCTGACGATTCGCGAAGGAACCCAGTTCAACAACGTGAACTACGCCCTGATGGGGCAACGCCGCCTAGAAATCACCCTTTCCCCCACAGGAAAGGTACTCCCCCAGGGACACATCCACCAGGGGCATTTCGAACCGGGTATTGCCGAAGCGCTTCGTCTCATGGAAAACGTGAACCAGCAACTGGCCAGTGTCCGCGTGATGATACGGACTATCACCAAGGGAGACCGCAAGCACCCTTCGGCACAGAAAATTTACGAAAAGGTCATGGGCACCCTGGAAGGAATCATCACGAATTCCGAGAACACCCTGAACGCCCTGAACCCGAAGCTGAACCAACTGTTTGACCAGACCAACGTGGCTTCCGAATACCTGATCAACCTGACAGGCCAGGCGGATTCCGCCGTGAAATTCGTCACCGCCGTGACCAACGAAAAAATCCAGAAGGCAAACGAAATCATCTACGCCCTGAACCAGGGCACGGAAAAGGCCAGCCAGGTCATTACCGAAATAGAAAATTCCCCCTCCATGAACGAGCTTCTCACCACCAAGCAGGCCGTGGACCAGCTGGTGAACATCATCGAAAAGTTCAACGCCCTGGTAGCCGCCATCGACACCAAGGGAATCAAGATGTACGACGAAAACGGCAAGCCCGTAAAGCTGTTCACCTGGAAAAAGACCAACCTGGTAGGAAAAACCGCACGCCAAAAGGCCAAGGAACGTGCGGAAAAAGGCGAGCGCCTTCCGGACTAGCCCATGGAACTCTCTCAGTTACCGGGACTGGGTCCCAAGCGCGTCCAGGCCCTCCGCAAGGCGGGCTTCAACAGCATCGCAGACCTGCTCTACAACGTCCCCCGCAACTACCTGGACCAGACCAAGGTCACCGCCATCAAGGACTGCAAGGCCGGAGAGCGGGCGGTTCTTATCGGCACCGTCGTCCGGTCGGGAATTATCCGCGGCCGCAGGAACCGCTTTGTTGCCACCCTTACCGACGGCACCGGCGAAATGAGCCTCCTGTTCTTCCAGGGCACGAGCTATTGGGCAAAGCGTATCCAGAACGGCTCCAAGTGGCTGGTTTCGGGAGCGGTAGGCGAATACCGCGGGCTGCAGATGAGCCACCCCGACATGCAGCCCTTTGACGACGACCAGGAATTTAGCGGCGCAATCCTGCCGGTGTATTCCATCAGCGAAGCCTGTCGGGAAGCCCGGATGGAACAGAAATTCTTTCGGGGGCTGTACAAGACCATCTTCAAGTTCCCGGGACTTACCCTGCCGGGACTCTGCCCCAGGGAACTGACGGACTACCTGCACTTTGCCCCCGTCATGGAAAACCTGCGGACACTGCACCTGCCAAAGGAATTCCCCGCCATCTACAAGGCCAAACGGGAAATGAAGATTCTGGAGCTGCTCCCCTTCTGCCTCCGCATGGTGAAACGTCGCGAGAACCAGCGGCTCCGTGGGCACGAGCGGCAGATCGACCTGGGCACCGTCATGAAAATCCGGGCAACCCTCCCCTTCCAGCTGACAGGCGGGCAAGAGGCCGCCCTCAACACCATCATCGACGGACTCAACGGCAAAAAACAGTTCCACGCCCTGCTGCAGGGAGACGTAGGCTGCGGCAAGACCGTAGTGGCCATGCTGGCCATGATGGCAGTATGCGGCTCCGGCGAGCAATGCGCCCTGATGGTGCCTACCGACATTCTGGCACGGCAACACTACAAGTCGTTAAAACCCTTCTTCGAAGCGGCCGGGCTCCGAGTACAACTTTTGGTGGGCGCCACCAGTGTCGCCGAACGAAAGCAAATCTTGGGAGAACTCCAGATGGGGCTCTGCAACGCGGTCATCGGGACCCACGCCCTCTACAGCAAGGACGTGACATTTTCCAAGCTGGGCTTTGTCATCATTGACGAGCAGCACCGCTTTGGCGTAGGCCAGCGAGAAGCGCTACTTTCCAAAGGCGACTACCCCGACATGCTGGTCATGAGTGCCACGCCCATCCCGAGAAGTTTAGCCATGACGCTGTACGGCGACCTGAAGGTCATTTCCATCAAGGAAAAACCCGCAGGACGCAAGCCCATCAAGACAAGGCTTGTTACGGCAAGCAAGCGCGACGACATGAAGCGGTTCATCTGCGGCGAAGCCTTGAAAGGAAACCTCTGCTACTGGATTGCGAGCCGCGTGGAATCCGGCGATGGTTCGGCAAGTTCACCAACCGGAGAAAGGAGTATCCGTAGCGTCGATGAGATTGTCGCGGAACTCCGAAATTTTGCGGCAGGTATAAACGGCGCAACAGCAAACGCCGGCATAAACGGCGCGCCCCTAGTGGTAGAGGGCGTCCACGGCCAGATGGACGAATCCGAAAGGGACGCCATCATCGCCCGCTTTGCGGCAGGACAGATCCACATTCTGGTGGCCACTACCGTCATCGAGGTGGGCGTGAACGTACCTGCAGCAAACCTGATGGTCATCGACCAGCCGGACCGCTTCGGGCTGTCGCAGCTGCACCAGCTGCGGGGCCGCGTGGGTCGCGGCAATCAAGAAGCCTGGTGCTTCTTGATGCAGCCCGAAGGCGAAACGGCAGACACCAGCATGGAGCGGCTTTCCAACTTCGCCGCCACTGAAGACGGATTCGAGATTGCGGAGTTGGACTTACAGACCCGGGGGGCTGGCAACCTGGAAGGCAACGAACAGAGCGGCGCCTGGGTGTTCCGCTGGTTCGACTGGATAGAAGACCAGGAACTGATTTCACAGACCCTTGAAACCGCCGCCAACATCCTGAAGGACGAATCCGCCTTCGACGACAACGCCAAAGGAAAAATCCAGGCCTGGTACGCCGAAAAGCCCGTAGTCAACGAAGACGGCGTGCACTGACCGCGCACCTGTGGCTAGCCTACCCCAGCAATTGAGTCATGGTCCCGAAAACAAGGGCCGTAAGCACCACGTTCAAAAAGAACATGGCCCGCCGCACAATCATAAAGAATAGCGGTTGCCAGTGAAAGATGCCGTCTGTCGGGTCCAGCAGTTCCTTCACCGCCAAGAAAATATTGATAAGCCCGGTCACAATGAGCATCAGCGCTCCCGGGAAAAATCCTTCGCCCCATACCAGGACCGTAAGGCCTATGCCGAAAATCATGGCGATGACGCCGATGACGATTTCTACCCGCAAAATCATGTTCTTGATCTTGCGCACCTTGTTTTCTACAATCTCTTTCGTTTCGTCAGCCAAAACAACCTCTCAAAAATCCATCCGTCACAGGCTGTAACTGGTAGTCACAGAAAAATGGGGCATCCCCTTCCGCTCCCCGTTCATGGGGAAACTCACGTCCAGCTTGTTCACCAGCCTGCTGATGGACTTGGTCTGGATAAAACGGATACCCGCCCCCAGCACGTAAATCAGGTCCTTGCGATTGATATCCACCAGTTCCCAGGCGGTTTCCCCTACACTTGCAAAGGCCACCACCACCGGCACCAGGGTCGCAATTTCAAAGTCGAAGAAATACCTGGGCTCGATGCTGCCGTAAACCCTGGCCTGACCCGTATAGTAACCCGTAGGGAACCCAACAAATCCGTCGGAGCCACCCAGCGAAAGCTGGTAACCCAGGCGGGCGTCGTCATAAAGGTCCACCAGGCCCCGCAAGGCCGTGGAGAAAGAATTGCTGGGGTGGAAAATGTATTCGCCGTCAACACGGCCGTAAAAATCCCGGCGTTCCCCGTGATCCAGGTAGAAATACATCTGGGTTTTCAGGTTCAGGTGGTTCCAGCCGCTGCCCAGATACAGGTTGGTCCAAAAGTCCAAACGGATATCGTTGTTGTCGGAACCCAGCTGCTCGTAGTTCTTGGAGATTTGCGCCTTCAGGGAATAGCCCTTGTCCACATCTTCGGTCCACTTGGCGTTGTGCAGGTTCTTCACCTTCTCGTAACGCAGGTTGGAATACATTACGTAGGCGCCCAGGCGGGAATCCTTGCGCCTTGGCAGCCACAAATCCCACGCCGCACCGGAATCGATGACATAGGTCCGGTCATTATGGGTGAACAGGTAGCGGTACAGGCGCCCCTCTTCTGCTGTCTCCCGATGGTAGTCGTAGGTGGCCCCCAGGTAGAACTTGCGGAGGCTCCCCCCAAAGGAACGGCTGAACCTAAAGCTCAGGGAATCCTCGATAAAGTCTTCCACCTTCAAAAGCTTCACCGTCTCTTCGCCGTTGTATTCCAGGGTATCCTTCGTAAGAATTCCCTCCCGGTACGTTTTTTCGTTCACCGCCACATCCGTGCCGTTTTTCGCAACGGTCTCGTCTGCGCTAGACTGGACAAAGTCGGCATCTTCCACGCCAAGCTCATACACATATATGTGAGGCGTGGTAAGCAGCCGATAGTTTCTTGCCACAGAGCCCCGAGGCAAGCCCCCGCTTCCATAATAATAGGCAAACCGCTTGTTTTTGAGACCCGCCAGGGTATAGGCCCACTGGTTCACGCCCCGACTCAGGAATGGCACGTACATCTGCCAGCTGGCCAGGTAGCCGTCGGTATTGTAACTGTAGAGCACGTCCAGGTGGTTGTAGCGGAAAAGGAAATGGGGGTCGGAATACTCCGCCTGCCACATGTCGCGGAATTCGTCATGGCCGTAGTAAAAGCCCACCTTCTGGCCCAGACCGAGGAAGTTGCTCTCCTGAATGCCGATCCCGTAATTCAGGTTGTCGTAGCTCCATTCGCTGCCCGAAAAACCGATGCTGAAAGGCAGCGTCAGGGTCCAGTTGTCGCTGGTGTAAACATCTACGAAGGTGGAGTCGCCCTGGCCACTCACCTGGATACTTGCATCCGAAAGGAAGTTCTGGTCCCGCAAGAACCGTTCCGATTCCAGCATCAGGTTCAGGTCCACCACATCGCCCTCGTTGAACAGCAGCAACTTGCGGACCGTGGCCTCCCGGGTCTCGATGTGGAGCACATTCAGCAGGTCGTAGGCCCACTTGTCGTACTTGGTGTGGTACTTGGAATCGTCAAAGGCGTCGCCAATGTGGTAGCGGATTTTATCTACCCTAAAAGGCGCCGTAGAATCAGCGGCTGCGGCCTGCGCGCCAGACACGCCCTCGGCAAAAACCGAGACCGCGAGGGCACAGACGACAAAGGGCAAAATCCGCATAACGGTGACAATATAGAAAATAGGGGTTAGGGGATAGGATCTAGGGGATAGGGAAATGTGGAATGTGAGATTAGTAATGAGTTTTCAGTCATGAGTTATGAGACTCAGGATGCGGGATTCGGAATTGTCATTGCGAGGTCCGCAGGAGCGTGGCAATCTCTATCCCCAATACAAGGGGGGAAGCCTCCCCCTCGGCGAAGCCTGTAGTCTTCGCCTACCCCCTCGTACGTCGCGCCTCTTTCCGCACTACCTCAAAAAAGTCATTTTCTGTCACTAAATTTAATGTAGATTTAAGGAGTAAAGAAAAGAGAGGTCCACTATGTCTTTTTGCGCTTTGGTCATCCTCATCACCGCCGTCTGTTTCTGCTCCACCGGTGAAACCAAGAAATGATTTTCATCCTCTAACTTGGTAACATGGGCTCAGCCCATACGAAAATTGTCTATTTTTTGCTTTTGTTTCTTAAAGCAAACACATGATTCTACGTAAGCCCGACTTTTATGACAAATTCAAATGCACGGCCTCCCGATGCAGCGATACCTGTTGCGTCGGATGGGAAATAGACATCGACCAAGCTTCGCAAAAAATCTACGGCAAGGTGCAGGGAATATTTGGCGACAAACTCCGCGCCAACATTGAAGACGGCCATTTCAGGCTGCTTCCCCAAGACCGTTGTCCTTTCTTAGACAAAGAAAACCTTTGCGAAATATACAAGAACCTGGGTGAAAGCGCCCTCTGTGATATCTGCAAGGAGCACCCGAGGTTCGTGGAAGTCTACGGAGACATCATGGAAAAAGGCCTCGGACTCTGTTGCGAAGAGGCAACGCGGCTATTACTCGAAGGCCAAGGCCCCCTCACCTTCACCACAGAAAAATGCGACGAGCCCGAAGACAACCTGGACGAAGACGACATTGAAATTCGTGACCAGGTCTTGTACGAAAGAGAGCAAATGTTCAAGGCACTTGGTAATTTTGACAAGCCTTTGGGTGAACGACTCTACACCGCTTTCGGCTGCACAGCCGAAAATCCGTTTGCACCCCTAGAAAACGCCCGGGCCTTGTACAATCTCCTCGCCAAGACGGCCAGTTTCGGACCCGCCTGGGATGCCGCACTTGCGCGCATCAAAACAAGCATAGAGAAGACAGACGGGAACATCCAGGACCAGGGCTACTTTTCCGAAACCGAAAGCATGCGCCTGCTGGCCTACCTCATTTATCGCCACTTCGCCAAGAGCCTTTACGAAGGCTTGGACCAGGGCAAGCGAAACTTCGCCCTATTCTTCTGGAATACGGTTCGATTTTTCAGTTGCGAACTAGCAGGCATCACCGGAAAAAATGCGGACGAAGGCTCCCAAGATTCCGAACTTATCAAAATAGGAGCCATCAAGATTCTTTCTCGCCAGCTGGAATACTGCGAAGAAAACATGGTCCTGATCGAATCGGCACTGGATATCTGACAGCACCCCCGTCGAACGGGACGCCATGTACGAGACTTTCGGGTAGATGGCACTAGAAAACCCCGTGCAGAATTGATGTGAACCCCGAAAGTTGGACACAACTTTCGGGATTTTCATATATGAAATACACAAAAGAAGAATGGGATAAAGTCCTTGAACTCTATCAAAAA
>OMSO01000060.1 GCA_900313675.1 uncultured Fibrobacter sp.
GGAAAGACGGTCGCTGGCGACCATCAGGAAGCTGTCGCCCAGGTCGTACATGTCGCGTACTTTGCCCTGGTGGAACAGCGGAACTTCGGTAATGGGGGTATCAAATTTTAAGCTCATAGTGTGTTCAAATATAGGAAAAGGGTAGGGGGTTGGCTGCCTAAAACGAACAAAGCGTGCCCGTAACCACGGGCACGCTGGATGATTCTCATTTAATTACGGATTTATCCGCAGAAGCTGCTACTTTTGGCTGTTTCGAACCATTCGTCTCTGTCTGCGTCATCTTCTGTTTCTTCTTCGGAGGTCACAAGAATGGCTCCTTCGCATTTTGCATTCTCTTCTTCTGCTGCACTTTCTTGGCATGCGCTTTCCATGAACATATTGGTTCTTGTTTCTGTAACGATGGTAAGTGTTGAACCTGACCAGGTATAGGTTATCTTTTCATCCATCATTCCTGCGATGTTCCCTTCGACCACCCAGGTGTTGTCTGTCTTTTCGAAATCACACTTGTTTTCTTTAGCTTCCGAACCCGATGATTCCGGTTCGCTTGCGTTAGCCTTGATTTCCAAATCTTTTTCGTCGGTGCATTCAGCCTTGATATCTTTGAGAGTCTTATCATCAATCACAACGGTATTCGTTGCGAATTTTTGCCAATGCTTTCCTCCTTCGCAGATACCGCCACTTGCGTATTGTTTGCACAAATCTGCACTCTTATAGTCGGACGCAACCCTCATCCTGTAGATGTTGATAGAATCTCCGTCTTCGGTCCATTCGTAAAACTGACGATAGTCATCGCCTTCTTTTTCAACAATCCAAAGACCGTCACTGATGTCGCAGTAAACCTTGGCTCCGGATTCATTACCAGAAGAATCTCCATCATCACCGGAAGAAGTCTTTCCACCATCGTTGTCGGAATCCTTCGAGTCGTTGTCCTTGCTGGAGGAATTCTCATCATTTTTCACCCATTCTCCGGACTTGCAGGTGTAGGAGGCCTGGTCGTCCTTCACGAAGCCAACGGTACCTTCGGCGGTCTTTGCGCAAAGACCCAGTTCGTCGAAGGTCTGGACTTCGAAATCGGGAGTGACGGCTTTGCTGTCTGTGCCGCTGGAGCTGTCGTCGCCACAGGCGGCAAGGCTCATCAGGAGGGAGGCGGAAACGAGGGATATTCCGACGTAGAGTTGTTTTTTCATGGTATTTTCTCCAAGGTTGACAAATTTGTAAAGAATGTAAGAAAAACAACCAGATTTGTCAAACGTTTTTAAAACAAGCTGTTTTTTAGTATAGGTTGGCCAGGAAATTATGCCGAAATAATCTAAATTTGTCGTCTATTACGCCACTATTGGAAAAATTCATGAAATTTGCCGTTCCCGTTTTGTTTTTGTTGAGCCTTGCGGTAAGCGTTTTTGCCGCTCCGCCCCAGGGTAGTTCCGGGAACGTTTCCATATCCTCTACCGAGCGGATGCTTATCCAGATGCTCTTGAGCGACGAAAGTTTTGGCCCTACTTTTATGGAAAGGTGCACTGCCGAAGCGGATAGCCTGCTGGGAACGAAACAGTCGAAAGAAACTTGTGTCTGTGCGTTCAATCATCTGGTCAGGAACGATACCTTGCTCTACCTCTTGATGAAATCCATGGATGCCAACGGCGAAATCAAGGATTTCGGCCCTCTGGGCATGCGGCTCCTTTCTCCTTGCCTCCCTCCGGAATTTACTCCTGAGATGGAAAAGTCCATCGAGGACGAATGCCTCCGGGTGGTCCGCGGCGGAAACAGGTCCCGCTGCAAGTGCGCCTACAAGCACATCAAAAAGAATTATACGGTAAAGTCCTTGCTAGAAGAAATTTCCATGGACAGGGAAAAGCTCCGGCTGAAACTGGTGGGCCTTGTCGGAAGGTGCGTTGTCCCCTAAGGAGTAAAAATGTTCGAGTCCTTGTTCCAGAAATACCCGTTTTTTCGCGCTGTACCATGCATCCTCTGCATGGCGATTATCTTCAAGCTGTCGTCCTTGACTAACGAACAGCTGGAAGATTTTCCCCAGATTTGGGACAAGCTGGCCCATTTTCTGGAATACGCCACCCTCGCGGACTGTTACGCCATGATCTGGACCCGAAACGAGTGGTCTAGGCGGCAGTGGTTGCGGGTTTTGATTGTAGGTGTTCTCGCCTTGGCCTACGGTTGTACCGACGAATACCACCAGAGCTTTGTAGAGGGTCGGGACTGTAGCGCTTTGGACCTGGTGGCGGACCTGACGGGCGGATTGTTCGGCGGTATCGTCTATGCCATCATCACGCGGATTCTGAACCGCTTTGACCCGGTGGACAAAAAATGTGAAATGTGAGATTAGTAATGAGTTGTCGGTTATCAGTTATCAGTATATAATTTGGCGCCAAAGGCGCGACTATAAGAACTCACACCTCACAACTCATAACTCACAACTTCTAAAATTCCCCCAGCAGAATAATCTCCCGTTTCAGTTCAATCCTGAATTTTTCGGAAACTTTATTTTGTACATACTCGCTGAGGTCCTTGATGTCTTGGGCCGTAGCGCCCCCTGCATTCACGATGAAGTTGGCGTGCAGCGTGCTCACTTCGGCGCTACCTATGCGATAGCCCTTGAGCCCGGCCTGCTCGATGTAGTAGCCTGGTGCGACCTGTGTTGGGGTCTCGGCGGCGCCGACTTCTAGTCGTTTGAAGGTGGAACCTGCATTGGGCATGTTCAGGGGCTGCGTGGCCTTGCGTTTGGCCATGCACTCGGCCAGTTCCGCTTCCAGGTCGGCGGCGGTCAGTCCCTGCGAACATGCGTTTTGCAACTGGAACGTAGCCGCGAGAATGATTTTTCCATTGTCATCCCCGGCGCCTGTACTGAGCGCAGTCGAAGCATGGCCGGGGATCTCCTTGCAGTAGTTGAAAACGCTCCGTCTGTAGCCGAAACCGCATTCGGCGGCGGGCAGCTCGCGGATGTTTCCGACCGCATCAAGGACCGTCACGCCGGTGCAGGCTTGTCCGATTTCTTGGCCGTAGGCGCCTGCGTTCATGTACACCGCCCCGCCCAAGGTTCCGGGGATGCCGGCCAGCTTGTGGATTCCGGCGTAGCCCTGCTTGAGGGTGTGCCGGGCGAACCTGCCCAGGGGTGTTGCCGCACCTACCTTGAACTTGCCGTTCCCCAGGTCCATGATTTCCGAAAAATCTCCGGCGAGGGAGATGATCACGCCATCGTAGCCCTTGTCCGAGACCAACAGGTTGGTCCCGTTACCCAAAATAAAATGTGGGAGATGTTTTTCCCGAGCAAATGAAAGCGCGTTTTTCAGGCTTTCCATGGAGCTTGCCTTGGCAAAATACCGCGCAGGGCCGCCCACCTTGAAGGAGGTGTGCACGCTCATTGGCTCGTTTTCTAGGATAACCATGGCCTAAATATAGGATTTACTATAATTCCCCTAGATGACCGACGAAGAGCTGAAACAGTTCAAGGCCTCCCTGTCCATTACGGCGGTGGCCCGTTCCCTGGGCATAGATGTTGTCCGGGGCAAGTGCCGCTGTGCCTTTGCGAGTCGTCATGCCCATGGCGACAGGACTCCGTCGGTTTCCATTTCCGAGGAGAAGGGTTATTTCCGCTGCTGGGTCTGCGACGACGTGCGGGGCGACGTGATTTCCCTGGTGCAAAAGTACAAGGGTTGCTCTTTTATGGAGGCCCTGAATTACCTTCGGGAAACTTTTCCGTTTTTGGCCCCTGCGGGCAAGTCCACCTCGGCAGGCAAGCCTGTTGTGGGTCCCCATCATAATGTTGCCGCTCAGGCACCCCAGGAAATTTACGCTACGGAACCTATGCCCATGCCGGAACCGGCACCGACAGAGGAGCCGGTCAGCGAAGACGAACGCAAAAAGATCATCCTGAATTTTTTGAAGATGCTTTCGCCGGTGGATGGAACCCAGGCCGCCGCTTGGCTTATGGGGCGCCGCATCTTCAAGCCCGTATGGGACAAGATGCTCCTCAGGACCATCAAGGACTACGGCCAGTTGAACAACGCCCTCAAGGACACCTACAGCATGGACGTTTTGCAGTACGTGGGCCTGTTCAACGAAAAGGGAAACCTGAAGTTCTACAAGCACCCGCTGATATTCCCGTACCTGGACACCCAGCGCAGGGCTTTTTATTTCCAGTCCCGCGCACTGGAAAGTTCTGTAGTACCCAAGGAGATGAACCTGCGTGGAACGGTGCCTTACCCGTACAATATGTCTGCCCTGGACGAGAAACCGGGCTGGGTTTACCTGTGCGAGGGAGTGGTGGACACTCTCACCTTTTTAGGCCGTAAAATTGAAGCGGTGGGCATACCCGGCGTGCGCAGTTTCAAGGTGGAATGGCTGCCCCTGTTCAAGAACAAGAACGTGGTGTTGTGCATGGACAAGGACAACGCCGGTCGCGAGGCCACCAAGTACCTGCAAGAGGTGTTCGGCAATGCGGGAATCCGCACCATTGTGCTGGGGGAGGGCACGGAACATCTGGATTCTTCTATAAAGGAAGGCGAAGACGTGAACGACTGGTTCGGCGGGAAGCACTGACAAATGCTATATATTGGTGCGGTTGATTTATGAAAAAAATTAAGGACATCATCGAGAAAATCAAGGGCAACCTGGCTTTCAAGATTTTTAAGGGGATTTACGGGTTCATCAACTTTTTGTTGAGGTGCGTTCTCCTGATTCTCATCATCTATTCGGCGGTGTTCAGTATCGTGGCCTCCGTGGCCCTGTACAAGGCCTTTATTTACGGTTATAACTTGTACGACGGCGTACAGTCCCTGAAGGATACCCAGCCCGAGATGAGCCGCTACATGCAGGCCCTGGTGGATTCCAATCCGACGGTGAAAATCAAGCATACCTATGTGCCCCTGGATTCAATCAGCCCCTATTTGCAGAAGGCGGTGATTGCCAGCGAAGACGCCGGTTTCTATTTCCACCCGGGTTTTGACGTGAATGCCATCGCCGAGGCCTTGAACGCCAACAAGATGTCGGGCAAGACCAAGTTTGGCGGGTCCACTATCACGCAACAGCTGGCCAAGAACTTGTTCTTGAGCGGGGAACGCTCCTGGGAGCGGAAGTTCAAGGAGCTGGCCTACGCACTTTTGATGGAGCACGAGTTGGGGAAGGACCGCATTCTGGAACTTTACCTGAACTACGCCCAGTGGGGCAAGGATATTTTCGGATGCCAGGCGGCCTGCTCCACCTATTATAAGAAGAGTTGCAGCAAGCTCAGCGTGGACCAGGCCATCAATCTGGCGGCTATGCTGGCAAGCCCCGGCAAGCACCATCCCAACATGCGTGAAAGCCAGTTCATGGCCAAGCGCCGGGCGGTCATCTACCAGAACATGTTCCCCAAGAAGGATAGCCTGCTGGTGGATTCCCTACGGCAGCTGATGGCGCCGCCTCCTGCTGCGGCACCGGCAGCGACAGCGGCTGAACCTGTGGCGGCGCCCGTCGCTCCTGCTGCGCCTGAGGTTGTCGAAAGCCCCGCACCTGCGGAGCCTTCAGTTTCCGAGAACCCGGAGTAATTCTTCCTTTTCCACAAGCCCGCCCTGGACAAGTCTGCTGGCGTATTCCTGCAGCGTTCCGTCGGTGTAGGCGCCGTCGGGCCCTAACAGTTCCAGTGCGGCGATGCGCCCGCCGGTCTTTTTCCGCAAAAGCCTCTGGGCCATTACGCCCAGCAGGGAATCTTGAAGTGAAGTTTGGGAAATTCCCAGGTCTTGGAGTCGGGCAAAGGCTCCCTTTGCACTGTTGGTGTGTAACGTCGCAAGCACCAGGTGGCCCGTTTCTGCGGCGCGGAGCGCAATACGGGCCGTTTCTTCGTCCCGAATTTCGCCTACCAGAATCACGTCAGGGTCTTGCCGGAGTATGGAGCGGAGCGCCGCGGCGAAGGTAAACCCGCATTTTTCGTTAACCTGCACTTGGTTTGCGCCATTGAGGCTGTATTCCACCGGGTCTTCGATGGTGGTGACGTTTATCTTTTTCTGGATGATTTCCCGTAGGCCCGCGTACAGCGTGGTAGTCTTGCCGCTGCCGGTGGGGCCTGTTATCAGGAACAGCCCCTGAGGCATGGCGAAGATGTGCCGGAGTTCTGCGAGATTTTTAGGACTGAATTCCAGGTCGCCAAGGGTGCCGCCTTCGTCCTTCACGGGCAGGAGTCGCAGCACGCAGGTCTCGCCGTGCTGTACCGGCAGGGTGCTGAGCCGGACCCGCACCGTTCCCGAGACGCCCTGGAACTTGAAACTCCCGTCATGGGGAATTCGCTTGTCTGTAATGTCTACTTGGGCCAGGAGTTTCAGCCGCACAAGTACCGGGTCCTTTAACCATGGGGGCAGGCTTCTGTGGAACTGCAAAAGGCCGTCGATGCGGAACCGCACCTTCAGTTCTTTTTCGGTGGGTTCTAGGTGGATGTCGCTGGCGTTTTGCTCCAGGGCCTTGTCTAGCAGGGAATCCACCAGGTTGATGACCGGCTCCGATTCCCAGGAGTTGGCCTTGCTTTCTTGCAGGGCTTCCGCTTCGCTTGCGAAGTTTTTGCGTATGGTCCGGAGCACTTCGGCTTCGGTCATGGGGCAGGGGACAACGGGCCCGCCGTGCATAAAGCGGATGCGTTCCAACAGCATTTCGTCGTGGATGTTCGCCATGCCCAGGTACAGGGCGGCAGGGTTACCGCCTGCCGGAGTGGGTAGGGGAGTGGTCAAGTGTGCTTTGCACCAGGCGTTAGTAAAATTCATGCCGGCCAAAATACAAAACATTGGTTGTTGAAAACCAGTGTTTTTTTGAGTCCTTTATACCACGGCTTTGGTTTTCCAGCGTCCGCTTTTCCAGCGCCAGAAGTTGGCGATGGAGCGGTAAAATTCGTCGCTGGCCATGCCGAGCCAGAGCCCCGCCAACCCAAGTTTCAGCCCGAAGGCGAGGAACAGTGCGGTGCCCACGCCTAGGGTCCACATCATGGCGCTACCCACGATGGCGGGGAACTTGGAATCCCCTGTGGCGCGGAGGGCCGAAGTGATGATGAAATTCACTGCCTTGAAGGGCTGCAGGGCCACGTCGCACCAGAGACAGATGCAACCTAGGCGAATGACTTCGGGATTGTTGGTAAAAATGCCGATGAGGTGTTCGCCACTGAGGGCCACCAGTATAGAGAAAATCAGTCCGCTGATACTCCCGATGATAAAGGTGCGCTTGATCTGGTTCGATGCTCGGTCGTATTCGTGAGCGCCCACCAGGTGGGCTACGAGAATTTGGTTTCCGCTGCCCAAACCGATTCCCAAAATGCAAGACACTGCAGAGAAGTTCCCCGCAAAGACGCGGGCCGTTATGGCGGTGGTACCAACATAGACCACCATGGCGGTGATGAACACCTGGAACACCTGGAAACTGATGGGTTCTGCAGCTGCGGGAAGCCCGATACGAATCCAGTCGGGCAAGATAATCCTGGAACGAACAAGGTCCCGCCTGTTTGTTTTATGGCGAATTTTGAAACGCAACACTAGCCAGAGCATGAACGAAGCCAGTCCCCAAGAAATGCCTGTGGCCAGGGCCACGCCGTAGACGCCCATTTTGGGGAGGCCAAAAAGTCCTTCCAGGAAGATGTAGTTCAGCACGGCGTTACTCACAATGGTAAGTACGTTGCTGATCAGGTTCCAGATGGTAAGGCCGTGGGTGGCGATTAATGCGATGAGGGTGGCTTGCAGGGCCCGGAAGGCAAAGCCGAAGGCCACTACGGAAAGGAATTGGTTCGCATATAGGGCCGTGTCGTCGGTAAGGCCCATCAGGGAGACGATGGTGCCCGAAAGGGGAAACACCAGGAGAGTAATGGAAATGCCGAGCAAAAAGCTGCCCACAAGTACCAGGGTCTGTGTAGTCCTGGCGTGGCTACTTTGCCTTGCACCGATGTACTGGGAGGTAATGCTTGCGCCCGCCTGGGAAAATGCGTGCAGTGCGGTAAAGATGGTGGCGATGATGGGCATTAACGCGCCTACGCCGGCGGCTGCCGTTTCCGATGTGCGGGAAAGAAACCAGCTGTCCATCATGGGCTGGAAAATCCCGACGGCAAAGGTCAGGATAAGGGGCCAAGAAAGACTGATAAGGGAACGGTCCTTGACTTGTTTTCCAGTCATGGGCCCAATTTTAGCAATTTGGGGGGCGTTTCGCTAGGGTTTTTCGGGAGAGGTGTTTGCTCTTGTAAACAGGCTCTTCAGCTGCTTGCGGGATTCCCGGCGGGCGAGGGCCTCTTCGAAACGGCGCTTTTCTTCGTCGGTTTCGGGGATTACCTGGGCAATACCGGTGGGCTTGCCCTTGCTGTCCAGGGCGGCAAAGGTCATGTAGGCGTGGCAGATGTCGTAGGTCTCGGTCTGTTCCAGGGGCGTACCCGTCACCTTGACGCCGATTTCCATAGAAGAATTGAACACCCGGTTGATGGAGGCCTTGATGTCGAGAATCATGCCTACTTCCGCTGGCCTAAAAAAGCGGACACCGTCGATACCTACGGTGGTCACGCGGCCCTCGCAGTGCCTGCGGGCGGCGATGCAGGCCGCCTTGTCCAGAAGCCCCATCAGGTAGCCCCCGAAGGCGATTCCGTAGGAATTGGAGTCGCCCGGGTGGACGATGTCGTGGGTGACGGTGGCGGATTCTTTGACAGTCTTGGGTGTTTTTTCCATATAGAGAAATATAGATTTTTGTAAATTGCGGTCAAAGAGGTTGTTATGAAAGTTTTTGTGACAGGTGTAGCAGGCCAGCTTGGCCACGACGTGATGAACGAACTGGCAAAGCGCGGTTACGATGGGGTAGGAAGTGACATCGCCCCGGCCTATGCCGGTGTGCAGGACGATTCTCCTGTAACTAAAATGCCTTATGAACCGCTGGACATTACCGATGCCGCCGCGGTAGAAGAAGTGCTGAACCGGGTAAAGCCCGACGTAATCGTTCATTGCGCTGCCTGGACTGCCGTAGACCTGGCCGAAGATGAGGACAAGCGGGAAAAGGTTTTTGCCATCAATGCCCGCGGCACAGAAAATATCGCCAAGGTCTGTAAGCAGATTGACGCCAAGATGGTCTACATCAGCACGGACTACGTCTTTGACGGCCAGGGCACAGAACCCTGGAAGCCCGACTGCAAGGATTACAAGCCCCTGAATGTTTATGGACAGTCCAAGCTAGAAGGAGAACTTGCGGTAAGCGGACTTCTAGAAAAATACTTCATTGTCCGTATCGCCTGGGTGTTCGGTCTCAACGGCAAGAATTTCATCAAGACCATGCTGAACGTGGGCAAGACCCACGACACCGTACGGGTGGTGAACGACCAGATTGGAACTCCTACCTACACCTATGACCTGTCCCGCCTTCTGGTGGATATGATCGAGACGGAAAAGTACGGCTATTACCACGCTACCAACGAGGGCGGATTTATCAGCTGGTACGATTTCACCAAGGAAATCTACCGCCAGGCAGGACTTTCCACGGTTGTAAATCCTGTGACTACGGCGGAATACGGACTCTCCAAGGCGGCCCGCCCCTTCAACAGCAGGTTGGACAAGTCCAAACTGGTAGAGGCAGGTTTCAAACCGCTTCCTACCTGGCAAGACGCCCTTAAACGGTATCTTAAAGAAATAAATTGTGGCTAATGTGAAATGTGTAGTGTGTAATGGATAATTTCACATTACACATCCCACATCACACATTGTTACTACATCTGCCTAATCGGGAAGAGTCCCAGCAGGTCGAGCACGTTTTCTAGCACAATCTGCGTCGCCTGAACCAGGAACAGGCGGGACTTTTCTTCGGCACTCCCGAGCACGCGGTCTTCGTGGATGAACTTGTGGGCGGCTTCGGCGATTTCGAGGGCGTACTGGGCGAGCACGCTGGGTTCGTCACCGGCGACTGCGTCCAGAATCTTCTTGCCCTTCTTCGACAGAATGTTGATGAGGCTGTAGGCCGCATCGTCGCTGAGTTCGGCAAAGTTCACGTCCTTGATTGCGGCAGCGAGGTCCGCGCGTTCAATGCCTGCCTTGCGCATAATGCTGCAGAGGCGCACGTGGGCGTTCTGCACATACGGACCGGTATCGCCTTCGAAGCTCATCACGGCGTCCCAATCGAAACGCACGTCCTTCAGGCGGCTGTTCTTGAGGTCGTTGAAGGTGAGTGCCGAAATGCCGATCTGGCGGGCGATGAGTTCCTTGTTCTCGAGGCCCGGATTCTTTTGGTCGATGAATTCGAGAATCTTCTTCTGGGCAGCTTCAATCACGTCGCGAAGCAGGCTTGCGGTACCCGTGCGGGTCTTGCCCTTTTCCCACTTGCCGTCTACCAGCTGCAGAATCACGCCGAACGGAATGTGGTACATGTCCTTGTACCATTCGCGTCCCATCTTCTTAAGCACATGGAACACCTGCTTGAAGTGGAGCGCCTGGCCCAGGTCCACCACGTAAAGGCACTTGTCGAAGTTGTATTCCTTCTTGCGGTAGCAGGCGGCGGCGAGGTCGCGGGTGGCGTACAAGGTAGAACCGTCGCTCTTGCGGATCAGGCAGGGGTTCAGGTCGAATTCGTCGAGCATCACCACGTCCAAATCCTGGCTCTTGACCATTAGGTTCTTTTCGCGGAGTTCGTCGAGAATGGCCGGAATCTTGTCTTCGAAGAAGGATTCGCCGGTGTAGTGGTCAAAGCCCACGCCCATCATGTCGTAG
>OMSO01000059.1 GCA_900313675.1 uncultured Fibrobacter sp.
TAGTTCAATTCAACAATGGAGGTCATCATGGCACTAGCAATCGCATCGGTACCGATACTGACCGGCGAAGCGTCGGACAGGTTTGACCTCATGATGGAAGAAAGCGAAAAACGTCGCGGTTCCATTGATTTTTCCAAGCAAATTGAACAGGCCAGAGACATCCTCTCCAAGGCCGCCCTATGCAAAGATTGAGAAGAACATCCCCCGCGAAAAGATATACAGCAGTTATCCGGCAGTCATGATCGGTCGTCTCGGAATTAGCCAAAATTTCCAAAGCAAACATCTGGGGAGCGACGTTCTCAGTTTTATAAAGGCTTGGTTCGTCGACCCGCTTAACAAGACCGGTTGCCGTTTTCTGCTAGTAGATTCCTACAACAAGGAACGAAACCTCAAGTTCTACCAGAACAATGAGTTCAAGTTCCTGTTCAGCACCGAAGAACAGGAGCGCGAATTCCGTTGCCTCGGTCCTGACATGCCCTTGAACAGCCGTCTGATGTATTTCGACTTGATTGAATTAAAGAAAAGGACCAGTAATCCTAAGTAAGGCGCAAGCCACCTACTTCAACTACTTCACCTACTTATCGACTTCTTTCTGGGCCTTTATAACTTACTACACCGCAAAAAGTAAAATCTGTGTAAAGCGGCGTAAAGCCTTTGTAAAGTCCTAATAAAACCTTTGGAAAACTTCATTCCATCACCTTGCGTATTGTCGCAAGGCTTTTTAGTTTATGGCCCGGGAGGTTTTTATGACGACTTTTTATGTGATTCTTGTGGCCATGCTCCTAATCCTTGCCCTGTTCGACCTGTTCGTAGGGGTCAGTAACGATGCCGTGAATTTTCTCAGTTCCGCTGTCGGGAGCAAGGCTTTCAAGTACAAAACCCTGATGGTCTTTGCTGCAGTGGGCGTGTTCTGTGGCGCTACGTTCAGCAGCGGCATGATGGATATTGCCCGCCATGGCATTTACATGCCCCAGTATTATACCTTTGCAGAACTTATGTGCGTATATGCGGCGGTGATGTTTACTGACGTAATCCTTCTGGATATTTTCAATTCTTACGGTATGCCCACTTCCACCACAGTTTCCATGGTCTTTGAACTTTTGGGCGCCTCTGTGGCTATCGCCAGTATCAAGATTCTTTCTGACGATACCCTGGAACTGGGAAACCTCATCAACACCTCTAAGGCTCTGACGGTGATTTTGGGCATCTTCCTTTCGGTGGCCATCGCTTTTGTAGTTGGCCTTGCGGTGCAGTATGTGACGCGCCTGGTTTTCTCCTTTGGCTACAAGAAAAATATTCGATACTTTATTGGTGTTTTTGGAAGCGTTTCCCTGACGTCCATATTTTATTTTATCCTCATCAAGGGCCTCAAAAACATGAGTTTTGTGGGAGCAGGCTACAAGACTTTTCTCGCGGAAAATGAGACCGTTCTTGTGGCTGGCATGTTCGTCGGATTTTTCATCCTTTGTCACTTGCTCCATGCGGTAAAAGTAAACGTGCTCAAGGTAATCATTGCTTTTGGGACTTTTTCTCTGGCTCTTGCCTTTGCCGGAAACGACCTTGTGAATTTTGTGGGGGTACCCCTCACCAGCCTTTCTTCGGTGCAGCATTTGATGGCTGCTGGGGGCAATCCTCAGGATTTCAATATGTCCTTCTTGTTGGAGTCGGAACCAGGACAGTGGTACTTGCTGATGGTTGCTGGGCTTACCATGGTATTCTCCCTTGTGTTTTCCAAGAAGGCCCGGAATGTGGTGAAGACTTCCGTATCCCTCGCGGCCCAAAATTCTTCTGAAGAAATCTTTGGTACAAATCCGGTCGCTCGCGCCTTAGTTCGCAGTTCTAATGGTGTCGTAAAATTTGTAACAGAATTTATTCCAAGGAAAATTTCGGATAAAATTAACACCCGCTTTAATACCAAGGAAATGATTCTGGAAGAGGATGGGGCAGCCTTTGATTTGTTGCGGGCCTGCGTGAACCTGATGCTTGCCAGTTCTCTCATAGCCCTCGGAACTTCACTGAAACTTCCCCTTTCTACCACCTACGTGACCTTCATGGTGGCCATGGGTACAAGCCTTGCCGACAGGGCGTGGAACCGTGAAACTGCGGTGTACCGCATCACAGGGGTTCTTTCGGTTATTGGAGGCTGGTTCCTGACAGCTTTTGCGGCTTTTGCCAGTGCCTCGGTGGTGGCTATGGTGCTTCACTTTGGCGGGCTCCCGGTGATATTTGCCCTGTTTGCCGTGGTTATTTTCGTGCTGGTCCGTTCCAACCTGAAGTATCGTGGAAACAAGAAGGATAAAACTGAAGAGCGTTTTGAGAAAATTCTTTCTGCAAGCCCCGAAACCAAGGTGTACCCTCTTATTCAGGAATACAGTCGGAGTGAATGGAGCGAAATTCTCCGTTGGTGTGCCGATTGCTATGAAAAACTGCTGATAGGCCTGTTGCGGGAAGATTTAGGAAGGCTCCGCTCGGTGAATAAACAAATTAAAATTCTAAAGAAACATGTGCAGCGGAATCGTCGCCACGGAACCCTGTGTACAGAAAGGCTCGCCCAAGAAGATTTGGTGGTCAAAAACTTTTTCCTGTATCAGGCCAATGACTTTATGGGGGACGCCCTGTTTAGCCTAGAGCAGATTTCTTCGCCCTGCAAAAATCACGTGGACAACGGCTTTAACCCGATGGACAACGAGAAGCGGAAGATGCTCCTGCGAACAGCGGCCCACGTGAAGGAGCGTATCGAGAGTGTCGCCGAGATGGTGGAAATCATGGACTTTGACCGTTATGATCAAGTCCGGGGCCAACTGCGGGAAGAAGGTTCCAGGATATTTGCCGAACGAAAGGCCGAGATGATGAAGGCCGGTTCCGAAAACATCCGCGCAGAAATCCTTTATTTAACTATTCTTTATGAGTCCTGGGCGTTGCTGGATTCGGTCAGTTCCGTGGCCAAAGCCAGTAGAAAATTCCTAACTATAAAACAATAATTTGTGTGTAATCCTATGATTTATATTGTGGAAGATGATGCTGAAGTTCGGGAAATGGAAACTTATGCTTTAAAGAGCGGCAGTTTTGACGTGATGGCTTTCGAATGCGGTAAAGTTATGGACGAACAAGTTAAGGTTAAAGTGCCGGACTTGTTTATTTTGGACATTATGCTCCCCGGTGAAGACGGCTTAAGTATTCTCAAGCGTTTGCGGGGACAGGAAAACACAAAGAATATCCCTGTCATCATGCTTACGGCGAAAGGAACTGAACTTGACAAAGTGAAGGGACTTGACTTGGGAGCGGACGACTACATAGCAAAACCATTTGGCATTCTAGAATTCATTTCACGTGTGCGAGCCGTGCTACGCCGTTCTGAACGAAGCTCATCCGAAAGTACGGAAGCGTTGAACTTGGCTCTAGGAGGAGTGACACTCGATGATCAGCGTCGTTCGGTAACTGTTGGCGGAATCGCTGTAGAACTCACTTTTAAGGAATATGAACTTTTGAAACTCCTGATGTCCCGACCGGGAACTGTTTTCTCTAGGCAACAGATTCTAGAAAAGATTTGGGGGGTGGATTTTGATATGGATACACGCACCGTGGATATGCACATAAAAACGCTTCGGCAGAAGTTAGGGGTACAAGGCTCTATCATACAGACCGTGCGAAACGTGGGGTACAAAGTTCAATGAAAAACAGTCTCCGTTTCAGCTTGATTTATGTCGGAGTACTCGCCGCCCTCTTTGCAGTGTATTTTACGGCTCGCGTTTTTGAAAATGAAATGTCCGAACAGCAGAAGCGAGATTTGAGGGAAACAGCCTTTCTCGTCAAAAATTTCTATGGGCAGATTCCTTCAGAAGACTTTCGGAAAAACCTGGATTCCATTGCCAACAAACGTTTGCGCGTAACTCTGGTGGATCGGGATGGAAAGGTCCTCTACGAAAGCGACGCAAAAGCAGGCCAAATGGAAAATCATAGGAATCGTCCCGAAATTATGGAAGCGAATTCCAAGGGTGTAGGTGAAAACCTCCGTTATTCAGTGACCCTGAATGCCAAGGTATTCTATTTTGCAGAACGACTCCCAGATGGCAAAATTCTTCGTTTGAGCCGCCGTCAGGCGAGCCTCCACGAATCAGTATCCAAGACCATGCCTTACTTGATAGCGCTGTTGACAGGTATTGTTGTTTTGGCCATTCTGATTGCTTTAGGCTTGAGCCGCGCTTTTGTACGACCCGTGCAAAAATTGGCGGAAAACTTGGGTCAGCCAGAACTTATTGATGACGAAGATATCTACAAGGAAATCGCTCCGCTGGTCAAAACCATCCGTAAGCAGCATCGTGAACTGCAACTCACCATTGAACAACTTTCTGAAGAAAAAAAGAAAACGGCCAAGATGCGAGATGAGTTTACGGCTAACGCCTCCCATGAGCTCAAAACGCCATTGACATCCATTTCTGGATATGCGGAACTTATCGAAAATGGCATGGCGAAACCCGAAGATGTAAAGCGCTTTGCTGGAAAAATTCACAAAGAAGCTGGCCGTCTCCTTTCTATCGCCAACGATATCATGACCCTTTCAAAGCTGGATGCTCCGGGAGAATCTGCGATTGGACTGGACGAATCCGTGAATTTGTGGACGCTAGCATCAAACTGTATTGACGAACTCTCCTTTAATGCCGAAAAGAAGGGTGTTCGTGTGGCGCTGGAAGGTTGTAAAAACGCAGAGGTTTACGGCAATCGTCGGCTCCTATTCGAGATGCTTTACAACTTGGTCGACAATTCCATTCGCTATACAGAAACGGGCGGTTCCGTGAGTATTCTAGTGCAACAAAAATCCATTGCTGTGAAGGATACAGGGATTGGCATTCCCGAAGAAAACCAGCCACGTATTTTTGAACGGTTTTACCGTGTGGACAAGAGTCGCTCCAAGGCTACAGGCGGCACGGGATTGGGCCTTGCCATTGTTAAGCATATCGCCGAAGTGCACCATGCAGAGATTTCGTTACAATCCGCCATAGGCGTAGGCACAGAAATCACCGTGACCTTCTGCTAGAAGCAAGCCTATTTCTTCCACTTATGGCTCTGTCGGGTCAAAGGCGGTCCTATCGAAAACGCGGGTGGCCTGTTGCATATTATGGGTCACCATGACGACTGTATAGTCCTTCGGGTAATTTATATTTTCTTAAAGCCGTTCCAGCTGGACCAGGGAAAGGCGATTGTCCAGCCACACCTTCTTGGGCACCAGCCGGTAAAGCTTGTTGATGTATCCACCAGAACCGATAATAGAAACGGGCCCCCAGTTCACCATCATCATGCGGATTTCGTCGCACATGTCATCTACGGAATCCATGTCCACCAGGCCGCAGAGCAGCCGCAGGGTTCCGATATTGAAACTACGGCTACCCATAAACAGGCCCTGGTAAAGTCAGTTTTATAATATTTCTAGTTACTTATCATCGAAATCGTCGACCCCGTTCAAGAGGCTGACACCGTGATGAGTACCGGTTTCTGCAAAGATGGCCCACTGGGCCACGTTCATGGCGTGGTCGCCGATGCGTTCCAGGTATTTAGCGATCATGATGGAATGGATAATGCTCTCGGCATCGCTTTCCGTCTTCCTGATAGTTTCCACCAGTTCACGCTTGGCAGAGCGGAAAAGGAAATCCACGTCATCGTCACTTTCAATTACAATCTTGGCCAGCTTCAAGTCCTTACGGACAAAGGCATCGATACTCTGGGCCAGCATCTTAAGCACGTCAATGCCCATGGGCGGAATGGCGGCCAGTTTCAGGGGAGCCCCATCCAGGTCTGTACACTCCGCCACGATTTCGGCAATATCTGCAGCCTGGTCGCCAATGCGTTCCAGGTCCCCCACCATCTTGAGGGAGGCCGAAATTAGGCGCAGGTCCCGGGCTACGGGCTGCTGGCTCAGCAAAAGCCGCAGGCAAAGGGTCTCGATTTCCTTCATCTTCTGGTCGATTTCCTTGTCGCCCACCACAATCTTCTTGGCGGTTTCACGGTCAAAGGCCAGCAAGGCGTCTATGGAGGCCTTCAGGGAATCTTCCACCAGGGCGCCCATTTCTATAATACCCCTGTTCAGGGCTTCCAGTTGCGAATCAAAACGGTTTCTCATTATCCAAATCTCCCGGTAATGTAGTCCTCGGTGCGCTTGTCCTTGGGCAGCGAGAACAGAGTTTCAGTCTTGTTGACTTCGATGACTTCCCCTAAGAGGAAAAAGGCGGTCCTGTCGGAAACGCGGGTGGCCTGCTGCATGTTATGGGTCACCATGACGATGGTATAGTTCTTCTTGAGTTCCAAAACTAGGTCCTCGATAATGGAGGTGGAAATGGGGTCCAGGGCGCTGGTAGGTTCGTCCATCAGGAGCACTTCCGGCGAAACTGCCAGGGCACGGGCAATGCAGAGCCTCTGCTGTTGACCGCCGGAAAGGCCGAGAGCATTCTTTTTCAAGCGGTCCTTCAGTTCTTCCCACACGCCGGATTTCTGCAGGGACGTTTCCACGATTTCATCCAGCTCCGCCTTGTTACGGATACCGTGGGTCCTAGGACCGTAGGCGATGTTGTCGTAGATGCTCATGGGAAAGGGATTGGGTTTCTGGAACACCATGCCCACCCTCTTGCGGAGAATATTGGGATTCATTTCCCCGTATACATCCTGGCCATCCAAGAGGATGTGGCCCGTAATCTTGCAGCCTTCCACCAGGTCGTTCATGCGGTTCAAGGACTTGAGTAAGGTGCTTTTACCGCAGCCGGAAGGCCCAATAAAGGCCAAGATTTCGTTGGGCATAATGTTAAGGTTCACGTTTTTCAACGCATGGAAATTGCCGTAATACAGATCCATTCCTTGAATAGAAATTTTTTCGTTAGGTGTCATTAGGTTTTTCCGATTTTCTTTGCAAATTTGTTAGAAATCCAGTTGATAAGAAGGATTACCAGAATGAGGATAACCGAAGTGGCGTAGGCCTCGCCGGTATGGAAACCTTCTCGAGAAAGTTCGTACATGTGAACAGACAGAGTCCTGCCCGAAGAGAATATTCCCTTGGGAAAATCCGCCACCGTACCTGCCGTATAGACAAGGGCGGCAGTCTCTCCCACCACACGGCCCACCGCTAGGATTACACCTGCAAGGATTCCCGGAACGGCTGACGGTAATATTACCGACAAAACCGTACGGAGCTTACCTGCCCCGAGGCCGTAGGAACCTTCGCGATAACTATCTGGAACAGAACGCAGGGCCTCTTCAGTGGTGCGCATGACCAGGGGCAAAATCATGATGGAAATGGTCAAGATACCGGAAACCAAGGAATATCCCAGGTGCAGGAAGGTCACGAAGAACAGCATTCCGAAAAGACCGTAGATAATGGAGGGAATTCCGGAAAGGGTTTCGGTAGTGATCCGCACCAGTCCCACGATCTTGTTTCCGCGGCGGGCGTATTCCGCCGTATAGATGGCAGCACAGATTCCTAAAGGGCCTGCCACCAGGAGAGAACCAAACACGATGATAACCGTATTCAGGATGGAGGGCAGGAAAGAGACATTCTCCGAGGTGTAAGTGAGAGAAAACAGGGAGGGTTTCAGGAATGGGATACCCTTCACCAATATATAGAGGATCAGGAACCCCAGGGTGCATACCGTAATGGCGATGGCCAAGGACACGAGGATTCTCAGAAACAGCGAAAAGGGCGCATGCTTATAGTATCCGATCATTTGACAACCCTCTTCTTGAGAATGGAAAACAGCAGGTTGATAGTAAGGATAAAGGAGAATAGCACCACACCGGTGGCAATGAGGGCTTCGCGGTGCAGGTCCGTGGCATAGCCCATTTCCAACACAATGTTGGCGGTCAAGGTCCTGACTCCCTCGAAAATACCGTCGGGCATTCGGGCCTGGTTTCCAGCCACAAGAATCACTGCCATGGTTTCGCCAATAGCCCGGCCAAAACCCAAGATGATACCCGCCACGATTCCCGAAGTGGCCGCCGGAAGAACCGTGAAGAATACACTCCTTTCGTGGGTGGCCCCGAGAGCCAGGGAACCTTCGTAGTAGCTGTTGGGGACCGCCCGCAGGGCGGCTTCGGAAACGGAAATGACGGTAGGCAAAATCATGATTCCCAGCAGAATCGACGCCGTAAAGATGCTGAAACCGCTCCCGCCAAGGTGCTGCCGCACAAAGGGGACGATGATCACCAAGCCAAAGAAGCCGTAGATCACCGAGGGAATGCCGGCCAGGAGTTCCACGGCGGGTTTCAACACCCTGTGGAGCCTTTCGGAGCAGAACCGAGCCAGGAATATGGCCGACAGGAGCCCCACCGAGACACCGATGGCTAGGGCCCCCAGTGTCACGTAGAGGCTGCCGAGAATCATGGGAAAAATCCCGTAGATCGCAGGCTCGTCCGTGGGGGCCCATTCCGTTCCGAACAAAAAGTCCGTAAAGCCTATCTTTAGAATGGCGGGGACACCGTTTGCAAAAAGGAACACGCAGATTAGGGCAACAAACAGGATGCTTGCTAGCGCAGAGACCAGGAAGATGGTGGACGCGGCCCGTTCCTTGAATGGACTGGATAGTTTGAATTTCATGGTATTACTTGATGGAGGTCGTGAGGCGGGCGCTAAAGCCTACATCGGACATTTTGTTTTCGCTATAGACTGTCGCTTGGATTTTTCCGTGGGAACCGATCTTTTTCACGAGACCTACAGCCCAACCCAATTCATCGGCATCGGCGTTCAGTTCGTCACGGTTAGCGACGTATTCCACTTCGGCAAAGGCCTTGTCGAGAATGCCGCCGGTAGGAAATTCCACGCCGCCGTACACCGGGAAGTACTGGGTATCCTGACCGTAGAGGGGCTTTACGGCAGTGCCCGCTTCAATGGAAGCTGCATTCACCTCGTCGTCTTCGCCGGTCATGATAGCTGCCGCTTCTGCGTATACCGCCAGCTGCTTGGAGACCTGGTAGCGGGCCCGAAAATCCACCACATGGGTCAGGACTGCGCTATATTGCATCGGGTCAAGAACATTGGCGCGATAACCCAGACCGAGTTTCAGGGCTTCTCCCAATTTCAGGTCGTCGTTTACGCGGAGGTAACCCTTGTTGAAATTACCGTCATCGGTACCCACCATCACGTTCAGCTGGTTGCCGGCCATTTTCCAGCCCAGCTCAAAGGCGTCGTGGGCGTAATCTCGAACTAGAAAGCCCCGCTTAGAAAGATTCTGGTCCAGGTAGCCACCGAAATTACCGGCACCTTCCGTATCCGTCTTCCAGTGACCCAGTTTCAAGTTCAGTCCGGAAGTTGCCCACTTGTAATTTCCGTAATAGGTATCGGCCTGAAACTTGTCTGCACCTCCATTAAAGTGGGGGGCGTACATGCGGATAGTCACCTTGGCATCGAAATCTTCGGAGCTGTACGTTCCGCCGATATTGGCTCGAAACCAGAAGTTATCCAGAGTGTTTTCCTTTTCATTGTCGTAAAATGCCTTGTAGGCCTGAGTTTGAATATTTCCGGTCAAGTCAAAGCCGCTGGCCTTGGATTCTTCGGCGGCGCTAGCCATGCCGATAGTGGTAACAACAGCTGCGATGATGCAAGATTTCTTAATCGTCATTTTGAACTCCTTTGGGCCAAGCCCTGTTTGAATGACGGCATCAACTTAGATTGTCATTGTAAAAACTGAAGAGGGGTCGAAGTAAAATATTTGAGAAGTTCTTGTAACGAATAAAAGAGGAGTAAAGGCTTTACAAAGATTTTACCCTACATGCTATTGGGTCTTTACATAGCTTGTCTAACTTGTGGTCATCATTCAAAACCAACCAAGGAGTATCAAGAATGAAAAAACTGGCTTTAACCGCTTGTGTAATTAGTTTAGCTGTAATGGGTATTACGGCAGCCTGCAACGGAGAAAACGAAAAGAACGTCGAAGTCGCCACCACCAAGCAGCCTGAAATTTCCGTCATCGCCCGAGAAGCTGGTTCCGGCACTCGGGACGCCTTTAACGAACTGGTGGGAACCCTTATCAAGCAAGATGGAAAGAAAAAGGACAATACTGCCAAGGACGCGATTACCATCGACGGCACTCAGGGCGTCATGAGTGCCGTAGCCGGTAACGAATACGCCATCGGCTATATTTCCCTTGGCTCCATGAACGGTTCCGTGAAGGCCCTGAGCATTGACGGTTTCGCTCCCACCAAAGAAAACATTAAGTCCGCCAAGTACCCCATCGCCCGCCCCTTCAACATTGCCACCAAGGGCAAGATGAACGACGCCGTAAAGGACTTCGTGAACTTTATCCTTAGCGCCGACGGCCAAGCCGTTATCGAAGGAAACGGCTACATCAGAGTTTCCGATGGTAAAAAATTCCAAGCCCAAAAGCTGAAGGGCAAAATTGTCATCGCAGGTTCTTCCAGTGTGTCACCGGTCATGGAAAAACTCAAAGAAGCCTACACTGCCCTAAACCCGGAAATGGAAATCGAAATTCAGACCAACGATTCTTCTTCGGGAATGCTAGCCGCCAAGGAAGGCACCTGCGATATTGGCATGGCCAGCCGCAACCTGAAACCCAACGAACTGGAAGTCTTAACTTCCCAGACCATCGCCCAAGACGGTATTGCCGTGATTGTCAACAAGCAGAACCAAGTTTCCAATATTGCCCTGTCCAGGTTGCGGGATGTGTATACCGGACTTATCCGTAAGTGGAAAGACGTGAAGTAAAAAACGCAACTATGAAGTAAAACGAAAAAGAGGTGAACAGGATTCATCTCTTTTTTTTATTCAAGCAAATTGGACAGGCCAGAGACATTCTCTCCAAGGCCGATTTTAGAGAAAGCTAGCTCTTGGACTGAATTGAAGAAGAGGACTAGCAATCCTAAGTGAGGCGCAATCAGCCTACTTCACCCACTTATCGACTTCTTTCTGGGCCTTGTCGCGTTCGTTCTGGGCCACGTGTCCGTAGATGGCAAGGCCGGGGGTCACATTCGCGCCGGTCACCTTCTTGAGG
>OMSO01000058.1 GCA_900313675.1 uncultured Fibrobacter sp.
AAAGTCTTCCACCTTGGTTCCTGTTGCGTGCCAAAGGGCGCGTGCACCGGCCATTTCACGGCCTTCCATAGTCTTGAGCGAACGAAGTTTCGGCATAATTATTCCTTGTGTTTAAAAGATGTCATCCTCGTGAGAGAATGTCATCCCCGCCCGTTCGGCTTGCTCAGGACAGGCTCCGGCGGGGATCTCCTATACGTTGCACGATAATGTAGCAAAAAAGGGGAGGAACGCTCGAATACAAGAAAGAAACACCCGCCTTGCGGCAGGTGCTTTATGGAGGTTAATGTTAAAAGGATTAGTATTTGTCCGTCAGCACTTTCGGACATTCAACTTCCCTGTAGTTGTGGTTCGGGTTGCCGGCCGCTTCCATAAAGTTGGCCAAGAACAGGCAACCTTGCTTGGCTTGAGAGTCGCTGCCGAAGGACGTGTTGCACTTGTTGACCAAGCACTCCTTGCGCCTGGTATAAATTTCCTGTTCGGATCCGCTATATCCGGCTTCGTTTTCGCAGACGCTTAAAAGTCCGCCATAACGCTCGCCCATATTGCCGCTCCAACCCATCAGGGAACTACAGCCGTCAAATGCACCATATCCACCGCCCGGAATCATGATGTCGAATTGCTGGTGATTCACATCGTAGCCAATGTTGGAGGCCATGACGATAAGTTTTTTGCCCTTGAGTTTCTTGTGATTCAGCGTGGTTTCGTACTTGCCCTCACCAGTGAAGGAAAGTTCGAAACACCTACCGCAAGCAGCATTCGTCGGAACGGCTGCGAATGCAAAGCCTATATTATCGCATCCGCTAATGGTAAACGGAACCTGGCTAATGCATGTTGCCATAGGGCCACCATCACAGACACTCTTTGCACTCCAGTCAGTCGACGTCGTAGTGCCCTTGTTTGAACACTGGCGTGCAAGGTTCTGTGCGTTTTCCTTCCAGGAACAACTGGGCTTGCAGCAGTCCCAATAACGGCTGGCGAAACCACTGCCAGAATCACCACCCTTGGCGACAATATTGGGGCAGCCACCGCTCTGCTGGCTTGCGGAACTTTGCGTCTGGTTCTTACTGCTGGAACTCTTGGGCTTGGAAGAAGAACTTTGGCCCGGGTTCTGAGGCTGGGAAGCACTGCTTTGCGGGGTCACAGTACCGCCGCCCATGCTTTTGCAATCTTTGCCAGTCGGGTCATAATAGCAATTCATGGTGCAAGACTTGTCGTAGGCGTACTTTTCACCATTGGGGCCAACCTGTTCTGCATAATAGGCAACACATTTGCCCGAAGGGGCGTCATAGCACTGACCGTCACACTGTCCGCCCTGTTGTGCAGCTGCAGAGGAGGTGGGGGTATTGTGGGTTCCGCTGGAGTTGGAACTGGTGCTGGCAGCACTGTTTCCGCCCGGATTGGTGCCAGGATTAGTTCCCGCAGATGTCGGGTTGGTTCCGCTTGCAGAAGATGCTACAGTGGGTGCATCGGGATTTTCAGCGATGATTTCGCCATTGTCGCCAACAACATTACCGCCTTCATCGACGGTGCCAATGTTGTTGCCCTGGATATCCGTAACGGAGCCGTCATCGAATTCCACCATCTTGGTGCCGCCGTTGGTTTCAATGATTTTTGCCTGGGGGCGTTCATTCAAATCAACACCGCTCAGGAAAGTTTCCCCTTCGTTTGTGACGATATTGCCTTCGGTATATGTACCAAAGACATTCCACTGGGAATCGTAGACCGTTCCGTCTTCAGCAACGTAAAGGTTTTCATTGGGTCCGATATCAATAACGTGGACATTTTCGGACATTCCGGAAAGAGCACCCATTGGCAGGGTAGTGTCGTCACTACAATTCCAAGCCAACAGGAGAGCTCCTGCCATCAAAAGGGATTTAAAGAACGGAAATTTCATGTTACCTCTCTTATACCCATCACCCGGCTCCAAAAATATAATAATGTGGCCAAATTGGCTTGTAAAAAAGAATTTAGGGTGACCAGGGTCAACTTTTTGAGACGTTTTTGCTTTGGTTTAAGCCAAAGTAACTCTTTTTTTACCAGGCTGTATCGAAAAAGAAAGTTTGTTTAATAGAGAATTCTATATTTCTGTCAAATGCAAATGAAACTCCGGATATTGCTCTTCTGGGGCGTTTTTTGGGTTATCTTCGGAACTGCAGGGGCTGCCCCTGTGGTGGGTCCCGAACGTACCCGGAATTTGCAGGGCCTGGAACATTCCCCCATGCTTATGGAGTACCACAGGCAGACCGTGGGGGAGGACCGTCAGTTCTTTACCTCCCCCAGGCGTGATTACGGATTTATCCGGAACTTTACCCGCACGGAATCCGGAGCCATGATGTTCATGGCCGATACTACCGGGGAGTTCTTTGGCAAGAACCACAGCTTTGGTGTGGCGGCCTCTCCGGTGTTCGGGGCGGAATACCGCGGTAGTGAATCCCTGGGCGATACCCTGTGGCCCTCCTTTGACGGGGGCATTTACCTGCGGGGTTACGCCGACTCCCTGGATTTCGATTTGGATGCCCGCATGTATGCCGGTGAACATTCCGCCAAAAAGCCCAAGAGTTTCGACGGCGAGGTCTTTGACGTGCAGACCAAGGAAGGCAATGCCGGTGCCGACTACGTGAGCTATTCCCGCTACAGGGCACACATGGCCTTGAACTACGCCTGGGCAAGGTTGCAGCTGGCCCGTGACGTGCTCCACTGGGGGCCGGGCTACTACAACAATCTATCCCTGAACCAGTTTGCCTTGCCCTACAACATGCTCTCCCTGGACCTGACCTTTGGACCCCTGCGAGTGTTCAGCGTGTATGCAGACCTTCGGGTGGACAGCTGGAGTTATAGCAGGAACAACCTGAACGACCGGAACCTGTATGCCCACCGCTATGAACTGGCCCTGGGAAACCTGACTATCGGCATGAGTGAAATCCAGGTGCTGTACAACGAGAACAAACCCTGGCTGTTCGTGCCCATCGCTCCGCTTTTTATTGAAAAGGGCAACTACACCGAGCGGGTAAACAACGGGGCTCTGGCCCTGGACTTGAACTACCGCCTGTTCAGTGCGGTCAGGCTTTATGGTGAATTCTTTTTGGACGATTTGGAATCTCCCAATGCGGTTTACGAGAACAAGTACAGCAACAACCGCTGGGCGGGCATGCTGGGTCTGCAGGCGGGTCACGACTTTTACGTGGGACAAAAACGACTCAGTGTGGGCACTATTGCCGAAATCGCCCGTGTGGAGCCCTACACCTATTGTCATTACGATACCGCCCATGCGCAGCTTGCGAACCTGGGGGCTCCTCTCGGGAATCCCAACGGCCCCAACAGCTTGGCGGTGGACTGGACGGTATATGCCCAGGCGGCCCTTGGGTCCCTTGGACAGTTGTTTGCGGGCGTACACCAGAAATGGCTGTGGAAGGGCACCGATGCCGGGAGTAACATCGAAGACCCTTACAAGACGGTGCGCAAGCGTTTTGCCCATGGGGCGCCTCTTGTTTATACCGTGGCTCCAGCCATCGGGTACAACGGACGGTTTGTAGGCTTTTCGGGAGAGTTGACCTTGGGTGACACCCGCGCCGCGGATGTCAGGATTTCTTTCATGTGGTAGTTTATGACAGGTATTAAAGAGAAGATAGAGAGAAGCGGGCACTTCAAGGCGCTGATGAACAGTTTCCGCTTGCGAAAGCGGGTGCTTGCCCTGGCGGACGCCTTTGTGGTGGCGGTGTCGGCCTTGATTGCCAACTACCCCTTGCCCCTTTTTGCCCAGCGTATCGGTCGCCCGGACCTGTTTCTCATTATTGTCGTAAGCATTATTTGCTGTTTCGGAAGCCTGCTGTTTTTTGGTGCCTACAACAAGCTCTGGCGTTATTTTAGCAAGCGGGATTACCTGAGTTGTGTCAAGGGAATCGTGATGGGTATCGCTGTGGCCTATGGCCTGGTGTACCTGTTCCACAAGGACCTGTTCTGGGAATTTGCCTTGCTTCACGCCTTTGTGGCGGTGGTGGGAGTTTCTCTGTTCCGTTATCTGTTCCGCAGGACCTTCGTGTCATTGGTTTCTACGGGAATGCACGAGGCCGAACGTAAGCGCACCATGATTATCGGTGCCGGAAATGCGGCTATGCTGTTGTTGAATGAAATTCGCAACAACCAGAATGATGCAAGCCATGGAGAAAATACGGGGTCTGCAAAGAATATCAATCCCGTGTGCCTGATAGACGACGACCGCTACAAGATAGGCAAGCCCTTCAACGGTGTGCTGGTGGCGGGTTCCACCAGCGACATACCGAAGGTGGCCAGGGAAATGCGGATTGAGCAGATTATATTCGCCATTCCCAGTTGCCCGCCAGAGGACAGGCAGGTCATTTTGGATATCTGCGGAAAGACCGGCCTTCCGGTGAAGGTGTTGCCCTTTATCGGGAGCCTTTTGGATACCTCTGCCGTGGGCACGGGTGCTACTAGTTTTGTAAGCCAAATCCGCGATATCAAGGTGGAGGACTTGCTTGGCCGTGAGCCCATCAAGTTCAACAATTCTGAAATTCGTGAGTTCATTGAGGGTAAAGTCTGCATGGTTACCGGCGGTGGTGGCAGCATCGGTAGCGAACTGGTGCGCCAGATTGCAAAGTATAGGCCCAAGCAGGTGATTATCGTGGATATCTACGAGAACAATGCCTACGAAATCCAGCAGGAACTGGTGATGGAGTATGGCGACCGTCTGAATCTGGTGACGCTGATTGCCAGCGTGCGGGACTATTTCCGTATGAACCAGATTTTCAAGAAATATGAGCCCCAGGTGGTGTTCCACGCGGCGGCCCACAAGCACGTGCCCCTGATGGAAAATAATCCTATGGAAGCCATCAAGAACAACGTGGTGGGCACGTTCAACATGGCCACGCTTTCGCTGCTGCACAACGTGAAAAAGTTCGTGATGATTAGCACCGACAAGGCGGTGAACCCAACCAACGTGATGGGGGCGTCCAAGCGTTGTTGCGAAATGATTGTCCAGTTCTTTGCACAACAAAAGGACTGCAAGACCGAATTCGTGACCACCCGCTTTGGAAACGTGCTGGGAAGTAACGGCTCCGTGATTCCGCTGTTCAAGCGCCAGATTGAGCAGGGCAAGCCCGTGACGGTGACACACCCCGACATTATCCGCTACTTTATGACCATTCCGGAGGCGGTGAACCTGGTGCTTGAGGCCGCAAGCTTTGCTCACGGTGGAGAAATTTTTGTGCTGGATATGGGACAGCCCGTAAAGATTGTGACCTTGGCTGAAAACCTGATCCGTATGTATGGCAAGGTGCCTTACAAGGATGTAGAAATCAAGTTCACGGGACTCCGTCCAGGTGAAAAACTGCTCGAAGAATTGCTGATGAACGAAGAGGGCCTGCAGAAGACCAAGAACAAGCTCATCTATATCGGAAAGCAGATTGAGATTGATGCCGATACCTTTATCAATGAACTGTGGACATTGAAGAATGCTGCTCAGGAAAATGACGACAAGACCGCCATTTCTGCCTTGCACCATATTGTGCCCACGTTCACCACTCCCGAGGAATTCAACAAGACGGTAAGGATGCCCGCTGTATGACAATTCGTTTCGATAGTAAAGTCTGGCTCAGTAGCCCCACCATGCACGGTGAAGAAATTAGGTATGTGACCGAAGCATACGAGACCAACTGGATGAGCACCGTGGGTGCAAACATCAATGAGGTTGAACGTTTGGCCGCCGAAAAGATTGGTTGCAAGTACGCCGTGGCGCTCTCCGCCGGGACTGCGGCTCTGCACCTTTGCACAAAGCTTGCGGGCGAGGCCCTGTACGGCATGCCCAAGGTGGGCGAGGGAGCGTTGCGCGGACACAAGGTGTTCTGCAGCGATATGACTTTTGACGCGACGGTGAATCCCATCGCCTACGAGAACGGCGAGGCCGTGTTCATCGACACCGAGTACGACACCTGGAACATGGACCCGGTCGCCCTCGAAAAGGCCTTCGAGATTTACCCCGAAGTGCGGCTGGTGGTGCTTGTTCATTTGTACGGAACGCCCGGCAAGGTGGACGAAATCCGCACGATTTGCAAACGCCACAATGCGCTCCTTATCGAAGACGCCGCCGAGAGCTTCGGTGCCACCTACAAGGGCGTACAGACCGGCAAGTTCGGCGACTACAGCGCCATCAGCTTCAACGGCAACAAGATTATCACCGGAAGTAGCGGCGGCATGTTCCTCACCGACAGCAAGGACGACGCCGAGAAAGTGCGCAAGTGGAGCACCCAGTCGCGCGAAGCGGCCGCCTGGTACCAGCACGAAGAAGTGGGCTACAACTACCGCATGAGCAACGTGATTGCAGGCGTGGTCCGCGGCCAGATGCCCTATCTGGAAGAGCACATCGCCCAGAAAAAGGCAATCTACATGCGCTACAAGGAGGGCCTGAAGGGCCTCCCGGTGCAGGTGAACCCCTACGACGCCACCAACAGCGAACCGAATTTTTGGCTCAGCTGCCTAATCATTGACAAAAGTGCCATGTGCAAGCAGGTCCGCGGCGAAACCGACGCCCTGTACATCCACGAGGCTGGCAAGAGCTGCCCCACGGAAATCCTGGAACGCATCGCCGCCATGAACGCCGAGGGCCGCCCCATCTGGAAACCTATGCACATGCAGCCTATGTACATGAGCCACGCGTTTATCACCGCGCAGGGTAACGGCCGCGCCCGCACCAACGCCTACATTGCGGGCGGCATCACCGACGTGGGTGCCGACATCTTTGCCCGCGGGCTCTGCCTCCCCAGCGACAACAAGATGACCCCCGAACAGCAGGACGCAATCATCCAGACTATTCGGGAATGCTTCGAGTGAGACTTTCTGCTGTTTTCTAGGCAAAATTTGTTCGTCTACTTGTGTGCTTTTTTTTCTTAAAGAGCCCCTATAAGTCCTACTTTCTGAATATACCTTTATTTGTGCGGGTTTGTTAGCGGTTGGATCGCTGGTTGCGAGCCTATTTTTCGAGGTTGTTTGCGGGTTTTACTCTCTAATCGTCGCAAAAGTTGTCGTATTGTATTTGAACAAACGGAGGGCAGTCTTTGCAAATTTTGTTGCCGTAGTCTACGAAAATTTTGGAGTTGCTGTGTCGCTTGATGAAAAATTGGTAGGTTTCGGTAATAGTAGAATCTGGTTGTCTGTAAGATGTGATTTTTATTGTCCAGTTGAAATTTTCTAGGTCGCGATTGTCTTGACTCCAGGAAAAATACTCGCTGGTGTCTTTCGTTGAATAGATCAAGGAATCTCCGGCTACGATTTCAACATATAGGGAGTCCGTATCTGCGGATGTGTGAACGATAATTCCGCTTCCGCATAACAACTCGCCAAAAAGAGTTGAATTCAGATCGCAGGAATAAAGTAGAAGGAGTAGAAGGGCAATCAAAAAACGCATAAGAGACCTTTAACTATTCTTTTCGATTAGTTTGTAATCGGCCAATTCGCTGCATTCTTTTGAGGGGAGTGTGTTGAACAGTGAAAAGCCATCAGGTCGCTTAGTCAGATAAATGGCGGTAACTCCGCTACCGACATCTATGGTGTATGGGTTTGCCTGTAGCCATTGGTCATTGCAGAAAAATTCAATTTGAAGTTCGTATTCGGAATCTAGCCTGTTTCCAGCGAGAGTTGTTTTTAGGTCCTTTGTTCCAATCTGTTGTAATACAGTGTCTTTGTCGTGAATAACGGTTATTTTTAGAGAATCGGCGATAGACGGATGTTCCGTGTGGATGCCGACATGGACTTCGTGATAGTCCTCGTCGGGAAAGCTTTCGCATTGACAAATGAGCAGAGGCAATGCCAAGATGAGTATTTTGGCGATGGTGGAAGATTTCATATTGCTAATATGCTTTTTAATAGGCTGCATAATGGAAGGTGCACTCGTAACTTTTGTCGTATTCTAGCGAGATGATGTATCCTTCCTGGTAATAGTTCAAATACTCCGTTTTTGAGGTGTTGTCGTCGGCATAGCACAATATAAATTCAACATCCGTTTTACGTACGCCTATACGGAGTCTTGTCTTTATATTGGCTTCTAATGTGAATTTTTGCTGGTTTTCACTTAGATTTATATCGAATTGACGACTATCCATACGGGCAATGGAAGGGCAAGCGTAGGTTCTTTCGGTTCCGTCAATCAGTTTGATTGTAACGTTAGTGGAGTCTCTTCCAAGTTCGGTTGTGTGTTGTTTTCCGTTGGCTCCATTTCCGGTTGCGTTGGACCAACTGTACTCGCGTACTGTGGAACTCGTGACACAACTGTTCACATTCCACGAGGGTTCTTCATTTTTGGCAATATCGACAAGCTCTTTTTCTGGTTCGCAGGCGCAATTAACTATACCGCAGTTGGTAGTGTAGATGGAGGGTGTTTTTCTACTTGGTGCAGAGTAGTCTTGCACTGAATAGTATTCGTAACCGGTGCCCGAGGTTTCGCTCTTGACGTCAGGGTTGTAGAAATGTAGAACTACAGATACCTGGTCGCCGGGGTTATAGTCTTTAGAAAGCCAGGTTCCCGAAATGTCAAAATCAAAAGCAGCCAAGTCACCGTGAGTATATACGGTTGAATAGAAATATCCCGGAGCAAGAGCCGATTCCTTATTGATTGCCGGAATCTGCGTCCCATTTTCCCATTCCATTGTGTTTTTGTTGTATTTGGCAATCATCAAACTGTACGATTGCCAGTCTTCGGGGCCATAGATTCCTACTCCGTCATAATCGTTTCCGTAAACGTTGATGAAAAGTCGTTGCGTAGAAGAAGGAGATCTAGTGATTTCGGTTATGATGCCGAAATATCCATATTCGGACATTGGGTTTGCCGAAGCGCTTGGTTCGTTAGTTTTACAGGCCCCATTTGAAAATGTTTCTGAGTTGCTGGAATTAACTGCGCTTGTAGAAGAACTGATAGAACTTTCGCTACTTTCTGGAGAACTGCTTGGGTTGTGTTCTTTTTGGGAACTGCTGGTGATGGCGCTGGAACTTGAAACATTGTTGCTACTTGAGGAGGCCACTTGCTTGTTCGAAGAAGATGAATTTCCAGTTGAATCTTTATCGTCAGATTCATTATTGGATTGAGAAATTGTAGCAGAAGATGAATCGGCAATGGATGGAGTTTCTGTCTCTTCTTTTGCAGATGTTCCTGAATCGTCGCATGCAATGATCCAGGAGCAAAGAATAATCGTCAAAACGGAGGGAATCCTTTTTTTCATTGGAATTGTAATCATGATTAGCCTCGCTTCCTAATGCATCATTACCCAATATATATTCTCTGTCCGTATCCAAAATGTATCCAAAAAAAATTTTTTTGTTTGAAAAAAGAGCCTGTAGGAATTGTAAAATTTTCGCACGGGGCTAGCCAACTTTTTTATTTTTAGATACATTAAAGCCCGACGACGCATCTCGCTGTTTTAAGGCGAGGTGCGTTTTGCGTTTAAGGGGTTTTCCTAACCGCCGACACGCAGAACGCCTCTAACAATCAACCAGCCGCGAATGCGGCTGCAACGAAGGAGGAATCCATTATGGCGAAAAAGAATATGCCGCAAAAGTATCGCGAAGCCCATTGTGCTTGCTTTAAGAATTGGCGTTTGTTGAAAAAATCAAAAATGTGCGGATGTTTCTGTTGCCTCAATACATACCCTGCTTCAGAAGTGGTGGATTGGTGTGTTGAAAGAGACCGCCGTCGGACGGCGATTTGTCCCTGTTGTGGCGTAGATTCGGTAATCCCAGATGCGTCGGGATGGCCGTTGGATGCGGATTTTTTGAAGGAAATGGAATATTGGTGGTTTAGAGCGAATGTGGTGTCTTATAAGGTGCCCGATAAAGTTGCGAAAAAAATCATTGCAATAGGGAAGAAATTTGACTTTCTTCATAAAATTTTGCCGGGTGCGTTCCTTACTGCTGATTCCGATGGAAAAATCAAATTGCATGGAATTATTGACCCGAATAGCAAAGGCAAACTTTTCCCCGACCTGAAGGACGGGGGATTATGAGGGACGGTGGTTGCGAGGGAACGCCGTGACCGAGCAACCTCCTGCGTAGGGGACCATTTATCGAGGCGAGAGGGCATAGTTGCTAGGCAAAAAATCCGGAGGGTAGCGGCGAACAAAGTGAAGGCGCGACCGACGGTCTTTTTTGCAGGCGACTGTGCCCTTGAGACTCGGATTATTAATGGGGTGTTAGGGGCGGAGCCCCTAGGAGAGGGGGTAGGGGAAGACTTGCCCTAGATCCTTCGACTCCACTTCGTTCCGCTCAGGATGACACGGGGCAAGGCTTCGCCGAGGGGGAGGCTTCCCCCTTTGTAAGGAGAGGAGATCCCCGCCTTCGCGGGGATGACAAGAATGTGGCGGGGATGACAAGTGCCAATAAAGCCTTATTTTGGGCCCTTTTTCGCTGTATTTCCTAGTCCCTAGCCCCTAGATCCTAGCCCCTTTTACCTATATTTCAAGCCCGTAGTTGCATTTTTGCCTTGGTCCTGCGTCCAGATTCGCCAATTCCACTGGGCCTAAAGCAGGGAAACTCGGGCATAAACATGTAATTAGTTAAACAATCAAAAAAAGGAATGGCTATAATGGCTACTATCACTAAGGAAAAAGCTGCAGAGCTCACCGCCAAGTTCGGCGCCAACGAAAAGGATACTGGAAACGTCCGCGTGCAGGTCGCTATCCTCACCGAAAAGATCAAGAACCTGACCGAGCACATCAAGACCCACAAGAAGGACTTCCACTCCCTGCGCGGGCTCTCCATGATGGTCGCAAAGCGCAAGAACCTCCTCAAGTACTACGGCGAAAAGGACATTGTCGCCGCTCGTGCTCTCATCAAGGAACTCGGTCTCCGCGGCTAATCTGCGGACTGGAGATAATCTATGTCTATTGATGCATATCATCAAAAGTACGGCAAGATGCTGGACCCCAAGGAAGTGTCCGTGACACTCCCCGACGGCCGCGTCATTTCGTTTGAAACGGGCCGTATTGCAAAGCAGGCACGTGGTGCTGCTGTCGCCAAGATGGGTGACGCCTTCGTGCTTTCTACCGTTTGCTACGGCGAAGAGAAGGAAGGCGATTTCTTCCCGCTGACCGTCGAATACCGCGAAAAGGCCTACGCTGCTGGTCGCCTGCCGGGCGGCTACAACAAGCGTGAAGCCGGTCGCCCCTCCGACGAGGAGACCCTTTCCGCCCGTATCATCGACCGCCCCATTCGCCCCATGTTCCCCGAGAACTTCACCCGCGAAGTCCAGGTGATCGTGCAGGTTCTGTCTGCTGACCGCAAGTTTGCACCGGATGTGCTCGGCGTGTCTGCAGCTTCCCTCTCTATCGGCCTTTCCGAACTGCCCTTCGAACAGCAGGTTGCCGCCGTGCGCGTGGCCGTGGTCGATGGTCAGAACATCGTGATGCCCACCTACGAACAGATGGCCTGC
>OMSO01000057.1 GCA_900313675.1 uncultured Fibrobacter sp.
TTACAGACAAGAAGCGAAGTAGTCATTAATACTAACAATGTTCAAACACCGGAGAATACAAGAAAATCGATCCACTGGTCTAGACTATGCTTCATGTGATTGATGCGAAATATATTGGCGATTATGGGGCATCACATGGCCGAATGGAGTTAACTTCGCCCCGGAATACATCAAGAGCCTTCAGTAGACCGAACCCAGTTTGGCGTGCCGTTCGGGGTCTTAGGGGCAATATTTAATCCAGCCCCAGCACAAGGCGGATGGCGGTCAGGGCCTGGTGGGCGGCGCAGAGCATGACTCGGGGGGCAACAAGTCCGACGACTTCGTCCACGTCGTTCTTGCCGTCGCCGCAGAGGTAGAACTTGTCCGTAATGCGGCGGGTGAGGATGGCGTTTCCGCTGTCGTAGCTGGCCATCCCGCTGGCGGCGACCAGATATTTTTGAGGAAGTTTCTCCAGGACCGTATCCACCAGCATGGCCTTGGCGTCGGCCTTGTCGAAAGCTTCGCAGATGACGTCGGCCTCCTGCAAAAGGGAAACGGCGTTTTCGGCGGTGACCTTGACCTGATGGACCTCGTAATGGACGTAGGGGGCGATTTCTTCCAGGTTCTGGAGGAGTGCTTCCGCCTTGGGGATGCCCACCTGGTTCATTTTGTATTGCTGGCGGTGTAGGTTGGTGATGTCCACCGTGTCGAAATCTATCAGGATGAGCCTGCCAACGCCTGCACGGGCAAGGGAAATGGCGATATTGGAGCCGAGGCCTCCCAGGCCGCACACGGCGATAGTTGCTTTTTGCAGTTTCTCGACGGCGTCGGCCCCCTGCTTTTGGACCAGGGCGGCCAGGATTTGCTCTCGGGAGGGGAGGGGTGTATCGCCAGTCGACATCAGCCGCCACCTACAAAGTTCACGACTTCGACGCAGTCGCCGTCGGCAAGGACGGTTTCGCCGTATTTGGATTTGGGGACGATTTCTCCGTTCCGTTCTACGGCAATGCGCACCTTGTTGAATCCGGCTTCGGCAATATAGCTTTCCAGCGTTTTGCCTGCGGCATCTACGTCTTGTCCGTTAATCTTCAGCATGGGTCAAATATAATTTATTCTAAAGGTAGGGGAGATTCCGACGCGTCATGGTGGCCTTGAGCCACCATCTAGATTCCGGCTCTAGGCCGGAATGACGTTGCAATCGTTAACATCATTAAAAAATTGTCAATTTCTAGGTTAAACGAGCTATCCGACCTATTTTCCGGAGGAGACGATGACCTTCGCGGTCTTGAGGATTTTGTTCTTGAGCTTGTAGCCCTTCTGGAACACGGTGACCACGTGGCCTTCGGGCACGGTCTCGCTGGGCTGCTGCATCAGGGCTTCGTGCATGTTCGGGTTTGCTCGAGGCCCGCATCGGTGAGGATTTTTGCGAACTGGTTGTAGATCATCTGCATGCCTTTCTCGAAGGCTTCCAAATCCTGGGCCTTGTTTTCGCTGGCGAAGGCGCGCTCGAAGTTGTCCTGGACTTCGGAGAGCTTTTCCAGGAGCTTGCCGTTGGCGGTTTCGATGAGTTCCAGCTGTTCCTTGGCGGTACGGCGGCGGTAGTTGTCGAATTCGGCCATCAGGCGGAGGTTCCGGTCGTTTGCATCGGTAAGGGCTGCCTTGAGGGCAGCAGTCGGGTCTTCGGCAGCGGGTTCCGCAGGCTGTTCAGAGGCGGCGTCTGCGGGCTGCTCGGCGGAAGCGTCGGCAGGTGCGTCCGGACTGGATCCTTCGTCGCCTTGCTCCTCAGGATGACGTTCTGCGTCGGCCTTATTCTCGGTTGGTGAGCTTGCCGAACCATCCATCTTCATCGCGTCTTCGGCGGCCTTGAGCACGTCTGCTTCAAATTTTGCTTTTTCTTCTGCGGTCGGTTCCTGTTCGTTCAAATCATCTGCCATTTCAATAAATCCTTTTAAAATTTTCCTGACGGGCTACAGTTTTACATTTTCTAGCCAAAATCACGCCCAAAGATAGCAAATTATGTGCCAAAGGCAAATAAGGGGATATTGGGCAAAAAATTAAGGAAAGAAGTATTATTGTGAAACACGGCCCCCTTTCGCTCTTTGTATTCTAGTTTACATAACCCGCATTACTGGCACAATTGAGCACTACTCACAAACAACCGACAACAAAAAAGAGGTAGGCTTATGCTGGTACAGCAGTTCGACAAGATAGCAGTCATTTCCCATAGGGAAATGAACTTCACCACAACCAACGAAAAGACCGGGGTACAGCAGGAAGTGCACCAGAAGTACATTACGGCCTTCGACGCAGTCGACGGCACGTGCTTCTCGGACTTGAGTATCACGGACGATAGTCCCGTCAAGTTCGAGCAGGTGCAGGACAACACCATCTACGATTGTGTGTTCACGAAGTCCGTCGTTCCCGGCACCAAGAACACGACCCGCACTAGCGGGGTATCCCTTCACGGAATCTTCGGCACCATCGAGTGCAAGCCGGTTCAGAAGAAGTAGCCACTGACACCTTACAGAAGTAAGACTGGGACTGGTATTCTTTCTATGGACAGCACGTCGGTAGCGATATTCGAGGTAGCTTTCAATAGCGGTGTCGAATTGGGCACAACACTTGTGTTGGGCCTGGCCGTCATCGCAGTCCTGGTCGTCACTGCCAAGTTATCAAGGAGTATATAATGCGTGCTAAGTTGGCAAAAATCGGTGACGGGTTTGTCCGTCTCGGACGTAACGGCAAGGTCAAGGCTGCGGTTCTCGCATCCGCCCTTGTTGCCCCGTCCTTCGCCCAGGATGCGCCGGGCCCCATGGCCTCTCTCGAGACCTTGACCACGAACCTCGGCGTCCTCAACACCAAGGCAAGTGCCATCATGGTCGCCCTGGCGACCTTGACGCTCACTATCGTCATCGGTGTCATCGTCATGAAGCTGACCAAGAAGGGTCAGCGTGGTGGTTAATCTTTGACCTACCAGGCCGTGTCCCCGGGCTCATACGGGGAAATTTTTTTTTATGGGGTATATATGGCCGGATTCGTATTTGCGTTGGGATTCTTTAGCGGGCTTGCCCCTTTCCTTTTAATCGGCCTTGCCGTCCTTTCGCTCACTCTTATCTAGGTAGGTGTATGAAAATTAAGAAAATGCAATGTTCCTATTGCGGGGGCACATTCCCCCGTTCGGGAATGTACCCTAATTATGCCGGCTATCCCGTCTGCCGTAATTGTTTCTTGAAAAGCAACGGGGGAGAGGGATAATGATTCTAGGCACAGGGGCAAGTGCAGTAAAGGAGGGAGCTATGCAAGAGTCCTGGCTATGCTCCAGCGGTCGTGCACTTAGACTGAACAGGACGCTCCGTGGCATGCACGTACTCGCCTTGCTCCTGTGCCTTTGTGCCTCTTCGTGGGGTGCTTGCAGAGAGACCTATACTAATGGTTATTGTTCTTATTTGTCAGGCAGTGCATCATTTGGTAATTTTGACCCGCCATACTGTGGTACTATATCAATAAGTGGCCCATGTTCTTATAGTTGCTCCCATGAATTTAATTCTTGTGGTGCTGCTCATGTCGCACTCGGTCGGGTTGTCCAAACATTTAATCAATGTGGTAGTGCATATAATGATTTCTTTGCCTTCCAACAATATTACTTTATATGTGACACTCAAGCCGAAGCGGATTCCGTTGCGTGTGCTCAAAATCCAGATTTGCCACAATGCCCGAAGCCCCCGAAGGATTCCGTCAAGGTCTGTGCCAACGAGACTACCTGTGAAATAGGCCATGGATGTTACACCCAGATGGGGCTTTTCAAGTGTCCGGATGGTTACATGTCCTTGACGGATTGTGAGCCGTTGATGCTCGTTCCTGGTACTTGTTCGCAAAACGGATACGAGACGGGCGAACAGCCCCCCGACAGTGTCGACTATGGCGCAAAGTGCTTTGCAAGTTTTGATGGGACTTGCTATATGATGGATGACGCAACCGGGAACCAGTTCCAGTGTGACTGCGCCGATAATTCCTGCAATGATGCATATAATCAAATGGCTCTTGGTAACTGCAAGAACCCTTATGCCAGTTCGACTTCTTCTTCCCCTTCTTCGTCCGCATCGTCCAGTGCATCGCAGAGTTCCGCATCGTCTTCTCCATCGTCGAGTGCCGACAGGCCACCCGACAGCGTCGATTCTCCGAAGGTTGACAGCGGGGGAGTCTGGAATTACGACTATTCTGAGATACTCAATGCAATTAACAACAACGTAATATCCGTTGACAATTCCGTGAACAACGGATTCGGTCAAGTTCATAATGATTTGACCCAATTGCGGACTACTGCGGGTCAACAGCTCATGCAGGAAGAGTATATCCGGGCGAACACGCAGCAGATAGTTTCCAACACTGATTATACGAATACCTTGATTAAGCAGAGTGATGCTAATCGTAAGGCCGAAAATGCTGCCTTGATTGCGAAGTACAACCAGATGATTGGCGAGGTTGAACAAACTAACAATTCTTTGGAACAGATTTTCTCATCCGCATCGTCGGACTTCGACTACGATGATACTACAGATTACAGCTTGGAAGTCGATTATGACGAGACGATAACGGATACTGCGTCCTTGAATCTCCGTGATTCCGTTATGAGGCATAAGCGTGAGCTGGATAGTGTCATTGCGTACGTCGATAGCGTGCGTAACGACACCACGACCAATTACGTTGCCCTGGATAGCATCTATGACTGGAGCGACACTAGTTCGATTAAGCAGAAGTTGTCGGACTTCTTCATTCCGGGCGTTAGTGAGCTGAACTCCTGTCCTGTGTTCCATTTCGAGGTGACCTGGCCACAGCCAGTCGGTGAGCAGCGTTGGCGTATCGATTTTGGTAACTTGCTCAACGGCATTGACTTCTGTTCGGTTGTCCGTGGCCTGGTCAAGTTGGGAACACTTATATTCATCCTTTTCAACACCATATATTCGTTTATTCGTGCATTCAGTAGTGGGGGTACGTAATGCCTTTGCCATTGGCTCCTATAATTGCTGCGGGTCTCGGTTCGTTCGCCCGCAAGGTATTTGGCGGTATTGTCCTGTCGAAGGCCTTTTCTTTCTTTGCAAGGATTTTTGTCGGCAAGAAAGACCCCGTTACGGGCAAGGTAGCGGGTGGGTGGCTCGGTAAGTCCTTCGATAAGTTGAAGGACATTGTTTTCAATTTGGGCACGATAGGCTGGGTGGTTTCCATCCTTACCGAGACGGGCAAGAAGATTCTCGGTCTTTTTGGCGTGGGCGGTGCGTTGACTAGCGGCACTGCGTCCGTTGTCCAGATTAAGCGTCTTTTGGCTTCCATCAACGACCCCCAGGCAGCTCTTCTTGATTATCTTGCAAGTGCGGTCAAGGCCTTGCCTATGTCCTTTACCGACATTCTTAATTCCCTGGATTCGCAGCTCTCTTCTGCGACCTCGCAGTTTTTCAGTCCGCCGATAAGTGTCACTTACATTCTCCGTGTGACTGGCGTCGGCGAGGCCTTTAATCAGTGCATGATGGCCGTTATCCAGGGTGCCGTGTTTATATTCAGCGTTTACCTGGTTCGCTGGGCCTTTACCTCGAATTTCACTTATGTTAAGACAGACCCAAGGCCAAAGCATTGATGGTGGTGTATGGCAGGCACTTTGACGATACATTATGGCTTGATGGGTAGTGGCAAGACATTGTTTGCCATGGCTGACGTGGTTCTTCCCGCTGTCAAGGCGGGACGGCCTTTTTTTACCAATATAACCGGTATTAACTTGTCTGCCATATCCTGGATTACTGGTGTCCATCCTACGATGATACGTTATTACCCCGTGAAGGATATTCACGACGTTATCGCATATTTTGACGATAACAAGGTGAGCCATGATGGCGTTTTCGTTCTCGACGAAATGAAGGACTTTATCGAGGATGACAAGGCCACCTCCTGGCTCGAGAGCCGTATCAACATTACCCGTAAGATGGGTGTCGATTTTCTTTTCATCGCACAGCAGAACAAGAAGCAGTATATTCACCCGGACTTGGTTGGCCTTTGCGACACTTGCAATTACTTTGCGACCCGTAAACAGAAGGGGGACACTTCTTCCGTTGACGAGTACTATATCCAGGGTGGCGACCCCAAGGTCGTTAACAAGATTCCTCTTGTATACGACGGGATAGTCCGTCGCAAGAAGGATGAACGTGTCTTCCTCACTTATTCGACGAGTGATTCCAAGTATTACAAGGGCGAGGAAAACGACACTTATAATGGTCTTATGTGGTATCAGACCCGCAAGTGGAAGCTTCGCTTTGTGTTGATGGGTGTTGCTTTCGTCATAGCTGTTGTTGTCATATTCATTGTGACAACTTTGTTCGGAATAACGACTAACGTTGATGAATATGCGAAGCCAAAAAAGGTAGGTCAAGATGTACAACAGGTCAAGAAGGAATATTCGGTTCTGGGCAAGGGTGTTGACGTTGGTGTCGATGGCACTGCGCCTACTTGCTACAATTGGAAAATTTGCAACGGCAAGGTCTGCAAGACGGATATTGGCATGTTCCCCAACGCTTACGATATTGACGGCCCTATCTGTCTCGGCAACAAGTGTTACTCCATGTGCCAGGCAGGTGACGTCTTTTCAAGCCGAGGGGGACTGTTACACCCTGGCAAGTAAGTACCTTAAGGAACGCAACGTCGCTTATGTCATAAGTGACGAGTTGCGTTCCCGTACTTGCTCCTGGAATTTCCAGGGTGACACCCAGGCGGATTTTAACGCCTGGTGTAAGTCCCTCGGTTTGAAATGTGGCGGGAACCCTTTCTATGTAGGTTCCGATTCGGTGTGGTACAACGGCGAGTGGATGCCCCATCAACGGGCCATTTATCAGCGTCGTGTTGAGCAGGAACAGAAGAGGGAACGTTTCGTTCTCGATTCTGTATCTGCGCATCACGACACCCTGGAGAATAAGTCCGTCACTATCGAGTATCTCGAGATAGGAAAATCCACTGCGGAACGCATTGGATTTGACTATTCCGAGTACATTGGCAGTGCGAAGTTCTTCGATTATACGGATTTGTTCTCTGTTACCATCCAGGCCAGGAACACTGGCGACACGACCTTCATTTACCGGACTTATACGACTCTCTACGATAGTACCCTCCACGTATTCTGGGGTGGTTCCCGGGACAAGATTAAGCAGTCGAACGTGACGTCTAACGGTGTTGTTTCCAACAACTACGTTACCGAGACCTATGGTCTCACGTTCGATATCGACAACATGCATTACAGCTACAAGCATGCCACTGACTACGAGCATAGTATCAGTGGCGATGGCAAGTTGGTTCTTGGCCGTAATGCCATTTTCGGCACGTATACACGCACGTACAGCCTTGAACAGGGCTTGCCCTGGCTTTCTACTATCCCGCTCATTGGAGCGCTTTTTAGGCACGTTTCTGACGAAACGGAGACCAGGTACGTGTTTATCTATGTCACGATAGGGGGTGCGCAATGAGTTTCGTGCCACAGCGTGACAATATGCCCATTGGCTCACGTGCCTTTTGGGATATGGTCGAGTACAGGCAGGCGATGGATGAATTTCGTGGTGTTACACACGAAAAGAAGCCGTCGCCGTTGCCGTCTCTGGAACGTGCCGTCCCTCTCTCGGAGCTTCGCAAGAAGTCCGAGACCATCCGTGAGGGTTACGTGACGGAGCGACGTGCCGGCAAGTACGTGGAGCGTCGTGTCCGCAAGATTCAGAGCAGGGGAGGTCTTATACGTCGTCTGCCGTTCGAATATCCGTTCGGCCCGGATATGCCTTTCAAGCCCTATGTGCTTTCCAAGGATATCCAGGTTGATATGGAAACGGGCGAGGAAATCTTGCCGGAGCGCAAGGACTGGCATTGGTGTCGTGAATACGAGTCCCGTATGAACGATCCGAAGCAAGTCCGTCGTACGTGCGACAATTTCAAGTGGCTCGTACGTGCGAACGAACGGCATATTCGTTTGTTCGTTACTCTTACCTATGCGGAGAATATGACGGACACGAAGCGTCTTTACCATGATTACCGTAAGTTCGTACAGCGTCTTCGTCGTGCTTATCCGGCGGTAGACGGTTACCTTGTGGCCTTCGAGCCACAGAAGCGTGGAGCCTGGCACGCCCATATTCTGATTATATCCCGGGATGCGTTCTTACGCATCCCCAACAGGGATATGCACAGGATATGGGGCCATGGTTTTACCAAGGTGCAGGGAGTCAAGAACATCCGGGACATCGGCTCCTATCTTACTTCTTACTTGACTAATCTCAAGGAAGGAGAGAGAACCAAGAAGGGGAAACGCCTGGAGATGTATCCCAGGGGTTTCCACTTCTTGCGTTCGTCCAGGGACGGCGTATCCCGTACAGATGTGACACGTTGGTACGGGAAATTTGATGAATTGAGTTATCCTGGAGAAATCGAGCTCATATACGATTATGAGCATTGCCGTCCTCTCGATAGGGAAGGCAAGGTTTTCCAGGTGACGAAGATTTTCTGTTTCAAAGAAAAGGAAAATCCACCGGGTGGCTGTGGTGTAGGGGAGGTGTAGGACTTTTTCCCGGGCGCAGGTGGCGGTCGGGGGTGTGTGCTTTTGGGATGGCCTGCGCCCGGGAAAAAGAAGAGCGGGTTTTCCCGCTCTCCTCTAGTTCTTTATCGAGTTGACTATATTCTCCAGGCGTCGCCGTCTTTCTCCTTCTTCGTTGTGAATTATGCAGTTTCCGACGAGCAGGAATTTTCCGGCGAAGAGTCGTTCTAGCTTGTTAAGTGCCATGTTTCTACGCCATTGTTCGGCGGGCGGTAAGTAGTATGTTTTCAGCATTTTTGCCCCCGGATGATGGTTATTTTATGCAGTTGCGAGAACGCCATGTGTACGATGTATACCCGGGCACGCTCCGGGAAGTCCGAGAGGTAGAGCGTTGCCCCGTCGTGGTACATCTTGTTTATGCGCTTTTTCAGTCGCCAATAATACCCGGGTTTCTTTTTCATACCTTGTGCCCTCCTTTGCGGACGATTCCGGCCTTTCTTTCGATATACTTCACTGCCCAGGCGAGGAAGGACGCTTGCTTTTCGAGCAGTTCCGGGCCACGTTCGGCCCACCGTTCGGGCTTCAGTCCCAGGCGACAAGCCAGGTCGTAGTTGTAGCACTCGAAGTTACCGCCGAACGATGCGGTACGGCACAGTTCGAGAAGACGCCCGCAAAAGTCTTGTTCTCCTCTGCAGTGGTTCAAAAGGACGTTGTATGTAAGTTCCTTTGCGTCGCTGTTTTCGTTGACGGCATTATCGCCGTAGTCCATCTCGCCCCGGCAAATTGTGTCCAGCATTTCGAGCGCATAGCCTAACATGATACCCCATTTTTTGGAGTGTCCGAAAGATGCGTATTTGCTTTCTCTTTCGATTTGTTCGTAGAGTTCACGGATTTTCATTTTTTACCTACCTTTTAGTTTGTTAGTGGTTTTATAAGTGTTGAGTCGAGCGACAGCGGGCGAAAATTTTTTTTCCGACGGGGGAGAAGAAAATTTCCTGCATCGCTCACCTTGCGAAGCCCCATCGATGCAGGAATTTTCGGCCCCGCCGGAAAAAATTTTTACATTTTATGACACGTAGTGTCACAAGATAGCGGAACGAAGTGACGCCGTATGAGTCCGACTTGGCGTGCAGCGGAAGGGTAGGATCGTGTAGCGAGGCCACGAGCGGTGCGCCGAAGAAAAATTTTATGAATACGGCGAAGCCGAAGCTTTGTAAAATTTTTGTTTGGCGCAACACGACCCGTTAAGCCCTGGAGCAAATGACAAGTCGAGGACGAATACCAGGCCACGTGTGGCCGTCTGTAGCCGGGTGGGGTAGGGCGACGGCGATTGAGTCGGGCAACGGGGCGTTGCGGGGTGTCCCCGCAGAGGGGGTAGGCGTAAATACTGGGGTTGTGGGCTGTACAGGGGTATAGGGGAGTATTGGAGCCGAGGGGGAGACTTCCCCCCTTGGGCACCCCATCGGGAAGGCCCGGGGACAGCCCGAGGGCTCGCAGGTCTGGCCCCGGGCCCGGGCGGGGCGTTAGCCCCTGGGCGTTAGCCCCCTTAACTTGACTATAAAGAGAATTTTATCACGTCTCGTGTAAGATTCCCCGAAAAATGCTATATTTCGGGCATGGTAGGAATTGAAAATCTAGTCGATTCATTGCTCTACAATATCCTCGAGCTAGTAGCCATAGTTTCCATCCTGTGGAAACTGCACTCTTATGGCAGGCGTTTGGATGATTTGGAGCGAAATTCTAAACAGAATTCCCGTGAAAACTCGGACGAATTCTGGAAAAGATACCGGGACACAAAACCTAAATAAAATTTTACAAAAAAAAATATCCTCTTTTGAGAAAAAAGAGGTATATTTGACTTCGAACGGGTAACGTTCGCTCATTTCGTGTAAGTATGCAGTTTACATAACCCGCATTATCGGCAATAAAATATAGCATTTTTTGCCTCAATTTGTCAAATTTGGCCAATCCAGCATTTCCTATCTTTATATATTGTAAACGAAATGAGCAAAATGCCCTCCAAATATAAATTTATCCTGTTTGCGGTCGTCTGCCTTTTTTCAGCCGTCCTGCTGCAGAGCTGTGCGGCTACCCGAAAGATCGACGCGGCCAGCATCCTGAGCAAGACCAAGCTAGAATTCAAGGAACTCGCGCTGGATTCCGTGACCATCAATCCGGAGCTGTTCGAGCAGGTCAATAACCTTAAGTCCACGCTGCTGCCGAACCCCCAGGTGGTGCTTATCGTGCAGAACCTGGCCAGAGGGATTATCGAGAAGGAACTTGGCAAAGCGCACCTGACGGCCGTCATGACGGCTAACAACCAGAGCCCGGACACCCTGTGGGTCCGGAATCTGAAGGCGAACCTTTTCTTGGATACCCTGATAGAACTGCCATTGCAGCTGAAGGATTCTACGGTGCTTTTGCCCGGCGCAAGCGACATCACGCTTACGACGGACTTTCCGCTGGACAAAAGGCTTCTCTCCCTGACCGGAATCACCAAGTACCGCGCCAAGGGCGAAATTTCCGTATCCCTGGAAGCCGAAGGCCCGCTAGTTTCCTTTGATTTTGACATAGAACATCCCATTTCTCCCGAAGAAATGCGCGCCCTGGAAGACAGGGCCCGGAAATCCCTTTTGGACGGCCTTGTCAGTGACTGGGTCTATTCCATTTTCCCGAAGGAATGATTATGAAACTCCCCCGTCGTTTTGTCCCCGAAAACCTGAATCCCGATGACGAAAAGAAGATTAGCGAGCTTTACCGGAGCCTGCTATTGCGGGACATTCCCGCGGCCGCCACTCCCCTACGGGACTGGATTCTGGACTGGAGCGAGCTGAACTCTGTGCTGGGTGAAGTCAGCTGCCGCCGCTACGTGTCCATGACCTGCGACACCAAGGACGAAAAGGCGGCCAAGGCCTATGCCGACTTTGTAGAAAACATCCAGCCTGTCATCAACGAATACGATGACAAGTTGAACAAGAAACTGATGGCCCACCCTTCCAAGGACGCTCTCAAGGGCGAGTTCGGCGAATGGTTCAAGGGCGTGCAGGTTTCCCTGGACCTGTTCTCCCCCGACAATATTCCCCTGGAGACCGAAGAAAATAAGGAAATCCAGGCCTACCAGAAGATTACCGGCGGCATGAGCGTGGAGTTCGAAGGCAAGACCCAGACAATGCAGCAGATGGCGACCTACATGGAAAATACAGACCGGGGCTTGCGGGAACGGGCCTGGCGGGCCATGTGGGAACGCCGCCTCAAGGACAAGGACGCCCTGGACGGAGCTTTTGATAAGTTGTTCAAAATCCGCAAGGAAATCGCCAGGAATGCCCTCTGCAGGGACTTTATCGACTACATTTTCCTCGCGAAGCACCGGTTCGACTACTCCCCCGCCGACTGCGAGGCTTTCCACGAAAGCATCGAGAAGCTGGTGCTCCCCCTGCTGAAAGAAATCTACAAGAAACGCGCCCAGAAGATGGGTCTTGAAAAGCTCAGGCCTTGGGACCTGGACGTCGACCCGCTGAACAGGCCCGCCCTCAAGCCATATTCTAGCGGAGCAGAACTCATCGAGAAGGTGGACCGGATTTTCGAAAGCATCCACCCCCAGGCAGGCAAGTGGGCCAGGGAGATGCAGGCCCAGAACCTTATCGACCCTGATTCCAGGCTCGGCAAGGCCCCCGGCGGCTACCAGATCGGCTTTGACGAGAGCCGCCTCCCCTTCATCTTCATGAATTCCGCCTGCACGGACCGGGACATCTACACACTCCTGCACGAATCGGGACATTCATTCCACCAGTTCGCCCTGGCGAACCAGCCTATTGTGGCCTACAGGGACGTTCCTGCGGAATTTGCTGAAGTGGCCAGCATGAGCATGGAGCTTATCGGCATGTCCAACCTGAAACCCTTCTACGGAGACAACCACGAGGCCATTTCCCGGAGTATCCTGGGCGAACTGACAGATGTCATCTGGCTGTTCCCCTGGGTGGCCAGCGTGGACAGTTTTCAGCACCGCATCTACAGCTTCCCGGAGCACACGGCCAGCGACCGCACCGACATCTGGAACGAAATCATGGACCGCTATGACGCGGGCATCGACTATTCGGGCCTGGAAGCGGTCCGCGGAAACCTCTGGCAAAAGCAGCTCCACATTTTCGAGTGCCCGTTCTACTACATCGAGTACGGAATAGCCCAGATTGGAGCCCTGCAGGTGTGGGCAAACTTCAAGAAAGACCCGAAAAAGGCCATCGACGACCTGTTCCGTGCCGAAAGCCTGGGGAGCAGCCGCCCCCTGCCGGAGCTTTTTGCCGCCGCAAACATCAAGTTCGACTTCACCCCCAAGACCCTTGAACCGCTGATGCAGGTCGTGTGGGATGAGCTTGGCGCCTGAGGCGCAGTTAGTAGTTAAGAGTTACTAGTTACTAGGATTCGAATCCGTCATAGCAACAAATAGCTTTTTTTAGAAAAAAACACTTTTTTATGCAAAAATGGCCTAAAATCGGTTGACAAGGGCAAAAAAAACATCTATATTTGGCCTCACATCCTAAGGAGGGATGGCCGAGTGGTTGAAGGCGCACGCTTGGAAAGCGTGTTTACTTTACGGTAACGAGGGTTCGAATCCCTCTCCCTCTTCTAAAAATTTCGGAGGTACCCCGATGTCCGACCAGAGAGTTTATCTCGACGATATTTACGCTAGCAAGGAATGCCAAGGTTCTGTTTTCCGTGCCGTGGTGATGATGGCCCACGAGGCCCGTTTCCTTAACAGCCAGGCCGGTCAGGGTTACATCCAGCTCACCAAGAAGCCCACCACCATCGTTCTGCTGCCGCCGAATCCGAAAACGTGGCGGAAAACGCTGCCGCCAATGCCGAAGCAGCCGACGCCGCTTTCGGTGTGTAGTTCCTAGAATAAGGGTTTTTAGAAACCGACTCCACGCGAGCCGGTTTTATTTTTTGATAATAACCCGGTAGTCCTTTCGGGGGACTTCTTTTACGGATCGGCCCTTGAGGTCAAATAATCTTGTGGACATGTTTGGCACGCCTATCGCAGATTGCCTTCCACTGAATCTTGGAATCTTTTCTGTTTCAGAATGGTCCTCCGATTCATTGTTACTAGAGGGTGGAATCATCATTTTCCACTGGTACGTTGTCTCGTCCCCCATCATGGACTCTTGGGTAAGGGCTTCCTCCCCCGCTTTCACATACAGACCGCTTTTCACAATTTTCAAGTAGAAAACCGAGGTGTCGGCTTCGTCTACAAGTTCCTTGAACATTTTCTGGTGTGCTCCACCGTTGTAGCCGTAAGTGGACAAGGTCACTCCCTCTGCCGTGGACTCGTTGGGTACGTCCAGGGAACGGGAGCCCAGCTGGATGCGGTAGGCCACAGGTTCTCCTACAGTGAACATCTTGATAAAGGTCGCCGTGTCGGTGCAGTCCATCGGCTGAAGGCCGTTTGATTCCGTAATGCCCAAGCATTTTTTGCTGGCCACATTCTGCAGGTGACCCTGCCAGTAGAATGCTTCCTTGAACAGTTGCTGGTAAATTGTTTCTACGAGAATCACGTGGTTTATCAGGTCTTGTTCAGACTTGGCTTCGCTGGCCTGGTTCAGGCCATACGGCCATATGTGCTGCCGGTCGCAATGAAGTTCCGCATTTTGGCCGTCCATTTCACGGAGTTTCGCTTGAACCTTGTCGTTCCTGAATACCCCGTTCACGCAGGTTGCCGCATATTCCGACGAGGTTCCAACACCAAGTGTGTGCGCCATCTCGTGCATGGCCGTGGGCACCACCATGTAGTTGCGGTTCTCGCCAAACCGTAGGTCACCGTTGCTGCTTGCTTCGGCGGTTGGAACCCCCGGTGCGTAGTAGACGTTGATGAACTTGGTGAGGTTCGAGTAAGTGTTGTAGAGTTTGACCGCCGAGTCCATGACGGCTGTGATACGCTTGTAGGCGTCCTGCTCGTCGGCAGAGGGGTTTGCGGACTTGTGGAGAGCATAGGAGACATTTCCCTCGGCAAACGACAATGCCGAGCAGAATGTCATAACAAGCCCTACGATGAAAAACCTGGAAATAAGCATAGAAATCCTTATATTCCATCCCCCTTACAAAAATACCCTACATGGCTGTTTTGTGCAAGTAAAAAAATGAAAAAGGTGGACAAAAAAAGCCGAAAATGCTATCTTTAGCCCCGTAACTTTTAAACCGGCGACCCAGGTCGCCACACAATCAAGAGGTAAATCAAATGGCAGTTTCTTACAAGGAACTCGGCCTGGTGAACACCAGGGAAATGTTTGCAAAGGCTGTTAAGGGTGGCTACGCTATCCCGGCTTTCAACTTC
>OMSO01000054.1 GCA_900313675.1 uncultured Fibrobacter sp.
CGGGGTATCGACCAGGTTGAACATGCAACCTTCGAACGGGAAATTCAGCACGGAACTCGAAACCGAAATACCACGCTGCTGTTCAATCTTCATCCAGTCGCTCACCGTGTAGCTGCGGTTCGCCTTGGCGCGCACGTGGCCCGCTTCGCGAATCACGTTTCCGTACCACAGGAACTTTTCGGTGATGGTGGTCTTACCCGCGTCGGGGTGGCTTACGATGGCGAAAGTGCGGCGTTTCTCGATTTCCGAATTCATATAGAGGTACGAGGTTTGAGGTCGGTCGCCTACGGCTCCCTTTGAGGAGCGAGGCTAAACTTCATTAAATTCGGCGACAAATATAGAAAAAAGTGTACTCACCGGTGATGATACGGATGGTTCTGCATCACCATCTGCACGCGGTAGAGCTGCTCCGCCATAATCACCCGTGCATGGTCGTGGGTAAAGGTCAGGGGCGAAAGGGAAAGCAGCAAATCGGCGGATTTTTTCAGGTTTTCGTCGATACCGTAGGCGGAACCAATCAAGAAAACGATATTCCCCGGGAAACGGTCGCGAAGCGTATCCGACAGTTTCACCGTATCCATCAGCTTGCCCTCTTCGGAAAGGATAACGCGGCGGTATTCCGACTTCGGGAATTTATTGTCAAAAAGTGTCGCTTCCTGCGCCAGGGACTGGGCGCGGTCATCGAGCTTGGATTCCTTCAGCTCCACCACCTCCAGCGGGTACACTCCCCCACGGAGCCGCTTCACGTACTTGTCCACCTCGTCGGCGATAAACGGCGAGCCGGCCTTACCAAAAACTGCGAGAACCCATTTCATAGAGGCCTGAGGTCGGGCCTATCGGCCCTTTGAGCAAAGAGCACGTTCCACCCTACGAGTTTCACTTCGAGTTTAGAAAAAAAGAACATTCTTAACCTACTTACATCCTCAAAGCGAGCTTATGCGAGCGACCTCACTCCTCAAAGGGCCCCTGAAAGGGGACCGACCTCACAGCTACTTACCTCCCTACGCTCAGGCGGTCAATGAGGAAATTCGGCATTCCGGCCTTGCGCATACGCTCCTGGGTGATAAAGACGTCGTATTCCACACGGATAATGCGGATGCACTTGGTCTCCGTATCCAACAGGCACCAGCTGGCGCGGCAGTCCCGGTCACGAGGCTGGCCTACGCTGCCCACATTCACCAAAAGCCGTTCCGTATTCTCGATGGTGTATTCGTATTCGTCCAGCACCTTGGGAATGGCCATGGGGCGGCTCGCCACAATCACAGGGCTATGGGTATGGCCGATAAAGCAATAAGTTCCAGAAAAATGGTCAAAAGCGTTCAGGGCGTCTTCCAGGTCGGTAATGTAGAGCCAGTCCGCAGGGGACATGGGCGACGCATGCACAAAGGTAATGTCGTTTTCTTCGTGAATGTAGGGCAACGAACGGATGTAGGCCACCGATTCGGCATTCATGTTCTCTTGCGTCCATTCCACGGCCTGCTTGGCGTAAGGGTTAAAGCCCATACTGGACTCGTACTTGATAGCCACGCTGTCGTGGTTTCCTATCAGGCACACGTCCATGTTTTCCTTGGCGAGCTGTACACATTCGTTGGCGTCGACACCGTAACCCACAAGGTCGCCCAGGCAGATTCTGCGCTCCACCTTGTTTTCTTTCATGGATTCCAGCACGGCACGAAAAGCCGTAGCATTGGAATGAATATCAGAACAAATACCGTAAAGCATGGGTGTAATAGTAGTAAAATAGTTGTGAGTTGTGAATCGTGGGTTGTGAGGTTCGAGGCACGAGGTTCGAGGCATGAGGTCACAACCTTCGGTTGCTATGAGTCATTTCGGGAATGTCCCCGTATACGCCACCTCAAAATCTCAAAGCCTTGCGACGCAAGGCGAACTCACAACTCATAGCTAAAAATTCTATATTTGTCGCGCCTATGGAAATCGTGGAAGCAAAGACAAAGGTGAGCATCGCCTACACGCTCAAAGAGATGAGCGGGCGCATCTTGGAGGAAATTCCTCCGAGCCACCCCTTTGTATATATCCACGGCTACGACAACATCATCCCCGGACTTGAAACCGCCCTGGAAGGCCGCAAGCTGGGCGAAAAGTTCACCGTAGAGATTCCATTTGACCAGGGCTACGGCCCTTACCGCGACGACCTGCTGCTCCAAGTTCCCAAAGAAGAACTCCAGGACGTAGGGGAACTCTGGCTGGGCATGGAGCTGGAGATGATGCTGGACAACGACATCCGGGAATTCCAGCTGCCCGACACCGCCGACGAGTTCGTGGACGGACTGAACCTGGACGACGAAGACGACGCCGACGGCATCTACATCGTGAAAGAAATCTACAAGGATACCGTGCTGGTGGACGGGAACCACCCCTTCGCCGGCAAGGACCTGATTTTCGAAGTCCAGGTGGTAAACATCGAGGAGCCCAGTTTCACCGAGCTAGAATCGGGATTCCCCGACCGGGACGACAACTACGACGACGGCGACTATCCCGAAAACTACGACGACCGCTACGACGATTTCGACGGGCCGGACAACCATCGCCGCTGGCGCTAGGCAGCACCTGACAACCCCATTTATAAAAACATAAAGCCCCCGGTCCTAAGACCGAGGGCTCTATCAAGCTTTTGGCTTTTCGTGATTATGCTTCGTCGGAGAGTTCCGGAGCCTTCTTGATCACGTTGCGGCGGCCATAGCGGACCTTGGCGGGATCGAAGGTGGTTTCGGCGACTTCCACAGCAGGTTCGGCGGCAACGGCAGCAGGTGCTGCAGGAGCCACGGGAGCGCTGACAGGAGCGGCCGGAGTTTCAACCGGAATGCGCGGAGCCAGGGGGCGACGGCCTTCGGCGGCAGCAGGAGCGGCCGCTTCGGCAGGCTGGGCCACGGGAGCTTCAGAAGAAGCGGCCTGGGCGTCTGCGTTCATTTCACGACGATTGTTACGGTCGGGACGACCGTCACGGCGGTCACGGCGGTTGCCGCGATCACGCTGTTCGTTGCGGTCACGGTTCTGGCCCTGCTGGGCCTGGCCGTTCTTTTCACCGCGGTTGTCTTTATTCTGACGATCCTTGCGATCACCCTTGTTGTTGCGATCACCACGCTGTGCCATTTCTTGGGCAGAGACAGGACGACGAGAGTTAGGCCTCAGGTTCATGTCCGGGGTGAGCTTCTTAACGATAGGAGTGTGAAGGTTGTCAAGAATCTTGTTAACCTTAGTCAGGATAACGATACAGAGCACGACTGCAAGAGCAGAGCATGCGAGAGTGATTATTTCCATCTAGGCACCTCATAAGTAAGGGTTGAACCGCGACTGCAGGCTGGAAAAGACCTGCAGAAGGGGTGATTGCAAGTGAATGTGTTAGGGGGCCATCTTAATAACGCCTCGGGGAGACTTGACGGCCAGGTTCGCTCCAAAATAACGGAGCAGGTTTTGCCGAAAAAACGGCAAAAAGAGCAATCACGGCTGCAAATTTACAAAAAAATATTCCACTGAAAGCAAAAAAAGCAGAAAAAAGCACCTTCTTGCCTAACATTTCTAAATTATAGCCCATGAAAAAGTCCGTGAAGATTATCCTGATTGTCGTCGCCGCCCTGTTCGTCCTGGTTTTTGCCGCCCTGAAACTTGCCCCCGTGTTCGTGAAGGACTACATCGTGGCCCACTCCGAAGAGTATATCGGCCGAAAGGTCAACATCGAAAGCGTGAGCCTGAGTCCCCTGACCTGGACCGTCAACGTAGATAACTTCGCCCTCCTGGAACGGGATGGCAAAACGCCCTTTGTCTCCTTCGAAAAGTTTCGCATCAACCTGAACCCCACGAGAATCATAACCGGAACGGCCAGCGTAGGCGAAATCTACATGAAGGGCCTCTACGTGCACGTGGTCCAGAGCGGCGACCGTTTCAACTTCAGCGACATTCTGGATTTTCTCTCCCAGTCCGACTCCACCGCCGCAGACACCGTAGCGGTCGACAGTGCCGCCGCCGATTCCACCGGCATGATCAACGCAGCTGAAATCGCCGATGGACTCCCCGTGAGCATTTCCGTCAAGAACATCGTTTTTGAGAACGGCAACATCATCTACGAAGACGCCAAGGTGGGCTCCAAGATTCACATCAAGGACTTTGGCGTGGCCATCCCCGCGGTTTACCTGAGCAACAAACAGACCGACGTGGGCGTGAGCCTCAAGTTCGCCGACGGCGGCGACCTAAACGTGAAAGTGACCGTCAATGCGGCCACCAACGACTTCAACGTGAACGTGGGCCTCAAGGATTTCGCCCTAGCGGCAGGCAAGCCCTACCTGAACGACTTCGTGAACATCAAGGATTTCAAGGGAAACCTCTCCGCAGATATGGACATCCAGGGCAACCTGAACAGCATCCTCGCTTCCAACGTGAAGGGCATCGTCAGCGTGGATAGCGTGGTGGTCACCGAGGTGAACGACAAGACCATCGGCGCAGGCCACGTGGGCGTGGGCATTGCCGAAGCCAACCTGGAAAAGTTCAAGTTCCGCATCGACTCCGTAGTGGTGGACGGTGCATTCGCCCATCTGGACCTGTACAAGGGCGGAAAGACCAACATCGACGTGCTGCTCACTCCCAAGGGCAAAGCCGCCAAGTCAGACACCGTAGCCGCCGATTCCAACGCCGTCCCGCTGGATTCCCTGGTAGCCCCCGCACCTGATGCTTCGACGGACTCCGCAACCGCCGCTGAAGGCAAGGCCGAACCCGCCAAGAAACTGGACGCCATCATCACAAAGCTCCTGGTGCAGAACACCACCGTCACCGCCAACGACTACACCCTTTCCAAACCCTTCAACTACAAGGTCTCCGCCATCACGGTAAACGGCTCCGACATCAACTTCGACAAGCCCTGCAACGTAAACGTGAGCGCCGCCTTCCCCGAAGGAGGCTCCGTGTCCGTCAAGTACAAGGGCGCCATCAACGACATCGGCACCATGGACGCCTACGTAAGCGTCAAGAACCTGGCACTTAAGCATTTCAGCAGCTACAGCCTGCACTTCACGGGCTACCCCATTACCGCAGGAACCATGGCCTTCGCCAGTGACAACAAAATGAACAACTTCAATGTCGATAGCAAGAACACCATCGACATCTACAACATTGAGGTTGGCGACAAGGACGACAGTGTAGATCCGGAATACCCCGTGCCCATGAAGGTGGGGCTCTACGTGCTCAAGGACAAGGATGACAAGATCCAGTTCGACGTTCCCGTAAAGGGCAACCTGAAGGATCCCGAATTTTCTTACCTGAAAATCGTATGGGACACCATCACGAAACTGCTGGTAAAAGTGGCCCTCTCCCCCATCAAGATCGTGGGCAACGTGGCCAATACGGGAGCCTCTGCCGTGGGCCTGAACCTGGGCAAGGACGACGAAATCCTGATTGACATTTCCAGCGGAACATTTACCAGCGAGCAGTTCGCCAAGGCCTCCAAGATGACCGAAGCACTGGCAAAAGACCCGAAGCTTACCCTCACCTACACCCAGTACTACAATCCCGCCAAAATCCTGAAGGAACACAAGCTCCACAAGTTGAAACAGGAATACTACAAGCAGAAAGAAGGCAAGGCGAGCCTCAACGAAATTGACGAGAAGGCCGCCGCAGAAATCAAGGACTGGGACACAAACTTCAAGGCATTCGCTCGTGAACACGACAAGGATTTTGACGGCGCCGCTATGGAACACGACCTCACCGACCTGGCAAGCAAGCGCAACCAGGAACTGCTGAACGTACTCAAGCAGCAGAAGGGCGTCACCGCCAAGAACCTGAAAGTCCAGACCGCCAAGGGTCTGAACAGCTACCGCGGCAAGCCCATGTACAAGGTGACGGTGGACGTGAAATAGCTGCGAGGCGTGAGGTCGGGGCTAAAGCCCCTTTGAGGTCGCTCGTAAGCTCGCTTTGAGGTATGTGGTCGGCACTTCGTGCCTGAATTATTCTACATTTGGTCGCATCATGAGCGAAGAACTGTGTGCGAATTTTTCCCAGAAGGTGCAGGAAATCGCAAAGGCCCCCAAGTACAGGGGCGCGATTTTCCAGATTGAAGCCGACGAAAAGGGCCTTGCCCTTGTAGACGTGAAGGAAGCGAGCCTGAAGGTCTACCTGATGATAGACCCGGAATGCGACAAGATTCTGGAGACTAGGTTCTTCACCTACGGCGGGCCCATCTTTACTGCACTTGCCGACACCTTCTGCAAAAAAATCCAGATGGTCACGGTGGAAGAAGCCTGCGCCATCACCGCCGAAAGCCTGGAACAGGAACTCCGGGACACACCCGACGTGCCGGCTTTCGATGCCTCCGCTCCGGAACTCAAACAAATGAACACGCTCATCCGGCGGGTTCAGGAAGCCTATCCCGAAAAGAAGGCCACCGCCATTCTGGTCCGGGAAAAGATGGAGCGCATCAAGTACCGCACCCAGACCGCCGAGGGCCGTGCCGAGGCCGACGCCGAATGGAACGCCCTCACCAAGCCGCAGAAAATCGAAAAGATCGAAGCCTGGCTCCACCAGTCCGTGCGCGGGATGCTGCAAGGCGACGGTGGCGACCTGGAAGTGCTGGACCTGACCGACGACAACCGCCTGAAAATCCGCTACCAGGGAGCCTGCGCCGGTTGCGGCTCTGCCATGGGCGGCACCCTTTTCTACATCGAAGACGAACTGAAGAACAACGTCTATTACAACCTGATTGTAGAACCCGAGGACCCGCTGGACAACATCCCGCCCAATCCGAATTTGCCGGGCCTCGACGACAATAATCCGCCGGCAAGTTTGTTTTAGTAGCAATAAGGTATGAGGCCGGGGCTAAAGCCCCTTTGAGGTCGCTCGCAAGCTCGCTTTGAGCAATGAGGTCGCGACCTCCGGTCGCTTTGAGATTTGAGGTAAATAGAGGTTAGTAAACAGTGGTTAGGAGAATCACTACTTACGCCTCGCGCCCCGTGCCTCAACCCTCACAACTCAAAACTCACAACTCAAAACTCACAACTCAAAACTCATTACACACTTCACATTCCACACTCCACATTAATTACGCCCCGTATCTCGAGCCCCAAACCCCTCAAGCGGATCCTCGTGATTCTATCGCCACTGCGTGGCTCCAGAATGACAGCGAGGATGACGTTCCTCATGCCTTAATTTGCTATATTGACTGTCGTAAATCACAAAGGAAAAATCATGTCCGAAGAACTCGTTTTGAAATTCGTTGACCCGAAGCCCATGCGCTACGGTGAAAACTCCCACCAGTCCGCCGTCTTCTACCGCGACCCGACCTGCACCGAAGCAAGCCTCGCCACCGCGAAGCAGCTCTGGGGTAAGGAACTTTCTTACAACAACATCGTGGATGCCGACGCCGCCCTGGAAATGGCCCGCGAATTCGCAGACGACAATGCGGTCGTTATCGTAAAGCACATGAACCCCTGTGGCCTTGCTACCGGCAAGACCCTCCGCAACGCTATGGAAGCCGCATGGGAAGGCGACCCGGTGTCGGCCTTCGGTTCCGTGATCGCCGTTACCAAGAAGGTGGACCTGAAAACCGCCGAATTCCTGAAGGGCAAGTTCGTCGAAATCCTTCTCGCCCCGGCATTCGACAAGGACGCTCTGGAATTTTTGAAGAACAAGTCCAAGGACATCCGTCTCCTTGAAGTGGGCAAAATCAAGAAGGCAACCCGCTGCAAGGTCTATAAGCACGTGATCGGTGGCATGCTGGTTCAGGACCGCGACGTGGACGTTTACGAAAAGTTCGAATGCGTCACCAAGAAGAAGTTCGCAAAGAACAAGGAAGCCCTCGCCCGCTTCACCTGGATCGTGACCAAGCACACCAAGTCAAACGCCATCGTCATGGGTTACGAATACGCCCGCGGCTACTTCCAGGTCATCGGCCTTGGCCCCGGCCAGCCGAACCGCATTGACTCTAACCTCCGCCTCTGCCAGCCGCGCGTCCGTGACAACGTGGCCCGCATGAAGGCCGCCCAGAAGTTCTTCAACGAAAAGGGCAAGTGCATCGACAAGGCCGGTCTCAAGGCTCTCGAAAAGAAGGTGTTCAGCGAAGTCGTCATGGGCTCCGACGCCTTCTTCCCCTTCCCGGACAACGTGGAAGCCGCAGCCAAGGCCGGCGTCCAGTACATCGTGCAACCGGGCGGTTCCAAGAAGGACAACCTCTCCATTGAAGCCTGCGACAAGCTTGGCGTGGCCATGGTGTTCACCGGCATGAGGCACTTCCGCCACTAATCCCGCAGGTTTGGCCATGATTCCCGCTTCGCAGAAAGAGATGAACCAGAGAGAAAAGGACCTCTACTACGCCGTCCTGTCCTTCTTGAAGTCCGTGCGCAAGGCGGGAAAGACCACCAACGTGGAATGGAACGCCTACAAAGAGAAGCTCCTGAAAATCGCCCCCAGCGACGACATGGGCAAGGCCGCCGACATGTGGACCATGGACAACCTGGACCAGTTCAGCCCCGACAAGACCCAACTGCCGCCTCTGAACGACATGGACGCAGTGGCGCGGATTTCCCCGAAGTTCGCCTCCCAGCTCATGGAAGCCATGTACTACGGCATGCTGAACCTGACCCAGGCAAACCTGATTTCCGACGAAATCCAGGACGCCGACCCCGAATGCGTCTCCACCGCCTCCCTGGAAGAACTGCTGGTGAAGCTCTGGATCGGAAACGCCAAGAGCTACCGGAAAGTGGTGACGAATTAGGCATGGGCAATGAGGTCGGTCGCCTTCGGCTCCCTCTGAGGTCTGAGCAAAAAGGGGAAAGCCTTCCCCTCGCTCGCACTTCGTAGCTCGCTACCCCTTCTCCTAGGGGACACCCCTAAAACCCCGTACCTTAAACCTCAAAGCGAATGAAATGAGCGAACAGCAACGAGTAAGAGTCATAGGTGGCGGTCTCGCAGGTTGCGAGGCGGCTTTGCAGCTGGCGAGCCGCGGTTTCAAGGTGGACCTGTACGAAATGCGCCCGGTCAAGAACACGCCCGCCCACAAGGACGGCCACCTGGCACAACTCGTCTGCTCCAACAGTTTCAAGGCGCTGGGCGTCACATCGGCCCACGGACTTTTAAAGCAGGAACTCACCATGCTGGGGAGTTTCCTTTTGGACTCCGCCCGCGAAGCCGCCGTTCCCGCAGGGGATTCCCTCACCGTGAACCGGGACATTTTCAGCGAATCGGTAGAAAAGAAGATTGCAGAATCTCCAAACATCACGCTCCACCGCGAAGAAGTCACCAGCCTCGAAGGAGACTGCCCCACCCTCGTCGCGGCGGGGCCGCTGGCCAGCGACGCGCTCGCCGACGATATCTTCAAGCGGCTGGGGAGCGAGCGCCTCCATTTCTTCGACGCCATCGCCCCTGTGGTAGAGACCGACAGCATCGACTTTGACCACGCCTTCTATATGAACCGCTGGGAAAAGGGCGAGACGGCCGACTTTATCAACTGCCCCCTGGACAAGGAAACCTATACGGAGTTTGTCCGTAAACTGTGCGAGGCCGAAGCCGTGGAGCCCCGCCCCTTCGAAAAGAACGAACTGTTCGAAGGCTGCCTCCCCGTCGAAGAAATGGCCCGCCGCGGCTATGAGACCCTCCGTCACGGGCCTATGCGCCCCATCGGCCTCGGACTCGGCAACAATGGGCATTTGTGGTACGCGGTAATACAGCTCCGGGCCGAAAACAAGCAGAAGACGCTTTTCAACATGGTGGGTTTCCAGACACGACTCAAGTGGGGCACGCAAAAAGAAATCTTCACCATGGTGCCGGCTCTGCGGAACGCAAAATTTGCCCGCCTGGGTTGCATGCACCGGAACACCTTCATCGAATCGCCCAAGTTCTTGGATGCCACTTTGAGATTGCGTCCGGATTTGGAATGCGCCAAGGGCATTCCGCCCACCTGGTTCGCCGGGCAGATTACCGGAAGCGAAGGCTACACCGAGGCGGTGGCTACCGGATGGTATGCCGCCTGGAACATGGCCCAGACCATTTTGCACGGGCACGCCGACCCGCTCCCCGACGAAAGTTGCATCGGGTCCCTGATGAACCGCCTGGTAGAGGAAAACGAAAATTTCCAGCCCATGAACTTCAACTTCGGGCTGCTCCCCCACCACGAAGGCCTCAAGAAAAAGAACAAGAAAGAGATTCTGGGCGCCCGCGCCGAAGAGGCCGTACGCAAGTGGATTGCGGAACGCCGCTCCTTCGAATACCCGCCTAACGGAATTCAGGAAGCCGCTCAACCTTAACAAATCTCTTGGTGGCGGCATCCATTTCAAAAAACCGCTCACAATCCCCCAACGAAAGCATCACGAACTTGGGCGTAAGCACCTGCAGGTACTTGTTCAGTTGAACCTGCAAAGCCTCCCAGGTGTATTCGCCGGGAGCCTTGCACTCCACCAAAAGCCAGGGTTTCGCCTGGTCGTTCCCGTTGCGGAAATCGTGCACCACGATGTCCACCCGGTCATCCGTCTTGGGGTCCACGGAACTCAGGCCGAACTCCACCGTAATCAGGTGGGCAGGGACCTTCACCTCATTCAGCAAGAACTGCACCGTCGCCTGACGCACCCGCTCTTCGGGGGTGTCGGGCACATCCTTCTTGCGGATAGGGTCGTATAATGTTCCGTGGGTCATGACATTAAAAATACTTTTTAATCAAACGTTCTCGTAATGTCCTTTACACGAAAGGATATCGATAAACTCGCCGTTAATTCGATAAATCAAACGGTTGGCATCGTCGATTCTGCGGCTCCAGAATCCGCTCAAGTTGCCCTTTAACGCTTCGGGTTTGCCAAGTCCTTCAAAATTGTTCCGTTCGATGTCTTTTAACAACTGATTGACTTTTTTTAGAGTCTTCTTGTCTTGTGTTTGCCAATAGAGGTAGTCTTGCCAAGCTGCTTCGGAAAAAGCGATTTTAGCCATTCTCCATCGCCTCCAGTTCTTCCATAGTCTTCACAATCCCCTTGCCGGCGTTCAACTGCTCGATACCTTTCTTGAGGGCTTCGATGTCGTTTGCATTGTAGCGGACGGAGGGTTCGCGGACTTCGAAGGGGATGCGACGTTCGTTGATGACGTTTTTCACAAACATATATATGGCGGCAGACGTGGACAGACCCACATTGCTACAGAACTTGTCGAAACTTTCCTTGTCCTTGCTGTCGATACGTGCGGAAACTGTAGCCTGTGCCATAAAGAACTCCTTTTTTTTGCAAATATACAATTTTTGCACAAAAAATTGCAATATTTTTCATTATTTTTATGCAAATATATGCAAATTTCTGCAAAATGCAAAAAAAATCATCTCAAAATCAATATTCTAGACCTGTTCTTGCCTGCAAAAACAGGTTCTGACCACAAAACACTTGCATACCAAAGCCGTTGTTTGTGTTTTTTGACCGAGATGTGTGCTTCCTGAGCGAACAGTCGAACAAAGTGAGTTCCTGTGAGCGAGGGAACGTACACATTGAGGGAAAGATTATTCAAAAAAAAGTCTGAATCCATCGCTACGCTCAGGATGACGTATTAATGGGGGTTTTAGGGGCTGCGCCCCTAGGCGTGGGGGTGATGGAAGACTTGCCGAGTGTGTAGATGAAGGGAGATCCCCGCCTTCGCGGGGATGACAACGAAGGATGCGCGGGGATGACAACGAAGGATGCACGGGGATGACAAGAATGGCACGCAGGGATGTGACTCAACGAGGCAAGGCTGCAATCAGGGGGAGACCTCCCCCTCTTGACAACTTCCGCACCTGGAACTATATTTCGAGACATGAATAAATTCTTTGGACAGAACATCGCAGCAACTGCAATCGCAGCAAGCCCGGCAGCAGCCCGAGCTATTGTGGGGCTGTCCAGAGAAACCAAGGTCTGTAAGGCATAACGCCAAAATCCAGATAGCAAGTTTCAAGGGCAGCCCCGTAAAAGGCTGCTTTTTTCATACCCCAAACCATTAACTTAAAGAAATTTCACTGTTTTATTATTCTATAATTACGCAGTAAAATTTGAGAATTTACGATACCTATATAGGAGCATAAAATGCGCAGAAGACTTTTGAGCGAAGGTGCCAAGGAACTCTCTTACGAAATCCGCGAGATCGTGAAGAAGGCAAACCAGCTCAAGGCCCTGGGTCTCCCCATCCACTGGGAAAACATCGGAGACCCCATCGAAAAGAAATGCCAGCTACCCGACTGGATCAAGGATATCGTGGTCGACCTGGTCAAGACCAACCGCAGTTACGGCTACTGCCCCTCCAAGGGCATGCTGGAAACCCGCGAATTCCTGGTGAAGGAGAACAACAAGCTGGGCGGCGCACAGATCAACGTCGACGACATCCTGTTCTTCAACGGTCTCGGCGACGCCATCGCCACCATCTACGGCCTGCTCTCGATGAACACCCGCATCATCGGACCGGCCCCGGCCTACAGCACCCACAGTTCCGCCGAAGCGGCCCATGCCCACACGGCCCCTATCACCTACAGCCTCCAGCCCGAAAACCACTGGTACCCGGACCTGGAAGAACTGGAAAACAAGGTGAAGTACAACCCGAGCATCGCGGGCATCCTCATCTTGAACCCAGACAACCCGACCGGCATGGTCTATCCGCTGGATATCCTCAAGAAAATCGTGGATATCGCGAAGCGTTACAACCTGTTCATCATCTGCGACGAAATCTACAACAAGATTACATATAACGGAGCCCACGCCTACGCCCTGGCTGAATACATCGGCGACGTTCCGGGTATCGCGCTGAAGGGTATTTCCAAGGAATACCCGTGGCCGGGCGCTCGTTGCGGCTGGGCCGAATACTACAACCGCGACAAGGACGAACAGTTCGACGCCTTCTGCCGCGCCATCCCAAGATGGTGGAAGTCTGCTCCACCACGCTCCCCCAGATGACCATTCCCCGCGTACTGGGCGATCCCCGCTTTATCGAGCACCGCACCGCACTGAACGAGAAGATTGGCCGCCGTAGCGCCATCATCAACGAAATCCTTTCGGACATTCCGGAACTCTACTTCAACCCCACCTACGGCGCGTTCTACAACACCATCATCTTCCGCGAAGGGACACTCAACAGCCACCAGACGCTGAAAATCGACAACCCGATTATCAAGAAGAAGGTGGAAGAATGGTGCAGCAAGACCACGAACCTGGACTACCGCTTCGTTTACTACCTGCTAGGCGCGAAGGGCATCTGCGTGGTGCCCAGCACGAGCTTCTGCACGGACTTGAAGGGCTTCCGCGTGACGCTCCTGGAAGAAGACGAAGAGGAACTGCGGGAAGTGTTCACCACTATCCACGACGCCATCGTGGAATACCTGCACTCGTAATTGTCGCAAACAAGTTAAAAGTAAAGTCGCTCGAAAGGGCGACTTTTTTTCTACTGGACTTCTGCTTCGGCAGTTGCGGACTTTATGGGCAACGGAGCAAAGGGCGGCTCCAGCTCGATGCTGATGGGGCAATGGTCCGAACCCATAACCGTCGTGTGGATTTCGGAGCGGACCACGTTGGGCATCAGGGCCTCATCTACAAAGGCATAGTCCAGACGCCAACCCACGTTCCTGCCCCGGGCACCAAAACGGTTGGACCACCAGGAGTAAACGTCCCGTGTGTCCGGATGCAGGTTGCGGAAGGAATCCACAAAGCCGTGCTCCACGTACTTGTCCATCCAGGCGCGTTCCACGGGCAAGAACCCGCTCACGTTCTCGTTTTCCTTGGGACGGGCAATGTCTATTTCCTTATGGCAGGTGTTGTAATCGCCCACCGTAAGCACGTGCTTGCCGTCGGCAATCCAGCGCTCGGAATTTTCCAGGAAGGCGTCGTAGAAGCGGAGCTTGTAATCCAGGCGGTCATCGCCGGAGCCGCCGTTGGGGAAGTAGATGCTGTTGAGCACCCAGTCCGGGAACACCAGCTGCAGCACGCGGCCTTCGACGTCAAACTCTTCGATATCGAAACCGTAGTTCACCGCGTCGGGCTCGATCTTTGTAAGCACGCCTACCCCGCTGTAGCCCTTTTTGCGCTGGCAGGGGTTCCAGTAGGCAAAGTAGCCCTCGGGCTTGGCCATGGATTCCGGAATCTGGTCTGTCTCGGCGCGGACTTCCTGGAGGCACAGGATATCGGGATTGGTCTCGTGGAACCAGTTTTCCAGCCCCTTCTTGAGGGCGGAACGGATTCCGTTGACATTCCAACTGTAAATGTTCATTACTTACCGTTCTTTATTTTACGGTATAAAGATATAAAAAAAGAAACCCGACGTTGAACGCCGGGCTCTTACACCCAAGTCCGATACCCTAGACTACCACTCAATGTCGAGGGTAAAAACAAACCTGTATTTTGAAAATACACTTCTTTTTGTGAAAAAGCAAGTTTCTATATTAAAAACATGACTAAAAATTATTCCAACTTGGACGAATATTCCGACCTTTTGGCGAAAAACGCCAAAAAAGCAAGCAAGAACCTGCGCACCCTCTCCGGCGAAAAGCGGAGTGCCGTGCTGAACCTGGTGGCAAAGTTGCTCCGGGAACACAAGCCGGAAATCCTGGCCGCCAACAAGCTTGACCTGGAAGCCGCCGCCGGCAAGCTGGACGACGCCAAGATGGACCGTTTGACCCTGAACGACGCCCGCATCGAGGCCATGGCCAAGGGCGCCGAAGAAATCGCCGCGTTTACCGACCCGCTGAACCGGGTGCTGGAAAGCCGCGAACTGAAGAACGGGATCAAGATTAGCCGTATCGCCGTACCTATCGGTTCCGTGTTCTTTATTTTTGAAAGCCGCCCGAACGTGACCATCGACGGCGCATGCCTCTGCTTTAAGGCGGGCAACGCAGTGATTTTGCGCGGCGGCAAGGAATCGCTGAATTCCGCCAAGTGCCTTGCCGGGATTTTCCACAAGGCCCTTGCCGAAAACGGAATCGACGAAGACGCCGTGCAGCTGGTGACCGAAACGAGCCACGATTTGGTGGGCATGCTGTTGCAGCGTAGCGACTGTATTGACCTGGTGATTCCCCGCGGTGGCGAGCGCCTGATCCGCGCGGTGGTGGAACAGAGCAAGATTCCTGTGATCAAGCACTTTAACGGTATCTGCCATGTGTACGTGGACAAGTCCGCCGACATGGACAAGGCCGTAAACATCTTGATTAACGCGAAGACACAGCGCACCGGCGTGTGCAACGCCATGGAATGCGTGATTATCGACCGCCATATCGATAATGCCAACGTCAAGAAACTCCTGGATTGCCTCGCCGACCGTGGCGTGGAACTCTTTGGCAATCACGATGCCCAGAGCCACGACAGCCGTATCAAGGACATCGGCGACGACAGCAATTACCACCATGAATACCTGGCCCTGAAGGCAAGCGTGAAGTTCGTGGACGACGTGGCCGAAGCCTGCGACCACATTGAAAAGAACAGCAGCCGCCACACGGAAGCCGTGGTTGCCGAAGATGCAAGCGTGCAGGATTACTTTGTCGCCAACGTCGATAGCAGCAGCGTGATGGTGAACGCCAGCACCCGATTTGCCGATGGCGGCGAATACGGTCTCGGCGCCGAAGTGGGAATCTCTACCGACAAGCTGCATGCCCGTGGCCCTATGGGCGTAGAAAGCCTCTGCACCTACAAGTGGGTCTTGCGCGGGAATGGGCAGGTGAGAGGATAATTCGGAATTCGGATTTCAGAGTTCGGATTTTGGGAATAAAATGTCATTCCCGCGAAGGCGGGAATCTCCTTTAATAAACAAGAACTGCTAACTAGTTATGAAATTTGAAGATTTAATCAAAGAAATAAAGTTTGAAGTGGTCGTGGACGGGGTTGCACTTGCTCCGGCGATTGTACAGGATGCCGACAAGGGCGACGTACTGATGATGGCCTGGATGAACGAGGAAGCCCTCCGCCGCACCCACGAATGCGGCGAGATGGTGTTCTGGAGCCGCAGCCGCAAGGAATACTGGCACAAGGGCGACACCAGCGGAAACGTGATGACGGTGGTGGAATGGGCCGCCGACTGCGACTCTGACGCTTTGCTCTTCAAGGTCCGCATGCAGGGGCCGCAGGTGGCCTGCCATACGGGCGCGAGAAGCTGTTTTTTTAAGGTGGTGGACCGGAAGTAAAGACGAGTTGTCAGTTATCAGTTATGAGTTATCAGTTCATAAATTGGCGCTAAAGGCGCGATTATAAAAACTCAAAACTCAAAGGTGCGTAGCGCCGACTCAAAACCCATAACTAAACATTTTGACCGGTAATTAACGACATGAAAATTATCATTGTGCTATTGCTCACGATTGTGATTTCTGGATTTGCCCAGGATTTCCGCCAGATGGGCAGCAACTACTACGCCTACCCCACTCCTACTGCCAAGTACACTAAGGCTCCTGCCGGTTACAAGCCGTTCTATATAAGCCACTATGGCAGGCACGGCAGCCGCTTTCATCAGCCCGCCGACCATTACCATTTTCTCTATAGCACTCTTGCAAAAGCCGACTCTGCCGGCAAGCTTACCGACCTGGGCAAGAACCTGCTGGAACGCGCCAAATATCTGGACGAATACGCCGCCCCGCGAGCAGGAGACCTGACGCAACTGGGAGTCGAGCAACACCAGGGAATCGCCAAGCGCATGGTGAAGAACTTCCCTGAAGTGTTCAAGAACGACGCCTACATCGAAGCCTACGCAAGCACCAGTGTGCGTTGCGTGGTGAGCATGGCGGCATTCCTTGAAGAACTGCGGGCCCAAAAGCCGAAACTGGACATCCATCAGGAATCGGGCAAGTACCTGATGAGCTTTATCAACCCGCTGGATTTCGGGAAAATCATCAGCGAATCCAACACGCCCGCCTGGCAAAAAGAAAACGAAAAGATGTACAGCCATGTGAACCCCGCCCGCATAATGCACGCCATTTTCAACGATTCGACATACGTACAGAAGAACGTCGACGCGGGCGACCTACTCAGCAAGATTTACGAAATCGGAAACAGCCTTCAGGGCAGCCCCGAAATAAGCTTTGATTTTTACGACCTGTGGACCGAAGACGAACTTTTTGCCCGGTGGCGCGCCCAGAACGCCTGGTGGTACAGCGTTCTCGGGAACAATCCCTTCGGTAAAAAAGAAGGCCTAGAAAACGCCCGTCCGCTCCTGAAAAACGTCCTTGAAATGGCCGACAAGGTGATTGACACCGATACCGCCAAAGCAAAGACCGGGAAACAGCCTGCCGCTACGTTGCGCTTTGGTCACGACACCATGGTGTTCCCCTTCGCCGTATTGCTGCAAATGGAAAACGGCACGCGGAATACAGGCATCGAAATCGCCGAAATGGAAGGCCTGCACAAGGTCTGGCGGGACTACGAAATCTGCCCCATGGCCGCCAACGTGCAGTTTGTCTTTTACAAGTCAAGCAAGAAGGGCTCCCCCATTCTCGTGAAGGTGATGCTCAACGAAATCGAGCAGAAACTGCCCGTGACATGCGATTCCACGATGGTAAAGAATTGCCCCGCCGCCCCCTATTACCGCTGGGACGATTTTCATGAATTCTACGGCAAGATTGCCAACAAGAATTAATCCGCGTTTTCTGTAGTATCGGCAGCTTTAGCTGCCTTGGCGGCCTTTTCTGCCGCGTGTTCCAGACGGGCCGGCTTGCCGGCGATGTTGCGGATTAGACCGAACAAGGCGGAAAGTTCATTACGAGTCGGGTGCAGGCGCTGCAAAAGCGTATTGAGAAAGTTGTCCCGCCAGGCCTGGTCGTGGTACGGCCCCGTGAGGTAGCGGTCCATGAACTTCTTGAAGCTGTCGATCTGCTCGATGGTGGCAGGCCCCGTTTCGGCCACACCCCGAGTGGTCCGTTTGGCACGACCCTCACCGTTGGCCAGCGCTCCGCTACGGCAAAGTTCGTACAGGCCTACCGTCACCGCCTGGGCCAAGTTCAGGCTCATGAGTCCCGGCACGGGAATTTCGCACTGGTAGGTACAGGCGTTCACCTCTTCGGTCTCCAGCCCGCAAGATTCCCGCCCGAACACGAGAGCGACGGTTCCATCTTCGGGCAGCAGTTCCGAAAGCCCGGGCATCATGGTGTGCTTGATGGCCGAACCGTAGATGCGGCGGCTGAAGGCCACCGCGCAGGCGCAGTCCCCGATGGCGTCTTCGAACTTGTGGACGATAGTCGCCTTGTCCAAAACCTCGTGGCTGTTAGGGGCCGTGTGGTAAGAGTTTTCAATTACCCTGTCGCGCCTGGGGTAAACGATGAACAATTCGTCGAGAGCGTAGCAGTGCATGGCACGAGCTACAAAGCCCACATTGTGAGGATGTTCCGGTTCAACAAGTACAACTCTGAATTTGCGCATGATTTAGGATTTAGGGGCTAGGATCTAGGGGATAGGGGTTTGAGGTCGCTTCGCTTTGAGGGATGTCATCCTCGCGAAGGCGAGGATCTGCTAGATTGCAGTAAGCGGATCCTCACCTGCGTGAGGATGACGACTCATACCACACACCTCATAACTCAATACTCATAACTCACAACTCATAACTGGTTACCACTTTGCAAGAGCATTGGCTACAATCAGGTCTTGCAGTTTCTCGATGGCGCGGGCCTGGCCGTGGCGGTCTTCGGATTCGTTCTTGGCCACATCGTAGGTTCCGTCCGCCGAAAGGGACTTGTTCTCGTAGATAATCTTGTCCTTTACGTTGTCGTAGAACTTGACGCTCACCCGGATGGTGACGCGGTAAGTCTCTACGTCACTCGAGCTGTTGTAGTTTTCGGGCTTGTTGGTGTAACTGAGAAGAGTCATCTCGAAATCGGCGTTGGCATTCTCGTTCACAATACGGACACCGCCCGCGTTGCTCTTGAACATGTCCAGCACGCCTGCGCGGATGTTGTTGGCCAGCACCGGGTCCAGTGTTTTGTCTTCGACCTCGTGAATCTGGACGGTCTTGATGTGGCTTGGCAGCGTGGACGCCGTAAAGCTGTAGCAGCCCGAAAGAAGGCTTGCCAATAGGACTGCCAAAAACATGGGGACAGACCGAAATAAACATTTTGCAAAAAGCATGGCACAAATCTAGAAAATACTGATTAGAACGCGGGGGGACAACAGTCCTTTCCCTTTTTATTCATACTTTCAACTCCGACTTCCGAATTCCGAACTCCGAATTAACTATCTTGGCGCTCATTCTGAGCGCATTTAGCTAGGCTCGGCCATGTCAAAACAAAAATTGTTTTGCCGCGGCTCTCGCCATTGACTCTCTTCGAGTGTCTTTTGCTAGGCTCAGAAGTGGGCCTGTAAACAGTCCCGTTTCACTCGCCTTACGCAAAAGTTGCTAAATTTACCCGCGTAAAATTTTTATCATCCGAGGCATAAAATGCTTGACATCAAGAAAATCCGCGAAAATCCGGAATACTACATTGCTGAAACCGAAAAGAAGTACACCACAGTGAGCCTGAAGGACGTTCTCGCCATCGACAACGAACGCCGCCCGCTCCTCACCGAAGTGGAACGCCTCAAGAGCGAACGCAACGCCGAATCCAAGAAGATTGGCGACCTGAAGAAGAAGGGCGAGAACGCCGACGAGGCCGTGGCCGCCATGCGCGCCCTGGGCGACAAGATTGACGAGCTGGACAAGAAGCTCAAGGATTTGGACTACAAGCAGACCGAAATGCTCATGCACGTGCCGAACATCGCCCCCCGTTCCCCGGAAGGCAAGGACAGCTCGGACAACGTGGTGGAGAAGGACGGCCCGATTCCGTTTGACTACTACACCAAGAACGATGACTTTGCCCGCGTGGACCACAAGACCCTCGGCGAACGCCTCGGCATTTTCGACTTCGAACGTGGCGCGAAGATTTCCGGCAGCGGCTTCCCGGTCTACCGTGGTCTCGGTTCCCGCCTGGAACGCGCCCTCATCCAGTTCTTCCTCGACGAACACCAGAAGAACGGCTTCGAGGAATTCACGCCGCCGTACCTCGTGACCCGCAATACCATGCGCGGCACGGGCCAGCTCCCGAAGTTCGAAGAAGACATGTACCGCTGCGACAAGGACGACGACCTGTTCCTCATCCCGACTGCCGAAGTGCCTCTGACCAACCTTTACGCCGGCGAAGTGATTCCGGAATCTGAACTTCCGAAGCGCATCTGCGCCTACTCCGCCTGCTTCCGCCGCGAAGCCGGTTCTTACGGCAAGGACACCCGCGGTCTTCTCCGTCTGCACCAGTTCAACAAGGTGGAAATGGTCTACTTTGCCCATCCGGAACACAGCTACGAAGACCACGAGGAACTCACCCGCTTCGGCGAAAAGCTCCTGGAAAAGCTGGGACTGCCCTACCACCGCTTGGCCCTCTGCAAGGGCGACCTCGGTTTCGGTGCCGCCAAGTGCTACGACCTGGAAGTCTACGCCCCGGTGGAAAAGAAGTGGCTCGAAGTGAGCTCCTGCTCGAACTTCGAAGAT
>OMSO01000053.1 GCA_900313675.1 uncultured Fibrobacter sp.
AACTTCGAGAGTGGGATTGCCGCGAGAGTCGAGGATCTGGCGGGCAACAACGGATTTGATTTTAGAAGCCATTTTTTAGCCTTTTGGTTTAGTGTGAAAATTTTATGTATGATAATATAGAAAAAAGGATGCAACAAATGGAGCTAGTCCTTCAGGCAACGGATATATCTTGCATTCTTCTCAAGGAAAACCCTTCCAAAGACAGCGTTTTCATATGTGTTCCTAAAAGCAACGTATACCCTATAGACGTCATCCTTACCATACTTTGTGTAGGGCTTGTCTGTAGAAGAAGTCCAGAAAGCGGTGCTTGTAGACAAATCAAAATAACCAAGCTCAAAATTTTGATTATCGGGATCATATAGTTTCTTGTATTCACCATAAAGGAGATCCCATTCTATATAGAATTCTTCACTATTGCCATCACCATCTATTGCGGATTCCATATACCCACCAGGCAAAACGGTAAATCCGAACTTATCGTCTCCTTCGCCTGCGTAAACGGGAGCAGCATACTTGCCATAATGGGAGATATATTTTTCCCAGCCTTTTTTAGACTTGAGATGGTACCCCGAGAAATCATCACCAACCATTTCAAAAAGAACATTCCATTCCGCCCTGCTCGGCAAGTGCCAACCTTCTGGGCAGACCTTGTCGTTATACGGGTAAAGCCTGCCGTACTTGTCACAGTTGGCAGAATTGTTGTCGTAACAGTAACTGCTGTCCACCTCGTAATTAAGGTTTTCAGCCATCCATGTCTGGTCATGATTCTCAACCGCAGTAGGGTTCAGCGGGTTGGTGGTCGTGTAAATCCGCACGGTCTTGTATGTCTTACCATCACGGGAATCCTCTAGCGTTCCCTTTTCGGAATGGGCGATGGGGCCTTTGTAGACGCGGGGGCCTTCAACTTCTCCACCTCCCAAATACGAAACCCATTCGCCGTCCTTACAGAAATAGCGTTCGTTAACAGCATCCCCTTTCGCGGTGGCAATTTTGGTTTCTACCGAATCACCTTCGTTTTCGGTGGAACATTCCCAAAGCGGGTCATCTTCGTCAAGGACATATTCCCTAGCCTTGTCGTTCCACTTGCCGTCATAGCAATAATAAACAGAAGTGTCTGCCAGAACAACTGCCGCAGCCCCTTCGGTTTCATCGTCACAAGGGTCCAAATCCTTGAGAGATTTACGGACATCGAAGCCCGCCCTATAGAATTCCATTTCCATGGCGAAGTCTTCGCCATTTCCTTCGTTACTATTGGAACTGCTGCTGGAATCGTCGCCGCAGGCGGCAAGGATCAGCGGGAAAGAGATTGCTGCGCAACCGAGGGTGCGCGCAATGATACATTTTTTGCTCACAAAGGCGTTTTTCTTGAAACTCATAATCACCTCTTACGAAATATTTCATAAGAAATATACATATCGTTTTCACGCCTAATAGGCGGAGTTTACCCCAGACTTGTTCCGCCATTACCTTTTTATACCCTCTTTTTCTTTATTAATAATAACTAAATTTTATCAATCTAATAAAAATAATATATTTGACTTTATGAATCAGCGAGAATATATTATAGGTATAAGAAATTCAAAATCTAGAGAGGCCCGCCATGAAAAACGCAACCTATAATACCGCAAAGAAGACCGTTGCCTACGCCATCGCCGCATTTTCGTTCTTCGCCCTCTGTGCCTGCAGCGCTGATAGCAGTATTGCTAGCCCCGACACAGACTATAGCGTCACCAGCATCAACAACAATGATTTCGAAAAGTCGGTGGTGCCGGTGAACAATAGGCCCGCTCTGCCCGAGGGTCTCGGGTCCAAGTGGGGCACGGTCACGGATGTGCGGGACGGAAAAACCTACAAGACGGTGAGAATTGGCGTGCAGACCTGGATGGCCGAGAATATGAATTACGAGACTCGTTTGGGAAGCTTCTGCTACGAAAACTCTGCCGACAGTTGCGCCAAGTATGGTCGTCTCTATACCTGGACGGCAGCCATTGGCTCAATTGACAATGAATGTGGTGTCAGACGAGATTGCAGCTATTTGGAAAATGCTAAGGTTCGGGGTGTATGCCCTCTTGGCTGGCGCGTGCCAACACTGGATGATTGGAATACTTTAATACATTACGTTGGAGGAATAGATGTTGCCGGCAAAATGCTCAAGTCCTATGGCGACTGGAATGGAGACAAAAACAAGAGCGTCAAGAACCCGGACATGTATGGATTCTCTGCACGTCCTAGTGGTGGCAAGACAGATGGTATTGATTATTACTCCGGTGCCAGCTTTGGGACTGACTTCTGGACTACGGCCCAGGCCACAGGCCTTCTCAACAACGCGATGGCGATTTACATATCCCACAGAAGTAACAAAATATTTGGGATACGTGATCATAAGGATACCGGCAACCCTGTACGCTGCGTGAAGGACTAATTCTTTAGGCAACGGACCGAAACACGGAAATCTCCATTGATACTATACACGCCGCCCCGATTATCATAAAACACGCTTAAATCACGCGACTCGCCGTAATAAGCCTTTGTAGAACTCCAAAATATCGCAGTTTTGCCCTCCAAAAAGGAAATATCAAAAAGCATGTCGCCTGCAGGCAGGGCGTTAAAGCCGTAAAGGTCCTCGCCATTGCCGTCTTTACCCTTGTCGTCTTCTACCCATCCACTAGTGGACTTGAGAGCCCTGGCCACATTGCCTACTCCACCAACATTTTCAATCAATGTCAGGAATTCGTCTCTGCTTGGAAGATGCCAACCACTGGGGCACGCCTCAAGGGCCGCGAAATAGTTGTAATAACGACCATACTTGGTACAGTTATCCCAATTGCACCAAATACGGCCAGCAAGTTTCGGGGTCTTCTTGGTATCATCATAGTTCAAGTTCTCCGCCATCCAGGTCTGCTTTCCGATTTGGACTGTCTTGTATGTCCTGCCATCGCGTTCATCGGTGAACGATCCCTTGACTACGGTCTTAGGGTCCACGGCCTTGCTGCTACTGCCGCCAAAGTCCGAAACCCACTCTCCGTTTTCGCAGACGTAGGTGTCAAAGATGGTGTCGCGGGGAACCCTGAACATCTGGCCCACATTCTCCTTGTTGCATTCATCCAGGTCATCCTTGGATTCCACAGTCTCGAGTTCTATACTAAGGCTATTGCTCCATTTATTCTTGTAGCATTTATAAAAGGTGCTGTCCGCCTTTACATACACAGTCTCGAACTCGTTTTCAGAACTGCACTTTTCCTTTTTAAGCGCGTCAATGGATTCGAAAACAGGCACGCCCATATCGTCACCGGACTGTTCCGAAGAATTGCTGCTGGAATCATCGCCGCAAGCGGCAAGGATCAGCGGGAAAGAGATTGCTGCGCACCCGAGGGTGCTTGCAATGGCACGTTTCTTGAAGTTCATGATATACTCCTTTTTTCCCAAATTTAAAAAACAGAAAAGGCTCGCTGTTTACAGCGAGCCCTTCTCTAGGATAATTCTGTGCTAAACAAGAATTAGAAACGGAAGTGGGCGAAAGCCTTGTTGGCTTCGGCCATCTTGTGCGTGTCGTTCTTCTTGCGGACAGCGTTGCCTTCACCGTTCTTGGCCAGCAAGGCGGTCAGCCATGTTGGCTTCGTTACGGCTACGGGCAGCGTCGAGCAACCAGCGGAGAGCGAGAGCCTTGGCGCGGTCCGGAGCAACTTCCATAGGAACCTGGTAGTTGGCACCACCCACGCGGCGGGACTTCACTTCCACCTTGGGCTTGATGTTGTCGAGGCAGATTTCGAACTTCTCGAGCGGAGTCTCGGGACCTTCGAGCTTCTGGCCGAGCTTTTCGAGAGCGGTATAGACAATCTGTTCAGCGATGGTCTTCTTGCCCTGCTTGAGCACCACGCCCACCAGTTCGGTAACGAGAGTGGACTTGTAACGCGGATCCGGGAGGATAGAGCGATGGAGAGCCTTTCTTCTTCTAGACATATTCTACTTCCTTACTTCTTGGCCGGAGCGGCACCTTTTTTCTTGACACCATACTTGGAACGGCCGTTCTGACGGCCATTGACGGCCTGGGTATCCAGGGCGCCACGGATGATGTGGTAACGGACACCGGGAACGTCCTTCACACGACCACCGCGGATGAGCACGATGGAGTGTTCCTGGAGGTTGTGACCTTCGCCGGGGATGTAGGCAGTCACTTCCATCTTGTTGGACAAGCGCACACGGGCAATCTTACGAAGAGCGGAGTTCGGCTTCTTCGGGGTGCTGGTGTACACACGGGTGCAGACGCCACGCTTTTGCGGGCAGGACTTCAAGGCCACGGAAGCGGTCTTGTTGCTGATTTGTTCGCGTCCGTTACGGACGAGCTGTTGAATAGTAGGCACTATTAATCTCCTAGATTTTGGAGTGCAAATATAGTTTTTTTTCCAAAGTTTTCAAGTACTGGACCGAATTACTCGCCTTCTTCCTCGTCGGAAATGCCGATTTCGTTATCCAGCATCTGGATAGCGCTATCGGTGCTGTAGTGTTCGGCCTGTACCGCTTGCAAGCGTTTCCTTTCTTCCATTTCGGCATCGGCATCGACCACCTGGACGTTCCTCAGGTGGCGAGCACCGGTTCCGCACGGAATCAGACGACCCATAATCACGTTTTCCTTAAGGCCCATGAGCGGGTCCACGCTTCCTTCGATGGAGGCGCGGGTAAGGATCTTGGTGGTTTCCTGGAACGAGCAGGCAGAGATGAAGCTGTCTGTCGCGAGGGAAGCCTTCGTGATACCAAGGAGCATCGGCGTAAAGGTCGCCGGCGTCTTGCCAGCCGCAATCAACTGGTCGTTGATGGCGCGAAGACGTGCCTTGGAGATTTCTTCGCCCGGAAGCAGTTCAGAGTCCCCGGAATCCTCGATGCGAACCTTACGCATCATCTGGCGCACGATACATTCGATGTGCTTATCTGCGATAGCCACACCTTGCAGGCGATAAACGGCCTGGATTTCGTTCACCAAATGGCGCTGGACATCTTCGGGTCCAAGAACGTCGAGGATATCGTGGGGGTCCACGCTACCTTCGCTAATCTTCTGACCAGCACGGACACGGTCACCTTCATTGACCGCCAGATGCACGCCATGGGGAACCAGCACTTCCTCCTTCTTGTCGTCCATCTGAATAATAACCTTCTGGTTTCCACGGACATCGTCGCCGTAAGAAACGAGACCGTCCATAGGAGCGATAAAGGCCTTGTTCTTCGGGCAGCGAGCTTCGAAGAGTTCGGCCACGCGGGGAAGACCACCGGTAATATCGCGGGTCTTACCTGCGGCACGGGGGAGCTTGGCCACGGTCTGACCGATGGTCACGGAATCCCCGTCCTTGACAGTCAAGATAGCTCCGTCGGGAAGCATAAAGTGGCCGACCTTGTTGTTGCCCGCATCCACGATGCTGATAGCGGGGCGGCGCTTGCCGCGCTTGTCGCTAATGACAATCCAGGTTTCGACTTCGGTCACTTCGTCCTTTTCGACGCGGAACGTAGCGTTTTCCACCAGGTCCATGAACTTGATGGTACCGGCCACGTTACTGATAATGGGGCTGTTATACGGATCCCATTCGAACATTTCCTGTCCCTTCTGGACAGAATCGTTGTTGGCGACCTTCAAGATGGCGCCATAAGGAATCTGGTAACGACCCTTGTTAATACCTGTGGTATCGAAGATCACCAGTTCGCCCATGCGGCTTACCACCACCTTCTGGCCTTCGTGATCCACGGTTTCCACCTGTTCCAGTTCCACACGGCCATCCACAGTCGCCTTCTTGTTGTTTTCAACAGTCAGACGGGAAGATGCACCACCGATGTGGAAGGTACGCAGCGTAAGCTGAGTACCCGGTTCACCGATAGACTGAGCGGCAAGCACACCCACGGCCTCGCCCAGGTCAACAGGACGACCAGAGGCAAGCATACGGCCATAGCACTTGGCGCAGACACCGGTGCGAGATTCGCAAGTAAGCACGGAGCGCATGGTGATGTGTTCCAGACCGGAAGCGCTGATCTTCGGCAGGTCGCGTTCGGTCACCAGTTCACCGGCTTTCACAATCACTTCGCCGGTCACGGGGTGCTTGATATCTTCAATCGGAGCACGACCCAGCAGACGTTCTTCCAGAGGAATCACGGTATCATCACCGTCCTTGAAGGCGGAGACTTCGATACCCTGGGTAGTGCCGCAATCAGCTTCAGTAACCACCAGGTCCTGACCCACGTCCACGAGACGGCGGGTAAGGTAACCGGCGTCAGCAGTCTTCAGAGCGGTATCGGCCAGACCCTTACGGGCACCGTGAGACGAAATGAAGTATTCCATCACGTTCAGGCCTTCGCGGAAGCAGGACTTAATCGGGTTCTCGATAACTTCCTGACCACCCAGCTGCTTGATAGGCTTCTGCATCAGGCCGCGCATACCGGACAGCTGCTTAATCTGTTCACGGCTACCACGAGCGCCGGAGTCGGCCATCATATAGACGGGGTTGAATCCGTCGCGGTCGCGGGAAAGCAAATCCCACTGCTTGTTGGCCACATCCGTCGTGGTGCGGGACCACACGTCAATAATCTGGTTATAGCGTTCGCCGTCGGTAATCACGCCGTCTTCGTAGAGGCCGCGGATCTGGTTCACCTTTTCGGTGGCGGCATCCAGCATGGCCTGCTTCTCTTCGGGAATCACCATTTCGGCGATAGCCACAGAGGAACCGGCACGGGTTGCCCACTGGTAACCGTTGGCCTTCAGGTCGTCCAGGTAATCCACGGTCACGCGGTTACCGGTACGGCGGTACAGATCGTCGATGGACTTCGCAATCACCTTCTTGCCGAAGGTTTCGTTGGCGTAGCCCAGCTCCTTGGGAACAAATTCGTTAAAGATGATACGACCGACAGTGGTCTTGATCACGTTCACGTCTGTCAGGGTGAGGAACTTAATCTTTTCACCGGCCTTGACAGAAACTTCGATATTGCCATTGTCGTCGGCGGTTTCGCGCAGGCACACGGCATCCTTTTCCAGGGCGCCCATGTAGATCTTGCGACCGGCGGGAAGACGCAGGTAAACGATGGCGTTCAGATCGACGACACCGTTTTCGTAAGCACGAACAGCTTCGGCAGGGTCGTAGAAGTGCATGCCTTCGCCCTTGCGAGCCGGACGGGGCTTGGTCAGGTAGTACAGACCGAGCACGATGTCCTGGCCCGGCACAGCGATAGGCTGACCGGAAGCGGGGTGCAGGATGTTGTTGGAAGAAAGCATGAGCACGCGGCATTCCAGCTGGGTCTCGAAAGACAGCGGGAGGTGCACGGCCATCTGGTCACCGTCGAAGTCCGCGTTGAAAGCGGTACAGACGAGGGGGTGCAGGCGGATGGCGTTACCTTCGATCAGTTTCGGATAGAAGGCCTGGATACCCAAGCGGTGCAGCGTCGGAGCGCGGTTCAGCATCACCGGGTGGTCCTCGATGATTTCTTCGAGGATATCCCACACTTCGGGGCGTTCGGCATCCACGTACTTCTTGGCGGACTTGAGGGTATAGACGATACCGTCTTCTTCAAGGCGCTGGATAATAAAGGGCTTGTACAGTTCCAAAGCCATGCGCTTCGGAAGACCGCACTGGTGCATCTTCAGTTCCGGCCCCACCACAATCACGGAACGGCCGGAGTAGTCCACACGCTTACCGAGAAGGTTCATACGGAAGCGGCCCTGCTTACCCTTCAACAGTTCGGCGAGGCTCTTCAGCGGACGGGCGCCACCTGCACGGGCACTGCGACGACCGCTGTCGAACAGCTGGTCCACGGCCTCTTGCAGCATGCGCTTTTCGTTGCACAAAATCACGTTAGGAGCACGGATGTCAATCAACTTTTTCAAGCGGTTGTTACGGTTGATGACACGGCGGTAAAGTTCGTTCAGGTCGGAGGTGGCAAAGCGGCCGCCTTCCAGCGGAACCAGGGGACGCAGGTCAGGTGGAATCACCGGAAGCACGTCAAGAATCATCCAAGAAGGCTGGTTGGCCAGCAGCTTGGCTTCGTTCTTGTACTTGCTGCGGAATTCCTCGTAAGCGTCGGCCAGCACAAAATTGTCGTGCTTGGATTCGTAGTCGGCCTTGAATTCGGCCACGGCCTCGGCGAGGCCCTTGAGCCAAGCCTTGCCAGAATCCCTGGAGCCATCAGGGTTGTTGTAGTAGCTACGGAAGCTTTCCATCTGGGATTTCTTGAAAGCTTCCACAATCTTCAGGCGCTTTACGGATTCGTCGCGCTTGGTCTTGGACTTGGAGGTGGCCTGCAGGCGGAGTTCTTCGGAAAGCTTGGTCAGGTCAAGACGGTCCAACAACTGCTTGATGGCAGAAGCGCCCATCTTGGCGTCAAACTTACGGCCTTCGGCAACCAGGTCCTGATACTGGGTTTCATCGATGAGGGAACGTTCTTCCAGATCGGTGTCACCCGGGTCGATCACTACGTACTTTTCGTAGTAAATGACGTGTTCCAGGTCCTTGGTGTTCAGGTTCAAAAGAGCACCGATAACACAGGGCTGGTTTTTCACGAACCAGGTGTGGGCCAGAGGAATGGAGAGCTCGATATGACCCATGCGTTCGCGACGCACCTTGGAGTGAGTCACTTCAACGCCGCAACGGTCGCAGATAACGCCCTTGTAGCGCACGCGCTTGAACTTGCCGCAGTTACATTCCCAGTTCTTGACAGGTCCGAAAATCTTTTCGCAGAAAAGACCGTCGCGTTCGGGCTTGAAGGAGCGGTAGTTGATGGTTTCCGGCTTGGTCACTTCACCATACGACCAATAACGGATCAGGTCCGGAGCGGCGAGATGTATGGAAATATCGCCAGTATTTTCAGTCTGTTCAATCATTTCTTCAGACATATTACCTATCTCCAGTGGTCTCGATGTCAAGACCCAAAGAATGAACTTCGCGAATCATCACGTTGAAGGATTCGGGGATACCCGGCTTCGGAGTGTTCTTGCCGTGGACGATGGCGTCATAGACCAAGGAACGTCCCGTCACGTCGTCGGACTTGACCGTCAACAGTTCCTGCAGGGTGTAAGCGGCACCGTAAGCTTCCATAGCCCACACTTCCATTTCACCGAAGCGCTGGCCACCGAACTGGCTCTTACCGCCCAGAGGCTGCTGCGTCACCAGGGCGTAGCTACCGATAGAACGGGCGTGGATCTTGTCGTCCACCAAGTGACCCAGCTTCAGGTAGTACATGTAACCGATGGTGACCGGGTTCAAGAAGGCTTCACCGGTGCGGCCGTCATAGAGCTTGGCCTTACCGATAATCTTGTTGTTGTCCGGATCCATTTCGTAGTTGACAATGGGGTTCTTCTGGTAAGCCTTTTCCAGTTCCTTGCAAATGTCTTCGAACTTGGCACCGTCGAACACGGGGGTAGAAACCTTGAAGCCGAGGGTCTTGGCGGCCCAGCCCAAGTGGACTTCGAGCACCTGACCGATGTTCATACGAGAAGGCACGCCCAGGGGGTTCAGAAGAATCTGGAGGGGGCGACCGTCTTCGGTGAACGGCATGTCTTCCACAGGCACGATCTTGGAGACCACGCCCTTGTTACCGTGACGACCGGCCATCTTGTCACCGATGGAGAGGCAGCGCTTCTTGGCGATATAGACCTTGACGCTCTTGAGAACGCCGGGCTTGAGTTCGTCGCCCTTGGTGACCTTGTCGATTTCCTTTTCCATGGTGCGGGTCAGGGTATCGAGGTTGTCGCGGGCCACCAACACCAGGGAGAGCACCATTTCCTGGAGCTCGTCGTCGCCTGTCACGAAGGTGGAAGCCGGAGAAACCTTGGTCACGTCCAGCATGGCGAGGTTCTGTTCGTTGTAAATCTGGCCTTCACGAATCAGGAGTTCGTGAGTTTCGTTGTCCATCACCTTACCGGCGGCCTTGCCAGCCAGGAGTTCGAACAGGTGTTCGCGGCAAGAGGCCTTGATCTTGTCGATCTGGGTCTGGAAATTGGAGCGGATTTCTTCGATCATTTCCGCATCCTTTTCCTTGCTCTTCTTGTCGGACTTGTCCTTCTTGCTGAAGACGCGGGTTTCAAGCACCACGCCCTTCATTCCCGGAGGAGCCTTGAGAGAAGAATCGCGGACATCGCCGGCCTTTTCGCCGAAGATGGCGCGGAGCAGGCGTTCTTCCGGAGTGAGTTCCGTTTCGCCCTTGGGCGTCACCTTACCCACCAGAATATCGTCGGCATTGACTTCGGCACCTACGCGAATCACGCCGTTTTCGTCCAGGTTACGGAGCGCATCTTCGCCCACGTTGGGGATTTCACGGGTGAGCTCTTCGGGGCCGCGCTTGGTGTCGCGAACTTCCAGTTCGTATTCTTCGATATGGATGGATGTAAAGGTATCCTTGATGGCGAGCTCTTCGGAAATGATAACGGCGTCTTCGTAGTTGTAACCGTTCCAGGGGAGGAAGCCAATCAAGATGTTCTTACCCAGAGCCAGTTCGCCGTGGTCGGTCGACACGCCGTCAGCCAGCACGTCGCCAGCCTTCACGAAGTCGCCCACGTCAACGATCGGCTTCTGGTTGATGCAGGAATCCTGGTTAGAGCGCTCGAACTTGCGGAGCACGTAATTGTCGATAGGATCCTTGCCGAGGAATTCAAAGTTTTCGCCGAGGCCGGTGAGAGGCTCGAAATTGCCGTTCACCATGTTGCCACGCTGCACGGTCACGGTGCGGGCATCCACGAAGGTCACCTTGCCGTCGTGCTTGGCGCGAACCACGGTGCCCGAATCAAGGGCGGCGCGGCGTTCGAGGCCAGTTCCCACCACAGGAGCTTCGGCACGGAGCAGAGGCACGGCCTGGCGCTGCATGTTGGAACCCATCAAGGCGCGGTTGGCGTCGTCGTGTTCCAGGAACGGGATAAGGCCTGCGGCCACGGACACGATCTGCATCGGGGCCACGTCCATAAGGTCGATGTGGTCCGTTTCGGTATCGCCGATTTCGATGCTGTCCTGGCGGAGCAGGTGGGGGTATTCGCTCTTGTCGCGGACGATAACGTATTCTTCCTTGAAACGGTTGTCGTCGGTGAGCTCGGTAGAAGCCGGAGCCACCTTGAAGGAATCTTCTTCGTCGGCGGTCAAGTAAGTGATAAAGTCAGAAACAATCTGTTCAACTGCAGAGCCCTTCTGCACATAGTCGGGCTTGCCGTCGAAGCTGTCCAGCACAAAGCCGTTCTTGCAGTAAGAGACATTGCCTTCGGCGTCCTTGATCTGGAACACCTTGTTCACAAAGCTGTCGAACAGGTCGCGCTGGCGGTTGTCCAGGTTCATGCGGACATCGTCCATCTCCTTCTTGGAGAGTTCCAACTGCACGAACAGGTGGGGGTCATGGACAAAGCCCTTGAAGATGCCGAAGTGCCACTTTTCTTCGGGGAACATGCACTTGTTGCCATTGGCATCGGCAAATTCCACAAGGCCCACGATACGATACGGAGTCTCGATAAAGCCGAAGTGGTTCACCACGGCGAAAGAAGCCAGGGAGTTGATAAGACCGATGTTCGGTCCTTCAGGAGTCTCGATGGGGCACAGACGGCCATAGTGGGTGTAGTGAACGTCACGGACTTCGAAGCCGGCGCGCTCACGAGAAAGACCACCGGGACCGAGAGCAGAGAGACGGCGCTTGTGAGTGAGCTCAGAAAGCGGGTTCATCTGGTCCATGAACTGGGAAAGCTGAGAAGAACCGAAGAAGGACTGGACCACGGAGGACACCATACGGGTGTTCACCAAGTCACGAGGAGTGGTCTGTTCTTCGTCGGAGTGGAGAGAAAGGTTCTCGCGGATGACGCGAGACATACGAGAAAGGCCCACGGAAATCTGGCCCGCCAAAAGTTCACCCACGGAACGGGTGCGGCGGTTGCCCAAGTGGTCGATATCGTCCAGGGCGTATCCGGAGGCTCCGTCATAGAGGCCCACCATGTATTCGATGATGGCAAGGAAGTCGGCCTTGCTCATGGTCATGGTAGAGAGGCTCGGGATCTTCAGGTCCTGAATGTTGAACTGTTCAGAGACGCTCTTGAGGATACCCTGGATTTCGGAGGTATAAACCTTGTTGTTCAAGCGGTAACGGCCCACTTCGCCCAAGTCGTACTTGCGGGGGTCGTTCAGGAACAGGCCTTCAAAGTAAAGGCGTGCAGCTTCGTCGTTAGGAGCTTCGTCCTGCTGCTGGTGGGTTACCGAGTAGATAGCGCGGAGTGCTTCACCCTTGGACTTGGTCTTGTCGGCAGCCAGGGTGTAGTGGATAAGCAGGTTTTCTTCTTCCTTGGAGAGGAGAACAACCTTGTCCACCTTGTTTTCGAGCAAGCATTCCAGCTTCTTGTCGTCGATAACGGTGTTGGCCTCGACAATCACTTCACCGGTAGAAGAATCCACCACGTCGTTGAAGATGATACGGTCGATAAGCACGGACTTGCCGTTTTCGTCAAGTTCGTTGGCCAGGTCCTGCACGGAGACTTCTTCGGTCTTCTTGTAGAACAGGTTCAAGATATCCTGAGTGGTTTCGAAACCGATGCTTCTGAGCATGGCGGTAGCCGCAAGCTTTTTCTTGCGGTCGATAATCAGGTAAAGGATGTCACCTTCGGTGTTGAATTCCACCCAAGCGCCGCGGTGCGGAATAATACGGCTCTTGTAGTCGGAACGACCGTTGGGTTGCATTTCTTCGTCGAAGCTCACACCGGGAGAGCGGTGCAGCTGGGACACGACCACGCGTTCGGCGCCGTTCACAATAAAGGTGCCGTTTTCGGTCATGATGGGGAGTTCGCAAATCAAGACGTCGTTCTTGACTTCTTCCTTCAGCTTGCGGTCTTCGCCATCTTTTTCGAAAATGCGGAGGGCCAGCGTAGCGTAGAGCTCCATGCTGTAGGTGAGCCCGCGCTCGCGACATTCAGGGATGCTGTATTTCGGGATGCCGAAATAGTATTTTTCGTATTCCAGGGAATAGAGACCGTTCTGGTCGGTAATCGGGAAGATGTCCTGGAAGACCCGCTCCAGACCGACTTTCATCCTCTTTTCTTGAGGAATGTTGGCCTGAAGGAATTGCTCGTACGATGCCTTCTGGACTTCGATCAAGTACGGAAGTTCCAGCTGGAATCTGTTGGAGGAATAACTCTTTCGCTCCGTTGTCATTAGAAATACCTCATCCGGTGAAGGGCCTGATTAGATAAAAACACCAAAAGCCCGCACTTACGTGCAGGCGATTGGCAAGAGCAGTTCAAAGAACTGAGAGCATTACTTAAGGGTAACCTTTGCTCCGAGTTCTTCGAGTTTCTTCTTGAGAGCTTCGGCGTCGGCCTTGGGAGCGGCTTCCTTGATGACGCTGTTAGCAGTCTCGACGACCTTCTTGGCTTCGGCGAGGCCGAGACCGGTGATAGCGCGAACTTCCTTAAGGACGTTCATCTTCTGAGCGCCGCATTCGACGAGGATCACGTCGAATTCGGTCTTCTCTTCGGCGGGGGCAGCAGCAGCGGCGGCCATTACGACGGCGCCACCGGCAGCAGCTTCGATGCCGTGAGTTTCCTTGAGGTAGTCAGCCAAAGCCTTGGCTTCGAGAAGGGTAAGACCAACAATTTGATCGCCCAGTGCCTTGATATCAGTTGCCATGATGTGTTTCTCCGATTATTCCGTTTAAAAGTTTTGGTTTGTGGTTTGTTGTTAAGCTTCCGGTGCTGCGGCAGCTTCAGGAGCTGCGGCTTCGGAACCCGATTCTTTTTCCAGCTTTTCCTGGAGGGTCTTGATTTGACCGGCAATCGTGGAGCCAGGACCAAGAGCCATAGAGACGATCATAGCGATCATGCCCTTACGGTCAGGAATCTTAGCGAGGTTCACGACTTCGGAGCCAGGCATGGGCTTACCGTCGAGGTAAATGCTCTTGGCGACCAAGAAATCAGGATTTGCTTTGTGGAATGCTTCAATTTCGCGGGCAGGCAGAAGAGGATCTTCTTCGAAGCCAACCATCACGGAAGTAGCTCCGGTCAGTTGGTCGTCGAGACCTTCAACCTTAAGGGCTGCGAGCACGCGCTTCAGAAGAGTGTTCTTCACAGCGTGGTACTTAACGCCCTTTGCAGCGAGAGCCTTACGCAGGGCATTGTCCTTTTCGACAGTGATGCCCTGGAAATTGAGCAGATAGACGGCGGTGGCGTCCTTGAACGACTCGACGAGAGCGTCCACGGTCTGTTGTTTTTTAACTACAGCTTTCATGGTGCCTCCTAGCGTGTCAATGCCATATCAAGTTTAATGCCCGGGGCCATCGTAGCCGTCAGAGTGAGGCTCTTGATGTATGTGCCCTTAGAAGACTGGGGCTTGTTCTTAACCACAGAGTCGATAACGGTCTTGGCGTTTTCAGCCAGCTGTTCGACGCTGAAGGAGAGCTTGCCTACAGGAGCGTGGACGTTGGCGCCCTTGTCAACGCGGTACTGGATTTTACCGGCCTTCAGTTCCTTGACGGTCTGGGCGACGTTAACGGTCACCGTACCGGCCTTGGGAGAAGGCATCATACCACGAGGACCAAGAACACGGGCCACCTTACTAATCACCGGCATCATGTCGGGAGTAGCAACGACGGAATCGAATTCCAGCCATCCTTCCTGTATCTTCTGAACCAAGTCAGCACCGCCAGCATAGTCAGCGCCTGCGTTCTTTGCAACTTCAATGTTGTTGTCCTTGCAGAACACGAGAACGCGGACCTGACGACCGGTACCATGCGGCAGCACAACCGTGCCACGAACCACTTGGTCGGAATGTTTTGGGTCCACACCGAGGTTAAAGTGCACTTCGACCGTCTGGTCGAACTTCACCTCGGACTTTTTTAGGATTTCGATTGCTTCGCTCAGACCATAAGCCTTGTTACGGTCGAAAGCTTCTGCAACCTTCTTGTATTTTTTTCCTCTGAACATGAAATTTTCCTGTCAGATACGTAACGGTGAATTACCTGCCTCAGTCAACCACTTCGACGCCCATGGAACGAGCAGTGCCCGCAACCATGCGCATAGCGGCTTCGAGGTCGATTGTGTTTAGATCCGGCATCTTCTTTTGGGCGATATCCTGGACCTGGGCCTTGGTGATCTTTGCAACCTTTTTACGGTTGGGTTCACCAGAGCCGCTCTCGATTCCGGCAGCCTTCTTGATGAGGGCCGGGACCGGCGATACCTTCGTGATGAAGGTAAAGCTCTTGTCCGCATAGACCGTAATGACGACCGGGATAATCATACCCTTGTCGTTCTGGGTCTTAGCGTTAAACTGCTTGCAGAACTCCATGATGTTCACACCCTTCTGACCAAGGGCGGGACCTACCGGGGGAGCCGGGTTAGCGGCGCCGGCGGGAATCTGGAGCTTAATATAACCTGTGATTTTCTTTGCCACTGTGTTATCTCCGTTGCAAAAACCGTACCATTAAGCGTCAGTGGATTCGACTTGGTTGAAGCCGAGTTCCACAGGCGTAGAACGACCGAAAACAGAAACCATGACCTTAATCTTGGTCTTGTCTTCCATAATCTCATCTACGACGCCCACAAAGCCCTTGAAAGGACCTTCCTTGATGCAGACATTATCGCCAATAGTGTACGGGATTTGGATCTCGCCTTCGATGGTGTCTTCAGGATTGACTCCCAGAAGGCGATCGACCTCGCTCTGTTGAAGCGGAATGGGAACCCGGCTTGTGCGGGTCATTCCGGCGAAATGGGTGACGCCATTGATGGTCGACACCAGGTGCTGGGTGAGCTCGTCCAGCTCCATTTCAATGATGATGTAAGCAGGGAACAGGTTCTGAACAGAAGTACGACGCTTGCCGCGGACATTGCTGACCACTTCACGCGTCGGTACGATAATCTGGCCGAACTTTTCTTGAACGCCTTCGCGCTCAATCATCTGCTCGATGTGCTTTTTAATGTTGTTTTCTTGACCCGAGAAGGTATGGATGGCGTACCAGCGTTTCATGCTAGCCCCTCCCCATAATCTTGTCGATAACCCAAGAGAGACCAACATCGAGACCGGCAATATAGCAACCCATAATGACGCTGAAGAGCATCACCACGAGAGTTGATCCTTTAAGTTCTTCCCAAGTAGGCCAGGTGACCTTCTTCAATTCCTGGATAGACTCTTTCACATATTGCTGGATCTTACGCATAATGACTCCTGAGGAAGCGAGCAGGTCGGGAGGGACTCGAACCCCCAACCAACGGTTTTGGAGACCGTGACTCTACCAATTGAGCTACCGACCTATTCCGAATTCCTTACTTGGATTCCTTGTGAACGGTATGCTTGCGGCAGAACCGGCAGTACTTCTTGTACTCCACGCGGGAGGGGTGAAGACGCTTGTTCTTGTCGCAATCATAGTTGCGCTGATTGCATTCTGTGCATTCGAGCACGATGAGTTCTCTAGGCATTTTTAATCCTGATTACTTGATGATTTCGGTTACGGAACCAGCACCAACGGTACGGCCACCTTCACGGATAGCGAAGCGGAGCTGCTTTTCCATGGCGATGGGGGCGATCAGGTTCACGTGGATGGTAACGGTGTCA
>OMSO01000052.1 GCA_900313675.1 uncultured Fibrobacter sp.
CTCCATCAAGACTCCGTCTGAACGCGATATCGACATGGGTGCCGGTGGTGGATCTCGTTCCGCTGCAGACATCATGAAGGTTGTGCGTCAGCGTACTCCGGGTCTGCGCCACATCTATAACAAGTTCCTGAAGAAGAAACCGGGATTCCAGGGTAAGGTTACCCTGAAGTTCACGATCGCTCCGGGCGGTGAAGTTATCAGCATTTCCATTGCTTCTTCTACCACTGGTTACGGCGAGTTTGATGGCGAAATCAAGAATGCCGTGAGCCGCTGGAAGTTCAGCAAGGTGAAGTCCGGTAACACTACGGTAACTATTCCGTTCACCTTCTCTGAATAATTCAGGTCTAGCGATACGCTAAAAAAGGCTGCGCGAAAAGCGCGGTCTTTTTTCATTTTTCTGTTGCGTTTTTCAAAGAATATATTTAACTTTATGACAGATATTTCAACAGGAGTCCTGTACAATGAATTTTAAAACAGCTGCGGCAGTGGGTCTATCCTTCGGCGTCCTCGGCGTGGGGTCTGCCTTTGCAACCTTCGCTCGTGTGGAATCCATGGGCAAGAACACCACTTACATTATGGATGATGTTAGCATCTTTGACAACGCTGCAAACATCAACCTTTACCCGAACTACTTGATCGGTGAATTTGGACCTTATACCCAGGATGTGCCTACGGGAACGAATAAGGATCCGCAGCATCCGAACTTTGGTGGCATTTTCTCGCTTTCTCTGGGTGACGAAAACAATCCCGATCCGCGTCTCTCTATCGGTGGTCTTTTTGGCCGTATTAACAACGAGCTGATGCGTTATTTCCCGACGAAAGTTGTTGGTGAAACCTCTGGCGACACCACGGCAGTTCCTGAGACTGTGACGAACTTCGACGGCTTCTTGGGTGGTACCCTTTCTAACGGAGATGCTTGGGGCTTGCACATCTACATTGCCCATCAGGATGGCGGCGACAAGACTGAAAGCGGCGAATACCAGGTTGAAGATGGAGCGTATGCTTCTGCAGTCCAGGCCGATGGTGGTTTGAATCTGCAGTTCGGAAGCAATATTGATTTCGAGTTCAGCTTTGGCTTGGCTCGTATTCAGTACGGTCCGGAACACCTGAATTTCTTCGATGACGGTGATTTCTCCTTCCTTGCCAAGTCCCGCGCTTTCTTTACGCTGGACGCTCTGGATGGCGAACTGGTGCCGGCCTTCTCCATGAGGTTGATGCAGGCTCCTGGTATCGAAGACAAGCATGCTCAGGCCGGTCTCGGTATCAATGTGGCTCTTGATCGTGGTTTCTTCTGGATGGGTGCTGACTTCATCTGGAACAAGCTGAAGGCTCACGACTGGTACTTTGACTACGAGTCTGGCGAATCCATTTATGACTCTCAGGGTGAAGAACACCCCCATTGGGACAAGCGTTCCGATATTGGCGGTATGATTACCTTCGGTATCGAACGTAACATTTGGTGGGATTGGTTCGTGATTCGCGTCGGCGGTCAGAAGTCTATCCTCTATACCAAGTGCGACGTCAACGAGAAGAACAAGTCTGGTCAGGGAATCTGCCGTGAAGACGGAAACTTCTTCAGCACGAACCCGCTTGCTGACGGTACTGCCGATGACCATGTGGGCTTTGGTTTTGGCATCAACATCGAAGAAAAACTGAAAATTGATGTGACCGTTGCTGAAGACCTGTTGTTCCGTAACCCCTTCCAGGGCGAAGGCAGAATCTTCTCTAGAATCTCTGCAACGTATTCATTCTAATTTGTTTGTAACAGGACTTGAAAACGCTCCCGCTGAGGGGGCGTTTTTGTATTTAGGTGGGGCTAGGGGCTTGAGGTCGGCGTTTTGCGCCTTTGAGGTGTGAGCTCGGTCGCCAAAGGCTCCCTTTGAGGTTCGTGCTCCATATCTCATACCTCACACCTCATACCTCACACCCCGAGCCCCTAGCCCCTAGATCCTTATTTCTACATTTCTGTCCATGAAGCCGATTATTTTCGCCATAGCTACATTACTGCTCGTCGGTTGTTCCGAACGGACGGACCGCATTGAAAAGAAGCTGGAGGCCTACCTTCAGGAAGACCTAAAGTTTATGGTGGCGGAGACTATGAAGGCTGGAAGCCGGGATGCCTTGTTGGACACGCCCTATTACCGGGTCAAGGACTTTAGGTTGTTTTCTGGGGCGGAGGCCGAGATTTACTCTGCCTACGCCGAAGTTGATTATTTTATCTACAAGGATATGGCACTTCACGAGAAGCGGAAATACCGCTACGATGTGAGCGCCCGCCATTGGGACCGGTACTACAAGGTCCTGTTCTTCGGGGCAGATTCGTTGAAGAATTGAGTTTTGCGCCTCGGACCTGGCACCTTGTGCCTCGAGCCTCAAAGTGAAGCGACCCCTAGCCCCTAGATCCTAGTCCCTAACAACTAATTACTATATTAATCAACAAAATCTTCACACAGAGGGAAACATTTTGTTTGGATTATTTTCTTGCGATATCGGTATAGACCTCGGAACCGCCAATACCTTGGTTCATGTTGCAGGTCAAGGAATTGTAATTAACGAACCCACCGTGATTGCTGTGGACAGCAAGAACAACAGGGTTTCGGCCATCGGCTTTGAGGCAAAAAAGATGCTTGGCCGTACCCCTGGCGAAACCCGTGCCGTGCGCCCTATGCGCGATGGCGTGATTGCGGATTTTGAACTGGTGGAAACCCTTTTGCAGACATTCATCAAGCGGGTGCAGAAATACCCCCTGTGGATGGTAAAACCTCGTGTGGTGGTCGGTGTGCCCAGCGGTATTACCGAAGTGGAAAAACGTGCCGTGATTGACGCCGCCAAGCAGGCTGGCGCCAAGGAAGTCCACCTGGTGCACGAACCCATGGCTGCTGCTGTGGGTATGGGAATTCCTGTGGAAGACCCCGTCGGTAATATGATTGTGGATATTGGCGGTGGCACTTCTGACATTGCCGTGATTGCCTTGAACGGAACGGTCTGCAACGCCTCTGTGCGCGTGGGCGGTGACGAGATGGACGAAGCCATCGTGGGCTACCTGCGTAGGATGTACAACTTGCATGTGGGCGAAAGTACTGCTGAACAGATTAAGATTCAGATTGGTTCTGCAAGCCCCCTGGAAGAAGAACTGACCATGGAAGTTCGCGGTCACGACTTTATTGCGGGTATGCCCCGTACCATGACCATCAACAGCACGGAAATTCGTGAAGCCTTGAACGAACCTGTGACCGCCATTATCGAAGCGGTGAAGCAGGCTTTGAGCATGACGCCTGCAGAGCTTTCTGCTGACATTTACGACAAGGGCATTATCATGACCGGCGGTGGCTCCCAGCTTCGCGGCTTTGACGAACGTATCCGCAAGGAGACGGGCCTTTCTGTAAACGTTATCGACGAAGCCCTGGTGTGCGTCTGTAAGGGTGCCGCCCGCATTCTCGAAGATTTGGACAAGTATCGTCCTGTACTGATTGCCTCGTCGAACTAGCCCAACTGAAAACGGTCCTCGATGCTTAGAGCGTTCCGCTTTATTGTCGGTTTGTTTTCGCAGAAGCATGGCATAGTCGCCTTTGCATTCTTTCTACTGCTAGGAATCTTGATGCGTCAGGCCCCGGAGGCCACGCAGAAGAGCGTCATATCGGTGGCTCTTGCCTCTGTGTTTTATCCGGCGCAGATGGTGATTTCGTCGGTAGATGAATTCCGTTCGGTAGCTCATGAAAATGAGATGCTGAAAGAGGAGAACGCAAGGCTCCGGCAAGAGACGTACTATGCCAGCGAAGCCCTGCAAGAACTTGCCCGACTGCATGCGCTGGTGCGCTTTGACGACAAGTGGGACTATCCCATTGTGACCGCACGTGTGGTGGGTCATAATCCCGGTCGCTTTTTAACGACCCTTGTCATCAACCGTGGAACGTCAAGAGGTGTCAAGGAAGATATGCCGGTGTTTTCTATGAACGGCTTGGTCGGAAAAGTTTCTAAGGCTACTCTCACTCATTCCAGAGTGCAGCTTTTGGTGGATCCGAATCTTAAGTTGTCTGTACTAGAACGCCGGACACGGGTGGTGGGCTTTTTGGAATCTGTAGATGGACGAACCCTTTCGGCTATGATTCCGACCCACGCCGGCGTGAAAGTGGGGGATACCCTGATTACTTCTGGCCTTGGCGGAATTTTCCCGAAAGGAATCCCGGTGGGTACGGTGACCCAGATTCGCCCCTCTGACTTGGAAGTGATGCAATTGATGGATGTTATGCCTTTTCAGGAATTTTCTTCTTTGGAGGAGGTCTTTGTGATGGGCAAGGAACCGGAATGGGTTGTGCAGGAACTTTTAGATGAATAGCTTGAAGTGGATAAAAGTTCTGTTGGTATTTATCGTCTGCTTTATTTTGCAGACGACGGTTGCTGAATGGATTCAGCTGTTTGGGGCAAGTCCCGATATTGTCGTTATCATGATCGTGTCCATTGCCATCAAGTTTGGGCCTGCGGCAGGGTGCTTCTGGGGATTCTTTGCTGGATTCACCCAGGATGTCTACGGACCTGCGGAATGGCTTGGCGCCAACACCATTTCCATGACGGTGCTCGGATTCTTGGTGGGCCAGCTTGAAGAGAGGTTCTTGACATTGAACCTGCCCATGAAACTGGGAGTGCTCGGCTTTGGATTCTTTGTGTGCGACATGGTTTATTTCTTCTTGACGGGGCTCGAAAAGGATGTGGTTACCAACCTGTTCTTTTCCAAGACCCTTCCGGAGTGTGCCTACACGCTGTTTGTTGCGGCCATCTATTTCCACTTGTCTATCGGGAAAAAGAAAAAGGTCCATGTTTAATAAGTCCGATAACGAGAGTGTTCAGAATCGGAACTGGAACGTGCTGGTCTATATGACCGCCGTATTCGTTCTGTTTGTCATTCTATTGTTTCGGCTTTATTCCTTGCAGCATACTCACTATGACGAAAATTTCCAGCGGTCGGAGAACAACCGTCTGCGCCGAGTGGAACTGGTGGCCGAGCGCGGTTTTATTTACGACAGGAACGGCGAAATCCTGGTGCGTAACAGGCCTTCTTACCAGATTGCCTTGCAGGCGCTGAACCTGCCTCGGAAAAAGGCTGGTCGGGATTCTGTGTTTAACGCCTTGCTCCATATTGTGGACAAGGACGGAAAGAGGATGTTTGATTCCCTTTCGTTGGATACGGCGTTCCAGCGGACCCGCTGGATAAAGAACAGGTCCATCCGCATTCTGGAAGATGCTTCGCCGGAGCAGGTCTCTATTATAGAGGAACATTCCGAAAAACTGCCCGGCGTGGTGACCCTTATTGAATCCAGGCGTGCCTACCCTTACGGGACACTTGCTTCCCATGTGCTGGGCTACACCAGCGAAATTTCAGAAGAACAGCTGAAGTTGCCGGAATACGAAAATTACTCCCAGGGAGACCGTATTGGCCAGAAGGGGCTGGAGCAGTTTTATGACCAGGAGTTCCGCGGAACAAACGGTGTGAAGGTGGTGGAGGTGAACGCCTCCGGCCGCGAAATCAGTCAGGTGAAGGGGGTAGATAGCAAGGCTCCCATACCGGGACTCCATCTGGTATCGACTATCGATCTGAAATTGCAGAAGGTGGCAGAAGAGGCCATTCCGGATACGGCCCGCGGTGCTTTGGTGGCCATAGATCCCCGTAATGGAGAAATTCTTGCCATGGTGAGTTCGCCCAGGCTGGACCCGAATATTTTCTCTTTGAAAAAGCGCGAACGCAACAAGGGATGGGCTCAGGTGGCCCTGGATTCCCTGCGGCCCTTGACCAACCGCGCCATTTCGGGAACTTACCCGCCTGCGTCTGTGTTTAAGCTGGTGACGGCCGGAGCGGGGCTGGAGTATGGCGTGCTTTCGGAATTCAAGCATTATCCTAAATCTTGTACGGGCGGTTTCCAGTATGGTGCCCGCTACCAGAAGTGCTGGGGAAGCCATGGAAACCTGAACGTGGTGAACGCTATCCGACTCAGCTGCGACGTGTTCTTTTACCAGGCCGGTCTCGACATTGACATGACCCGCATTAACGAATTCGGCAGGCGTTTCGGCCTAGGAGAAAAGCCCCTGGGCGTAGATATTCCAGGCGAAAAGGCGGGGTGGCTTCCGGATTCGGTTTCTTTCAACCTGCGGAACAAACGCTTGGGCTGGCGTTGGGCCAGGGGGCTTATCCTGAACTTGTCCATTGGCCAGGGCCAGATTGTGACGCCCTTGCAGCAGGCCGTGCTAGTTGGGTCTCTTGCCACCAACAAGGGCGTTTACAGGCCGCATTTTATGAAGGAACTTCGGGATAGCGAAGGAAACGTGGTGCGGAAATACGAACCCGAAATTGTTCGCTCCGGAAAGATGAAGGAATCTACCCACCGTATTTTGATGGCTGCCATGGATTCTGTGGTGAACCACCCCGGAGGAACAGGTAAGCGCGGCCGCGTGCCCGATATCCGCGTAGGGGCTAAGACCGGTTCTGGCGAATGGAAGAAGGGCGAAAAGACCCACGCCTGGTATGCGGCAGTGGCCCCGCTGGACAATCCGGAAATCGCGGTAGCTGTGATTATGGAAGCTGCAGGTGGCGGTGGCGCTGTTTCGGGCCCTATTGCCCGTAAGGTGCTGATGGCCTACTTTGGGAAGGAGGACAAGAAATGAGTTCCGGTCGTTTTTTGGACAAGTCCCTGAAGGTGGACTGGTTCTTTCTTTTCTTGACCCTTTGCCTGATGGTCTGTGGCGTGTTGCTGGTTTATTCCGCCACCAACAACGAAAAGGTGGTCTTTTACGAGACTTTCTGGTTTAGGCAGATTATTTACTTTGTTTGCGGTAGCGCCATTGCGGCGGGCATTGTCTTTTTGCGTCTGGATTGGCTCAAGAGGATGGTGGTACCCATGTATGTGGCGGCATTGATTCTGCTTGTCGTGGTGCTGTTTTTTGCCGGTGACGTAGTGAAGGGCGCAGGCCGCTGGATTGACCTTGGCATATTTAAGCTGCAACCCTCGGAGTTTGCAAAGATTGCCTACCTGCTGACCATATCCTATTGGCTCTCTAGGCATCCGGTGAGCTTGTTCAAGCTGAAGAGCTTTGTTGTGCCCATGCTTTTGTTCATTGTGCCCTTTGCCCTGGTGTTGAAACAGCCTGACCTGAGTACGGCCCTGGTGTTTATTGCGGTAACCTACGTGGGGTTCTTTTTTGCGGGACTCACTTTGACGGATATGTTCCTGTTGGCAAGTCCGCTCCTTTCGGTACTGTTCTCCCATTCCCAGACGACTATGTTTCAGGTGCTTTGGGGACTCCTGATTTGTGCTGTGGTGTTCTCCTTGGTGCGCCGTCGCTTGCCCAAGATTTTGACTGTTTTGTTTTTGGTGGTGAACATCTTTGCGGGTTATGCCAGTTCTATGGCCTGGAACATGTTGCAGCCCCACCAGCAGAAGCGGGTGAATACCTTTTTGGACCCCATGAGCGACCCCTTGGGAGATGGCTACCAGGTTTTGCAGTCCCTGACGGCCATCGGTTCAGGTGGTCTCAAGGGCAAAGGCTTCGGGCATGGCACCCAGACCAACCTGGCCTTCTTGCCCGAAGAACATACGGACTTTATCTTTAGCGTGCTGGGGGAACAGTTCGGTTTTATGGGTTGCGCCGTAATCCTTGTGCTTTATTTCTTGTTCCTCTGGCGGGCCACCTCTACCTGCAAGCTTTTCTCGGACCCTTTCATTACCCTGATTACCATGGGGGCCTCTACCATATTCCTTTTCCATATTCTTGTGAATATCGCCATGACCATAGGGCTTATGCCCGTGACGGGGCTCCCATTGCCGTTCCTTTCTTACGGAGGCTCCTTTGCCCTTACCTGTATGGTTTTGGTCGGTGCGATTCTTTGCATGAGGTTCCAGGGCCATCGCCAGTAATTATATTTACGGCATTATGGCTACTATTCCTACCCTCAAAGACAATCTGGTTATTGAAAACATCTGCCCCCAAATCGAAGGGGGGCGCTTTATGCTCAAGCGTGAGCCCGGTGATACGGTAACGCTTACGGCGGATATTTTCCGTCACAGTCACGAGAAGTACGACGCTGCGATTTTCTACCGTCACGTGTCCAAGAAAAAATGGGAAAAGGCTCCCATGCACTTTGTGGATAATGACCAGTGGGAAGGTTCTTTTACCGTCAATAACATCGGTTACTACGAATACAAGATTTGCGCCTGGACCATTGAACCGAAGGATGTTCCTACCGAGTCCCCCGTGATGAAACTCCGTGTGGACCCTACCTACAGCCGCGTGGGAACCTGGTACGAGATGTGGCCCAAGAGCCAGGGCACAGACCCCAAGAAAAGCGCTACCTGGAAGGACTGCGAAAAGCAGTTGGACTACATTGTGAATCTCGGCTTTGATACGGTTTACCTGGTGCCGATTCACCCGATCGGTGTCACGAACCGTAAGGGCGCAAACAACGCCTTGCACGCCAAGGTGGACAAGAAGGGCAAACCCATTGAACCGGGATGCCCCTACGCCGTGGGTAACAAGCACGGTGGCCATTACGACGTGGACCCGGAACTGGGAACCATGAAGGACTTTGAGCGTTTTGCAAAGACCGCCCGTGACAAGGGTCTTCGCCTGGCCCTGGACATTGCCCTCAACTGCAGCCCGGACCACCCCTACGTGAAGAGCCACCCGGAGTGGTTCTTCCACGAACCGGACGGCAGCATCAAGTTTGCGGAAAACCCGCCCAAGAAGTACGAAGACATTTACCCCTTCGACTACTACAACGATAACTACAAGGCCCTGTGGAAAGAAATCGAGAACATCATTCTGTTCTGGGCCGACAAGGGAATCGAGATTTTCCGTATCGACAATCCCCATACTAAGCCTTTCCCCTTCTGGGAATGGCTCATTGCCGATGTGAAGGAAAAACGCCCGGAACTGGTGTTCTTGGCCGAGGCCTTTACTCGCCCGAAAATGATGCACCGTTTGGCAAAGTCCGGCTTTGACATGAGCTATACCTACTTTGCCTGGCGGTCTGCCAAATGGGAATTCGAACAGTACCTGAAGGAACTTACCCAGAGTAACGCGAAGGAATACATGCGGGGCATTTTCTTCCCGACCACGCCGGACATTTTCCCGAAATACCTGGCCTACAAGGGCCCCAACGCCTTCAAGCAGCGTTATTTCTTGGCGGCTACCCTTTCGAGCCTTACCGGCATGTACAACGGCTACGAGCTGTGCGAAAATATCCCGAGTCCTATCAAGGAAGAACTGGCCGACAGCGAGAAGTACCAGTACAAGGTTCACAACTGGAGCGGTCCGGGTATCCAGGACTTTGTCCGTCGGGTAAACACCGCCCGTCAGGAACATGCCGCCCTGCAGGAATACGACAACCTGGAATTCCATTACGCCCAGAACGACCAGCTGATGGTTTACTCCAAGAAGACGGGTGATGACATTATCTTGTGCGTGTGCAACATGGACATGGACAACCCCCAAGAAGGCCTGGTGGAAATCAACATGTCAAAGCTTGGCATGGCCGAAGACGCCTTCTACTTCTTGAAGGACGTGATTACCGGAGACAGTTTCGTGTGGCGTGGCAGCAAGAACTTTGTGCGCCTGGACCCGGCTCGTGCTCCCGGACACATGTTCATTGTGAAGAGGATTTAGTAGAGGTTAGGATCTAGAGACTGGGGGCTAGTGAATTTGGGTATATAACATTATTCACTAAATCCTAGATCCTAGATCCTAGTCTCTAATCTCTAGTCTATTACATCGCCTGGTATATCTTGAATATGGCGAGGATTTTCCCGATGATGGCGGGGATTCCCGGACACAAGAAGCAGAGCATGACGCGGGTGACGCGGTTTTTCCACCAGTGCTTCACCTGCCAGATGTCGTCGGCGAGGGTCTCCATTTCCTGGACTCTCGGCGGGCGCATATAGACCTGGGTGAGGGCGGTAAAAAAACCGACGCCGATAAGCGGGGTAAGCCCTGTAAATGGAGCCATGACCAGCGCCACTAGAACTGTTAGCGGGTGACCGCCTGCGATGATGGTGCCCAGCATGGCACCGCCGCCGGTAAGCATGGCCCAGTGGAGGCTCAGTTCGCCGGCCTTTTCGATGCCTGCCTGGTACCCGATGTAGATAATGCTTGCTACGATGGCTACGGGGATTGCCCAGCCGATGATTTTCCAGATAGGTGAGCCCTTGGGAATAACCGTGATGGATTCTTCGCTGGGGAGTTCCTTGTTCTCGCTGATGATGCTGGCGATTCCCTTCACGTGACCGGCGCCCACCACGGCCACCACCTTGTTTCCAGGGGCGGTCTTGATCTTGCTGGCCAGATACTGGTCCCGCTCGTCAATCAGGACCTTCTTTACTTCGGGGAAGGTCTTGCCGAATTCCTGCATCATGGCACTGAGGGAATCCTGTTCCTTGATTTTGGCCAGTTCTTCTTCGCTGACCTGAGTCTTGTCGAAGATGCTCCCGAACAGGCCGCCCAGAAGACTCAGCTTACGGTACCAGGGGGTGCATGCCCAGGCCCGCTTCAGCGTAATCTTGATATCCCGGTCGGCAAGGACCACGGGGATTTCGTTTCCTTCGGCCTCGTCCACCGCTTCTTTCAGTTCGGCGCCTGGCTTGACTCCGGTCTGGGCTCCCATGCGCTTTTGGTACGAGCCTAGCACCAGGTTGGCGATGAGTGTGGCGAGCTGCTTGTTCTTGATGACGGACTTCAGGTCGGTATTCTTCCAGCGGTCGGGGTCCTTGAGGGACTGCATGCGCCCGGCGTCCAGTTCTACGCATACGGTGTCGGGTTTTTCGGTTTCGATGGTCTCCCTGACCAGTTCCTTGGAAACCTGGGAGATGTGGGCCGTGCCTACAAGGACGATTTCCCTGTTGTCGCCGGTAGATATCCGGTAGATGTCCGCATTTTCGCTCATAATGGGCGAAAAAATAGAAAAAAGGGGGGTGCTGTCCGCAGGAAATGCCTAAAAATGCAAAAAAAAGGTAAAAAGAGGATTTTTCAAAAAAAAATGTGTATATTTGAAAGGGTTATTATTTTTTCGGAGGAAAATCCTATGAAAAAACTATTGATGGGTGTTTCTTTTTTGGCAATGATTATTGCCGGTTGTGCAGGTACGGTTTCGGACGATCCCGAAAAGATTGACAACGCCTTGGTGGGTTTTACATCGTGTGTGCAGAGTTCTCGTTGGAGCGAAGCCCTGGACTATGTAACCACGAGTGAAGCCAACGAAATTAGTGATGGCGATGAATTCAAGGAAGAATACAAGCTGGCTGCACGCCGCCTACCTCTTTCTACCCTCCGCAAGGCCGGTTTGAAGGTGGATGGCAAGGGCCGTTTGGTCGGTATCAAGGACGCCATGGATGAAGCCAACGAGCGCTACATCGTTTCCGAAGAACAGGCCAAGGTGGGCACCAACCTGGAAGAAATGGAAAAGGAACATATCCGCCGCCGCCTGGAAGAAGGCCAGCGTGTCTTGAAGCAGGAGGAGGAAGCTGCCAACCAGGAACAGGAAGACATCGTGTATTCCAATAAACTGACGGAAGAGGAAAAGCGCAAGTACGGCAGCACTCGCGACTTGCAGGCTCCTGAAAAGTACGAAGATGAAAATACGGAAGCAGCTGAAGAAGAAATCCACGGTGACTACGAATCTGACTGATTTAAGATAAATTAAATTTTAGGTTTCCCTCGACTGCTGTCGGGGGATTCTTGTAAAGAAACATGAAACGCTTATCGATTCTTTTATTTGCCTTTGCCTTGATGCTCGTTGGATGCGGGGATTGGGGAACCGATGACTCTGATTACGGTTACCAGGCAAAACTCCATTTCCACTATTATTACGGGCAGGATTGCTCCTGGATGGGGGCCGACTACCTTTGTGGCGACGCCTATTCGCTGTCGCCTTCTTTGACGGTGTCCGTGAAGGTGGACTGGAATGGGGACGCCACCGTTTATTATGACGGTTCCGGCCCCTACTATTTCTGGAAAGACGAGTACGACTACGCTTACGACCGGCACTATGGCGAATACTATTACCAGTTCAATCTGGACGGCAATTACAGCCTGACCGTTTACGATTCGGGCGCCGAGGTCATATACGCCGACACCTATACCGGGGTGGAACACCACTATTTCTACGATGTGTGGTAAAAATTCGGATTTCGGATTTATGAATTCGGAATTGTTCCTTAAATAAAACTCCGAATTCCGAACTCTGGATTCTGAATTAGCTATATTTGTCCCCACTTATGACCAAAAGTGGCGAGAATTTCGTGATAGCCCTGGATGGCGGTTCGGGTACCGGCAAGAGTACCACCGCTAAGATTGTGGCCAAGACCCTGGGTATCACTTATTTGGACACGGGCGCCATGTACCGCGCCGTGACGTTAGCTGCCCTGGACGCAGGACTCCCTGCCGAGGACGGCCCCGCCATGGACAAGTTGCTCTCTAACCTGACTCTGGGGTTCGACTCCGAAAATCACATCCTGATTAACGGGGTGTGCCGCGAAAGCGAAATCCGCGGTATGAAGGTGTCGAACAACGTGAGCATCTACTGCGCCCTGCCGTCGGTCCGGGCCGCCATGACCAGGCAGCAGCGGGAAATCGGCAAGAAGCAGAGCTGCATCTTGGATGGCCGCGACATTGGAACCGTGGTGTTCCCCGATGCCAAGTACAAGTTTTTCATGGTGACGGACGTAGAGGTCCGCGCCGAACGCCGCTACAAGGAACTCCTTGAAAAAGGCGAAAAGGTTACCCTGGAAGAAGTCCTCCACAACTTGGTAGAACGGGACCGGCTGGACTCTTCCCGCGCAAACGCCCCCCTCAAGAAGGCGGACGACGCAATCGAAATTGACACTACACACATCTCAATCCAACAACAGGTGCAAAAGATTCTCGACTACGTAGGTGTAGTGGCGTAGCCTGAATCCTTTGAACCACAACCCAAATAAACAATATGTCTCAAAATCTCAAATTCGGAACTCAAGAAGATCTCGCTGAAATCCTCGCCGCCCAAGGCGAATGCAGCCCCGACTTCCGCAAGGCCAACGCCGACATCTACGCCGGCATGGACTGCCTGGAACAGGGCAAGCTCGTTACCGGTAAGATTAGCCAGGTGAACGACCAGGAAGTGCTGATCGACGTGAACTACAAGTCCGAAGGTGTCATTGATCGTGCTGAATTCAAGGACACGGACTCCCTCGAAATCGGTTCCGAAATCGAAGTGTTTGTCGAAAAGCTGGAAGATGAAGACGGACGTCTCATCCTCTCCAAGCAGAAGGCCGACTTCGTGCGCGTGTGGGACCGCATCCACGCCGCTTTCGAAAACAACGAAGTCGTGCGCGGTACGCTCACCAAGCGTATCAAGGGCGGTGTGGTTGTCGACCTGTTCGGCATCGACGCCTTCTTGCCGGGTTCCCAGATCGACCTCCGTCAGATCCCGGACATCAACGCCCTCATCGGTCAGGAATTCGACCTCAAGGTTATCAAGGTCAACAAGGCTCGCAGGAACATCGTCGTTTCTCGCCGTGTGGTTCTCGAAGAAGAACGCAACAAGCAGCGTGGCGACGTTCTCGAAACTCTCGAGAAGGGTCAGGTCCGCAAGGGTATCGTCAAGAACATCACCGACTTC
>OMSO01000070.1 GCA_900313675.1 uncultured Fibrobacter sp.
CACGGAGGCGTCGTTCAGGACAGGGGTGCCGATTTGCACTTCTTTTCCTGCGAAAAGAAGAACGGACTTGAGCTCCAGTTCGGAACCAACAGCGGCGTCAAGAGTGGGGACCTTGTAGGCCTTGCCCAGCTCGACTTTATACTGGAAACCACCTGTTTCAACAATAGAATACATTTTGTAATCCTTTTTAGTTTGCTATTGGAGTCCCAAATTTAGCATAAAACGGCTAAATCGTAAAGGGATAAAGGTTTAAAAACGACTGTTTTTGGATTAAAATCGGGCATTTTTCACCCCGAACCAAGGGGGGAAGTCTCCCCCTCGCTCTCCTTCGTTGGCTCCGTGACAAAGGTCCCTGAGCCCGCCGAAGGGCCGCTACCCCCTCTCCTAAGGGGACACCCCCTAACACCCCCGATTACACTCCGGCGTCTTCCAGGCGCTTTACGTGACAATAAGCCAGTTCCTTCGTCTTTTCGTCCCGAAGGTGCAGGCTGGAGCCTTCGCAGTAGCGCCAGTACTTGCAGGTCTTGCAGTCGCCGATCTTTGCCCAGCGGCGGTCCCGCATCACCTGGTAGCGGTTCTGCCACACGTCCCAGATGTCGTCCTTGTAGATGTTCCCCTGGATGTAGTCGCCGCGGAGGCTCGGGCATGCCGAAATGCTTCCGTCGCAGAGCACGGAACTGACGTTAACACCGGCGCGGCAGAAGAAGGGGTAATTGCGGGCTTCCTTCTCGTAGCTCCCGAGGAACCCTTCGCAGCCGTAATTCACGTTGATGACCTTCAGGGACTTCACCTCCCGGATAAAGTCAAAGACTTGCCGGAATTCTTGGTTGGTCAACTGGAACAGCGGATTGTCCTTGGCGCGGCCCTTGGGGAACACCGTCGCAATACGCCAGCGCTTCACGCCGATTTTCAGGAGAATTTCGAGAATCTTCGGAAGTTCCTTCAGGTTCTCCCGGTTCACACAGGTCATCACGTCGAAAGTGAGCCCTTGGGTGTGAGCGGCCATGTCGATGGCCCGGAGCGCGTTGTCAAAACTGGTGGGGGCGCCGCGGAAATGGTTGTGGCTTTCCTTGAGACCGTCGAGACTGATGGTAAGCGAGCGAAGACCGGCGTTCAAAAGTCCCTTGTAACGCTCTGGCGTCATGGCAAGGCCGTTACTGACCATTCCCCAGGGATAGCCGCGCTTCTTGATTTCGTGACCACATTCCTCTAGGTCCTGGCGCATCAGGGGCTCTCCGCCGGTAATCACCACGATAAAATGCTTCGGATCGATGTGTGGGGTAAGCTTGTCCAGAGCCCCCAAAAAATCTTCGCGGGGCATGTCCGGGATGGCATCCTTCACGCAGTCGCTACCGCAATGCAGACAGTGCAGGTTACAGCGCAGCGTACATTCCCAAAAGAAATAGGTCAGCGGGTGGGCCTTGATCTCGTTATGTCGGTAGAGGCGATAGGCTTCGAGGGCGAGTTTTTTCTTAAAACAAAGATGCATGGAAACTATTCATCTTCCGTCGGCTTTTCAGGGCAGTTTATGGTGGGAAAACACCCGGCCAATGGGTCAGGGTCAAGGTTGGGATTGCGCTCTATGCAAACTTCCTGGGCCGACTCGCAGTTCTTGGCCTTGTCGGAACCCGCCTCAGGAGCCAGGGCATCCACACCTTCTGGGAGCACCACCCCCTCCCCCGTGGCATCGGAAGGATCTCTCAAGTACCTGTTTCCATCGGTGCAGTCGATAATCTTGAATTCCTTGCCTGCTTCGTTTTTCGCCATGTCATTAAAACATAAGGTTATAGACTTAAAATCAGCGGGCACACCGTAAAGGGCGACTACCATGCCTACGGAATCCTCAACAGACATCCCCACATCTTCTTTCTTGTCAAATGACGAGTCGTGGTCTGATGTAGAATCGTCACAGCCCGCCCAGAAGAATCCGGTCAGTGCAAGCGCAATCTTTTTCCAATGCCGATAGAACATTTTCGCTCCTTCACTACCCAAGCCTATCCAGCAAAATACAATTTTTTGATAAACCCATCAACGACGCACGTTCCTATTTGTGTGGACAGTCGATAGTCGGGGCACAATATTCTTTTTTGGAGCCACAATCTGTCTTTGCACAGGTGTCTGGACCAAGTTTACAGTTTTTGGCATTCTTTCCGCCTGGTTCCGGGAAGCCAACAGTGACATCTTCCGGTATAGAAATCGGGTTTGTGGCACATATAGAGAATGGTGCCTGTTCCCGTGTCCATTTATGACCGTCATCGCATTCAACAATGTCAATCTCTACGTCGTCCTTGTTTTTTATCGATGTGGCGTAGCAGTTGGTTGTTGTCGTATCAGGTTTGTAGGGACAATCGATAGTCGGGTGGCAGCCACCATACTGCCTTCCCTGTGAATCGATTTTATCGACACAAAGCGGCGCTGCGTTGAAATTGCAATTGTCGCCCTCGATTCCCTCTCGCGGTTCGCTCCATAGAATGTCCTTCGGGAGTCTGTCTTTTAAGCCCTCCGAGTACACGACAAAATCCTTGAGGTATTTTTTCCCGTTGTCGCATTCAAAAATACTATAAGAGGAGCCGGCGGTATCTTTTACAGACGTGGTGTAGCAGTTGACAGGCGCTCTGCCGTTGCTAGAAGTGCTGAAAGGCTCAACAGAATTGCTACTGACTGTTTCGTTCGAACCGCTGGAAATTTCGTCATCGCCGACTGTAGCGGAAGACTCGACTTTATCGGAGTTGCTGCTCTGGTATTCCGGTGGAGGCCCATAAAGGCACTCAGCTTCTGACGAAGAATCGTCACAACCGGCCCAGAAAAAACTGGTCAGGGCAAGCAAAAAGACTTTCCAGTATTTGTAGAACATCATCTGCTCCTTTTCGCCCATTCCCTATCAGTAATATACATTTTTTTACCATTCTAAAAGCACTTTTCAGAAAAAAAGGAAACCCATATCACAAAAAGTCCGCCTCGTGAGAAGCGGACTTGAAAGTTTCTAGGAGATCCCCGCCTGCGCGGGGATGACACCGCAGGATTAACCCAAAGTAACTACTACTTTATGAACACCCTTCGTAAAGATAGGTGCCACGTCGGCGTCAATCTTCTTGCCATCGACGATCATCTCGGCGACACCCTTGCACACGTGCTTCGGGTTCTTCACTTCGATTTCGTAGGTAGCGCCGCGGAACTTGACTTGGAGGGGATGCAGGGGTTGATAATCAGGCCCTTGAAGCTTGCGCGGACACCGATGATGAACTGGGTTGCAGCCTGGTAGGTCCAGGAGCTGGTACCGGAGAGCCATGCGTTACGGCCCATGCCGAACTGCTTGTGTTCGTCGCCGAGAATGTTCTGCGGATAGCAATACGGTTCAGATTCGAACTCGTCGAGCTTGGTGTTCTTGGCAGCCGGGTTAATTTGGCTGTAATACTGGAAGGCCTTGTCG
>OMSO01000051.1 GCA_900313675.1 uncultured Fibrobacter sp.
AGGAGATCGTATGGCACGTATCGCTGGTGTCGATTTACCGAAAAACAAGACCGTCGAGTACGGTCTGACGGCAATCTATGGTGTCGGTCTGTTCACCGCAAACAAGGTCTGTGCCCAGCTGGGTATCGACAAGAACAAGAAGTGCGATGACCTCACCGAAGAAGAACAAGGTAAGATTCGTCATCTCTTGGAAGACGAATACTCCGTGGAAGGTCAGCTCCGCGCAGAAATCACCTTGAACATTAAGCGTTTGCAGGATATCGGCTGCTATCGCGGCATCCGCCACCGCAAGGGCCTCCCGGTCCGCGGTCAGCGTTCCCGCACCAACGCCCGTACCCGCAAGGGCCCCAAGAAAACTGTGGCTAACAAGAAGAAGTAAGGAGATTCCTCGTGGCTGAAGAAGAAATTAAGGAAACTGCTGCCGCTGCCGAAGCTCCGGTTGCTGCCGCTGAAGAAGTCAAGGTCAAGAAGGGCAAGAAGCGTATCGACATCCAGGGTATCGCCTGCGTCAACGCCACCTTCAACAACACAATCGTTTCTATCACCGATGCTCGCGGTAACGTGGTCGCTTGGGGCTCTCCCGGTAATGCCGGTTTCAAGGGTTCCCGCAAGAGCACTCCGTTTGCCGCCCAGCTCGCTGCCGAAGCCGCTGCCCACAAGGCTTTCGATCTCGGCATGCGCAAGGTGGATGTCCGCGTCAAGGGCGCCGGTGGTGGTCGTGAATCCGCCGTCCGCGCTATCAAGAATGCGGGCCTCGAAGTCCTCTCTATTCGGGACGTGACGGGCATTCCTCATAACGGTTGCCGTCCTAAAAAGAAGAGAAGAGTCTAATCCAAAGAGGTATCGCCAATGATGTGGAAATCACTTCAAATGCCGCGCAGCTTCCAGAAAGTGGAAACCGGCGAAGACGGCCGCTATGCAAAGTTTGTCGTAGAGGCCTTGGAACGTGGCTGGGGTATCACCCTCGGTAACGCTCTCCGTCGCACGCTCCTTTCCTCCCTGCAGGGTGCGGCCATTGTCTCCGTGAAAATCGAAGGCGTCGAGAAGGAATTTTCGACGATTCCCGGTGTCAAGGAAGATGTCACCGATATCATCCTGAATCTCAAGAGCATCCGCGTGAAGCTCCTTTCCGATCACGACGAAACTTTGCACCTGGATGTGTCCGGCGACGGCGAAGTTACTGCCAAGTCCTTTATGGAAAACCCGGGCGTGGTTGTTCTGACCCCCGATGTCCATATCGCTACTCTGAACGGTAACGCTTCCCTGTCCATGGACGTGAAGATCTCCAGTGGCCGCGGTTTTGTCCGTGCCGACGAACTGAAGGACAAGGACGCTCCGATCGGCGTTATCGCTACGGACGCGAACTTCAACCCGGTTCAGAAAGTTGCAATGCACATCAGCGATACCCGCGTGGGCCAGAAGACAGACTACAACCGTCTGGAACTGGAAATCACCACCGACGGCTCCATCGACCCCGAAGATGCCTTGGCCTACGCTGCCAAGCTTCTCGTCGACCACCTGGAAATCTTCATCAACTTCGAAGGTGACCTGGTGACCGAAGGTGCTGAAGGCCAGGACGAAGAACACCAGCGCATCGCGGAACTGCTCCGCACTCGCGTCGATGAACTGGAACTCTCTGTTCGCTCCAGCAACTGCCTGCGTATGGCCAATATCCATACGGTCGGTGAACTTGTGCGCAACAAGGAAAACGATATGCTCAAATACAAGAACTTCGGTCGGAAGTCCTTGGTGGAACTTAACGAGGTGTTGACAGCCATGGGCCTCTCTTTTGGCATGGATGTCGATGAATACTTGAAGGATTAAAAATGAGACACGGTGTAAAAAACAAGAAACTCGGCGTTAACGCCCAGCACAAGCGTGCCATCCTCCGCGCCCTTGCCACTTCTATCATCGGAAAGGGCATGGAAACCGAACAGGGCAAGCGTTATGTGCGTACAACCCTCCACAAGGCAAAGCTTGTCCGTGGCGTGGTAGACCGCATGGTGACCTATGCCAAGAAGGGCGACCTTTCTGCCCGTCGTGAAGCTGCCCGCTTCATCATGGATCCCAAGGTCCTGCAGGACCTGTTTGCCACAATCGGCCCGCGCTATGCAAACCGCAACGGTGGTTATACCCGCGTGCTGAAGCTCGGCCCCAACCGCCCCGGTGACGCTTCCGAAATGGCCCTTGTGGGTCTCGTGGAAGACGAAATCGTGGTGAAGACCAAGAAGGGCGCTGCCGAACCTGCCAAGTCCGAAGCCGTTAACATGGTCGAAGGCGAAGGCAAGGCTGCAGAATAATTTCTAGAAATATTGAAAACGCCCCGCTTTTTTGAGCGGGGTGTTTTTGTATATTTAGGGGACATTCGTTTTAGAGCAACTGTTTATGCACCATGTGATTACATGCATAGTTTTGGTTCTGTCTTTTTCGCTAGCGGCCTTTGCGGAAGAAAAAAGCAGTTCCTTTTCTCTGAGTTCTTCTCCGACGGTATCAAACCGTAGTGGAATAGCCTTGAGTCCAACATATGCGGACCAGTCCGTTGATTCCAGTTATGTGTTGGGACCGGGTGATTTTTTGGATCTTGTGTTAGAAAACAATTATGTTACCGTGCAGGTTTATCCTGACGGCTCTGTCGCTATAGAAGAATGCGGTGCTGTTAATGTCGGTGGCAAGACCCTTGCTGAGGCTCGCCAACTGATTTTGGATTTGGTATCAAGGCGTTATAAGCGGGAATATTGTTACGTTCAATTGGCCGCCTTGAAAAAATTCAGAATTAACGCCATGGGTGCAGTATCCCAGGTTGGGCAGCATTTGGTAGAATCCCAGACAAGGCTCAGTTTTTTTATTCGCCAGATTGGTGGTCTTGTATCAAACGCAAACACTGAAGATATTTGGGTAATTCGCGCAAACGACACTCTGCACATAGATTACAATGCTATGTCTGCACGAGGTGATTTCAGTTCTGATATTATGCTAGAACAGGGTGATAAGATCTTTGTTCCCTTTGTTGCCGTGGGCGACAATGTAGTGTTGATTTTCCCAGATTCCAGGACGAGCGTCGCTTATCAGGATGGCCGGACTTTGCAGGATTATTTCAATCTCGCCGGCGGAAGTCGAAAGGATAACCTAGGCTACAAGTCTGTTTGCGTTAGGGAACCAGGCAAGCCGACCAGATGGATAACTATGTCTGAAATGAAGCTGACAAAGGTAGCTCCTAACACAGAAGTGGAGTTTTCCATTCAAGAAATGGTTGTATACGTAGGTGGTGCAGTCACGACTATGGGAAAGTTCCCCTATGATCCTACATGGCATGCCATTGATTACATTTCGGCGGCAGGAATCAATATTACAACGGGTAGCTGGGGACAGGTGTCGGTATGGCGAGGAAAAGAGCCCGAGGCGATATCTGTTAAAGTGGCCGAAGATGAAATATTGCCGGGAGACTTGATAGAAATTCCCAGAAGCCGTTACGAGTCATTCAAGGACTTCACGCTGTTCTTGGCTTCATTGTTGACCGTGATTTCCTCGGCACTTATCGTTTACGTAACCTATAATAACAGCAAAAATTAATCTATGGAACGACAAGAATCCTTAAGTTTTATAGAAGTATGTCTTCAGCTGTTGAATAACAACTTGAAGCATTTTAAGTTGTTTAGTGCCATTGTTATCATTCCGACCATTTTTGTTTTTGTACTGGTGATGTGGGTTTTAGACCCTGTCTATAGGGCTACTGCTATCGTGACGCCTCCTTCTGGCAATACGGGGTCATTAGCAAGTGGAATTAGTGGAATTTTGGGAAACTCTTCAAAAAGCGGGTTGGGAAGTTTAAGTTCTATGCTGAACTTTTCGACTGGTGCTGATGATGCAGATGTGGTATGGACCATTTTTAACTCTTGGGAGTTACACGACCAAGTCATTCAGGAGTTTGACCTGGCTCGACATTATAAGTTCAAGGGAAAGTATCCGGCAGATTTATTGAAAGAGTTTAGGAAGAATTTTAATTTTAAGTCGAACAAAGAAAACATGTTCGAAATTACGATTGAAGATGTCGATTATTCCATGGCCGCCCAAATGGTTAGCTTTATGCTGGAAAAGGCGGATTCGGCATACAATGATTTCAAGACATCACAGGCGAGACAGACCCGGATTTATCTCCAGAGCCGTTTGGATTCATGCGAAAAGGCGATGCACGCCCTGACAAAAAAATTTGCAAAATTCCAGTCGGACAACGACATCTATAATCCCGAAATACAGATGGAATCGACCATCAAATACTTGAGTGATCTTCAAGGCCGGCGAGAAGACCTTTCTATGGAAATGGCCTACGAAAAAGAAGACCGTGGAGAAAAGAGCAAGCGATACGAACAGTTGTCCAAGCGTTACCAGACTATCAATACCGCTGTTCAAGGGACTCTGGACGGCAAGGATAAGGGCATGGGAATTGTTTCTTTGAAAAAGTCTCCCAAGCTAAATGCGGAATACCTCCAATATGAAACAGAGAGCAAGATTTTGAGCGCGTTGTATCAAATGTTGAGAGTCCAGAGTGAAGAAGTCCAGCTTGAAGAGGCCAAGCGCTTGACCAACTTGCATGTGCTTGAACCCCCTTGGGAAAACAACAAAAAGGTGTTTCCTGTAAGAGGAATCATGCTTGTTTTCACTGTCATCGTTTCTTCGATCATTGCAACCTTCTTGTGTAATATAATTGCTTTTTTTGAAGCCGAAGAAGAAAAGGACTCAAGAGTGGCGGCTCTATGGAGAAATCTCAGGGGTGCCTTTAGAACTCGTAAAGGATGATGATGATTTCCTGGATTAATGATAATCCGGTAAGTTTCGTGCTGTTTTTGGCATCCTTTTTTTGCTTATTCCAGGCTTTGTTTCTAAAGAAAGATTTTTTTTCGCCTGCCAACATATATTGTTTTTCCCAGTGCATAACCCTTGCTGTTGCCTATTTGAAACTGGATTATGCTATGACAGATTTCAAGCTGAAAACTTGGCTTTTGTGGATAGGCGCGATGGTCAGTTTTTGTGGAGGGTGCCTTTTTGTGCGGTTGGTGGCCAAACAAAAAGCGCTCCCGGTGGGAGTGCATCCACCTGTTTTGCAATATGGCTACAACTGGAAGCTGCACGTTCTTTTTTCTTTTGGCGCGTTCTTGTTTTTTTTGGTGGGTGTAGGAGGAATTCTTCATACGGCCGGCCATTTGCTAGTTTTTGATGATAGTCCGGGAAGCTGGATGACTCAGGACTCTAAATTTGGTTATTTCCCGTTGTTTTATAGCAGCAGTCCGTTGGCCGTTTTCTTATTCACGGTGTCGTCCTATTCAAGGTTTAACCCGGTGAAGTCTTTGCGTGTTATTTCTCGCATCATGGTCTTTTTGGTGATAGTCCTTGCTTTTATGGCATATCCGAATAGAACATCGCTTTTTTTTAGTCTTGGGTTTATCATTATTTCATTCAACTTCTTATCTAAGAGAATATCTCCGGGTTGGATTGTCCTGGGTATTGTTCTGGTGACAATCTCATTTGTGGCAATAGGCTCTTTGCGAAATCAATATACGGGGACATTGAAGAACGCATCTACTGAATACCTGATGTTATTGCCATATAGGTATGTTGCCAACAACTATTGGAATCTAGATTATGCGGTAAATGCACCCACTGATAGGGAGTATCATTCCTTTACCTATGGTATAGATTTTTTCAGTGGAATTTTTGAATATACGGGTATGTCGGGAGCTCTAAAGAGAAGCTACCGGTGGGATTCCCCCTTTCAGGAGAGCATTCAAAAAATCGCAGGTCTCAACACAGTGAGCTATTTATGGGAGCTGTATAAGGATTTTGGTGCTTTGGGCGCGATCCTTATCCCGCTGGTGTGTGGGATTGCACTTGCCCTTTTGTATTTACAGCTAGGAAGGCCTTTTGGACCGCGTTCGGTGGCTTTGTATTCTTTGTTGGCTTATTTCGTTATGTGGAGTTTTTTTTCGCCAAGTTACAAACAGGGTATGTACTGGTTTTGGCTAATAGCCATCTATTTTGTCTGTACGGTCTGCATGAAATATCTGCCGCTACCAGCCAATTCGCCTATTCTTGATAAAGTAGCAGATAAGGAAGAATGTCAAGAACAAATCACCGCTTAAGGTGAGTATGGGGATCTTGTCTGGGGTAAACACCTTTACGCCGACAACACAGCTAGCGATGTTCAATACTCCACCAACGATTATAAAAAAGCCGTAAGTAAGAGTTCTTTTTTCTTTTAGCAATGTAGAAATCATACCTAGACGAATTGCTTGAAAGACAAGTGAAAAGGAAAGGATGCGAAGGCAATATGCGCTGGTCAAAAGAGAATCTTCTGTCCAGGGAGCGGCAAAAAAAATGATTTTGAGTACCCAGTTCGGGGCAGCCCAAAAAGGAATCAGGGCGATGGTTACAAAGAGGGTAAATATTCCCTGGTCAAGAATGCGGATTTTGGAGCTATCGGATTGGTGTAGTGTAAGAACGCTGGAATAAATGAAATAAACCATGAGGCTTGAGGCAAGTAAGGTAATCCTGTGCGCGAAGGTATAGGCGCCTAGAAAAGCGGGGGATGCGACAATAGAAACGGCATAAAGCCCTATGGGTAAATAGGCGTAACTTGCAATATTTGTCAATGCGTAGGGAAAGGCTGACTTAATCATGAGTCGGGAAAAAAGCCAGAAATGTCGGCCTAGTTTTAACGTCTTTATGGAAAATGCTTGGCTGACTCCAAAGCTAAAGGTGGGCACGGCAGAAATAACCATGGCAAACGCGATAGAACGAATGGTATTGAAATTGAAAAGGCAAAGGCATATTTCCATGGTCAGCGCAAGGGATATGGTGTGCAGGACCTTGGAAATGAGCAACTTTTTCCAAAATTTTCCGCTGATGAAGTACCAGTCGAAGAAGGAATGCTGGAAGAATAGCCCAAGAACAAGGATTAGCTCTCCAAATAATATGTCGTGGTTTCTGCGGAATAGAAGTGAAAATCCAATCATCAAAGCTGCTGTGGTGGCAGACATGAGGATTCGAAGCTGTAAAATATGGGTAAATAGACTTCCCTCGGTGGCCCGTTTGCCAAAGTAGGCCAAAATTAGAGCAAGCATTCCAAAGTCGGCAATGGCGCAGAATATGGTATAGTCGTTGAGCAAAATTCCAAAATTGCCAAAATTGACAAATCCAAGGTTTCTTGCGATAATATTATGGAAAAGCAGATTAACACCCTGGATGAGGATATTTACCAGAGATATGAAAACGCCAATCTTAATGTTCTTGAATACCTGCAACGAGGCATAAAATAGATGTTTTGGCATAAATTGTCTTAAGGATTTTTGTATCTTTGTGCTCAAATCGCGAGAGTGGCGGAATTGGCAGACGCGCCAGACTTAGGATCTGGTACTTCGGTGTGTGGGTTCGACTCCCACCCCTCGCAGAAATTTTAATCTACTAACGAATACCGGAGTCTATATGTCCGTTGAAATCAAAGAAACCAGCGCAACCCTGCGTACCCTCGAAGTCAATATCCCCCAGGAGGACCTGAAGGCTCCTTTCGAAAAGAAGCTGTCCCAGTACAAAAAGCAGGTGACGCTGAAGGGTTTCCGCCAGGGCCAGGTTCCCAAGGCCATGATTTTGAAGCAGTTTGGCGATTCTATCCGTCATGAGGTCGTGAACGAGACCGTGGATGCCGTCTTGAACGCCGAACTCAAGAAGGCGAACATCATCCCCGTAGGCCAGTTGAAGGTCGTGAAGTTCAACGACGACAAGGAATCCGCCATTACCATGACGGTAGAAGTGGAAATTGACCCTGAAATCGACATCAAGGGCTATGCCGACACTGGTGTGACCGTTCCTCAGACCGCAGTCCACGAAGAAGAAGTCCAGGCCGAATTCGACCACCTGATGAAGATGTGGAGCAAGGACGAACATGTGGACCGTGCTGCCCAGAAGGGCGACGTGGTGGTGGGCAACTACCTGGAAGTGGTGATTGACGGCGAAAAGCAGGAACTACCCGAGAACCGCGAATTCCGTAGTCTGTTGGGCGAATCCGCCAGCCCCGGTTTTGACGAGGGTCTGACCGGTGCCAACGCCGGTGAAACCAAGGAAATCAACTTCAAGTACCCCGACGACCACAAGGACGAACGCTACCGCGGCAAGACCGCCCAGTTCAAGGTGGAAGTGACGGACGTGCGCCAGATTGTTCCGCCTACCCTGGACGAGGAATTCTGCAAGAAGGTGGGCGTCAAGGACGAAGCCGAACTGAAGAGCAATATCGCCGAAAGCCTTGCCAACCAGAAGCAGGATGCCGCCAAGACCAAGGCCATCAACGAGGCCATCGACAAGCTTATCGAACAGAACCCGTTCGAGGTTCCCAATGCCCGTGTGGCAGACCTCATCAAGTGGTCCATCAACCGCAACGTGCAGGACCCGAAGGATGCGGTGGAACCCACCGAAGAACAGATGAAGACATTGGCCCCCGAAGCTATCCGCGAAATCAAGAAGCATCGCATTCTGGAATTTGTGGCCAACAAGGAAAAGATCCGCCCCGCACAGGCCCAGGTGGACGCCCGCCTGCAGGAAATGGCCAAGGCTTACCACATCGAATTTGACGACCTGAAGTCTCATTTCCGTCAGTCTGGCCGTATCAACCAGCTTCGTGAAGAACTCCGCTTCCAGATGGCTGCCGACTTTATCGTGGGTATCCGTCCGGCTGCCGAAGAATCCAAGTAAAAGAGGTTAGTTAATGATCATTCCTACCGTCATTGAGACCACCGGGCGTGGTGAACGCGCCTATGATATCTACTCCCGCCTCCTCAAGGAGCGCATCATCTTTTTGGGCACGCCCATCAACGATGAAGTGGCGAACAACGTCATGGCGCAGCTGATTTTCCTTGAGTACGAGAACCCGGAGAAGGATATCACGCTGTATATCAACAGCCCCGGTGGCTACGTGTCGGCAGGACTTGCCATTTACGATACCATGCAGCACGTGCGCCCGAACATCGCCACCATCTGCATCGGTAACTGTGCCTCTATGGCGGCGGTTCTCTTGGCTGCAGGTACCAAGGGCAAGCGATATGCGCTTCCCCATTCCCGCATTATGCTGCACCAGCCTTCTGGTGCGGCCACGGGCCAATCTACCGACATCCAGATTACCGCCAAAGAAATTATCCGCACCAAGGATACCCTTGCCGAAATCGTGGCCAAGCACACCGGCAAGTCTATCGACGAAGTCCGCGAAAAGACGGATCGTGATTTCTATATGGGACCAGAAGAAGCGAAGGCTTTTGGCGTCATCGACGAAGTCTTTGTCCCGCGTAAAGAGGGAGTCTAAGATTCATGTACAGGAATGGGAAAAACCGCCCTGCGGTAACGTGTAGCTTTTGCGGAAAGTCCGCCGAGCAGGTGGACAAGATGATTGCCGGCGCAGGCGTGCATATTTGCAGCGACTGCGTTTCCATGTGCTACCGGATTATCGAAGAGGACAAGTCCCGTTCCTTGCAAGAAAAGCAGGCGGCAGAGGTCGCAAGCCAGAAGCCCCTTCCGCTCCCTTCCGAAATTAAGGCCCACCTGGACGACTTTGTGATCGGTCAGGAACAGGCGAAGATTGCCCTTTCGGTGGCGGTCTATAACCATTACAAACGCCTGCGTTACAAGCAGGCTCACCCGAACGGCGATACCGTGGAGGTGGAAAAGTCCAACCTGCTTCTGGTGGGCCCTACCGGTTCGGGCAAGACCCTCTTGGCCCAGACCATGGCCCGCTTTTTGGACGTGCCCTTTACCATCGCCGACGCCACCGTGCTTACCGAAGCGGGCTACGTGGGCGAAGACGTAGATAGTATTATCGTGCGTCTGCTGCAGGCTGCGGACTACGATGTTTCCCGCGCAGAACGTGGAATCATCTTCATCGACGAAATCGACAAGATTGCTCGTAAGACGGCGAATCCTTCCATCACTCGCGACGTGAGCGGCGAAGGTGTGCAGCAGGGTCTGCTGAAGCTTTTGGAAGGGACCGTTGCCGCAGTGCCTCCCAAGGGTGGCCGCAAGCATCCGGAACAGCCCCTGGTGCAGGTGAACACCAAGAACATCCTGTTCATTTGCGGTGGCGCCTTCGAAACCCTGGACAAGATTATTGCCCAGCGGGTGAACAAGGGCGGCATGGGATTTGGCGCCGACATCCGGAGCGAATCCGACAATTCCCTGAGTGAACTTTTCAAGCAGCTGGAACCCGATGACCTGATTAAGTTCGGTCTCATTCCCGAAATCGTGGGCCGCCTGCCTATTGCGGTTGCTCTCGAAGAACTGGACGAGAAGGCCTTGCTGAACATCTTGACCCAGCCGAAAAACGCACTGGTCAAGCAGTTCAAGAGCCTCTTTGCCATGGACGGCATCGAGCTGGACTTTACCGACGAGGCCCTCAAAGAAATCGTCCGCGAAACCATGAGCCGAAAGACGGGTGCCCGCGGGCTCCGTTCCGTCATGGAAAAGTCCCTGCAGCAGGCTATGTTCGAAATGCCCGGTACAGGAGCCAAGAAGCTGGTGCTTACAGACGAAATTATCCGCAGGGGCTTGAACCCTCTGGCGGTTTCCGGGAAGAAATCCTCGAAAAAAGCCGGCAAGAACGTGGCGTAACGCCCGGTTTTGCTTGCTTTACTATTATTGAAATATGGCTTTTGATTTTTCTAAGGTATTCCCTCTTTTGCCTTTGAGGGACGCTATTGTTTTCCCTTTTACGACCCGCCGTATTCTGGTGGGCCGCGATATTTCGCTCCGCGCTCTGGAATACGCCGAGGCCCACGATGGCGAAATTATTCTGGTGACCCAGAAGGATGTTGAGCAAGAAGAAATTTCCAACCCGCTTTTGGATTTGTACACGGTAGGCGTTGCCGCCCACGTGAGCAACGTGACGCCTTTCCCCAACGGTTGCGTGAAGGTGGTGCTGGAAGGCGAGCAGATTGTGGACCTGCGTTCTGTGGTCATGAAAGACGGGTTCTTGCATGTGACGGTATCCCCCCGGAAAGTTCCTGTTGGTAACAAGGACAAGACCGAAAGTTTCGGTGACGTGCTTTCCAACTTCAGGGACTATGCCGCCAAGCGAAACATTGCCGAAGGCATGGTAGATGCCTTCTTTGGCATGGACAGCCAGCTGAACGCCTTTTACGGGATAATCCCCTTCTTGCAGATTTCCTTGGCCGAAAAGCAGAACTTCTTGGAAGCGGAATCCCTGGACGACATGGCCGCAAAGTTGTTGGCCCTTATGTCCATTACCGACGACAACGAAAACGTGATGGTCAAGATCCAGCAGAGCGTTCGCCAGAAAATGGCCCAGCAGCAGAAGGAATGGTTCATCAGTGAACAGATCCGCCAGCTGCAAGACGAACTGAACGATGGCGAAAATTCCTCCTCGGAACCGGACCAGCTGCTGAAGAAACTGAAGGCCAAAAATTTCTCCCCGGCCATCATGGAAAAGATGGAAGAGGAAATCGCCCGCATGCGCCTGATGCACCCTACCACGCCGGAATATGCGGTAGTGCGGAACTATATCGACTGGTTCCTCTCCATGCCCTATGGCGTTTACAGCGATACGGTGCTGAACCTGAAAAAGGTGAAGGCGGATCTGGATGCCAAGCATTTCGGTCTGGACAAGGTGAAGGACCGCATTCTGGAATACATCGCCGTGCTGAAATTGACGGGCACGGAACGTCGTGCTCCCATCCTTTGCCTGGTGGGCCCTCCCGGTGTTGGCAAGACCACCCTGGTGGAATCCATCGCCGCCTCCATGCAGCGGAACTTTGTGCGCATTACCTTGGGCGGCGTCCGTGACGAGGCCGAAATCCGTGGACATCGACGCACTTACATTGGCGCCATGCCTGGCCGTTTTATCCAGGCGCTCCGTCGGGCCAAATGCATGAACCCTGTGCTCTTGCTAGACGAAATCGACAAGATGGCCGCTGATTTCAGGGGCGACCCTGCCAGCGCCTTGCTAGAAGTTCTGGACCCGGAACAGAATCACGACTTTACGGACCACTTTATGGAAGTGGGCCTGGACCTTAGCCGTGTGCTGTTCATCGCTACCGCCAACTCCGAGGCCGAAATTCCCGATGCCCTGCGGGACCGTTTGGAAGTGGTGCGGCTCCCCGGCTATTACGCCCACGAAAAGAAGCAGATAGCAGCGAAGTTCCTGATTCCAAAAATCTGCGAGCGCTGCGGTGTTGCCCTGGACAAGGACATTTCTATTTCTGACGCTCTCATCGAAAAGGTCATTCGGGAATGGACCCGCGAGGCTGGCGTCCGTGAACTGGAACGCTCCCTGGAAAGTATCGTCCGACACCGTGCCAAAGAAATTGTCATGGGCAAGAAGGTCAAGAAGGACCTGACCGAAAAGCAGCTGCAGGAATACCTGGGCGTTCCCCGCTTTACCGAGAACCGCCTGCCCGCTCCTGGACATCACGGCGTGATAACGGGCCTTGCCTGGACTAGCGTGGGCGGCGAAATCCTTACGCTGGAATGCAAGCTCCTTTCGGGCAAGGGTCACCTGTTGCTCACCGGAAAGCTGGGCGACGTGATGAAGGAATCCGCCCAGATTGCTCTCAGTCTCGTGCGTGAACGTTTGCAGCGGTTCGGCATAGACCCTGCCATCGTCAAGAAGACCGATATTCACATCCACGTTCCCGAAGGGGCCGTGCCTAAGGACGGCCCGTCGGCGGGTATCGCCCTTACGCTGTCCCTGCTTTCGGCCTTTACCCGCAGGCCCGTGTCGCCGGACATCGCCTTTACAGGCGAGGTGAGCCTTACGGGAGACCTGCTGCCCATCGGCGGGCTCAACGAGAAGGCCTTAGCCGCCCAGGAGGCAGGCGTCAAGACGCTCTACCTGCCCGAAGGCAACAAGAAGGACGTGGCGGAACTTCCGGCCCCTGCAAAGAAGGGCCTGAAAATCCACACGAAAAAGCACATTGATGAAATCATCAAGGAACTGTTCCCGAAACCTAAGAAGTGAGGTTTTAGGACCTGCCGCCCTTGTCATCCTCGCTTTCCACACTCGTCATCCAGGTCCCGCATCAAGTGCGGGATAAACTCCGGCGAGGATCCGTGTGCGGTTTCTCACCCTTGTCATGCCCGCGCAGGCGGGCATCTCCTTTTTGAACTTTACTATATTCCCAAAGAGGAATCAATACACAAGGAGTTCTTATGAAAGCAGGAACCTTTTTAGTCGGTGCGATTGCCGGTGCTGCCGCCGCCGTCGCTTTATCCAAGAAGTTCATGGGCGGCAAGTGCGCCTGTTCTGAGGCGGCTGGTGCCGACGAAAATCCGGCCTTGAAAGAAGCCGAACAGGCTGTGGACACCCTCCGCGGTTCTGTAGATTGCCTGCGCAAGGAACTGAACAACCGCATTGAATCGGAACAGACCTATGCCGCCAAGTGCGAAGAACTCAAGGACCAGGTGGCCAAGCAGGGCGTGGAAATCGACAACCTGAAAAACATCATCGACGCGAACAACGCCCAGACCAAGAAACTCGAAGACGAGCTGGAGCAGAACAAGGCCGGCAAGTAACAGCTTTTGGATGGCGCATGAAATTAGCGAGACTCCCGACACCCTCGGGAGTTTTTCTAATTTTGGATTTGCTTGTTTAAGTTTTTGCAAATAAAAAAGGAACGCTATGCCAGCTTTTGATCCGAATGCGAAAAAGATGCTGATTTCGGGAAACGAGGCCATCTCGCTTTCCATGCGCCACTGCAACGTGCAG
>OMSO01000056.1 GCA_900313675.1 uncultured Fibrobacter sp.
GGCCGGCCTTACGCTCTTGGGCGATCAGCGGGGCCTCGACGCGGAATTGGAATACCGCAGGAGATAACTGTTTTTTAAAGAGAATTTTTGCCATAGTGGCACAAAAATAAAAAAAACAACCCGGTTAGTCAGTCACAAGACCAATCAGGCACCCGGTTGGGCAATGAACAGAAACACCAGGATGCCAACCAAGAGGGCAAAACCCACCAAGAGCCGCCGTTTAAGGCTCTTTTTCATTTCCTCATGAGAGGCCTTTTTGCGCCCCATGGAGAGCACAAAAAAGAAGAAGCCCCAGAAAATGCCGAGAAAGAGAATACCGTATGACATAAAAAGTGATTAGGGGTTAGGATCTAGGGGTTAGGATTTAGGATTTAGGATTTAGGATTTAGGGGTTAGGATCTAGGATCTAGGATCTAGGATCTAGGGGCTAGGATTTAGGATCTAGGGGCTAGAGAAAAACTTGACGCACGAAGTGCGTGATTCATGTTCACTAAATCCTAATCTCTAGTCTCTAGCCCCCTCAACATTCTAAACCATAGACATTTTAATAAAAAAAGGGCATCCCTCACGGTGGAACACTCGAAGCTACTCATTCTGAAATGATAGCAGTGCCTTGGGGTTTTGTTTTTCGCGTCGAAGCGCGCCTAAACTGAATCTCAAGAGCCACGAGCTTTTATAATCTTGTTAGATCGGGCGTTAATCCGTGGGATGCCTATGCCCATAATATACCTAACTGCGGTGCTAAAAACAAGTGTTTTTTTTAATATCTTAGAAAACCCCGAAATTTGTTTAAAAACGGGGTTTTCCGATTACTTCCAGTCTTCCGAAGAATCCTGCCCCTCTTCTAGGAGGGACGAAAGTTCCTTCAGGCGCTGGTCCATCTGGTCCATCTGGACTTTTGCCTGACGGAGCATCTTGCGGACATCAAAAAGCTGCTGGCCCAAGTCCAGCGCCAAGAGCGCCAGGCGTTTTGCATTTTCCAGGTTGTACTTGCCGAAGCTCTCGAAGCGTTCGTCGATAAAGCCCAGGACCTCCTGCAGGTCGCTATCGGAAAGGTCCGTGCGGATCTGCAGTTTTTCCTTGGCTACCGTTATGCTTACCGGTCTGTGTGTATTCAATTCTGCCATTATCGCATTCCTACGCCGAATGGATCATCGTCCATCAGCCATTTTAGCCGAAAAAATTTCCTTGCGAGCCCTCCCGACTCGCGAACAAATCATCGTCCTTTTCGTTGGCCCCGTGAATTTCCGGAAGTTCCTCTTCGTCGTCATCCCTAGACATGGTCATGTCCACGATAGGCCCGAGGCTCGGGTCTTCCACGAACTCGTCCGCCGGTTCTTCCTTCGCAGGCTCCTCGGGAGCGGGTTCCTCGGCAGCAGGCTCTTCTTGTAACAGCGGGTCAGGCGACCATTCCGCAGCCTTTGCAGGTTCTTCGGCAACGGGCTCTTCGAAAGCAGGCTCTGCCGGAGCAGGTTCCGCGACCGTCTCGTCAGCGACGGGTTCCTCTTGCGGAAGGTCGTCTGCAGGCATCTCGAAATCATCTGTCAGGATAGCGGACGGTTCTTCTTGAGGGGGTTCATCGAAATTCAGTTCCGTCTGCTCCTGGGCAGGCTCTTCAAAGGTATCGTCGGCAGCAACCGCCGACGCAGCAACTGTCGCCGTGGCAATCGTTGCCGAAGGTGCCATCGGGGCGCGAGGAGCGGTTCCTTCGACGCCTTCCACGAACTGGTCCACAGGGAATTCTGCGCCCAGTTCCTTTTCGATGGTAGCCAGAAGCTGCTTGAACTTGTCCTGGATTTCGGCAATTTCTTCGGCCTGGTTCTGGATCGTTTCGTCTTTCTGGGCCAGTTCCTCGGCCTTCTTTGCAAGCTCGGTATCCTTGCCTGCAAGTTCCACAATCTTGGAAGAAAGCAGCTGGTCCTTTTCGGCAAGCTCTTGCTTCACCATGGCGAGCTCTTCGACATTTTTCGAAAGCAGGGTCGCCTTGTCCGCCAGTTCCACATCTTTCTGGTTCAAGGCCATGTCCCGCTCGTTGAGCATTTCGTCCTTGGCTACGAGCTGGCGGTTTTTCTCTTCGAGTTCCTCGGTTTTCTGGGCAAGGAGGGCCGTCTTTTCAGCCAGCTCGGCTTCTTTGCCCGCAAGGACCGTTTCTTTCTGGGAAAGGGCGCTCGTCTGGGTCGAAATCTGCTGTTCCTTGGCGGCAATGTCCGACTTTGCCTGTTCCAAATTCTGGGTCAGTTCCTGGAGGGCCAGTTCCTTCTTGTTCAGGGCCTCGGCCTGGACCGCCGCCTGGTTCGCCCTCACATCGAGAGCCGCCTTGCATTCGGCCAAACTCGCATTGGCCGTCTGGAGCAGGGATTCCCTGTCTTGCAGGCCGGACTGGGCTTCGGCCAGCTGCACCTTTAAGCTTGAAACCTCTTGGCGCAGGCCACGTACCGTGGACAAGACGCCGTCAACCTTTTGTGAAAGAACGTTCAGATTTTCCAGGTTCATTTTTTCTCCGTAAATCCAGGGGGAACATCCCCATAAAAAGATATATAAAATTTTGACAAAAGGACAAGAAAAAAGCATTGTTTTTTGGGGATTTTCTATTTTCGGAGTAATGCTCCAATTCGGCGAACATATCGAGCGGCGGCTCGCGGAACTGCCGGCACTCCCTGGCGTCTACATCATGAAGAACGCCCAGGGGAAAATCATCTACATCGGCAAGGCCAAGGTGCTCAAGAACCGTGTCCGGAGCTACTTTGACGGGTCCGACCACACGGGCCACCGGGCGGCCACACTGATGCTCCCCTACATCCGGGACATCGAATGGATTATTACCGAAAGCGAGTCCGAAGCGCTGATTCTGGAGGCGAACCTCATCCGCAAGCACACGCCCAAGTACAACGTGCTGCTGAAAGACGACAAGCATTTCCCCTACCTGGCCTTTTCGGTGAAGGAACCCTTCCCCAGGCTGTTCCTGACCCGCTCGGTCCACAAGGACGACAACCTGTACTACGGCCCCTTCATGGGGTCCCGCATGATAGACCAGCTGATCGACCTCTCGGCGAGGCTTTTCCACATTCGGGAATGCAAGCTGAAACTGCCTCTCGCCAAGCCCCAGCGCCCCTGCCTGAACTACCACATCGGGCGCTGCGACGCTCCCTGCGCAGGACTCATCTCCGAAGAAGCCTACCGTGAAAAGGTGGAGCAGGCAAAGCTCTTGCTAGAAGGCAAGCGGGACGACCTTTTGGAACGCTGGCAGCGTGAAATGGAAGAGGCCAGCGCGAATCTGGACTTTGAGACAGCGGGCAAGCGGCGGGACGCCATCCAGGCCCTGCAGGCTACGGGAATCCACCAGAAGACAGACGTCAGCGACCCAAACCTTTCGCTGGACATCTTGACGCTCCGACGGAACGGGACCATGGCCGCCGCCGTCATTTTCGAATACCGGAACGGGGTCCTCCGGGGGCGCAGGCACTACCGGCTGGAATGCAAGCTAGAAGATGACGCCACCGAAATTTTCCGCCAGATGGTGCTGCCCTGGTACATGGACGTGCCCATGATTCCCGCCGAAATCGACACCGACATAGACCTTCCCGAAGATGCGGAACTGCTACAGCAGACGCTTTCCGAAAAGGCCGGGCGGAAGGTGCGGTTCACCAACCCCCAGCGGGGCGAAAAAGTGGGATTCCTGAAACTGGCAGGGGCCAACGCCGACATGATTCTGGTAGAAATGCGTTCCGAAGTGCAAAAATACAGCGAAATCGACCAGAGCGTCTTTGAACTGCAAAAAGTTCTGGGCCTCAAGAAGACCCCCTTCCGTATCGAGTGCGTCGACATCTCGCACCTGAGCGGCACCAACACCGTGGCAAGTCTCGTGGCCTTCAAGAACGGCAAGCCCGACAAGAGCAACTACCGCAAGTTTATCATCAAGACGGTTACCGGCGTCGATGACTTCGCCAGCATGCGGGAGGTCATGACCCGCCGTATCCGCAGGCTCGAAGACGAGGGCACCCCCATGCCGGATTTGTGGGTCTGCGACGGTGGCAAGGGCCAGGTGGACGCCACCATGCAGATTCTGAAAGAACTGGGCCACGACCAGGATTTACCGCTTATCGGCCTTGCCAAACGGCTAGAAGAAATCGTGTTCCCCGACGACCGCAAGAGCATCGTGCTGCACCGTACCAGCCCCGCGTTAAAGCTATTGCAGAACGCCCGCGACGAGGCCCACCGTTTTGCCATTACCTACCAGCGGAGCAAGCGCAAGAAAGACCTGGAAGTGGAATGGCTCAAGATGCCCGGCGTAGGGCATGAGACCCGGGTAAAAATTCTCTCCAAGTACAAGAGCGCCGAAGCCTTTATGGAAGCGCCTCTAGAAGATATTGAAATCTTGCTTGGGAAAGTCCGGGGCAACAAGGTGAGGGAACAGGTGGCGAAATACGTGACCGATTTTATTAAGGTCGACTAGTGCCTAAAGTTCAACGAGAATACCCGCCTGAACGTAGAGATAACCCTTGCCTGCATGATCCAGGAATTCATAGCCGCTCATAACAAGAATAGAGGAGTAATCCCCGTTCTTGATGTCAAGGCCACCGCCCACTTTCCAGAAAAGCTGGTGGTCGCTCCCGATCAGGTAGCCTATATCGCCCGTGGCAACCGGTAAAATTTGACTTCCGATAGGCAGGCGCACCCAGAGCGCTCCGCTCACAGGGACCAAACCCACGTTGTCAATTTCCTGATAGCCGCTGCCCACACCCACAAACAACATCTGGTCAATGCGATACCACAGGTGGCCATAAATATTCAGGTTGAACTTGAAAAGTTCACTTGCATGATTAACCACGCCCGCCTGTACATCCATGGTAAAGGCATTTGCAGGCACAACTGCAATTGCAAACACGAACAAGAAAGCGGCCAGGATTTTTTTCATATTGCGGATACTCTAACCCAAATATAACCATTAGTCCAAGGTTCACTCATCAGAGCGGGCTTCACGAACCCAACCACCTGACTTTTCCTTGCCAAAAGACATAAAAAATCCCTTTAGTATCGCCATGTTCATTGACAAAAAGTAATAGGCGCCAGGAACGACCTTTGCCACTCCAAGTAATAAAATGGCAAGCATGGCCACCAAGAAGGCACGGTATAGGTTGCTGTCCAACGCCAAGGGTATGTTGACTAAAAGCAGCAAAATCAAGATATGCGGAGAAAACCACCTCAAAATCTTGTGAGAAAAGAAAAGGTAGCAGCACAAAGGCCTAAAAGGATTGAGAAGAGGGATGTATGACAACAAGTAATTAAAGTTGGCCCTTCCAATACGGACCTTCCGCCGGAATTCACCCGTCGTTTCCTTGGAGGTCTGTTCTGTTCCAATAGCACTGGAAACAAAAGTACAGTAATAACCCTTCTGCAATATTTTTGTCGTCACAAAAAAGTCATCCATGACGCTTTTCTTGGTCGGCAAATCCGTATAGAGCTCTTTGCGTATCGCATAGAGCGCCCCGTTACCTCCAACGAGGAGGTCCATCATCCCTTCAAACTTCTTTATTTCGGATTCCAAGTCCCAATAAGCGCTTTCCCCACGACCCAATTCCGAGCCGCTCTTATCCGTCAAAATCAAATGCCCGCAAGCACAGCCAATCTTTTCATCCCTAAAGGTCGCCACAAGTTTCCTGATGACATTGGGAAACATCATTGTATTCGCGTCGCAAAAAAGAAGAATCTCTCCCGTCGCCTTTTTATGCAGACGATTTAGCATGGCCGCCTTACCTGCGTTCTTGGGGGCCTTGACAAGGGTGATGCCCTGGTCCTTGTATCGTTCTACGATTTCGGCAGTCCTGTCGGCGGAGCCGTCGTCACCAATAAGGATTTCCAGTTTTTCCTTGGGATAATCCAGTTCCAGCAGGTTCTGGATTTTGCGCTCTATGACTGCTTCTTCGTTGTAGGCCGAAATCAAGATGGAAACAGTGGGCAGATTTTCTCCATTGCCAACCTTGCCACCTTTCCGCTTGAATATCTCGCTAACAAAAGGGAGGGTAATGGGGAACAGCACATAACAATGAACTACCAGGAACAGTAGAACCCAAAAAGCTATTTGCAAGTAGAAAAGAACCTGTTCGTTCATCGTTCAATCCATTCTTTTTCTTTTTCCAGGAACTTGTCCAACAGCATCTGCATCTCTTGTGGCGACATGGAGTCTGCCACGGTCAATATAGAAAGACCTTTGGGGGCAATCAGAACAAATGACGGGAGAACGTTCAGTTCCCACACTTCGGAGAAACATTTTTTTGCGGTGGCCTTTTTCCCGTCGCAGACAATGGGCGATTCGGAATCCACATCCAGCTTGACGGGGTAAAATTTCTTGTTCAGAATGGAGGCTACCGTGGGGTTCATATAGACATTTTTGTCCATCACCCGGCAGGGAATGCACCAGTCGGCGTACATGTCCACGAAGATAAGTTTGGGTTCGGTCTTTGCCTTTTCAAGAGCGGTACTGTAATCCATCCACTGGACTAGGGATTGGGGGATAACCGGAGCCTTCCCGGAGTTTGGCGCGGCAAAAACAACACCCGACAAAAAGACGACATAGAAAATGATACCGGCAAGGTGGCGGAACATGAGCTAGTCCTCCCCCCGCCTGCGTGCAGGTGCAGCAGCCTTGTTCTGCTCGATTAGCGTGTCCAGTCGGTCAATGACCGCTTTCTGGAACGGGACCCACATGTCCCTGTCGTCGAGGATGGCGTTCGCCTTCTTGAGGAATTGATCCCTGCTGTAGCCTGCCGAATCCAGGATTACCTTGCGCTTGATTCGGGCTGTGGGAGAATCCTTGCCGTACATCTGTTCGACAATCAGCAGTTCGGTGTAGGTGTTCACGAATTTCTGGTCAACAGAAGGGGCTTTCTTGTCGCAGCCCGACTGCAGGCACAATAGGGCCGCAAGTCCAAGAATCATCAAGAAGCGCCCGGCGACGCTTTTTGAACTCTTGATAATTCGTGGTCGAACGTCGGTCATGACGGTTTTCAGGTTTCGCTTTCCAGGGCGTTCTCGAAAAGGCCTTCTACATATTCGGCCTTGCTGAAAGGCACCAGCTGGTCGATGCGTTCGCCCATGCCAATCCAGCGGATGGGAATTTGCAGGGAACTCGCGATGGAAAGCACTGCTCCACCGCGGGCCGTGCCATCCAGCTTGGTGACTACCAGGCCCGTAAGCGGGAAACTCTGGTTGAAAATCTTGGTCTGGTTGATGGTGTTCTGACCGGTGTTGCCGTCAATGACCAGCCACATATCGTGAGGCATGTCGGGGTTCACCTTCTTGATGACGCGGACTATCTTCTTGAGTTCTTCCATCAAGTAGTCCTTGTTGTGCAGACGACCGGCGGTATCGATGAGCACCACGTCGCAGCCGCGGGCCACAGCCGCATTGCAAGCATCAAACGCCACGGCTGCAGGGTCGGAACCTTCTTGATGCTTCACGAATTCGGCGCCGCTACGTTCGGCCCAGGTTTCCAGCTGGTCAATGGCTGCCGCACGGAAGGTATCGCAGGCGGCAATCATCACCTTCTTGCCTTCGTTCTTGAGTCGGGCGGCCAGTTTCCCGATGGTGGTGGTCTTGCCGGCGCCATTTACACCAATGACCAGCACCACATGGGGCTTGCCCTTGAGTTCAAAGGGGGGCGGATCTTTCAAGAGGCGCTCCGCCTCGCTCCGCATAATGTCAAGAACCTGCTCGGTGGTCAGGGACTTGCCGAGAGCCTGCTCGCGCAAGGCGTCGGTCAACAGGAATGCGGCTTCGACACCCACGTCGGCCTTGATGAGGTGCTCTTCCAGCTCTTCCAGGGTTTCGTCGGTAATTTTGCCGGCGCCTACAATACCCTTGAGCTCGCCCATAAGGGCGTCACGGGTCTTGGCAAGGCCGCTCTTGATGGCAGAAAAAAGTCCCATTATACCAGGCTCTCGACTTTATCGACCAGACCGTAGGCCTTGGCCTCTTCGGCGCTCATGAAGTTGTCGCGTTCGGTGTCCTTGTCGATCTCTTCGATGCTATGGCCCGAAGTTTCGGCAAGAATCTTGCCCGTGATGTTACGGATGCGGAGCATTTCTTCGGCCTGGATCTGGATATCGCTGGCGGGCGCCACGATCTCGCCGTGAATCAAGGGCTGGTGGATCATGATACGGGCGTTGGGCCAGGCGTAGCGCTTGCCCTTGGCGCCAGAAGTGAGGAGGACAGCTCCCATGGAGGCTGCCTGACCACAGCAGACGGTGACCACGTCGCTCTTGATGGCGTTCATGCAGTCGTAAATGGCAAGACCGCTAGAAATCACTCCGCCCGGGCTGTTGATGAAGAACACGATGTCCTCGTGGTTCAGGGAATCCAGGTACAGGAGCTGCTTGACGATGCGTTCGGCGCTTTCGTCATCGACGCCGCCCCACAGGAAAATCCTGCGCTTGGAGGCGAGGAACTCCTCGGCCTTTTTCATCATTTCGGGGGTCTGGTTTTCTTTCTTTTCGCTACAGTCTGCCATAATGAATCCTTTTTGTTCAAGTATAATTTAGAAATTATTCAACACTGAATTATCGCCATTTCCTTGCAAAATGTAAAGATTCCTATATTTGGCCCATGCCCGCGCGCAACGATAAAATTTTGGTAGGCCTTGTCAGTCCCGAAGTCCTCTCCGCCATAGAGTCGGACTCCATACATCCGGTATTCCTGGACCTGCAGGCCTGTTCGGCGCTAGAAATCCGGTATGACTTTTTCGAAGAGTCCCTCTGGCCCGCCCTTTCGGCGCGGGTCCGGAAGGTGGCGCCCCACGCCATGCAGATAGGTACCATCCGCCTCAAGCGGGATGGCGGGGCCTTTCAGGATTCCCGTGCCGGAGACCGCCTGCCCCTGTGGAAAAACATCCTGGAAGCGGAGCAGGTGCCGGGCTGGCTGGACCTGGAGCAGGACTGCCTCTACGACTACGAAAAGCTATCCGCCCTGGCAGACCGTCGGAATGTAAAAATCCTTATCTCTCAGCACAATTTTTCCCGCACGCCTACGGACATGGAACTGCGGGACTACGCCCGAGACGTTTCCCGCCTGGGGGCCGAAGGTCTGAAAATTGCTGCCATGTGCAACTCCGACGAGGACTGCGACCGTCTGTACAGGTTCACACAGAAATTTTCTGGCGACTTTGAACTTTTTGCCGCCTTCGGCATGGGGGATCTCGGTCGGGTAAGCCGAATCTGGTCCCTGAAAGAGGGGGCGAACCTGACCTACGGGGCCATTGGCCATGTGGCAGCCCCCGGTCAAATCCAGGTGCCGGTGATGGCGGAAGCCCTCGAAAAACTGTCGGATTTCCATTCCAAATTCGAAATTTCCGCGTTTTTGAACGAAAAATGACGGTTTTCCTTTTTTTATCCTTATTTTTTGGCAAACGGGCCTTAAATTTTCTAAATATCTATCTTGTATATAGAGGATAACGATATGCGTCTTTCTGAACGGTTTGTAGATAATTGCATTTTGATCAATTCTCCTTGCGAAACCAAGGAGGCCATTCTGAACGAACTGGTAGATACACTTTGCAGCGCCTATAAGCTGGAGCATCGCGACGAAATTTTTGAGGCCGTCTGGAACCGCGAAAAGACCCGTTCCACCGGTATCGGTTGCGGCCTGGCCGTGCCCCACGCCAAGATCGACTACGTGGACCGCATGTGCATGGTGGCCGCCACTGTCGAAAAGGGGCTGGATTTCGAGTCCTTTGACGGCGAACCCGTTTATTTGCTGATTCTCATCGTAAGCCCCGGAAACACCGTCGGACCGCACCTGAAGGCCCTGTCTTCGGTGAGCCGCCTCTTGGCCGACGGCAACGTCCGCAAGGAGCTGATTGCCGCTAAGACCCCGGCGGAGTTCCTGACCATCCTCAAGGGCGCCGAGGATAAGTATTTATAAGGGGTTAGGGTCTAGGATCTAGGGGCTAGGGAAAAGTTTGAAGCACGAAGTGCGTGATTTTAAATCACTAAATCCTAGTCTCTAATCTCTAACCCCTCCTCATCCCTTGACAACCTCCTATCCCTTTTATATATTTGCACCCACCTCGGACGGTTAGCTCAGTTGGTTTAGAGCGCTGCTTTCACACGGCAGAGGTCACTGGTTCAAATCCAGTACCGTCCACTCGAAAGGTCCTGCTTCGGCAGGACCTTTTTGTTTTTGGGTGCAAAAGGCGTTGCCTAGACCTGCCCGAAGAACAGGTCGGCGAGAGCTGAGCGGAACTGGTTGATGCGGTCGGCACTGGGTTCCCGGTGGGGCCAGGTGAAGTTGCTCAGGAGGACTACAGCCGCTCCCTTTTCGGGGTCGGCCACGATGCTTGCTCCGGTAAAACCGGTTTTTCCGAAGGTGCGGGGGGAGCGGCGGCTCCCCATGAACCGTTCGGCGTTCAACTCCCAGCCCAGGGCCGTTTCTGCACCCACCTCCGGGGCGAAGGCGTTGTGGCTTACCAGGTCAAGAAGTCCGGCCGGAGCCACGGTCTTGCCTTCGAAGACGCCGTCGTTTAAGACCATCTGCACAAAGCGGAGCAGGTCGGGGACGGTGCTGAACATGCCGGCAGAACCTACGGGGAAAAGCTTCCGGAGCACCCAGGCGCTTTCGTCGTGAATTTCCCCCTGGATGGTGCGGCCCCGGAATTCGCATTCTTCCGTGGGCATGATCTGCTCCTTGGGGAATCGTTCCAGCGGGTCCCAGCCGGAACGCTCCATCTTTAGCGGCTCGAAAAATGCCTCTTGCCCCAGTTGCTGCAGGGACTTTCCGGTGAGGCGGTTCAGCACGATCCCCAGCAGCACGCTGGGCGGGTTTCCGTAGTTGAAGGCCTTGCCCGGCGGAATCTGGAACTGGTAGGTGAACAGGGCCTCCAGAATCTTTTCGGGCGGGAGCGTCCGGAGGGTCTTCATGGGCACCCGGTAGTCCAGGCTGTGGGTCAGCAGGTGGAAAATCCGGATGTCGTCCCGATAATTGGTGTGCAGCTCCGGAATAAAGTCTATGACCTTGGCGTCAACATCCAGTTCGCCCCGCAGAATGCTGCACAGGGCTAAGGTAGATGTAGGGCAGACCTTGGTGAGGGAGGCGATGTCGAAGAGGGTGTCTTCGGCAGTGTCCAGCGCAACGACGTGCCGCGAACCGTCGGGCAGTACAAAACCTGCCACGGCCTTGCTAAAGATGCCCTGGGCTTTGCCCTGCTGCAATAGGACTTGAATGGAGGTCTGGTCAAACAAAATAGGTTCCTTTTTGTTTGACCATTATAAAAAATTATGACTCCATCCGCAAGCTGTCATGCTTCGCGGTGGTTTCTTTTGTACACCTGGTCGATGGCAGCTCCCACCGGGCTATGCTGCACCCTATCGATAGCCTTCATGGTTGATTCCTCGGCACCGTCCAAAAAGTTCATCACCTTGTTGAAGATGCGGTCGCAACCCGCTTCCCACGAGGGCGTGATGTTTTCGATGTAGTTGGCGGCACTCTCCAGCATATCGCCCACCTTCCTGTGGAACCTTTCAGTCGCCTCCGGGAAAATGTCGTGGGCAATGTCGTAGATGTCGTCGAGGATGCTCGACGGTTCTTCGGTTTCAATTTCGATTTCTTCTTTCTTTGCCATAACGGCCTCCTTGTCATTCCCGCAACCTGTGCTGAGCGTTGTCGAAGCAAGGCGGGAATCCCTACTAATTTAGCCTCGGATGGCGATTGCTCAAACAGGCATTATTTTTTTGTTCTACAGGCAGGAACTTTTATGGATTCGTGGACTAGCGAAAACAGCAAAATTTCGCAGTAATTTTTATAATGCCGCCTTTTTTCTGGAACTTTCGTTTTTAGAGCGCTGGGGTTCCTTTTGGGCGTTTTGAAATGTATCTTTATGACATGATCAACGTATCGCAAAAAATAAAAGTCGCCGCATCGCACCTGCTGCGTTCGCAAATGGAATTGGACACCGAAGATTACGGACTCAAGAGCCTGAGCGATCTTTGCAACAGGATACTCGCCCGCTATGCGGAATTCACGCCGCCCGACCCGACCAGAATTGGCACCGACGATACTTTGTACAAAAATGTGCCACCGCTACAGTTCTCGCTGAACCAGGCAGGCGAAAGCTTTGCGAACTTCGCGAATTCCTTCGCCAAAAACGCAGGCACCAAAATCGCGACTCTCTGCCGCTACTACTTCGAATGCTACGTGAACATGCCCCGCGGCAAGCGCGAATGTTTTATATTCCGCGACGAACTGGACAAGCTGAATGCCGCCGCGGAG
>OMSO01000050.1 GCA_900313675.1 uncultured Fibrobacter sp.
GCCATCTTGCGGACAAGCTTGCTGTTCTCGCCGATACCGCCGGTGAACACCAGCGCGTCGATGCGCGGGAGTGCCATGGCGATGCCGCCGATTTCGCGGGTGAGCCTGTAGGCGAAGGTTTCGAGGGCGATCTGTGCGCCGACGTGGCCTTCGCTTGCGGCCTGCGTCAGGGTGCGCATGTCGTTAGAAAGTCCGGAGAGGCCGAGGAGGCCCGATTCCTTGTTCACGAGCTTGTCGAGGCGGTCGATATCGTAACCGTACTTCTTGCTGATGAAGAAGAGGATGGCCGGGTCAAGGGAGCCGGAGCGGGTGCCCATGATGAGGCCCTCGAGCGGGGTGAAGCCCATGGTGGTGTCAACGCACTGGCCGTTCAAAATGGCGGAGCAGCTGGAACCGTTACCGAGGTGGGCCGTGATGAAGCAGCAGTCTTCCGGTTTTTTGCCCAAGATCTTGGCGGCCTCGCCGGTCACGAAGCGGTGGCTTGTGCCGTGGGCGCCGTAGCGGCGGATCTTGTCTTCTTCGTAGAACTTGTAGGGGATGCCGTAGAGGTAAGCCTTGCGCGGCATGGTCTGGTGGAAGGCGGTGTCGAACACGGCGACCTGCGGGAGGCCCGGGAAGAACTTGGTGGCGCATTCCATCGGGGCGAACAGGGTAATGCTACGGATGTAGTCGATGACTTCTTGCGTTACCTTCTCGCTCTTGACGTACTTGCCGCCGTGCACCACGCGGTGGCCGATGGCTTCGATGGTGTCGGTGAGCTTCTGTTCGGCGAGGAACTTCTGTACCTCGGCGACGGCTTCGGCGTGAGTCGGGCAGTCGAAATTGAAATCGATGTTTCCGACCGGGCCCTTGGCCTTGACATGGCCGTTCACGCCGATGTTTTCGACGAGGCCGCTGGAGATGGACTGTTTGGTCTGGGTGTCGATGACGGCGAACTTGACCGAGGAGCTGCCGCAATTAAGAACGAGTACGCGCATTGTTACTTAGGGGTTAGGATTTAGGGCCTAGGGGCTAGGGGCGTCATCCTGAACGGAGTCCGTAGGACGAAGTCGAAGGATCTAGACCGGATATTTTAATTAGCATTGGGAATAATAGCATTTTGGCTTGGTGTTGGCTTTTGGGGTGCGAAAAAAACTAAATTCAAGGCGATGTTCAAGAAAATCGCAGAGTTTGACAACCGGGTGTCGGTCTATTGGACCAACCGGCATTTCTCGGAGAAGGTAAACGACCGGCTCCGTTTTTATGTGCGGCTTGGTGACGGCTACATCTGGGGCGCCTTTGCGCTGTTCGTTCTCGTGATGGTGGGTTGGGAGAAGTTTTTGCCCATTTTGTGGCAGGCCCTGATGGCCCTGGCGGTAAGCCTCATTATTTACGAGGTGGTAAAGCTGAACACCAAGCGGCCTCGCCCCTTTGCCGCAAATCCGCAAATCAAGGCGGAGGTGCCGCCCCTGGACAAGTACAGTTTCCCCTCGGGCCACACCATGAACAACTTGGCAGTGGCCAGTGCCGTCTTTTACGGCGTGCCCCGGTACGGCTGGGTTATGCTGATTTTGCCCTTGACCTGGGGACTCTTGCGGGTGTACTTTGGCGTGCACTGGCTGACGGACATCTTGTGCGGCTTTGTGCTGGGTATCGTGAGCTTTGTGCTTGGTCACTTGCTGTGGATAATGATTTTCTAAGCCGATGACAAACGATTTTGTAAGCGCCCAGGACTTCTTTGAATCTCTCGCTCCCGACGAGCGGGTTTGCTTGCTGGTGCGGCACGGTGAACGGAACCATATCACGCCAAACGATCCGGATTATGGCGCCCACGTGGGTCTGACGGAGCGTGGGCGGGAGCAAGCCCTTGGTTTGGGCCGGGTTGTCTCTGCTAGTGGCAAATCGCCTGCCGATGTGTGCTTTTTCTCTAGCCCTGTGGGGCGTTGTGTAGAGACTGCGGAATATATCGGCAAGGGCTGTGGTGTCGAGGCTCCCGAGGTAGAAAAGCTGGACTGCCTGGCGGAATACTTTGTTCAGAATTACGCCGCCTATGAAGCTGTGCTGCGGGCAGGGTTTTACGAGGGTATCTGCGAGTGGCTGGCGGCCAATTCCCGCGATGCTGAAGTGACGGAAACGCAAGACGCGGACGCACCCTTTTACCCCCTGGCGGAACGCTCCGAGGAGATGCTTTCCATGATGCTTGAAAAGGGGCATGCCCGCGTTAACGTGTTCGTGACCCACGACGCCTGGGTGGTGCCCTGCCTTACGCACTTTTGCGGCCTGAAATTTACGCCCCAGCGTTGGATGAATTTTTTGACCGGGATGGGGGTAGTGGTCGGCAGCGACGGCCAGACTGTCCGACGGATTGTTCCCGTGACGGCACTCCCTACGGGGTGGCTCCAATTTTAGGGTTTTTGCCCGGTCAGTCCATTTACTTTGGATGTGTTTTATATACATTTTGTCCAATGACCTTAACCTATCTGTAGATATTAAGAGGTTCTTTATGGGTTTTAATTTCCGAGGGCTGGCCTTTAAGCAGTCCATGATGATCTTGGCGGCTATTACGGTCGTGTTTGGCTTGATTTTTGCCATCATGGGCCAAAAGACTCATGATATACTGAACAAGATTACCATTGAAAACGGTGAGGAAACCAGCCGGGCCAATGTGAACTACATTGACAAGCTGTTCAATTCAGGGAAACTTGTGGGTGATGACATTGCAGAAACCCTGGGCAAGAGGAGAATGTCCAAGGCGGATTTGGATACCTTCCTGTTGCATTCCCTTACCAACGCCCGTAACCTGATTCCCCAGATTGTGGCTGTGGTGCTGGCCTATGAACCTGGCATGGGCCCGGAAACTCCCAAGGGCGAATTCATGCGTCTTGCCCGCTTTACCGAAAACGAAATCCGCCTGGTTACGGGAGCCAATTACCAGGACAAGGAATGGTATTCCAGCACCAAGGAAGGTAAGACCAGCCGTTGGCAAGAACCTTTTATCGGTGAGTTCGTTCCCGAACCCATTGCCGTCTACACAGTCCCTATTTTCCAGAAGGATAAAAATGGCGATGACGTTTTGGCGGGTGTTCTGGCCGTCGATATGTCTATCGAGTTCCTTAAAGTCGAAATCGCGACGATTCCCGTTTCCAACGGGGGCTATGCCCTGATCACCTCGGAAAATAATGTGGCTGTCGCTTACCCTAAAAGCATTGCCCAAGGGAAAAGAAATCGTGAAATAGTGGTCAAGGAAATCCGCGGCAACAGCACCGTTGACTTTGACAGGAAAAATAGGGACCCAAGCGGGCTGTTTATGGGAACGGTGGCCGGCGGAGAAGAATCGGCCGTTTACTACACCAAAATCAACTCCAACAATTGGACCTTTATGGTGGTGTGGCCCGTCCAGAAGTTTTTACAAGACCAGAGAGACACCCGCAAGCTTTTCTTGATACTTGCCCTGGGTGGTTATGGCGTTATCCTTGTCATCATCTTGCTGATTTCTTTCAGAGTGGCAAAGCCTCTCAAGGAGCTCGTTTTTGCGGCAAAGAAACTTGGCGGTGGAAATTTCGATGTGGATATTCCGAAGGTTTCTGGCCGTGACGAGGTGGCGGAATTTGCGACGGCTTTCTCGAATATGCTTTCTACGCTCAAGGCGCATATTGAAAAAGAGAAGGACATGAAACGGATTGAGCGGGAGCTGGACCTTGCCCGCAATATCCAGCTTTCCATGTTGCCCGGAGCCGAGCGCGACGAAAATTCCGAAGACGACCGCCATGAACTAGCCCCCTTCTTGCTCCCCGCAAAGGAAGTGGGAGGCGATTTCTACGATTTCTTCAAGATAGACAACGACCATCTTTGCGTGGTGGTGGGCGATGTTTCCGGAAAGGGCGTCGCTGCGGCTCTGTTCATGATGGTGGCTCGAATAATCCTCCGTACCATGTCGAAGAACTTGAAGTCTGTAGTGGATGCTTTCAACAAAACGAACTATGCCCTGGCAAAGCGGAACAATTTGATGATGTTCGTAACGGTCTGGGCGGGTATTATCGACCTGCGCACGGGGCATGTGGAGTTTGCCTCCGCCGGACACAATCCTCCTGCGGTCCGCCACGAAGACGGCTCGGTAGAGTTTATCCCTAGCCGCTCGGAACTGGTCATGGCGGCTATGGAAGATACCGTATATACCAAGCAGACCTATGACCTCAAGAAAGGCGATACCCTGTTCCTCTATACCGATGGTGTGACCGAAGCGACCAACGACAAGGATGAACTGTTTGGCAACGACAGGCTTCTGGATGCCCTGAAAAGGGGAGGCCGGCAGAACACTTCTGACACGTGCACGCAGGTCAAGAGGGAGCTGGACGGCTTTGTGCAGAAGGCTCCGCAGTTCGATGACATTACCATGCTTGCAATCAAGTTCAACGGAAGTGACGAACCCGTATGGGAACGCTACGAAAAGACGGTGAACGTGGCCGAAAATGACAAGGGCGCTCTCAAGTCCTTTGTACAGGATATCCTCACGCCTATGGACGGAGCAAAGAAATTGCAGATGCAGGACGCCTGGGAACGTTACGAAAAGATTGTAGATGTTGTACCCGAGAACCAGGATATTCTGACGGCGTTTGTGGAAGGGATTCTTGCTCCCATGGAAGGCTCCATGAAGTCCCAGATGCAAATCAATATCGCCATCGATGAAATCTACAGTAACATTGTCAAGTTCTCGGGAGCTACCGAGGTGACCTTGATTGTGGAAGTCCGAAAGGCGACGCTTTCGGCAAGGCTTACCTTTATCGACAACGGTAAACCCTACGATCCTATCAAGCAGGCGGACCCTGACGTGACGCTCCCTCTCGAGGAGCGTGAAATCGGGGGCCTCGGGATATTCATTGTGAAAAAGACCATGGATAGTGTCTGTTACCGCAGGAACGGCGACAAGAACGAACTAGCCATCACCAAGACTTTGTAAATAAAAAAGGAACAATCTTATGCAGATTACCAAGACTACTGAAAACGATAAGCTGACCCTTGCCCTTGAAGGACGCCTGGATACCTTGACGGCCCCGCTGCTGGAAGCGGAAGTCGTGGGCAAGCTGGACGGGGTGAAAACCCTGGTGTTTGATTTCCAGAATCTGGCCTACGTTTCTTCGGCAGGACTTCGAATCCTGTTTATGGCCCAGAAGGTCATGAGCAAGCAGGGACAGATGATTGTGAAGAATGTGAATTCCGACATTAACGACATTTTCAAGGTGACTGGCTTCAGCAACATCTTGACGATTGAATGAGCCCTAGGGCGGCTCAGTGCGCCTTTGGGATTTCGTGGAAGTGGATCTCGTCGTGCCAAATCTTTTGGAAAAAAATGGCAGTTTTGGTGCTTGAACCGCAAACCGTCAGCACAGGCTTTCGTGAAAAAGAACGTCCTTCCCGTCATTTTCTTAATCCTAGACCCCTAATCCATGGCCCCTAATTACTATCTTTCCCCCCGTTGATTTTTATTAACAGTTCACTTAATTAAATGGACAGATTCCAATATGAACGAAACAGAACAACTCACAGCTGATTCCTCGGCCCAGGTTGTGGATTCTGCACCTCAGAATGCAGCAGTCGCAGCCGCCGTTGAAGCTGCTGAACAACCGGCGCTTGTGGCAAGCGAACCTGTAGCACAGGTGAAGGGCAAGTTCGACGAACAGCTCGCCCTGATGCAGGCTTCCGATGCAGCCCAGGTGCAGGCACAGCTCTCCATGCCCCACATGGACGATTCCATGGTCTATAAGATTGTGGAAACCCATGCTGGCAACCACGCCGTGCTTTACAAGACTTACGAACAGGCAGTGCTTGCCCGCGATGTCCGCGATTCTATCGAGAACGCTGCTGGCCACAAGGTGCTCCCCATCGCCAAGGCGAAACTGGGTTCCACCTACTGCAAGGGCGAATATTCCACCGAACAGGGCTGCAAGGGCGAAGCCGACACCTTCGGTATCGGTTCTCTGGTTGAATTCCAGGCCACCGGCCTCATAGTGGTGATGGTGGTTATCATTGGCCTCACGGTGCTCTGCTACCTCATGAGCTTCATTATGGCGAAGCTGGGTCTCAACAAGACTAAGGCTCCGGCACCTGCGGTCAAGGCTGCTCCTGCTGCCGCCGCCGCCCCGAAGACCATCGGCCCTGCCCACTGTGACTGGGACCCGAACGCAAAGAGCGTCCACCCGGGCTTCACCAACAAGCAGCTCCAGGCTTTCCTCGGCATTGCAGCCGTGGCCGCCCTGGAAGAACACCCCGGCATGACCAACGATCAGTTCCTTGCCCTGGTGACCGCCGCTGCGACCCAGGCCATTGGTCAGCCCTGCCGCGTGACCGCCTACAGAAACATTAACTCCCCTGCTTGGACGATTGTCAAGTAAGGCAAACTTTTAAAACTCAACAGGCTTAAAGCCAGGAAAAATCAAAATGAAGAAAACAGTCCGTATCAGTTTCGAAGGCAAGACCTACGACGTCGAAGTAGAAGTTCTTGATTCCGCCGTTGCCGCAGCTCCTGCTGCTCCCGTGGCCGCTGCCCCCGCTGCCGCTCCTGCCGCAGCCCCTGCCGCTGCCGGTGGTACCGAAGTGAAGTGCCCGCTGGCCGGTTCCGTGTTCAAGCTGAAGGTCAAGGTTGGCGATAAGGTTGAAGCCAACCAGGAAGTGGCTATCATCGAAGCCCTCAAGATGGAAAACCCGGTGGTGGCTCCTTGCGCCGGTACCGTGAACTCCATCGCCGTCAAGGAAACCGATACCGTCGTCGACGGCCAGACCCTCATGACCATCGCCTAAGAGGTACAGATAAATGAGTTCACTCTTAAATTCGGTCGTCGAGTTCGCTTGCGATACCGGATTCGCATACGTCACCGGCCCCATGGTGATTATGTGGATCGTGAGTTTCGTACTGATGTACTTGGCGATTGTCAAAAAGTACGAGCCGCTGCTGCTCTTGCCGATTTCCCTCGGCGCGCTGGCGGTGAATATCCCGAGCGCCGGGTTCTACGATGGCGGCTGGAGCATCGAAGGTATGTTCACGCCGACTGCCGGCCTCTACTACTACATCAGCCAGGGTATCCACCTGGAACTCTTCCCGCCCATCATCTTCTTGGGCGTGGGCGCCATGACGGACTTTGGACCGCTTATCGCCAACCCCCGCACGCTGCTTCTCGGCGGTGGCGCCCAGTTCGGCGTGTTCGCGACCATGTTCTGTGCCGTGGCTTTCGGTGGCTTTACTCTTGGTGAAGCGGCCTCCATCGGTATCATCGGCGGCGCCGACGGTCCCACCTCCATCTTCACTGCGAACAAACTTGCAAAGCACCTGATTGGACCTATCGCCGTGGCGGCCTACACCTACATGGCCCTTGTCCCGCTCATCCAGCCGCCTATCATGCGGCTCATGACCAACGACAAGGAACGCAAGATTCGTATGAAGGCGCTCCGCAAGGTGTCCAAGGCCGAACGCATCGTGTTTGCCGTGATGGTGATGATCGTCTGCATCCTGGTGGTGCCCGACGCTTCTGCACTTATCATCATGCTCATGCTGGGCAACATCTTCAAGGAAGCCGGCGTTGTGGAACGTCTCGTGAAGACTTCTTCCAACGAACTCATGAACATCGTGACGATTTTCCTCGGAACATCCGTGGGTCTCACCATGTCTGCCGACATCTTCCTGAAGCCGCAGACCCTCATGATTATCGCCATGGGCGTTGTGGCCTTCGGTTTCTCGACGGCTGCCGGCCTCTTCCTCGCGAAGATCATGAACTGGTGCTCCCCCAAGAACCCCGTGAACCCGCTCATCGGTTCTGCAGGCGTGTCCGCCGTGCCGATGGCCGCACGTGTTTCCCAGGTGGAAGGTGCCAAGTATGACCCGCAGAACTTCTTGCTGATGCACGCCATGGGCCCCAACGTGGCCGGCGTGATCGGTACTGCAGTCTGCGCCGGTTATATGATTTCTAGGCTCTCTTAAACGACCGCTCGGGCTAAATTCGGGAAGTGATTCTCTGGTTAGCCCTCGCTCTCGCAACCACGCCTCGTTAATACGAGGCGTTTGTTGCTCACAGAGGGTGTCATGGCGAGCCCGTGAGGGCGTGGCCATCTCAGACTAACGTTACGCAAAGGAAAGCTCTCGGCAATTGCCGGGGGCTCCTTTTTGTATTGGACCATTATTTCCGTCATAAAACATTCACGGGCTCTTGATTTTATCTTTCAAAATACTATACTGAAAAAAAATTCAGTGAAAAATAATTCAGTATAATGGGTTTTTATGTTTTTGGGCTGAAGGCTTTTCTGATTGATATTTTCTAAATTAAAAATATGTGCGTGAAAATCCAAACATTTCTCGGTGTAGCCATATTGCTGTTCGTAGGCCAGTTGTTTGCGGCAAATGGTTTTATGGCGGGGGATGGCTCCTCTGAAAATCCATTTCAGATTGAAGATTACGAAGATTTGAAGGCCATAGGCAAGGGTGTTTACCTCTATTCCTCAAATTATGTTTTGACAGGCGATATTGATGCTTCGGCTTCAATGGACGAAATGTGTAATGAGGACGGTTGTAACGGCTTTGTTCCTATCGGTATGAATAAAGACGCTGCAGCTAGTACCATATTTGGGGGCACGATTAACGGAGAAAACCACACTATTTCCAATCTGACTATTTGGTTTCCTTGTGAGGCGAATGTCGCTTTTATTTCTTATTTGGGTGGCTCTGTTGCCAATTTGAATTTTGACCATATTCGTGTAACGGGACGCATAACGGGATTTGACCATGTTGCAGGTGTTGCGGCCAAGCAGACGGGTTCCATCAGAAATGTGCATATAACGAATGGATTCGTATTGGGGCGAAGCTATGTCGGTGGCATTGCTGGTGAAGTCGTATCCCCTTCTGGAGGACAGGCTGTCCTCGAAGATGTGTCTTTTCAGGGAGAAATCAAGGGCTTGTGGGGGGTTGGTGGAATTGCAGGCAAATCAGACGTAGCGATTAACCATGCCTCTGCTGATGTGAATATCATCGTCATGGAAAAAGGAGCCGGCGGAATTGTTGGATTTGGTGATGCGTATCTATCTCAGTCCCATGGTACGATTACGCCTACAGAAGCGGGAGTAGACGAAGTAGGAGGAATCTCTGGAAACGGAACGGTTTATAGTTGTTTTTCCACAATGGATCTGATTCGTTCATCGGGCGTTTCTTTTGATGAAAAAATCGGTGGAATTGTTGGCAAGGGCGACGCCTATTTTTCTTATATCCATGGAACTGTTGAAGGAACGGATTATGTAGGAGGCCTTGTTGGAATGGGCAAGGTCGAAAACTCCTATGCAATAGGTACAGTACGTGGAAGTAAATATGTTGGCGGTGCTGTTGGTTCTGGTTCTGTTAGGTATTCTTATGCGGCTAGCGTAGTTCAAGGAGATGAGGCTGTTGGTGGGCTTGTGGGGAGTGTCTCGGGAAACAATGCGGTTGTAAGTTCGTATTGGAATGTTGAAATTTCAGGCCTTGATGCTAGTGCGGGTGGGGTTGGTCTTTCAACGGCAGAAATGATGAGTTTTACATCGTTTGTGGATTGGAGTACCTTGGGTTATGATGAATATCACTATTGGGCAATTGACGAAGGCAGGTCTTTCCCCTATTTGGACATAAATCCATTTTCGAAAAAGTCGCAAGTTCCGATTGCCATTCCGACAGCTGCTGCAAAATGGCAAGAAAATCCGTTGGTCGCTTCACTTGTAGATGTGGATGGAGAACTTATTGGTAAGTGGCTTGGGTGGGCTCAAAGGAATAATTCTGGTGATTCCGGCGACAGTGACTCGCTTTATTACGGGTATAGGATTGGAGCGGTGAACGGGCGGGATACCGTTTGGGGAACATCTAGTTATATGGCGGTTCCGAATAAGATTGAAATTTCATCTTTTGCCCAACTTCAGAAAATCGGAAATCATATTGCATATCCACTTGAGGCAAATTATGAATTGACTGCGGATATTGATGGTCTTGGTCAGAAATTTGAACCCATTGGTGACAGTGTTCATGCGTTTGTAGGTGGTTTTGATGGAAAAAAACATACTATCAGAAACCTACAGATAGGAAATGAAAAACGTGATTTTTCGGGCTTTTTTGGATATGCGCAAAATGCCGTGATTCAAAATTTGAAATTAATGAACGTGAAAGTTACAGGTTGTTGGTTCGTTGGAGCCATGGCGGGATCAACAAAGAATTCCGTAGTTACGAATGTGATTTCGCTCAATGGAGATGTGGAGGGCGAATCTTTTGTGGGCGGTTTGATTGGGGAAGCTGTTGGAGGGAATATTGCCATTGTTGCAACAACGGGAAATATCAAGGGTGATGATTATATTGGCGGAGTGGTTGGTGACTTGTCCGCTTCCATAAATGATGCCTTTTCCATCAATGTCATAAAAGGATATGAATATGTCGGCGGCGTTTTCGGTTATGTTGAATCTTATGCACCGATTGTTCGTCGTGTTTATTCTGCAAGTATGATTAAAGCTCCCGACGGACGAGGCCTGGCTGCGTCTGCGCTATATGGTGCTTTGGATCCGAGTAGCTGTTTCTTTGATGGAACAGTAGCTCAGGTAGAAAGTGGCGGACTTCCGACAGCGAGTATGCTGAAACAAGAAACATACAGTACATACGATTTTGATGCCGTATGGGAAATTCAGGAGGATATTTCATATCCGTATTTTAAGGGTATGGGTCAGATGGAGCCGGGAAAGCTTGATGATGATGGAACGGTAAATTTTCTTGCGGGTAAGGGAACAGAAAGAAATCCTTACCAAATTCACAATTATGAAGAACTTAAGTATATCGGAAAATACGAATACACTCTTGATAAGTATTACAAGTTAATGGGCAATATCGATGCATCTCTTTCAAAAAGGGAAAATTGCAATGCTGATGGCTCTATATGTAAGGGTTTTGAACCAATTGGTGAATTTAGTGGTGTTTTTATTGGCGATAATAAGATTATTGCGGGCTTGAATATTAACCGCTCTGATGAGGATTCTGTGGGCCTTTTTCGCGCACTTGCAAAAAATGCTAGGGTGACTGGAATCGTTTTTGATACAACTTCTTACTTTGGCGAAGACTATACGCATGGTGACAGTAGTGATAAGGGCTTTGTTCGGGGCAAGAACTATGTTGGCACTCTTGCAGGCGTTGATAACGGAGCTGTAGTTGAGAATATTTTTGTAAAAAACGATGTCATGGGTGATAACTATGTTGGCTCTGTTGTTGGGAAAAAGACTTCGGGAATCATAGAAAGAAGTGCGTCGAGATTCTTGGTTTCTGGTAAGGAGTATGTGGGTGGCCTTGTTGGGTGTCTAGACGATGCGGTTGTCTCGGATTGTTATTCTATCGCAAATGTTGTGGGTGAAAGGAATGTTGGTGGTTTGGTGGGCAATTCTGACCATGCGACGGTGAGGACCTCCTTTGCGGCTGGTAAAGTTCAGGGAAATTCAAAATGGGGTGGTCTTGTAGGCTCTGATAAAGGATCAGACTATGTGTTGGCCTATTACGACAGTAGCCTTTGGTTTGTCAATGTGACGGCTGCGGGAGAACTTCGCAACACGCGGCAAATGGTATCAAAAGAAAACTATGAAGGTTGGGACATTGAAAACACTTGGAAAATCGTTGCTGATACGACATACCCTTACCTGTCTTGGTTGGGAAGTGCTTATCCCATATCCCAAACGATGAAGGAGAAAGTTTATCCGAATTTGACTGTAGACTCGACGATGTTAAAGATGAAAGGTTCGGGTACCGAAGATGATCCTTTTCTTATTAAAACATACGGAGACTTAAAATCCATCGGATATGGGAAATACAAACTTTCCTCAATTTATCGTGTTGTTAACGACATTGACGCATCTGTGTCCAAGACGGAAGCCCGTTTTAGCGGTCGAGGTACGGGGTTTAAGCCTATTGGAAAAATTGACATATATGAAGAATATTGCGATTGCAGTGGAGTCGTTCTTGGCGGATACACGTCTCAAGATACTTCGAGACTGTTTAGTGGAAAACTCTATGGTGGTGGCCACCGCATCAACGGTCTTTTTATGAATTACATGGACAATGAACCTAAAGGGTTCATAGACACGATTGCGACAACTGGTATGGTTGATAGCTTGTCTTTCAAAAAGTATGAGTTTTCCACTGGAGAAAGTGGACTCCAACATGTTGGGGCTTTGGCGTCTGTGAATATGGGCTCAATAAGCTATGTAGATGTGGACGCGCTACTAAGTAATATTTATCATGGGGCAGGTCTTGTTTATGATAATAAGGGGCGAATTGAAAGTTGCGCTGTCAAGGGGGCCTTTAAGGGAGGTTCTATTGCGGGGATTGCCGAAATAAATGATGGGGTTATCATTGATGTAAATGTTGATGCAGAATGGATGGAGGGCTCATGGCAATTGGCTGGGATTGCGTTAGTCAATAGGGGTCTTGTTAAACGGGTTTCAGCTAAGGTGAAGGCGAATGATGCTACTGGCCCCATAGGCGGTATTGCCGCGTTGAATACTGTCGAAGGTCAGATTGACTCTGCAACTGTAAGTATAGATGTTAAGGCAAAGAGCGGGGACGGAGTCGGAGGAATTGTAGCGACCGATAGCGGAAATATTTCGAGCTCAACAGTGACTGGTACCATAGATGCACAGACTAGCGCCTACGTAGGTGGAGCGATTGGCAAGGCTTATGGTAAAAATATGAGGGGGTTACATGCGTCGGTAAATGTTGTTGGCAAGGAGTATGTCGGCGGTTTGGTTGGCCTGAACAAAACGGCTATTTCTGAGTGCTTTGCGACAGGGAATGTCCAGGCCTCAGAAGTGAGTTCAGGTGGGTTTGTTGGTTGGAATGATGGCTTGATTGAACGATCTTTTGCGAAAGGAGATGTTCATGGCGGTGCAGGCTTTGTTGGAGTTAATAATGGCTCTGTTAAACAATCCTATTCGGTAGGTGATGTCACTGGGAGCTCGGCTTTTGTTGGAGTGAACCAATCTGTAATAGAAGATTGTTATTCAACGGGTAATGTGTATTTGATCAATGGTGCGAATGCCCTAATTAATACCCCTATTGCTCGATTTAGGGGCTATGTCGCGGGTAATGTTGTAAGGAACGAAATAAACTATTGCGGTGGCATGGCTTCGCTATCGCAGCCTGTGGACGAGTTCTATTACCTTGCGGACAATTGCGTTGATTCATTGGAGATAGGAAGTGGTCTTACGCCTGATGAAATGCGTACGAGAATGTCTTTTGATAAGTTCAATTTTGATTCAGTATGGTTCATCAAGGAAGGAGTCACCTATCCGCTTCTTCGAGGTATGCCCAATCCACCTGTTGTAAGCAACATCGAACTAACGTTTGGAGAAGGCGAATTCCAAGTAAAGAAAGTCTACAGTAAGTTGCTTGAAGAAGCCATTGAAATGGATATGACTGCGGTAAAGGTGCTAAAAATGGACCCTGTAGACGAGTTTCTACTTGATTCCTTGGAAAAAACGAAAACACTTTCGGGAAAGTTCCAACTATTGTACCATGTAGGTGTGTTATTAGGCTCCGATACTCTCTGGGGGGCGCCGGCCGTAGTGGATTTGAACATTGAGAGGTCCACTACAGAGAATGCTGATGTTGAGAGGCCTTCTGGTATCTATGAATTTGAATCTGTCTCCGGATTAGGGTTCGGTGCTTTGTTTAAGGGGTCCCTTCTGGTTCTTCGCTATGATATGCCGGCTGCAGGGACCATAAGGTTTACACTCGTGGATATGCAGGGACGTGAGGTGCGTTCCCTGGACTTGGGACATCGGATAGTTGGCGCCTATCGCGAAACTCTCGTTGTTGATGGAATTGCCGATGGACCTTACATTGGTGTGCTGTTGTTGAATGACAGGGTGGTGCGCAGTGGTGTGCTTTTGAAGAAGTAAACCGGTGCGGATGATAGGTTGGTTCCGTTTGTTGCAAATAAAAATCCCGCGATTTCTCGCGGGATTTTTGAGGGTGGGTGACCGGACTCGAACCGACAACATCCAGAATCACAATCTGGGACTCTAACCAATTGAGCTACACCCACCATGAGTGTGAGCCCAATAATGCGCAGGAAGTTTTCCCGCTTGAAGTCGTTCCGGTGCTCCATGCAGAAGCGGGGGTAAACCGTCTGCTTGGGGAACACCTTGATGGTGAACTTTTCGTCGCAGCCTTCCAGACAGCACTTGAAGGTGAGGTCCATGGACTCCGTATAGTTGTGGCGGAAGATGATGTTCTTGGACTCGATGCTGTCCATGCTCTTCTTCTGCTTCTGGCGCTGCTTGATGTCGCGGTGCAGTTCGCAGTACTTGGCGATGGGGTGGCCCCAGAACTCGCGGCCGCAGCCAGGTTCCTGGCAGATTTTCAGCTTGATGCGCTTTTTCTTTTTGTACTTGGGTAACTGCATAGTGTCTCCAGAGGCTTGTTCGCCATTGTGCGGGAAAGATAGCAAAATTTTTTTAGCAAGGCTTTTTTGGGGCGAAAAAAGCGTCTATAAAGGTAAAGGGCCTTTTTTTTAGGAGGTTTTATGGCTCGCTTTTTGCTGAATCTTGTTGTTTGGGCCAGGATGCCCTTATGTGTTGCCGTTGTTGCGGCCCTGTGCTGCATTGTGCCGGCGGGGTGCACCTGGGTGAGCGAAGCGGGGGAGGAGGAACGCCCCTTGCGTGTGACAGTGCTGGACGTGGGGCAGGGACTTGCGGTGTTGCTGGAGCATGACGGACGGTTCGCCCTCTATGACGCGGGGCCCGATTCGGTGGGAGTGGCCGACAGCCTCGGGGCCAGGGGCGTCCGGGAACTGGAGTGGGTAGTGTTGAGCCACAACCATCGGGACCATGTAGGCGGGTTTGTGGAGCTAAAGGACATTCGGGTGAAACATCTTTTCGTGGGGCCCGATACGGCAGGCGGTTTATGGCGGGATAGCGTGCTGTATATAGCTCACAAGCGGGGAATTCCGGTGGATACGCTCCTGCGGGGTGACGCTTTACAATTCGGGCTGGCGCCCGGTTCGTCTGGTGGCAGCCACCTCGGTTTCGGTGAGGTGCCGGACATTCGGGTGCTGTGGCCTACGGACTATGATGTGGTGTCGGGAAATCACGGGAGCGTCGTGCTGCAGGTTGTGCGGGGCAAGGCTTCGGCCCTCTTGACTGGCGACCTGGATAGCCTGGGGGAGCGGGGTCTGTTGGAGCTGTCGCCGACCCTAACGGCGGACTTGTTGCAGGTGGGGCATCACGGGTCAGCGGGCAGCAGCGGTCTCCAGTTCCTCGCGCAGGTGTCACCGGAATATGCGGTGGCAAGCGTTGGGGCAACAAACCCTTACGGCCACCCGTCGGAGCAGGTCGTGCAGAAGCTGAAATACGTGCTGGGCGATTCTCTGCGGTTTTTCCGCACGGATAAGGACGGGAGCGCCAGCTTTGAACTGTGGCCGGGGATGGGCGTGATTAGTCCCTGAACCCGATGCGGGCCTGGAAATGGCACTTGGTCATATCGGCGGCGTTCATGCCAAAGATATAGGCGTGGTGGTTGGTGTTCTTGAAACGCACCAGGTTCACCTTCTCGCCTAGGGGAATCTGCTGGATGTAGTTCATTTGTATGGAACGGATGCCCCGGTCCTTGATTTCTTCTTTGCTGAGCACGTCGGTGACCCAATCTACATATCGGCAGTGGTTCACGTGCTGGTTCATGTCCAGGTCGCTGTAGTGGGCGGTCTCCTGTTGCACCACGGCGGGGGCGATACTCGGGCCCAGAATGTCCATCATCTCGGGCAGGGCGTTCTTGCCCGGAAACAGCGGGATGGGGTAAGGGCTATTGGCCGGGTTTTCGGACTTGCCTGTCTTGAGGTTCACCAGGAGCCACGACGATGTGGCCTGGGCGATGGCGTTCCCGCGGGCGTCCAAGATAGAATAGTCCTTGAGGCACACCTTGTCCTTGTAGAATTCCTTGGCCCAGGTGGAAATGGAAATTTTTTCGCCCCACAGGGGAACGTGCAAAATCCGGAGCTTGATGCGGGTGATGACGGTGGTGTAGCCCGCCTTCATCATTTTCCAGAGGCCGAAACCGTTAGCCTCGGCGTCGGCGATGGCGGTTTCTTCCATGAACAGGAACAGGTTGGAAAGTTTCAGTCGGCTGTGGAGGTCGCAATCCGAAAAGCGGACTTCGAATTCCTTGGTAGTGATTTCTGGTTCCATAGGTTCCTCGCGGCTCTGGTTTGCAGGGGCTGCCTTTGCTGCCTCTTTTGCGGAGTGGAGCTCCATCGGCTCCGTCTTAAAAATGTATAATTTTTACGTATGGAAGATTTTCAGTTCCGCAAGAGTTTTGAGCAGTTGCCCGCTTTCAAGTCCTTCGAGGGGACTATCCAGTTACCGGGCTCCAAGAGTATCACGAATCGCGCTTTTTTGATTTCGGCCCTGGCAAACGGAAAAACCAGGTTGCACAACCTGCTGAAAAGTGACGACACCCGCTACATGGGCGAGGCCCTGCAGAAGCTGGGCGTGCAAATCCAGTTTTCGGAAGATTTTTCGGAGGCGGTAGTCTGCGGAAACGCTGGCCCCGTGGATGCTCCCGCTGGGCGTTCGGGTGCTCCCGTGGAACTGTTCCTCGGAAACGCGGGCACGGCCATGCGGTCCTTGACGGCGGCCCTGACCCTTGGTCACGGGGAATTTGTCTTGCGGGGCGAAGAACGCATGCGGGAACGGCCCATCCTGGATTTGGTGGAAGCCCTCCAGAGTCTTGGAGCGGATGTCTCCTACGAGGAGACGGAAGGTTATCCGCCGGTCCGCATCAAGGCGGACGGGCTTAAGGGCGGTTCTGTTTCTGTGCGCGGGAATATTTCTAGCCAGTACCTGACGGCCCTCTTGATTTGTGCGCCCTATTGCAATGAACCCTTGCACATTCATGTAGAGGGAGAATTGATTTCGGCGCCCTACGTGCTTTTGACCCTGGACGTGATGAAACGTTTCGGGATAGAGGTCAAGCACGAAGGGCTTTCCGATTTCTACGTGCCCAAGGGCGTTTACCAAAGCCCAGGGGACTACACTGTCGAAGGCGACGCCAGTTCTGCCAGTTACCCGCTGGCCGCCGCCGCCATCTCGGGAGGCTGCGTCAAGGTCTTGGGCATGGGCTCCGAAAGTATCCAGGGAGACCTTGCCTTTGTGCATGTGCTGGAGCGGATGGGCGTGCAGGTAAAGCTTGGCCCCGACTGGGTGGAATGCACGGGCCCCAAGGGCAAGCTGAAGAGTCTCGGCGAATTCAACGCCGTAGAAATTCCCGATGCTGCCATGACCCTTGCCGTGCTTGCGCTTTTTGCTGACGGCCCTATGACCATTTCGGGTATCGCCAGCTGGCGCGTGAAAGAGACAGACCGCATTGCCGCCATGGCCGCAGAGCTCCGCAAGGTTGGCGCCGAAGTTCGCGAATCGATGGACTCTATCACGGTGACTCCGCCGAAAGATTTGCAGAGCGCCTCCATCGAGACTTACAACGACCATCGCATGGCTATGTGCTTTAGCCTTGTTTCCTTGGGTGGTGTGTCCATCAAGATTCTGGACCCCGCCTGCGTGAACAAGACCTACCCGAGTTTCTTCGAGGATTTCAAACGGTTCGCCAAATGATCCGGTTTGCAAAAAATATTTCTACCGTCTTGACGCTTGCCCTGGTGTGCCTTTTCTCGGTGCATTCTCTGGCATCGCAGCCAGCCCTGGTGGCGCCTCCGGACGATACCCTTTCCCTTTGGGTCATGGACAACGGTATCGGTTCCCAGCGGGCGCTTGGGCGCATTGTCAAACGGTTCCAGCGCGAAACGAAAATCCCTGTAAGCATCAGGTTCTTGAATTGGGGCGAAGCCTTTGCCGAAATTTCCAAGGCGCTGAACAGTGCAGATTCTGCGGCAGCGAACGGCAATGGCCCGGACGTTTTGCAGTTGGGCTCTACCTGGGTTCCTTTCTTTGCTTCGTCCGGGGCGATTGAACCTCTGGACGCCTACCTGGAACAGGTAGGGGCTACACGATTCTTTAGGGAGAGCTTCAAGGCGGCCCGCTTGCCCCAGGATTCCCTGGTGTATTCCTTCCCGTGGTTTGTGGACGTGAGGGCCCTGTACGCCAACGAGAAGATGTGGAAAAAGCTTGCGCTGAAAAAAGAGGAGGTGGATTCTTACTCCGAATTTATAGGTGTGCTGCGTGCTTTCGCGAAAAACGCCGCTGGCGGTTCCGATAGTGCAGCCAAGGTGGCGCCTTTCGCCCTGCCCGGAAAGGGGGACTGGACCGGTCCGCAACACATGGCGCCCTTCATCTGGAGCTTTGGCGGAGATTTCATCACGAAGACTTCTGCAGGTTACCGCAGCGCCCTGCTGGATTCTACGACCCTCAAGGGGTTGGCCTACTACCTCAGGATTTTTGCCGATAGGGAAATTTCCCCTTACGGTCTGGACGAAAATTCCGTGCAGGAAACGGAACGGTTTATCGGTGGCGGGCAGCTGGTGCTGTACGGCACCTCCGAAATTATCCGCCAGATGGAAATTGCAGGCAAGGACGGCGGCCTCAAGGATTCGCCCATCGCCGAAGACGGAATAACCATCGTGGAGCCTCTGGCGGGGCATTCGGGAATCGTTTCTTTTGTAGGCGGAAGCCATCTGGTGTTGCCCAAGGCTCACAGGCCTGCTGCAGAACGGCTTCTCTGCTACCTGCTCCGGGCCGACAATATGGACGCCTACACCCGACAGGTCGGGTTCTTGCCTGCCGACGAAAGCATCGTGAACATCTGGGACAAGGACGCCCGCTATTCCAGGATTATCGAGACCATGAAAACCGGAAAGTCTTTCCCGAACATTCCGGAATGGGTGGCTATCGAAGGAATATTGATAGAGTTTTCCAATGCCTTGGGCGACTTGTTTAGGGAAGGTTCTTCTCGCGAGGCTGTGGAGGACCAGGCGGTGGAATTGTTCTGGGATGCCCACCAGAAGATCAACAAGTCTCTTGGCTTCGCCGACACGCTGGACAAAGCCCGCGCCGTTTCCCATATCAAGAGTCTGCTGTTCGCCCCTGTAGAAGAAGTGACTCCTGAATCCATGACGGTTGTCGTCGAAGAAGAGGGAGGCTCCATCTGGGTGTTTGTTTTGGTTGTGGTCATTGCGGCTGTTGCCGCCATCGCGGGCATGGCCCTGTCGGCCCTTATCAGGAAGAAGTAGCGGATGATGAAATTGTTCCGTTGCCTTGCGTTCTGTGCTTTTGCGGCAACTCCGCTGTTTGCCGGGATTGACTTGGCGCCTTACCAGACCTACGTAGATTCTGTTGTGCCTGGTTCCCGTCTCGGAATTTCGGTGCGCTCCCTCAAGAGCGGTAAGGAACTGGCGAACATCCGCGGCGAAGAAAAGTTTACTCCGGCGAGCACCCTCAAAACCTTGACCACGGCAACGGCCCTGCACTTTTTGCCCCTGGACTATGCTCCCGAAACGAAAATTTCTTTGATGGGAAGTGTCCAACAGAAAAAGTTCCTGGGCTCGGTGCAGATTCGCGGTGAAGGGGATCCGAATTTTTCGGGACGCTACTATGCGGATCCTTTCGACATGATAGACGCCATGGTGGATTCCATCCATGCTCTAGGAATCGATACCATCCGCGGGACCATCGATTTGGATACGGGCTTTTATGACGGCCCCTGGAAAGCGGAACACTGGCGCAAGAATTTTTACGACGCCTGGTACGGTGCCGAAATCGCCCCGCTGGACTTTAACGACAATTGCACCATGGTCCGTTTCAAGCCCGGCGAAAAGGAAGGGGATTCGGCTATCGTCTCTATTGTGCCTGACGTGGGCTACGTGACAGTCAAGAATGACCTGAAGACCGTTCCCGGAAAAAAGAGAAAATGGACTTGGGCCTTGGAACCTGACAAGTCCGTGATTACCCTGGGTGGAACTATCGGCATGGACGTGGATTCCGCAAGTCTCGTGCTCCCTATCCGTAACCCCGTGGGGTATTTCCGTGCGGCGTTCATGCACATGCTCAAGGAAAACGGCATTGTCTTCGAAGAGAACCATGACATTCCCCAGGGCATCGAAATCAAGCGGTTCATCTTTTCGGCGGCGCCATTCCTGAGTATTCTAGACGAAATCAATCAGCGTAGCCAGAACTACCACGCCGAAAGTCTTTTCCGCAACATGGGCGGCAAGATTCTCGGCAAGGGCAACGTAGAGAACGGAAAGAAACTGGAAGAAAAGTTCCTTACGGAAATGGGCCTGAGTTTCGATGATTTTGAAGTCTGGGACGGAAGTGGTCTTTCGCCCAAGAATAAGCTGAAACCCTCCGTAGAAACGCAGTTGCTGGCCAAGATGGCCCGGCACCCCAGAGGCGAGTTCTACATGAACAGCTTTGCAGGCCCGAAGGTGGGTACGGGCGCCAAGCGCATGACGGACCTGAAATACACGTGGCTTACCCGATTCAAGACGGGGTTCATTGGCGAGGCCCACGGCCTGGTGGGTTACCTGTTCCCTATGGACGGTGACACCCTGACGGTGGCCATGTACCTAAACGAAACTGGCAAGAACAAGGACGCCACCCTGAAAGACGTGCTGGACACCCTTTGGATGCGCCTTATTGCCCAGACCAACGACGATTATGCGTCGCTCCTCAAGATGAAGGAGATGTGGCTCGACGCCCAGAACATCCGCGGTCTGGACGCTCGCCTGGAATATTTCTCCCGCAAGATGGAAGGAACGCCTTATCTGCTTGGGCCCATGGGCGAGGGGTACCTGGATTCCATCGAGACGAAACCGCTAGTCTATATGGATTCCGTAGATTGCGTGACCTATATCGAGCACACCCTGGCTATGGCGCTAGCCACAAGTGAAGATTCCCTTTTCAAGGTGCTGCAGAACATCCGCTACAAGGATGGAATTATCGATTACAGCCACCGCAAGCATTACCTGCTTGCCGACTGGGCTAGCGATACGAGGTTTACCCGCAAGCTTTCCATGCCGGGGGATACGGTGGTGGTGAAGACCATCGGCAAGAACGAATTTTTCAAGAAGAAAAACCTGAAATACCTGGTAAATGGCAAGGAAGCCGCCGACCCTGCTGTAGAAATCCGCTACCTGCCTTATGACAAGGCCCTAGAATGGGCAGGGCGTGTTTACGAAGGGCCCATGAAGGTGCAGGGTGTCGGGCTTGTGGCTCCTATGGAGAATCTGGACGCCACCCACACGGGATTTATGGTGCTCACCCCTGGTGAGCTTCCCATGTTCCGCCACGCCGCTTTCAAAAAGCAGGTGCTGGAAATTCCTTTCAAGGAGTATCTGGAAGGTCGAAGCGCCAAGAGCGTTCCGGGCGTTACTTTCTTTGAATTCGTGAAGCCTTGATCGAAGGTCTAGTCGCCGTAATCGAAGGCGAGAATAGCCACCATCTCGTGGTCTCCGGTACTGCTTTGCGCGGGACTGCCTTCGGATTCGCAGTGCTCGAAAAGGGTCCAGGCGTCTGGCGCCCAGCCGTAGGGATTGGTGGTCAGTTCTTTGCCTATGGCGATTTCGGCGGCCTCCACATGTTCCCAGTGGATGGGGCCTGCTGGGGCCTTGTAATACCGGAGCATGCCCAGGGCTTCCATGGATTCCGGATGGTCGTCCACCAGCTGATAGACGCAGTCCTTGTAGCTTTCGCCCCTCAGGCGTATCACGCGGTAGAGCCGTTTACGGCCCAGAAATTTCTGAAGGTCTCCGTGATGGACCTCAATCTTGCCGCCTTCGCCAAAAAAGACGGTTAGTTCGCGAAATACTTCGGAACTTTCGTCCAGAAAGGGCGAGAGCTTCTTGATGAGGGCGTTGACTTCACTTGGGGCCATGCCCTAATTATAGATAAAAAAACGACGATTTGCGCTTGAAAAAAGAGAATTTGCGTCAAAATACAATTTATAATGATAATTGATTAAATTTATTAAAATTATCAATTTTTATTTATAAAAAAGAAAAGGTATATTTATGGCAACTATGTTAAGGCGAAGGGTCTTTCGGCCAAGATGTATCAGGATTATGGCTGGGAGACCAAACCCATTCCTCGCTAATTCCAGCTACTTCCGAGATTAGGAAGTTTTTCCCTTTCAGAATGACGGTATCTCATTCTTGAAGTGATTCTTTTTCTATCTTGGCGCCTCTTCGGTGCGCATATAGCTCGGCTCGGTCATGCCAAATGGCGCAGGCGCCTTTGTCGTGACTCTCGCCTTTTGCTATATTTGTCCCCGCTTGGCGCATGTTGCGCCGCATTTAACGGAGGCTAAAATGGCTCTACAGTTCTACAACACCGCATCGCGCAAGAAAGAAGTATTCACACTTCGCCCACATCGGCAACCTCCGCACCTACATTTTCGAAGACTTCCTGGTTCGCACGCTCAAGTACTACGGCTACAAGGTGAACCACATCGTGAACATCACCGACGTGGGCCACTTGACCAGCGATGCCGACTCCGGCGACGACAAGATGGAAAAGGGCGCCGCCCGCGAAGGCAAGTCCGTCTGGGACATCGCGAAGTTCTACACCGACGCGTTCATGGCCGACTGGCACCGTTTGAACATCCAGGAACCGACCCGCTGGACGCCGGCGACACAGCACATCCAGGAACAGATTGAACTGGTGAAGACCCTCGAAGAAAAGGGCTACACCTACCGCACCAGCGACGGCATCTACTTCGACAGCCTCAAGTTCCCGCGTTACGCCGACTTCGCCCGCCTCGACGTGGAAAACCTGCGCAAGGGTAGCCGCATCGACATGGGCGAAAAGAAGAACGCTACCGACTTTGCTCTGTGGAAGTTCAGCCCGAAGGACAAGAAGCGCGCCATGGAATGGGACAGCCCGTGGGGTGTCGGATTCCCCGGCTGGCACATCGAATGCTCCGCCATGGCCATGAAGTACAATGGCCCGACCCTCGACATCCACTGTGGCGGTACCGACCACATCCGCGTGCACCACACGAACGAAATCGCCCAGAGCGAATGCGCCAATGGCGTGACCTTTGCACGTTTCTGGATGCACGGCGAATTCCTCCGCACAGCAAGCGAAGAAAAGCTGGAAGACGGCACCACCGAACAGAAGTTCGGCAAGATGAGCAAGTCCAGCGGCGAATTCCTCACCGTGAGTCTCTTGATGGACCGCGGCTTCAACCCGCTGGACTACCGCTTCTTCGCGATTGGCAGCCACTACCGCAACTACCTGAACTTCACGTGGGAAGCCCTGGAAGGCGCTAAGGAAGGCCTCAAGAGCTTGCACAAGAAGACGGATCCGCTGATCGGCAAGGCTACCGCGATTGAAAGCGATGCCGCCAAGGCTTTCCAGCAGGAATTCAAGGACGCCATCGGCGACGACCTGAACATGCCGCGTGCGCTGGGCATCATGAACACGATGCTCAAGAGCGAAATCGACGACGGCGAAAAGGCTGCGCTGGTGGCCGACTTCGACCAGATTTTCGGTTTGAAGCTGGACGAGCCCCGTGAAGAATATGCCAAGAAGGGCGCCAACGACGGCGTGGATGTTGCAAAGATCGAAGCGCTGATTGCAGCCCGTAAGGAAGCCCGTGCCGCCAAGAACTGGGCCGAAAGTGACCGCATCCGCGACGAACTCGCCGCCATGAACGTGGTCATCAAGGACAGCAAGGAAGGCACGACCTGGGAGATTAGGGGCTAGGGACTAGCGTGTCCTGATAATTAGCGAGGTCCTTGGCAAGTTTTTCAGGGAAATGGTTGTCGTTCCCTGAAAATCCTGTGCCATAAGCCTGTGTCCCATCAGGTCGAAAATTTCCACACGACGGGCGTTCTGGACCGTAAGGGTCTGGCCGTGATTTTCCAGACGGATGGTCCTGCCGCCTTTTGCAATTCTTGACGCCGGGATTGCCGTTACCACGGGAGCCTTCTTGCTCAGCACGAAACTGCCTACGTAGTTTGCGCCAGTCTCCTTGTCGTAGTAGGTGGAGTCGTTGGCAAAACGCACTACGGAGTAGTTAGAGTCGGCGGGCCAGTTCCCGTACTGGGAAATTCTCAGATAGACTGCGTACTTTCCTTCGGCGAGCGAATCGGGGAGCTGGGCCGCCACCTTCACGTCATTGATGCCGTCGGAAACAGTTTCGGACTGCACGTTGCTGTAGTCGGCGATGTTCCCGTTGGCGTCAAACGCCGACTTCAGCACCACCTTTCGGCAGAGAATGTCCTGCGGGTCGAAGTTCCCTGCCTGCTTGAGTTCCAGCGGAGTGCCGTAGACGGTGTCGCCTGCGGATTCGGTGACGCTCCTAAGCACGACGGTGACGGGCCGTTTCTTGGTCATGTTGCCAAAGCCCACGTTCTGGATTTTCATGTCCAGCTGGAGCAGGCTGCCGGGCCCGAGGGAATCCATGATGGCTGACCGGCGCAGTACATAGCGGTAGCCCAGATGGTCGTCGATGTACTTGAAGGCGGAATTCTGCAATACGCCGTTACCGTCGGTGTAGGATTCGTAGGCCTTGTCGATGGTGTCCCGGGGGTGGAATTCCTCTAGCCGCCATTCTCCACCGTCGGGTTTTGTCAGGGCCCAGGTATGTTCGTAGTTCAGGTAAGAAGTGTGGGTGCGGAAAGCTTCGTAAGAAATGAATTTTGCGGTATTGATTTTGGCATACCCGCTGGGAGGGGAGCAGGCCTCGCCGCCGTAGGGAACGTGATGGGCGTAGTTCTCCATAAACGCCACCCCTTCTTCGCGACAGACGCTGCTTTTGCAGTTACCGCCCCAGGTGCCGTAGTCGTATTCGGTGCCTACGTAGCAGTCGTTGTAGAATCCCGCCCGGTAGATGTCCTTGCCTAGGGAGTCTGCCTTCATCTTGAAATAGGGGTGATTTACATTGAAGGAGACGTTGTAGTTCCAGGCGGTGGTGTCGCCTGCGGCGTTGACTTCTGTTGTCGGGCTAAAACCGAGCCCGCGGGCGAGCACGCTGGGGTTTCTCGGACCTACATCTACGTCGTCGTCGGTATTCTGCAGGAGAGTGGCAAGACCTTCGCCTACGTAAAGCGGGTTGCTGATGGTGCTGGTGTGCTGCTCTCCGAAGGGACCGTACATGCCCTGCTCCACGAAGGTAATCACGTCTTTGTATTCGTTGAAAACGGCGCTCAGTTGCTTGACGTGTTTCAGGATCCATTCCTGCGGGGGCTCCATGTTGCCCTTGCCGTTGTACCAGGGGTCGTAGGAAAAACGGACGATGACGGTTGAATTGGTGGCGCGGATCTTGTCCAGGTAGGCGCGGAAAGAATTCAGCATGGCCTCGGTCAGGTCCTGGGTGGTGCCGTGAGCCGTCGGGTCGCTTGTATCCCAGACGGCGTTGCTGGAGAAAGCGGAAATCTCCGCCCGCAGGTGCATGAGGCGGTTCTTGTAGTATGGCTCCACTTCGATGGCTTCGGGCCGAAAGTGAATTACCTGGGGCCTGTAAAAGCCCCGGTCTGGGTTGTAGAAGGTTTGCAGCTGGTCGGTGTAGTCCAGCGGCTGCACTACGGCACTTGCCGCAAGGGCGGAAGTGGCCGCGGCAAGGGCCGCGACGGTCAACGCCCCGAAAGTCTTTCTTGAAACGAACATCTGCCCAAACTCCTATAGACAAAACAAGTTTATCCTTAGGTTTCTATAGGTAAAATAAATTATTTCCCGAAAGAAAGGCACGGAAAATAAATGCTGGACCTATAAGTGGGCGGTAAAATGCAGTTTTATAGGTCCGGCAGGGGCAGTGAAATGGGAGGCGTACCTATAACTTGACCTGCGGAGGAGCGTTTATAGGTATACGAAAGGCTAAAAAGTGGGGCCGGGGCATATAAAAACGTTTTTTTGAGGTGATTTATATGCCTTTTTTACTAAATTGCAAATAAATTAACGTCTTTTGAGGCGGTTTTTTGCCGATCTGGACCTATAAAAGTGCAAAAAAAATGTCTTTTATAGGTACTTTGGCGGAAGATGAGCGGATGATGGACCTATAAAAGAGTGAAAACAGGGCGGTTTATAGGTCCCCAACGCCAAAATGTCGCCTATTTTTATAGAATCGCCTGATATCGAATTTTTTTTCAAGTCCGCTCGAACCTGATCAAGCGTTAAAGCAAAAGAATGTATGGAAATTATTAGCAGAATGAATAATATTTTACGCATATCAATCCCTTATACAGCGAATAGATAATTGATGTTCGCCAGAGCTATTTATGTTACCAACAACGCCACCGATACCGATTTCATATGCCCCATACGCGTCTTTCATTGTTGACGACCAAAAACTTCCTCCATAATACATATAAGTTCCCTTCCCTGATTCGTACAGGTATCCACTTGGTATTACAGAAAAACCACAATCATCAGTACCCTTTCCTCGGCTTTCATCCCACAAAGATGATGTACTTTGTAACCTATGAGCTGTTGGTTCATCTTGATATCCACCAACTGTTCCAATCATTTGAGACCATTCTTCATTCGAGGGCAAATGCCACCCAATAGGACAAATCGTATCCACTTTATTCCAATCTAGAATATCAGAATCTCCTTCTTGCAACGCGTAAAAACGCCCCCAAAAGTCGCAATTTAATTCATCGTTGTCATAGCAGGTACTATATTCAACATTATAATTCAAGTTCTCAGCCATCCAAACCTGGTTGCCAATAGTCGTGTATTTATACACTTGCCCGTCACGTTCATCAATGAACGTTCCACGATTGGGCATACCGTAGGCACTCACGCCATCTTCGGGACAAACGTCCTTCGCACTCCAACTGTTGCCATCTTCTGAGCAAGCAGCAAATATTACGAGAAGAAAAAACGGTGCGAGAATTCCTGTAACCTTTTTTTGTTTCATTGTGAAGAGTCCTTGGCGCTTTCTTTGCTGAAAAGGCGCTCCATAAAGATAGCAAATGCCGGGTGTGAGGAAATTGTAAGATTTTTGCCCTATTTAGCGGGCTACCTAATTCTGCGGATAAATCTAAATTTGGGTATCTTTGAGGATATATGAAGCTTTGCCGTTACCCTAGCGTGGTGCCCTATTTCATTCTGGTTTTTTGCAGTATTTTTGTGCAGATGGGGCTGTTCGTCCACTTTCAACGGTGGCTTTCGTTTTCCTTCGAGGGGTCGGCGTTCTGGTGGCGCAGCATGCTTTTGCAGTTCGCCATTTTTGTGCCCAGCATTTTCATGATGCCTGCGGCGAGTTACTTTGCGGGGCATTTCCGCAAGGGCCGCGTGATGGCCTGGTCGTCGGTGGGCATGCTGGCATCGGTGATTGCGGTGGTGGTGTGCTATGTGGCGGGGGCCGAGTGGGTGGCCTACGGCCTGTTGCTGCTTTACGGGATTTTCCTTTCGATTCTGAGTCCTGCCAAGCTGGGCATCATGAAGGAGATGGTGGCGGGCGAGGACCTGGTGAAAATCAATTCCTGGTACATGGCGCTGTCGGTGCTGGGGACTGCGGGAGCGGCATTTTTTGCCATGGGGCTTTCGGGCCACGAGAATTCGCCGGTGAGTATCGATTTGACCCTCTGGATTTATCTCGGGCTTTCGGTGGTGACCACTGTGGCAGCGTTCTGCATCCGGGTGGGGGAGTCCCACGACTCCCTGAAGATGCGTTCCCCGGTGCGGGAATTTTCGGCCACCTGGAGCCACCCTATCGTGCGGCTTTCGATTCTCGGGCTTTCGGCGTTCTGGGGCGTGACCCAGATTTTCCTGATTCTTATCCAGCGCATGAACGATATGCTGAATACGGCGGTGATTCCCGTGTCCATGTTCAGCGCTACCGTGGGCTACGTGGCGGGCGCCCTGAGCGCCGGACGTGCGTCAAAGGGGTTCGTGGAGACCGGGCTGATTCCCTTTTCGGCGGCGGTATCTGCCGTGACCATGTTCTCGCTGCCCTTTGTGAATAACGACTGGCTTGAGGCTGTGCTGTATGGCGTGATTGGCTGGAGCGCGGGTTCTGCCTATGTGATTTTGCGGACGGTCATCCAGGGTTTTACCAGGCCCGATACGGCGGGGCGGATTCATGCGGTGGCGAACGCTATCCAGATGGCGTTTTTGGCCCTGATTATGGGCGGGCAGACCCTGCTTTTGATTTTTACGCCGGTGACCATCGACCATTGCTTCATGATTCTGTCGGTGATTCTCGCCCTGTGCTTTATCATGAACCTGCGGCAGACCCCCATGACGCTTTTGCGGGCGGCGCTCCGCTTTGCCTTTGCCTTTGTGTTCCGTTACCGGGTGAAGGTGATTGGCGTGCAGAACATTCCGGAATCGGGACCGCTTCTTTTGGTGGGCCCCCATTTCAGTTTTATCGACTGGGCGGTGCTGCAGATGTCTTCGCCAAGGCCGCTCCGCATTGCCAGCAACCGCAACACTTTTGCCGACTGGTACCAGCGCTGGTTCTTTCATGGAAATTTTCTGATTAGCATCAACCGCCGGGACCCGGCACCCGCCATGGAGCAAATCCACAAGGCCCTGCTGAACGGCGAGGCGGTGGTGATTTTCCCGGAAGGCGAAGTTTCCAAGACGCCCTTTGTCTCGAAGTTTTCGCTGGACTATTCCAAGGCCATTGAAGGAACGGACGCGCAGATTGTGCCGTTCTACATCCAGGGTCTGTGGGGGAGCCGCTACAGCCACGCCTCTGAAAGCGTGAACCGCCCGCAATCCTTTAACCGTGTGATTAGCGTTGGATTTTCGAGGCCACTCCCGACGGATGCCTCCGAGCAGAAAATCCGCAGCGACCTGCAGTTCCTGGCGGCGGACATCTGGAACCTGGCCATGGACCATTCCGAAAGTATTGTGCCGCTCTGGTTCAAGGCTATGGAAAAGCGCCGCTTCCGCCCGATTCTCATAGACCCTGCGGGCCGACATGTGAACGGCTTTGGCATGATCCGCCTGTGCCGTTACTTTGGTCGCAAGATTCGGGCCGTGGCGAAGGGCGAAAGGAACGTGGGGTTCATGATCCCCACCAGCCGCGATGCCGCCCTCGGGATTATTTCCATCTTGGGTGCGGGCAAGACGTCTGTCAACTTGAACTATACCGCCCCGGTGGATACCATTCTTGGCTGTATGGAAAAGGCGGAACTTTCTACCGTCGTCACGACCCGAGCGTTTTTCGAGAAACTGTGCGGCAAGAATCCGGCCTTTGCCCAGCTGGCGGACAAGTGCAAGATGCTCTTTTTGGACGAAGAGGAACGGAAGATTTCTGCACTTGGCCGTTTTGTGGCGACCCTTGTCATTTTCGTATGCCCGGCGGCAATCCTTCGCAGGCTCTGGTTCAGTTCCGCCAAGTTGGAAGACGACGCCGTCATTTTGTTCAGTTCCGGTTCCGAAGGCACGCCGAAAGGAGTGGAACTGACCCACAAGAACGTGATTTCCAACGCCCAGCAGTGCGACTACGTGGTGAAACTCTGCCGTACAGACGTGATGACGGCGCTGCTCCCGCTGTTCCATTCCTTTGGCTTCACCATGACCTTCATGATGCCCTTGCTGGATGGCGTGCCCATGGTGCTCTGCCCGGACCCCACCGACATCAAGACCCTTGCCCGAGTTTGCGCCCAGTACAAGACGACCATTATGATGGGTACTCCTACATTTTTGCGGGCTATCGCCATCAATCGCTGGGTCCACCCCATGTGTCTGGATTCTCTCCGCTATATTATCGCTGGTGCCGAAAAGCTCCGCCCCGAAATGCGGGAAACCTTCAAGCTCAAGTTCGGCAAGGACATTTACGAAGGTTACGGCTGCACGGAACTCACGCCCCTTGCTACTATTAATGCGCCCAACGTATTGCTGGATGACTTCTTGACCATGGAAAAGTGCAGCGATCATTCGAGCATCGGGCTTCCGCCTCCGGGAACCGTGGCCGCCATCATCAACCCCGAAACCAACGAGGTGTTGCCTCAGGGCGAAGAAGGCATGCTCGTGGTTACGGGCCCCCAGGTCATGAAGGGCTACCTGAAGGACAGGGAAAAGACTGCGTCCGTAATCATTGAAAAAGATGGCCGCCGTTGGTACAAGACCGGCGACAAGTGCGTCATTACGGAAGATGGTTTTGTGCAGATTCTTGGGCGCTACAGCCGCTTTGCAAAACTGGGCGGCGAGATGATTTCTTTGACGGCGGTGGAACTCCGTATCGCCGAAACCAAGGTTCTCGATGGTCTTGAATTTGCCGTCACTGCCGTTCCCGACTCCGTCAAGGGCGAACGCATTGTGCTGTTGGTCAAGGGCGGCGATGCCGAAGACATTTCCCGCAGGCTCCGCAAGTCGGGAATTCCGCCCCTGATGCTGCCCGGTTCCGTTTTCTGCGTAGAGAGCGTGCCCAAGCTAGGGAGCGGCAAGTGGGATTTCAACGGCATGAAAAAGATGGCCCAGGAACTGGTGGGAAAGTAGACATTACTACATTCTCCTTATGCTTTTAAAACAGTTCGTCTTTAATTCTTTCGGCGTGAACGGCTTTGTGTTGGGTGGCGATTCCGGCGAAGCTATTCTTATAGACCCTAGCGCTGGCCGCGAGGTGGAACGCAAGGCCCTTGCGGACTATATCGAAACGAAGGGTCTGAAGGTACGGCACCTCTTGAACACCCACCTGCATCTGGACCATGTGCTGGGAAATGCCTTTGTGGCCCGCAAATACGGTGTGCAGCCCGAGGCCCACGAAGAGGACGCCTTCTTGCTGGACCTGCAAGAGGAACAGAGTGGGATGTTCGGCTTGCCTATGGAAGAGGTGTCCCCTGCGTTGGGAAACTACCTTGCCGAAGGTGATATCGTGGAAGTGCCGGGTATTCGCCTGCAGGTGATTCATGTGGCGGGACATTCTCCCGGCGGAATCGCTTTTTACTGCGAAAACCCTGGCGAAGTGAACGGTCAGAAGGATGTTCCCCCGCTTCTTTTTCCGGGAGATATTCTGTTTGCCGGGAGCCGTGGTCGAAGCGATTTGTTCGGCGGTGACGAGGACGCCCTGGTTAAAGGGATAAAGGAAAAATTATTGGTGCTGCCCGAAGACACCATTGTGTTTCCCGGACACGGGCCGAGTACAACTATAGGCGATGAGCGCCGCTGGTATTAAGGAACGTCGCAACTGCCGCCAGCTTGCAGAAATGCTTGCGGCAGGCATTCAATGACATCGCTGGGGAGCATGGAGAATGCTCCCAGTTTTTGACGGGCGATTTGGCCTGCTTTCTGGTGTAGAAGCGCTCCCAGGACAGCGGCGTCTGCAGGCGTGCAACCTTGGGCCAATAGTGCCACGATGATTCCGGTAAGCACATCTCCGGAGCCGCCCTTGGCCATGCCGGAATTCGCGGCAGGCACCGCGAAAATTTCTCCGTCGGGTGTGGCGACTAGAATAGGACTGTTTTTCAGCAGGATAATCTTGCCAAATTCCTTCGCTTTTCCTGCCAGGAATTCAGGAATCGCGGCGGCCTCTTGCGGAAGCTCTCCGAAGAGTCTCGCGAATTCCCGCTTGTGGGGCGTCAGGATGGCGGGTGCGTCAATCAATTTCTGGTCGCTTGCCGTGAGGGAGTTCAGACCGTCGGCGTCGATGACCATGGGCACGCTGCAGCGGGTGACGAAGTTTCGGACGGCGGTCCGGGTTTCTTGCCTCTGGCCGAGCCCCGGTCCGATGGCTACCGCCTGCTGGTATTTTGTGCTTTTTAAAAGCACTGGGACATGTCGGTCTTTCAGAAAGTCGCATTCGTCGATACCGCCGATTTCGTCGGGTGAGCGCTTCGTAAAATTCGTGCCGCCGGCACGGCTGTCTTCAAGACTTACAAAAACGGGTTCGGAAAGTTTCGCTTGGAGGATGGGGATAATCCTTCTCGGGGAGGCGAGGGTTACAAGTCCAGCACCGCTCCGGAGGGCGGCCCTGGTGCACAGGGCGGCTGCTCCCGGCATGTCCTTGGAACCGGCAATTACCAGGGCACAACCTTGCGCCCGCTTGTCGCCTTTTTCGTTTCGCGTCGGGAGCAGTTCCGAAATGGTCTTTTCCATGTCCTCGATTTCGTGAATCATTCTTCTGCCTGCAGGTTGTAGGTGTTGCGTTTTACAGGATTTTCTGGAAAAACTCGGGCCGGTGAAAATCTGGCTTTTCGGTATCGATGGGGAAGGCGCTCAGGTAGTGGGGAGTCTTGGCCTTGTCCGCGCACTTGTACAGGTTTCCTTCCAGGGAGATGCCTTCGAAGGTTTCCAGACCGAAAATTTCCGGCGGAATAGTTACCGTCATCCCCCAGCAGATCAGATTCCCTGCCACGCTGGCCAGTTGCTTAGCCCTCTTGATTTTGGTGAGGGTGTCTGTGGGCAGTTTTTCCCGATTTTGCCTGTCCGTGCCCCGTGCCGCCAGAACAAAGCCCCGGCTGGTCACCTCGAAGTTGAAATACTCCGCAGGGTTCCTGGGGTTCCTAAAAAAAATTTCTACGCAGGAATCTTCCCAGCTGGTGGAGTTGTCTTCTTGGACTTCGGCGCGGAAACAGTCCAGGGGCTCTTCTACCAGGAATTCTACCTGGAGTAAGCCCTCTGCGCAGGCGATGTTGGCCTGGACGGCGGGCAGGGTGATTCCCTGGTTGGCTTTCCAGTCAAGATTCGGTTTTAGCAGCATGATTAATCACCTTTTTAGTGACTAAAATATATGATTAATCACTTGGTCAAATCTGGGCACTGCCGAAATTTTGTCAAAAAAGCCGAAAATCTCCTTTGGCACGATTCTTGCATTTAGCGGGCTACCGAACAACAAACAAAAGGAGGCCTTATGGCTAATACAAACGAAACGAAAAAGACAACAGAAGAAAAGGAATGTTCCTTTGATTGCCTGGCGGTAACCAAGGTGGAAGTGTTTCCTTTTAAGGAAGGTGCCGGCATGGGCCACATGAAGGGCCTTGCCCAGGTGGTGCTCAACGACCAGATGGTCATGCGCGGGCTCCGCGTGATGGACGGCGAATACGGCCTGTTCGTGAGCTACCCCAACGACCCGTTCTACAAGGGCGACGATTACCGCAACATTTACAACCCGATTACCCGCAAGCTTCGTGAACATATCGAGAATTGCGTGCTGGAAAAATACCAGGCCGCGGTGGCATAGTTATGTTCCGAAGGATCCGTTCTTATTGCTTGTTGGGCATCAAGGCTATTCCGGTTAGCGTAGAAGTTGATGCTGCGCTTGGATTGCCCGGTTTTACCCTGGTGGGGCTCCCGGACAATGCGGTAAGAGAGTCTAGGGAGCGTGTCGTTTCGGCGATACGTTCCGTGGACAAGGTGGTGACAGGTTTCCGAACAACCGTAAACCTGTCACCCGCGGATTTGCGTAAAGAAGGTAGCGCTCTGGATTTGCCTTTGGCCATTGGGCTCTTGACCGCTACCGATGAGTTGTCTATTCCTAATTTGGAAAAGTGTGTTTTTGTTGGGGAGCTCTCCCTGGATGGCCTCTTGAAGGGCGTCCGGGGAGTCCTTTCCATCGCTATGGACTTGGTTCACGACAAGGATTCCATTCTGGTAATCCCTAGGGAAAACGAACAGGAGGCTTCTCTTGTGGAGGGCCTGCGTTATGTATGTGCGGACACGCTTAAAGAATGTATAGAGATTTTAGAACAAAATAATGAAGAACTTGTTTGCCGGGCGAGGGGGCTTGACCGGCAGAGGTTTTCGTCGGGACTGGATGTTCCCGATTTCAAGAACGTGGTGGGCATGGAAGGGGTCAAGCGGGCCCTGGAAGTGGCCGCCGCAGGCGGGCACAATTTCCTTCTGGTGGGTTCGCCTGGCGCAGGGAAGACTCTTTGCGCCAGGTGTCTCCCGGGAATCTTGCCGGAAATGTGCGACGAAGAAATTCTGGAGACTACCCGCATTCATTCTTGCGCCAGGCGCTCCGGCGACATGGAGTCGTTTCGTCCGGTGCTTTTACGCCCCTTCCGGACGCCGCACCACAGCGCCTCCATGGTGGCGCTGGTGGGCGGCGGTGCGCGGCTCTTGCCCGGCGAGGCAAGCCTTGCCCACAACGGCGTGCTGTTTCTGGACGAACTTCCGGAATTCAACCGCAGTGTGCTGGAGGCTCTGCGGGAGCCTATGGAAGACGGAGAGATTTCGGTGAGCCGTGCCAGCGGGACGGTGGTGTGGCCTGCACGCTTTATGATGGGGGCGGCTATGAATCCCTGCCCTTGTGGGTATTCTATGGACCCGAAGAAGGTCTGCACCTGTCTGCCTGATGCCCGCAAGCGCTACCAGGAAAAAATATCTGGCCCGCTGCTGGACCGTATCGACATCCAGGTGAGCGTCCCGCCGGTAGAAACGTCCCAGTTTGCCTGCGGGTCGGGCGCCGAAACGTCGGCGGAAACTCGCCAGCGGGTGTGTGCCGCCCGGGAAATTCAACGCAGGCGTTTTGCCGGACTTTCGTTCCGTTGCAATGCCGCCATGAATTCCGAAGCGGCAAGACGCTTTGCCCAGATGGAGGGGGCAACCGAAAAGTTCGCCGTCGCCTCTGCGGACAAGATGAACCTGAGCGCTCGGGGGTATTACCGCCTGCTGAAGGTGGCCCGCACCATTGCGGACCTGCGCCATTCGGAGCCCGTAGAAATTCCGGACCTGGCCGAAGCGCTACGGTACCGGGCGTTTAGGGGGTGAGAGGATCTAGGGGCTAGGATCTAGGGATTAGGGGCCTGAGGCTGGACTAGTGGCCCTTTGGGGTGTGAGATTATTCATTACACATCTCACATTACACATTGTTTGGATTCCCCGATGAAACTCAGGGTAAAACTCCGGCTTGTTAGCGAGTCACCTTGATGCTGGCCATGGCCCCCTTGCTCTGGGGGATGGCGTTTGGCTTGCACACGGATACCTGCGTGGCTTGGGTCTTGGGGTAGTGGTCCAGAATGAATTTAGCGGTTTCAAGCACCAGCGTTTCTACCAGCTGGAACTTGCTGTCCTTGATAAACTTTTGTAGGTGTTCTGCCAGCTGGGCGTAGTCGATGGAGTGAATCAGGTCGTCGTTTCGGGCGGCAAGTGAAAAGTCCAACCACAGGTCCACGTTTAGCACCACGGGCTGAACTGCCTCCCTTTCGTAGGGAAGCGTCCCGATAATGCAGTCGAACTGCAGGTCTTTTATAGAAATACAGCCGCTACTGACTACCATACGTAGAGCACGATGGCGGCAGTCAGGCTGAGTCCAGCCACGCCGAACCAGATGTTACGGGCCGTGGAGTAGGAATCCTGGGTCTTCTTGTTGGTCTTTTTGCGCTTCTGGAGCTCGGCGATGGTATAGCCGTTACCCAGGTCCGCTTTTTGTATCATGGCCTCTCGGCACTTGCCGTCGAAGTTACAGGCCTTGTCTACTTCGCCGAGGAGCTGGTCTTCGACATCGGACAGGTCGTCGTAGGCGTCCTTGGCCTCGTTGGCCTTGGAGTGCTGGATGACGCCCATGACTGCGGAACCTACGAAAACGGCGGCAAGACCAACGGCAGACCAGAAACGGACTTCGTCGGCGATACCGAAACGGTCGGTCACGTCACTGGATGCGTCATAAGCGGCGTCATCGCGGCTGTCGGCTTCACTGTTGTCAACGTCGCTGGCCACGTCGTAGCCTTCGTCTTCTTCCTCTTCTTCTTCGCAATCGGGGTCATTTTCGTCACACTCTTCTTCCTCTTCGTCTTTCGGACCAGCGCCAGCATCTGCGGCGGCAAATTCTGCGTCTTCGGCGGCGGCATCGGCGGTTGCGGACTTGAGTTGTATGGGGTCGCCGTTGATAAAGGCGATGGCGGTAGTGGCACCCGGGATAAACACGGACTTGCCGTCGAAATAGACCTTTTCTACGTCGTCGGTGGCAGGCATGCCGCGACGGGGGTAAAGCTTGGCCTTGACCAGTGCGGAGTAGTCCGTTCCTTCGGGGGCGGTCAAGGCGGACATGGAGCTCAGGTCGCCAGCGCTACCCTGGTAAATCTGGTAGGCGGTAGGCTGTTCGCCGAAGGGGTCGGTGAACTTTTGGCGGACCACCAGGCGCCCCTCTTGGAGGGAGGAAACTTCATCTACAGGAATGGTCTTCAGCTCGCCACCGAACTCGGCGGTAATGACTTCGTCCGGGGACCCGGGGTCCTGGGCGGTAAATTCTTCAATATCGTAGGGGCCGGCAAAGGCGGCGGCCACAAAAAGACATATCGTCGCTAAAAACGAACGCTTCATTTTTCACTCCAATAATAAATACCCATTGAAATATATAAAAAAAAACGGGAAATGTTAAAAAATTGCGACAAAACAGCATTTAGACCCTGTTTTTGGGGCGTCAGCGGTTATTTTAGGGTAGATATTGCCTTTTTTTACCGAAAATTCTACTTTTTAGCCCGTAAATTTTAACCCTAAAAGAGGAATCCATAATGGCAAAGCTCTCTATCGAAGATCTCGAACTCGCCGGCAAGCGCGTGTTCATCCGTGTTGACTTCAACGTTCCGCAGGACAAGGTGACTGGCGAAATCACCAACACCAAG
>OMSO01000047.1 GCA_900313675.1 uncultured Fibrobacter sp.
TCCAGCGTTTAAGACGTTTTTCCCTGGCGATAGCATCGTTTATGTTGAAGAACAACTCGTAATGCACGAGTTGATTTACGTTGTAGTCGCTGGTAAAGCTCTCGTTCATTTTTATTTTGTGCTCAACGATTCTGCGATATAAGTCATTTGTTACTCCCGTATAGAAGACGGTTTGGTATTTATTGGTGAGAATGTAAACGTAATAGTTGTTGTTCATATTTTATAGGAGGTCCCCGCCTCCGCGGGGAAGACAATGGGTTGGTTGATTTACGATTATATTCGGACAGGGAAGGGCCCCATCTGCTATATAGACGCTTTTTTGGGGCGAAATATGCCTGAAAATTTTGTTTACGTGCGGATTTTACAAGTGAAGGGAGATCCCCGCCTTCGCGGGGATGACAAGGAAGGAGCGCGGGGATGACGAAGAAGGCTTTCGTCATGTTCGCGTAGGCGAACATCCGCTGGAAGGATGTACACGGATCTCGCCGGAGCCTGCCCTGAGCAAGGCCGAATGGGCGAGGATGACGAAGCGGGGCACGGGTCGTGCCCTTATTTAAAACGCCTGCAAAAAGAGCAGCTTTGACACAACGGGTGGCGCAGTTCGTGCTTTTGAAAGCCTTCTCGCAGATTTTGGGCGAGGGGGCTTTTTAGTATGTCGGCCAGGGGCTGGTCCTGAATGTTTCCCAGGGTGATTTGGCCCTGATAATCCAGACAGCAGGGCACTACCCGCCCGTCGTGGAGGATCCCTACATGGGTTTCCAGGCCGTGGCAGGTTCCCTGTACCAAGGTTGGTGAGCCTGTCGAATCACGTCTCTCGTCTAAACTAGGCCATTCAAAGCGGGAATCCTGATGCAGGTAGAGCCTGCCCTGGACGGGAAAGCTCTTGTGTCGGCTGCAGAAATGTTCCGGGTCTAGAACGTCTTTGCCGTCGAGGCCGAAGGTCTGTGCGACCCGGGCAAGCATCAGGCGGTTCCAGCTTTGCTGGCGGTCTGCGTCGGGAAAGTCTCCCGCGTTCCAGAGCCTTAGATTGAGGTACAGGTCGGGGCGCTCTGCAAGGGCCATCTGGCAAAAGTCCAGCACGTCTTGAAGGTAGGGCTGAGCCTGGTCTGGCCCGAGTTCCCCGTAGGCGTGGGTGGAAAAGTTCACCTGCCGGAGTGACCCGCTTTGCAGTAGGTGCTTGCCCACCCGGGCGATTGTGGAGCCGTTGGTGGTCAGGTTCAGCTTCAGCGGCGTGGACTCTAGCGCCTTCAGGTAATGTACGAATCCGGGGTGGAGCGTGGGCTCTCCCAGAATGTGGAAATAGACGTTTTCGGCATGGAGGGCCGCCTGCTGGATACACCGTTCGAAAAGGGCGGAACCCATGAAACGGCGGGCGTCAGAGCGTGTTGGTGCGTTTTTTGCGACAGTTTTGTCACACGACGAATGAGCCGTTTTTCCGCAGGGGCAAAAACTGCAGTTCAGGTTGCAGGCGTCGGTAATCTCGATGTAGATGGAGTTGAGCAAGACTGGGCCTGGCTGGTGGTTACTGCAAGTCCCGCTGCAGAATCTCGCACTGTTCCTTTTTCCACTCTTCGAAGGTGTCGTCGGCGATGTGCCGTTTGGCCTCCCGCATCAGGTGCAGGTAAAAATGCAGGTTGTGGATGCTGGCCAGCGTAAAGCCCAGAGATTCTCCGGCGTGGTGCAGGTGCCGGAGATACGCCCGGCTGAAGTTGCGGCAGCAATAGCAGTCGCAGTTGGGATCCACGGGCTTGTCGAATTCTTCGGCATGGCGGGCTGCCTTGTAGCGCAACACGCCCTCGCTGGTAAACAGCATACCGTTGCGGGCGTTCCTTGTGGGCATTACGCAGTCGCACATGTCCACACCCCGCTCGATGAGTTCCAGCAGGTTCCAGGGCGTGCCCACGCCCATCACGTAGCGGGCATGGTCCTGGGGCAAAATGTCGGTGCAAAAATCCGCAATCTCGTACATGGTCTCGGTGGGCTCGCCTACGGAGAGGCCTCCCATGGCAAATCCGTCGGGCCCGAGTTCCGCGATGCGTTCGATGGCCTGCTGCCTCAGATTCTTGTGCATACCCCCCTGGATAATCCCGAAGAACTGCTGGTCGTAACCGTGGATGGGCGGGTGTTCCTTGAGCCATTGCATGGCTTCCGCTGTCCACTTGAGGGTGTAATTCAGGCTGTGTTCCGCCTCCTTCGCGGTGCTGGGGAAGGGGGTGCACTCGTCCAGGGCCATGATGATGTCGGCGCCGATTTCCCGCTGGGCGTTCATGACGCTTGCGGGGCTAAAGAAGTGTTTCGAGCCGTCCAGAATGCTCCGGAATTCCACGCCATCGGGAGTAATCTTGCGCAAATCCTTCAGGCTCCATACCTGGAATCCGCCGCTGTCGGTAAGCACCGGACCGTCCCAGGCCATGAACTTGTGAATGCCCCCCGCCTTGGCAATGCGGGGCGTGGTGGGGCGCAGGTACAGGTGGTAGGTGTTGGCGAGGATGATTTCTGCCTTGATGTCCTTCAGCTGGGCGGGGGTTACCGCCTTGACGGTGGCTTCGGTACCTACCGGCATAAAAATCGGCGTGGTTACGTCGCCATGGTCGGTATGGACCACGCCCAGGCGGGCCTTGGATTTCTTGGAAGTCTTTAGCAGTTCAAAGCGGTTCATGGAATAGGGGATAGGATTTAGGGGCTAGGATCTAGGATTTAGGGGATAGGTATTAGGTGTTAGGTATTAGGGCCGCTGGGGACAAGAAGCGTCATCCTGAGGAGTGCAGCGACGAAGGATCCAGTCCAAATGAATTGTAAAAGGTGGTTGATATTCGTTCAAAAAATAGAAAAAAGAAAACCCGGCGGTTAAGCCGGGTCTCTTCTGCGGTCGGACAGACTTGAACTGTCATGAGATTGCTCCCACTAGCACCTCAAGCTAGCGTGTCTACCAATTCCACCACGACCGCGTGGTCCTTAATGGAACGGGTCAAATTTAGATTAAAGTGACCCGCTTGTAAAGGGGGAGGGCGTAAAAATTGAAAATTTTTACGCAGTTACTGGGGCCGCTACGCGGCAGTTACGAGTTCTGAGTTACTAGTGTTGCGGTTTTCAAGAAGCTTCTTGATATAAGACAATCTAGTAACTAAGACTACGGCTTAGCCATAGTTTTCCACCAGCCTGTCGAAGGCCTTTCCCCGTTCCTTGTAGTTCTTGAACAGCCCGAAACTGGCGCAGGCGGGGCTCATGATGACGATGCCGCCCTTGCCGATGGACAGGCTGTCCTGGAAGGCCTCTTCCAGGGTGGGGAAGATGGCGGTCTGGATGCCGCTCCCGTTTTCGCCAGCCGTTTCTAGGCCGGCCTGCGACAGGGATTCCAGCATGCGTTCGGCGGTGGCTCCGATGAGGGCGATGCGCCTTAGGTTCGGGCGCTCTTTTACAAGGATGTTCGAAAGTTCGGTAAAGTCCGCGTTCTTTTCGGAGCCGCCGAGGATCAGCGCGAAGGGTCGGTCCATGCTGGCGGTGGCGGCGATGGTTGCGTCAGGGCGGGTGGCGTAGCTGTCGTTGAAGAACTCGATGCCACCTTTTTCGCCCTTGAATTCCATGCGGAAGGGGAGGGTCTCGTAGGTCTTGAGGGCCTCGAGGGCGTCCGCCACCCGGATTCCCAGGGCCTTACAGGCAAGCGTCGCCGCCGCCATGTTCTCTAGCTGGTAGATTCCCCGCACCTTGCAGTCGGAGAGGAACAGTTTTTCGCCGTCGATAGTCAGGGTGGCGCCTTCGATGACGGCGTCGCCTTCGCCTGCACTCGGGCCGTCGGCCAGGGCGACGGCGTACTTTGTTCTGGCCGGGCTTTCAGAAGCGATTTTGGCGGTGGGGGCTGCGTCCTTCAGGTACACGCAGGCCCCGTCCCGCTTTTGCCAGCGGACCAGGTTCGCCTTGGCGTCGCGGTATTCCTCTACGGTCTTGTGCCAGTCCAGGTGTTCGGTAGAGACCCGGAGCACTACGGCCACGTCCGGCGAAACGGACAGGGTCATGAGTTGGAAGCTGGAAAGCTCCAGAATGCTCACCCGGTCGGCGGTTTCTGTTTCCAGAAGGTCTAGGGCGGGCACGCCGAAGTTTCCGCCAATTTCGTTGTTCACTCCGCACTTGGTCAGGATGTGGCTGATCATGCTTACGGTAGAGCCCTTGCCGAGGGTTCCGGTGACGCCTACCGTCTTCTTGGACTTAGTTTGTTCTAAAAACAGCTGGATCTGGCTGGTCATGAGACCGCCGTTCATCTGGAACTTGAACAGTTCCTGGCTCATGGGGTAAACCCCTGCGGAGCGCACCACGGTCACGCAGTCCTTGAGTCCGTCCAGGTAGCCCTCTCCGCTGAAGGTCTTGACGTTCACTCCGGCGGGCACATCCGGCAATGTTACCGGGTTCTTGTCCATGACCACGATGTCCTTGATGCCCGTGCGGACCAGGTAGTTGAAGGTGCTCTGGCCTTCGACGCCAAAACCGAGAATGCCAACGGGAGCGACCAATGTATTCTGCATATCAAAACCTCTGGGGAGAAAGGTAGAAAAGAGGTATGAGGTCGGCTTGCTTTGCAAGCCTTTGAGCTGTGAGGTCGCACTTGCAGTGCTTTGAGTTAAGATATGGCGCCAACGGCGCGACCATAAAACCTCAAAGGCGCGAAGCGCCGTACTCTCTCCTCAGAGGGCCGAAGGCCCGACCTCATACACTGCGGCTTTGCCGCAAAAAAAATCCACCCCGCAAGAGCAGGGCGGACTTCCATAAGCGGTTGGACTGTCGGGATTGCTCCCGCAAACACTTACTCTGCGGCGGGTGCAGCGGCAGGCGATTCAGCCGGGGCGGCAGGTGCGGCGTCGGCAGCAGGAGCAGCAGGAGCCGCAAAGTCACCGGGCAGGGCCGGAATGGTGGGAGCCTGCTGGGCGGCGTTTTCGCGGGTCGCCTTCTGCATCGAAGATTCTTCCACAGCCTGGTCCTGCTTGGCAGTAATCAGGCCGAGGGCGAACACCACGATAAAGAACAGCACGGCCACGCCGCGGGTGAGCTTCTGGATGAAGGTGGCAGCACCTGCAGTGGAGAATGCAGACTGAGAAGTCATTCCGCCGAGACCTGCAAGGCCTCCCATCTTGTCGTTCTGCACGAGCACGAGCAGCATGAGGAACAGGCAGAGGAACACGTGGAGGACGATACCAATCCAAAAGAGTGTTGTCATAGTCTTTTACCTTAGGTTAAATGTTTGTGGCTTTGCCGCAGCGTCTTAGCGGGCTTCGGCAGCGTCGATGATACCCTTGAAGGTGTCGGCCTTGAGGGCTGCACCGCCGATGAGGCCACCGTCGATGTCCTTCTGGGCCAAGAGGCCGGCAGCGTTACCCGGCTTCATGGAACCACCGTACTGGATGCGCATGCCTTCGGCAACGGCTTCGCCGTAGATTTCCTTGACCACGGAGCGGACGAAAGCCTGGGTGTCCTGGGCCTGTTCGTCGGTAGCGACCACGCCGGTACCGATTGCCCAAACGGGTTCGTAGGCCAGCACGCACTTGGCTGCGTCTTCGGCGGAAACGTCCTTGAAGGCGCCCTTGACCTGGGTGCTGAGAACGGATTCCAGCTTGCCGCCGTTGCGTTCGTCGAGGGTTTCGCCGATGCAGATGATGGGCTTGATGCCGGCGGCGAGGGTCTTCTTGACCTTCAGGTTCACGGTTTCGTCAGTTTCGTGGAAGTACTGGCGCTGTTCGGAGTGACCGATGATGATGTATTCGGCGCCGATTTCCTTGACCATGTCCACGGAAACCTTACCGGTGAATGCGCCCTGGTCCTGCCAGTGGATGTCCTGGATGGCGAGCTTCACGTTGGTGCCCTTGATCACGTCGGCGACCTTGGCGGCGGCGAGGTAGGTGGGTCCGATGACCACTTCGGTCTTCTTCACGTCCTTGACGGCTTCCACGATGGCCTTGGCGAGTTCAACAGATTCGCTCACGGTCTTGTTCATTTTCCAGTTACCAGCGATGATATACTGACGCATAGATACTCCTTGGAGGGTTTAAATTTAACGGGCGTAAAGTTAGAAAAAAATGACCGCAAGCGGTAGTCCGGCGTGGCATTTGGCTGTAAAAAAGGCGATGCCCGCTCAAGGCGGGCATGACAAATGTAGCCGGAGGGTGCAAAAATCCCGGCCTCTAGGCCGGGACGATTGCTCAAATTAGTAGTTGCTGGACTTGCTGGAAGTGGGGGCCGGAGAACCGCCGTAGCGGTCGCCCTCGATCTTCACCAGGATCCATTCCTCTTCGTAGCCCTTGAGGCGGGCTTCGTCGGGGTGCTTCCAGAAAAGGCGGGTAATCAGGTTCCCTTCGCGGGTGTAGTATTCCCACACGCTGGTGGAATCGTCGGTCTTTTCGTGGTCAGGAGGTCCCCACAGGAGGTTCACCATGTCGTTGGTCATGCCTTCCTCGATATAGCCCTGCTTGAACACGTCTTTCAGGCGCTTGTCGATGCCCATGCTTTCCTTGATGGCGAAATATTCACGTTCGTATTCCTTGCGGCCTTCGCCACGTTCGATAAGGACCGGAGAGGAATAGCGGCTGGCGCAGCTCCAGAACAGCATGGCGGAGAGCCCCAGGAGGCAAATATGTGCGAGTTTCATAGATTCTCCTATAAAGATTTATTTGACCCTAATAATAAGAATTTGTGGAGCAAAAGTGGCAATTATTTTTATTTTTTTGCTGAAATGATTGCGATTCGCATGACATTGGCCCGTTTTCTCGTGGTGCTTGCGGTGTTTGCCGCACCGGCCCTGGCCGGCGACTTCAACCAGAGTGCCCAGAACGGCTTCAGGTATGGCCCTAACCTGTCTTGGCGGCTCATGGGCAACACCCCCTTCGTGTCGGGGCAGTGGCTGCCCCAGGCCGAGGGTTCTTTGCGCTACACCTGGCTTGAACCCTTGGATAGCCTGAATTACGGCGATGCCTTGGGCGTTACGCCCACCTACCTGAAAATGGCGGCCTCCTTGGAAGTATCTCCTTTTTATGGCGGTTATACTGCAGGTCTCGGCCTTAGGCCGCTCAGGACGAATCCCCAGCTGGAGGTGTCGTTCATGTACGAGAGCTACCTCTACTTCAATTCCAACCTGGAAATGGTGAACTCCGATGTGGAAGGTTCCGGCAAAATTGCGGAAACCTGGAATGCCGACTACATCTCCGACAATGTGCGGCAAAACGATTCTGTGGCCTGGGACTACTCCCAGCTGTTCGACTTTGGCGCTTCGGTGGAATACTTTTTCAAGGCCGGGTCCCTACTTGGGGTGGGAATCCATTACGTGCTGTCGGACATCACTACGGACTTTGAGGCCAAGAGCTACGACTACAAAAGGAACATGCCCATATTCAACAGGGATTTCTTGATGGAATTGCAGTTCTATGGTCGCCTGGCCTTCAACGAATACTTTGCGGGTGTTTTCGAGACGAACTACCTACGCACGGGTTACTTGCGCAAGGGCGGCTCCGTAGAAAAGGAATCCCTGGGTTACGGGATAATCAAGGCTGGTCCGCAACTGTCCTGGAACAATGGGCTGAACAGCGTCACGCTGCAGTTCGGCGGTTGGAAACGGCACAAGTCCAGGTTCTATGACGGCTCAGTTGCGCAGGAGTTCCTGGTTCAGCTTGAGTATGAGGGGTATTTTCCGTTTCCCCTCTCCCGGAACTTTTCGGAATAGGCCGTTGAACCCGTTCTTGTAGCGGGACTTTATGGGGTCTTCTTTCAGGGCCTCGGCGGTGTAGGCGGAACGCACCCAGAGGTCGCCCCGGTATTTTTCGCTTGTAAGCTTGATCAAGGTCGGGAGCCTCGTTCCCGAAAAGTCCTTCCATTGCCCGATCCTAAAAAGCCTGCTTTCTTTGTAGGCACCCCTCATGGAGACGCTGTCCGGTTCTTCTAGCCGGTTGACGGACATGGACCACCACATGTTGGAAAGTGCGGTCGAGAGGACGGTGGCGGGCTGCTCCGTAGTGTCCTTGCAGAGGAACGCCCCGTTGGCGAGGAGCTCCAGGTCGTCTAGCCTGAGGGGGGTATTGCCGATGGTTTCCCGCAGGTGGTGCAGCCCCAGCTGCCGCTTGACTTTCGGGTTCTCGAATTCCATGTAGCGGTAGGCCCCCGCGGTAATAAAACGGAAGGGCTTGGCGTTGGGGAAACTCACGTAAAAAGTGTCCAGGGCCTCCGGATGGTGCCTCCACTGGATGTCCATGCTGGTGCGGCTCTTGGCCTCGTTTACGAACCTGCCTTCTATGTTTACCACCAGGTCCTTGTCCAAAAGAAAATGCGGACAAAGCTCCTGGGCGAAGGCTCCGGAACAGGCCAGGGCCATCGTGAAGATGATTTTTGTAAACGAGAGACGCATGGAGTGCAAATGTAGTTACTAGTTGATAGTTTCTAGTTACTAGTATAGAAATAAAGAAGACGTTTTATTGTTTTTCTAGCCTCTAAAACCTATTCTGTTTTTCCGCAAGCGGATCCTCGCCAGTTTATCCCGAACCTCGTGCCTCGAACCTTGAACCTCGAACCTCATAACTCACAACTCATAACTCATAACTCACAACTCACAACTCACAACTCGCAACTCACAACTCATAACTCATAACTATTTCGGCACTACCACATCGAACTCCGCCTTGTTGTGGGCTTCGTCTTCCAGCTGGATGTGGAGCTTGTCGCCTTTTTTGAGGCGGCGCCCGTCCAGCACGATTTCGCGGGGCTCGGAATCGTATTCGGTAGGAATCCAGTTGCCGTTCACGGTGGTCTGTATGGAGTTGCCGTTCTCGAATCCGTCGTAGCGGAACAGGGTCGGGATACGCAGCACGTCCTGTTCCTTGCCCAAGATGAAGGACTTGCCCCAGTAGGGTGTACCCAGGGTGGGCGCGGTCTTGTTCAGGATGTTTGCAAGGTCTCGGAGTTCGTTCACCTGGGCGCAACGCTTGCTTGTGCCCTCTTGCTTGCTGAAGATAAACCAGCGGCGGCTGGTCTCGCCCAGCCAGTAGAGCGGTGCGGATTCTTTGCCGGGGTCCAGGCAGACTTCCCAGCTGCCCGTAAAGTGGAGGCCCTTGGGGTGGAATTCGTAAAAGTCCAGGCTGTCGGTGTGGGCCCTGGTGACGGCCAGCACCTGGGTTTCGTTGCCGAAGGCGCTACGGAGCTTGGTAATCTTCTGTGAAATGGCGACACTGTCCAGGGTCGTGTTCCACTGCACGGTCTTTTCGTCTTGATGCACGGCGTGCAGGGCGATGGTCCCTGCCTTATGCCCGATGAACCTGGCCTTGGGGAACTTCTGGACGATTTTCCCGAGAGTGATACCCCGGTGGGGGAACGCTTTGCACAGGTCCTCGTCGAGGATGTTCTTGGAGCTGTCCATCACCGAGAACTTTTGGCCCTTGTCGCAGAGGGCAAGGTCCAGCATGCTCCGGCTCATGAAACTGTACAGGGGAGATTCCTGCACCTGCTTTTGCAATATGGGGGAGTTGGCCGCACAGGAGTCCTGGAAGGTGAATTCCCGGGAAACCTTTTTGCCCACCATGTCTTCTACTTCTACTCGGTACTTGGAGCCTGCCTTCAGGGCTGCATCAACAAAGTGCCAGTCCCCGGCGGTGTCCGCCTCCTCGGCCCACAGCAGCTCCGTTCGGATTTTCAGCATGTTGCCGTAGGTCAGGGTGTCCTGGATTTTTTCGTAGGCCTTCTTTTTGCCCTCCCACAGGGTGAGCCTGCGGATAGACATGGGATTTTCTTTGGGATGGCGGCTGTAGTCGGCAATCTTTACCGCCAGGTAGGCCTTTTCCTTTTTCCAGCCCGGGTATTCCACGCAGCCCTTGTCCAGGGCTTCGGGGCTGGTGACGGTCATGTCGTCCTTTTGCCACACGGCCATGCCGAAAATCTGGGGGTCCAGGGTGTCACCGCAATAGACTCCGTTTCTGCAAGGAGAAATCACGTTGTTCTTGCCCTGGCGGATTTCCAGGTGCAGGTGGGGGTTACCGATGCCGGTGCTTCCGGAAAATGTCAGGGTATCGCCCTTCTTGTAGGGGGTGTTCGGTTTCAGGGTGACATCGTTGCTCTTTTTGCTGAACTGCTCTGCGATATAGAGGCTGTCCAGCTTGCCGAAACTGCTCTGGTGGGCAAAGACCCAGGTCTTGCCGCTTTCGCCCTTGAAGAACATCACCTTGCCGTAAAAGAAGGGGGAGACCCGGATTTCTTCGACCTTGCCGTTTTCGGGAGCGTAGATGACCCAACCCTCTTCCATGAGGGTGGAGTAGTCCACGCCGGCGTGGTAGCGGGTGCCGCGGTTCTCGCCAAAGGAGGAGGTGAGATAGGCGTCTTTCTGGAATGGGGAATAGACGGGCTCTGCGGCAGGCGCGAGGTTCACAAAAGTGGCGCCCGCAAGGCACAGGGCAGGGAAAATGTTCTTGGATAAACGCATATTGTAAAAATAGTAAAACACTTTTCCCGTTGACATAATGTCCATGGTAAATCTTTTTTAGGGGTTCTTTTCTTGCCCTCCATAAGGTAATTTGTTTCTGGATGGATTTAATGGGATTGAAGGTGTCCAATGATGTTCAAGCTAAACATTAGGCGGGTTGCCTGTTCCGTTTTGGCGGCAACGGCTATTTCGGCAGTGAATTCTTTTGCGGTGACGAGTCAGTTCCGCGGCGTAAACTGGGCCGACAAGCGCGACAATTTCGTGTCTGACGTGCTGGTGCTTTCGGGCATGAGCCTTTCGGACAATTACCAGTCGGCCTCCGTAGTGGCGGACCGCGTTATCGGGCAGTTCCAGGAATTGTTCGGCACCAACAGCGTACGCATCCCGGTAAACGAACCCACGGTTTCTACGTTTTGGGATACCTACACGGGCGTTATCGACATGGCTCTTTCTAAGGGGCGCGTGGTGATGGGCTACTGGGGCCCGGCACAACCTGCAGGCCCCAAGAACATGAATGACTGGTGGAGCATGTGGGCAAAGGTTGTCGAAAAGTATGGCGACCATCCGAATGCGTATTTTGAAGTCTTTAACGAACCGCACATGTACAGCAAAACGGAACTGCGCGACCTTTATGCCGAATGGCTGGAAAAATTCCCGGATGTGCCCCGCGACCATATTCTGCTAGATGGTTCTGGCCTTGCCTGGAACGTGCCTGACATTGCCGACGACCCCCGCTTCGAAGGTTGTCTTTTCGCGGTACACGAATACACCTTCTGGAACATGAGCATCACTACCGAACAGGGCTGGAAAGACAGCTTCAAGGGCAAGGTGGGCAAGTACATTGACCGTACGGTGTGTACGGAATGGGGCGGCGCCATGAGCCCCGGCGACAAGAACGGTGTGCATTACGACTACATGGACTACAATTCCACTCCGACCAACTACTTTATGGCCTATATCCGCGGCATGTCGGACCAGCTGCGCGAATGGGAAATGGGCAGTTTCTACTGGCCGGGGCTTCGCGATGGCGACTGGTACAGCATGACCAAGCGTACCGGCGAAGGGGCGAACATCAAGCTCGAAATCGTGAACCAGTCGGGTGTTGACCGGATGAAAATGGCCTGGGCCGATACGGTCGAGACGACTCCGCTGGTGCGGGAGGCTTTTGGCGGTGAACCCGCTGCGATTCCGGGGGTCATAGAAGCCGAAAACTATGACAAGGGCGGAAACCGTTTCACTTTTTACGATAGGGACGCCGCAAACAAGGGCAAGTCCTATCGCGAAGATGCCGTGGATGTGGTTTCCATTGAAGATGCGACTTGCGGCAGTGTTGCCTGCAAGGGCTATGCGGTTGGCTATACCGAGGTGGACGAGTGGCTGGAATACAGCGTGAAGGTCGCTTCCGATGGTCAATACAACGTTTCCATAAACGTGGCCACGGCTTCTGAAACCTCGAAAATCCTGCTCCTTGTCGATGACGAGGCAATTGGCGATACGGTTGCTTTCGAAAAGATTGACACGACCTGGAATGTGTACAAAGAAATCGATATTGGCACGGTGGACCTTGCTGCAGGCGAACATGTTTTGAAACTCGCCATTGCCGGTAGCTATGTGAATGTGGACTGGATCAGGTTCGGCGAAAAAGAAAAGAGTGGCTCTACTCCGAATCTTAACGAAGATGAAAAGAAGGACTCGGCAAAGGTCTTTTACGAAGACAAAAAGGATGCAACGGCGGGTATCCGTGAAATTTTACCTGCTGTTTCACCCGAGGCGGTGGCTCCGCGACTCCGCAAACAGGGCGGCATGCTCTTTGTCGAAAAGAACGGAATGCGTTTCGATTTGACGGGCCACCGTATTAGGTGAACAGACGGGTGAATAAGGGCTAACGTGATTTTTTATCACCCCCGCGAGTTCACTTGGCCTCAATTTCGTAAAAGCGCCGCTCGTCGGCATTCTTGATGCGCATGAGGACCTGATAATGGCTCCAACTTAGCGTGAAATTTTGGGTATTCGAGTAGGACCACCCATCCCATATTCACAATATATCGCCCAATCTGGTACTTCGTGTAAACCTCGGCGACATTCGTTGCCGCAGCCACACGCACGCGGGCCTGCTCAATCAAGTTCGACACCTTGTTGAACAACGATTCCACCGCTTTTGCAGGGACGTTCTCTTTATTTTTCACCATATTAGCCTCCATTTTGCCGCAAATTGCGGGCAGTTGATTGTTATAGGCGTCCCATCTATTCCGAAAACTCAGAAAAAAAACGCATTTCTCCATTCGACAGAGAAACGCGTCTGGCAGTAATGTACCTAGTATTCAGAATCTTGGCTAGGGGTGAAAGAAAATTTTACAAGGCGTTCCCCGCGCACGCGCGGGTCGGGCTTTACTCGCTACGCTCCCGGAGCCTGTAGTCTCCGCCCTGTCGGGTGACAATCCCTAACGCAAAAGCATTTGTACAAAGCGACTACAAATATTCAAAGGTGTAGTCGTTTTCTTGAAAACTTTTCAATGAAATACGGAACTTTTGAACAAATTTTGAATTTTGTTGAAAATTTTCCGTGAAAACACCCCAAAATGCCCTGAAATCATTACCTTGCATTTCCTCGCACCCCTTTCTTGATATATATTTACATCGATGCCCGAAAACAAGAAAGAACTTTCCGAAGAAGATATCAAGAACCGCTACATAACGCCGGCGTTAAACGCTGTAGGCTGGGCGGCCGAAGATATGCGCATGGAAAAGTATTTCACCGACGGGCGCGTTATTTTTCAGGGCGGCAAGCATGCCCGCAAGCAGGGTAAAAAGGCAGACTATCTGCTTTATTCTGCCCCGAATTACCCGATAGCCATTGTCGAGGCGAAGGACAACAACCACCCCGTGGGTGGCGGATTGCAGCAGGCGATGGATTACGCCGAAATTCTCGACATTCCGTTTGCGTATAGCAGCAACGGCGACGGCTTTGTGGAACACGATTTTTTGACGGGAATGGAAGTTGAAATTCCGCTGGACAAGTTTCCGACGAGAGAACAACTTCTTGCGCGTTTGCAAGCGAACAAAAAGTTCACTCCAGAACAAGAAGCTGTCATCAACCAGCCATATTACTGGGATGCGGACACGCACGCTCCCCGTTACTACCAGCGTATTGCAATCAATCGCACAATCGAGGCGGTCGCAAAAGGCCAACAGAGAATTTTGCTCGTGATGGCGACGGGTACAGGCAAGACCTACACCGCCTTCCAGATTATCGAACGCCTGCACAGGTCCGGCTGCAAAAAGAAAATCCTGTACCTAGCAGACCGCAATGTTTTGATTGACCAGACCATGGTCCAAGATTTCAAGCCCTTCAAGAAAATCATGACCAAGATAAAGGGCAAGGAACTAGATTCCAGTTTTGAAATCTACATGGCGCTTTACCAGCAGCTGGTTTCTTATGATGAAGGCGTACCCGATCCGTTTACAGAATTCAAGCCTGAATTTTTTGACTTGATTCTGGTGGATGAATGTCATCGCGGCTCGGCAAAAGAAGATTCCGAATGGCGAAAGATTCTGGAATATTTCAGCGGCGCAACACAGATTGGCATGACGGCGACGCCCAAGGTCAAGAACGGTGCGAACAACCTGGAATATTTTGGCGAACCGATTTTCACGTATTCGTTGAAGCAGGGAATCGAAGATGGCTTCCTTGCTCCGTATCGCGTGACAAACAGCTTCTTGAATGTGGATTTGAAAGGCTGGGCTCCGGAAGGTCCGCAAGAAATGGACCTCTTTGGGAACGTGATTCCAAAGCAGCTTTACCAGCGCCCCGATTTTGGCCGCGAACTCGTTATCAAGACCCGCCGCGAAGTGGTGGCCCGACGCATTACGCAGATGCTTTACAAGATTGGCCGCATGACCAAGACGATTGTCTTCTGTACCGATGTGGAAGAAGCCGATGCGATGCGCCAACTGCTCGTGACGCCGTGGGTAAAAAACAGCTCGGCAACTTTATCGAACCCGACGAAGCCTACCCGGTGGTGGTAACGACATCTGAAATGTTGAGCACCGGCGTAGATTGCAAGACCTGCGGACTTATCGTCATTGACAAGGAAATCGGCTCGATGACGGAGTTCAAACAGATTGTAGGCCGCGGCACCCGCCTCAAGACCGACAAGGGCAAGTGGCATTTTGAAATCCTTGATTTCCGCAATGCGACCAAACTGTTCAAAGACCCCGAATTCGATGGCGAACCCGAAATGCCCGAGGAACCGTTCGGCGGAACAAAACCGCCCGACCATGTTGGCGAAAAGCCCAAGCCCTACGACCCGTCAGGTAGCGCGAAGACTGGTCCCAAGAAGTATTACATCAATCATGTCGAAGTGAAAATCGATGCCGAGACGGTTTCGTATCTGGGTGCCGATGGCAAGACACAGGTGGTCGAAAGCTTTACCGACTTTACCCGCAAAAACATCCGCGGCAAGTTCGCAACACTTGATGACTTTATCAAGCGCTGGAC
>OMSO01000022.1:0-31938 GCA_900313675.1 uncultured Fibrobacter sp.
CATGGCCTTGCAGATTTCTTCGTAGGTAGCCGGCTTTTCGAGTTCGGCAGTGAGGTCAACGAAGGAAACGTCAGAGGTCGGAACGCGGAGGCTCATACCGGTGAGCTTACCGTTGAGCTGCGGGAGAACCTTACCCACGGCCTTGGCAGCACCAGTGGAGGAAGGAATGATGTTTTCGAGGATGCCACGGCCACCGCGCCAGTCCTTCTTGGAAGGACCGTCAACAGTCTTCTGAGTAGCAGTTGCAGCGTGAACGGTGGTCATGAGGCCGCGCTTGATGCCGAACTTGTCGTTCAGGACCTTGGACATAGGAGCAAGGCAGTTGGTGGTGCAAGAAGCGTTGGAGATGATGTCCTGGCCGGCGTAGGTCTGGTGGTTCACACCGTAAACGAACATCGGGGTAGCGTCCTTGGAAGGAGCGGACATGATGACCTTCTTGGCACCGGCCTTGATGTGGGCGCGGGCGAGTTCGTCGGTCAGGAAGAAGCCAGTGGATTCCACGACAACGTCAACACCGAGGGCACCCCAAGTGATGTTGGAGGGATCCTTTTCGGCGAACACCTGAATCTTGTTGCCGTCAACGATGAGGAAGTTGCCTTCGAAAGACACGTCGTGCTTGAAAGCGCCGTGCACGGAGTCGTACTTCAGCATGTAAGCGAGGTAGTCAACGTCGAGAAGGTCGTTGATACCGACAACCTGAATGTCCTTGGAGAAGTTTTCCACAGCAGCGCGGAACACCATACGGCCGATGCGGCCGAAACCATTGATACCGAGTTTAAGAGCCATTATTGGATCCTTTTTTGTTTGTTGTTGAAAATGCTTCACTCCCCTTTTGGGCAGGAGTGGTGCGTTTGCTGGTTCAAAGATACAAAAATGGGCGGTTTTTGTGTAGTTCTGGAATAAAAAAAAGCCATAATTTGCCCCTCCCCGACCGGCAGGTGCGGTTGCCCCTACCGCAGATTTCTGGAAAAATCTATATTATAGATATGGCTAAACCAAGCAACAACCCGGCATACGCAATCATGATGGAATACCCGGTCGGTGGCCATATCATCTTTTACGCATCGCCCCGCAGGGAACCCCTGCAAAAAATTCTGGACAAATCCCCCAAGTTGGGCACCATCGTAAAAAAGGATTTCGGCTTCGACATCTCTGGAATCGATAAATTCTACAGCGTCAATATCAAGATCTTGCCCGAATACGAACAATATTCTTGCGACGCAGGAAAATACTTTCTCAATTACGAGGACGCCTCAAAGCTCGCAACCCCTGATGAAGAGATTATGGTACCGGACACGCCACCTATGATTTTCGTGGTTGACGTAATCACAGTTGTGAAATAAGAGGTTACTTTTTATTTCTCATAAAGCTTTTCCGCCTGCTGCAATAGAGTCTGGTTAAACTCTATCGGCTGGCGGACAATCTCGCGGAACAAATCCTTAAGACACCGGACATCAACATTGGCCAAGTTCCCCTTGACATATTCCATCCAGTCCAAGAGGGCGTCAATCTTGAAGCACAGAAGCCACTTGGCATTTTTCCATGCCTCCCAGTCAAATAGCCGACTGGCACGGAACAGATTCAAACCCAGCGCATAATTCTCCGGCTGACTTTGTACGAAATCCGTGACAAAGTCCATCCGGGAATTTTCATTGGTCCTTGACGGGCCGATAGAAGCTAGGTAACAGAGGGCAATCATGTTAGCCAAAGGTTCCTCGACCCATGTTTTCAGACAATGAAGGCCCGATGTCGGAGCATCCATAATAGCATGACCCAGCTCGTGAACCAAGGTTAGAGCCGTAGCGTATTTTTAATGCGCATTTCCAAATACATAAGCATATCGTTTGACGGCATAACCGTCGCTGATGCTCCAGGCTCTTGTTGGAACTTGATTTTGTTAACGAAATTTGGATTTGGCATTAGGTAGACCTCACTTTCTTCTTGGGGTAATATATAATTATTCAGGGCGGGTGCAAATCGTTTTTGTATCTTTGCTCTCATGATCAACTCCGTGTTCAAAAGATTTGTCCGTATAGCCGATTTCCGTGGACGCCTCCCGCAGCTGGGAGCAAGCCTATTTACACTATTCTTTATTACGTCTTGCGCCGGAAACGGCGAACCATTGACCAATCCGGAACCCAAAAGCGACACCCCTGCCACTGCGGCACAAGACTACTATAGCTACGATGAATCACCCACGACAACTGCAACTAATGTAAACCAGGGCTCAGAACGCAGACCCGCCAGCACCACCGCCCTGGATTCCAAGGGCTACCGATTCAAGAATCCGGGTGGAGACTGGTCCATGATCGGCGGCGAAGACGGAGCCCCCTACGAATTCTACAACGCCCGCACCGGCCGGAGGGCGGTGCTTCGGGAAGTGACCCTTGCCGAAAGCGAACCCATGAACCTCATGGACCGGGCCCGCATCGAGATGCAGAGTTTCGAGTCCAGCGGCAAGAAGGCGACCCTGGCCGAAACCTACCCCGAAGAGGCCTTTGGCGCCACGGGAGCCTTCTTCGACATCGTAGGCAAGCGTTATGACACTCCCTACGAGGCTGTAGGCCTTGTCACGGGAAGCGGGAACCGCATCTACACCCTCACCCTATCGGCTTCGGACAACCTGCCCCCCGCAGGCGGCCTGAAAGAGGAATGGCGAGAATTTTTCGCCAGTTTCGAACTGAAAGAAATCCAGCGGGAAGAAGGCCCGGAACTTTCGCCGGAGCACCTGCAGGACTACACCTCCGAGGCCCTGGGCTACCGCTGGGCGGTAAAGGACACCCTCTGGCATTTCTGGAACGGCATTTCCAAGCAGAACAACGACCCGGACCTGGTGCTCACCAACAAGGACGAAGACGTTTCCTTCTTTATCTACGGAGCCATTGTGCCCGCCGAAGAGGTTTCCTCCCAGGACCTGTTCAAGGTGCTGCTGGTTCGACTTGGCGTGGACCCGAACGAATCCAGCCTAGAAAGCAGGCGGGTCAAGGTTGGAGACCGCTACGCCCAGGAGTTCACCCTCACCCATACGGTAAACCGCTTTGACTTCAGTTACAAGGGCCGGTTCTTCTACGAAGACGGCCGCGGGATTTTGGCCGTAGCCTGGACCCAGGGAATCAACAAGAAGAAATACGGCAAGGTCATGGACAACGCCATCGAAGGCGTAACCGTGGGAGCCAAGCCCGAACAGGCCAGCGATGCCGAATCCGCCAAGAAGCAGGCCAAGTTCAACGCCGCCGTCATGAGCCAGGTGGGAATTCTACGGTTGCTGGAAGACCAGCCCCTGGTAGCCCTCAGTTATTTCGAACGGGCCAACAAGATGGACCCGGAAGAACCCCTATACCTGATCAACTGCGGGTTCGTCTATCAGCTCAAGGAACTCTATGGTCCGGGTATCAGCCACTTCGAAAGCGAGATGGAACTGGTCCGCAAGAACGGCAAGCTGCTTTCTATTCTGGGAGAAATGTACGAGGCGGTATTCGACTACGGCCGGGCCCGTGAATGTGCCGAAGGGGCCCTTCAGTACACTCCCAACAACCCGGAATACGTCATCAACCTGAGCGACGCCCTGTGGGGACTTGGCCAGCGTCACCAGTCCCTGATCGTGGTGCAGAGGCTCTACGACACCCAACCCAGCAGCCGCCTTGGCGTTTACCTCGCCAAGACCTACATGGGGCTTGACCAGTACGCCGAAGCGGTGGATATCCTGTACGGTGTACGTGGAAGATTCGGCATGAGCAAGGAACTGGGCGAAACCCTGATGGATGCCCTGATGTTCCTGGGCCGTTACGAAGAAGCCCGTGCCATCAGCGAAGAGACCCTCGCCAAGGCGCAGAACGACTACAAGATTTGGACCATGCACGGGAAAATCCTTTTCTACTCCCGCAACTACCGGGAAGCGGAAAAGGCCCTGACCAAGGCACTCTCCCTAAAACCCGACAACGAAGACGCCAAGAGTTTCCTCAGCGCCACCAAAGCCTTTTGGGGCAAGGCGGACAACCGCACCCTGCAAAAGCCTATTGCCCCCATCGAAAAGCGCACCGACGACCTGAAGAGCCTGCTTTCGCCAACTGCAAAGAAAGCTGCCGTGGAAGGGGACTTCCCCGCCGTAGTCCATTACAGCAAGGAACTGCTCAAGGCCGAAAAGAACGAGCCCTGGATCCGCAGCGAAGAGATGCTCATGGAAATCCTGGACATTCGCGGGGCCGCCATCTACAGGGAATTCACCTTCGATTTCTTGCCGGGTTACGACCGTATTTACCTGAACGCCCTTGAAGTCTATGACTCCACCTGGACCTTGAAGCAGAAGGCGAGCCTCTCCGGAGCCTACATCACCTACGCCACAGAGATTGGCGGCGGAAACGAATCCCAGACGGCACATTTCCCCTTGCAGGAACTGGCTCCCGGCGACTTTATATACCTGCAGTTCAGCCGAACCGCCATCGAGACCAAGGGCATGATTCCCTACACCGATTACGTGAGCAGTCGGGATATTCCCGTGGGACAGTCCATTTTCCGCATCTACGCCGACACCAGCCGCTTTACTACCGAAGAATACGGCACCCTGGAACGGAACAACATCCAGGGCGGTCGGGAATGGAAAATCGAGAATCCCGTGGTGGTCCGCAAGGAAATGTACATGCCCGTCTATCGCGACTTCGGTTCAGGCCTGATGCTTACGGGCAAGCAGGAATGGAAAGACGTGGGTGACGACTACCAGAACCTGATACAGCACCAGTTCAAGCAAGCCGTAAGCGTGCGGGAAAAGGCCTTCGAAGTCCGGGGCAACAAGATCGGCGACGAGGCCGTCAAGGCCATCGTTCGGTTCGTGCGCCACGACATCCGCTACCGCGATGTCCGCTTCGGCGGTCACAGTCTGATTCCCCAGACCGCCGAAGTGACGCTCAAGGAGCGTCGTGGCGACTGCAAGGACATGGCCCTCCTGCTCAAGGAAATGCTTGCGGCCATCGGAGTCAAGAGTTACCTCGCCGCCATCCACCTCACCGAAGAAGGCTTCGAGCACCTGCCCACCATCCAGCAGTTCAACCACATGATCCTCTACATTCCCAAACAGGACAAGGTCAGCGAGATGTGGGTGGACGCCACCGACAAGACGGGCAACGACCGCCCCGTTCCCCTGGACATGGAAGGCAAGGTAGCCCTGATTATCGACGGCGACAATAGTCACGTGGTCACCACACCCATCCTGGAAGACAATCAGGAACACCAGATTGCCATAGACCACCGGCTTTTCATCGGCGAGAACGGAGCCTGTGAATTCCGCGACTCCGTAACCCTGCAGGGCAAGTTTGCCAGTTCCATCCGTAACCGTTTCTTCGGTCGCGAAACCAAGGAACAGGAACAACTGATGGAAAACTTCCTCTCCGAAGGAGTGCCCGACGTAAGCATCGGAAACATCCGCATCGAAAATCTGGACGCCTTCAACAAGCCCCTGATTCTTGTGACCACTTACGCCTCCAAGGGTTACTTCGGCCAGGGCGCCTCCGAACTCAAAGGGCGCTTCCCCAACGTGTGGGAACGGAGCCTCTTCAAGCTCCCGAAGGTCTCCAAGCGCCACCACCCCATCCGCATGCCTCACGAGACCCAGTTCAGCTATCACCTGACCGTCAAAGCGCCTAGCGGCAAGTCCGTAGGCATCACGGGACCGAAGCCACTGAATAGAGCCCCCGATTACGTGAGCTTTGAGAAGGCTGAAGCTACAAGCGGCGAGAACGGAATCAAGTGGACCACCTTCGCCCTGTACGCCGACCCCAGCGAATACGAAAAAATCCGCGAAGAATGGAACTACTTGCTCAGCGAGACAAGCCCGCTGATTATAATAAAATAGCAGGCGACAGTTCTTGGCTGTAGGGGAATGCCTTCCCCTCGCTTCTGCCCCTTGTCATCCCCGCGCAGGCGGGGATCTCCAAGCGGCTCCAGCCAAGGCGAGTCCCGGCGTAGGTGATGTTGTTCGGAATCCCCGACGGTGTTTCCGAAGAACTGGAGGGCGTTACAGAACTAGAGGAATCGTCGCCGCCCTTGCTGCCAGAACTGGGCGGCTCAACAGATGAACTGGACGGTGTCACCGAGCCCGAAGACTGCTGTTCGGGAGTCCTGTCCGGTTCGTCGGACCTTTCCTCGTCCTCTTTTTCGTCTTCATCGTAGATGTTGGAACTGTCATTCGGATTTGCCTGGAAGGTAAGGGTCTTTACGGATTCCACCAGGAATTCCTCGACAGAACCGTCCTTCATGGTGATCCGGACAAGCCTTGCAAAGGAGGCTTCCTTGCCCAATAGCACCGCCGAAGTATCTACCCTAGCACGGAGCGGAGAGTGATTATCAGTAGCAAAGGCGGCACAAATACTGAAAACGGCCACCATCATCGATATCTTGAATAGCGTTTTCATTTTGGGTTCCTCTCTTTTTCAGACAGCACATACTATCCGGGTACACCCAAAATATATATTGGCAGATTTATAAAATCAAATATATAATTTTTTAGTTTTTAATCAATTAATTTTATCGTTTGAGACATTTCGCCAAATACAGGCTAAAACACTTTATTTTATATGCAAAAAAATCGCCCTGAAACGCTGTTTCAGGGCTAAAAATGCACTATTTTACGACTTCTAGACGGCCATTATGCAAGTAACGGCCCTTGATTGTGGGCTTGTTCTTGAGCACCCGACCCTGGACATCGAACCAGCGATTCATGTGGATCCGACCGGTAACCGTATTGAGCGTTCCCTTTTCGGTAACGTTCCCCTGGGCATCCATCAGTACGACCCCAATAGTTTCTGGCAGGGATTCAGTCCCATAGCCCAAACCACTTGCCGATTTCGCGCCGCCATTGCTCTCGTTATACACCAGATAGGCACGCATGGCAGGGATATAGGCCCTGGGTCCAGCCTTCACAAACTGCCCAGCGTCAAAATGCTTCCCGCTAAGCGTGGTATCCTTAGCGACAAAACCATAAGCTGTACCTGCAATGCCCTCTTCGCCGAACACGAAATGACGGTATGTACCGCGGAATTCCCACTCCGGATAGGCATCGACCGTAGACACCTTCGTGCCCGTCGTATTCAGCGTGACTCCCCCGTGGAAAACAAGGCTCGTTTGAGTCGGTTTAACCAGATAGGGCGTATTGGCCTCCAGGGTTCCGGTAACTTCGGACATTCCCGCAGTCCATTTGCCATTATCATCTTTCACCATCTGGCTAAAGCCATAGAACTTGGCTCCTTCCACATTCTCTACCGCAATGGAGAATGGCAACATCATGGTAGAAGCGGCCCCAGACACAAAGGTTCTGGTAAAGACAACGGTATCCACAGCGACATTAAAGCCTATTTCGGCCTCGTCGTCATTCACATACGCGCCGTCAATCGTAGCCAAAGAACGGTCCACGGAAACATTTACCGCACCATACTTCAGCTGAGAGCTTCCCGTATAGTAACGGATGCCGCCCCATCCCATTCCATTCGAATATATGGTGATTCCTTCCACATAGCCAATGTCAGTAGCATCGTCATCTAGAACGGTGGCGTTTTCATCGAACAAGATAAACACCTGCTCGGCGCCAGGCTGATCGCGGCTGTCAGTTGGACCAGTATCACCGACGCCACGAACAGGATTTACATCGCCATCGAGATAGTATTCCATATCCTCAATATAGAAACTATGATCATATACCGAACTATGCCAATCTTTTCCAGAAATGGCACCAACACCAACACGACCTTCAACCGTATTTCCTGTATATATGCACATATCAACAATGGATTGATCCGCAGAGCCCACAATTCCGCCAACATAATTTATCATACTACCAGATGGAGAAGACGCATCCGACTTGACTCTAGCACCCACATGGCAATTCCTAATTTTCGAATTGGCGAAAGCCTCACCAACAACGCCACCCACATTATAAACGTTACCAGCATTCTTAGCGATGATATCAACGCTTGCATCAATATGGCAATTTTCGATAGTACCGCCATCGACTATAGCGGCAATGCCGCCAATCCTGGAACCTCCATAAATAGAACTGTTACGAAGGGTCAAATTCTTGACAACACCGCTAGAACCAACGGCACCAAAGAGGCCTTGATACCAGGTTCCTGCCCTATTGATGGTCAAATTCTTTATGATATGGTTATTGCCATCAAAAGTTCCGGAGAACTGCGCAATTATGGAATACTCTTCTCCATAACCAATAGTCGTATGGTTACTTCCGGTTTCATCAAGGGGAGCATTTTTATAATCCAAGTCGTTCATCATTGAGAAATACTTTCCACCGAAATCATGGCCGACATTTACCATAACAGCGAGGTTCTCCATATCCGTCACCGTTGCAATCTGGTAGGGGTTGCCTTCCGTTCCATCTCCCTTCCAAAAACCACCGGGTTCCAATGTGGCACTGATTACAGCATCACCCGTAACATTAGACAGCCGATAAATAGATCCTTCATACTGAGAAATACTGCCCGATGTAGTAGTCACACTCGTATCTGCATATGTATATCCAGTGGGAACAGTAAGTGTTAGGGTATAAGTAAGGCTCCCTACTACATAGACAGCACCCTTAAAACCAAGTCCCTTGTAATTAGTACTACCATTCTTGTAAACAGCAAGAGTGCTATTAGTGTCATAGTCAAGGGTATCGCCGTAGAAGACACTCAAGTTGGGTGTTCCGCTGGAAACCTTATGGCCCAACGCGGCAGTAACCGTATCCTTGCCAGTAGCGCTACCACTCTTTCCCAAGCCCATCACACCATGTTCCGTGGTGGTATAGATGTTGTTTTTGAGAGTGCCACCGGGGCTCAGGTTTCCTAAAATTGCCCCAACGTAACTGTCATCTGAACTGGTCAGGGACGTTCCATAATATAGGCTGTTTTCAACAGATCCATAAGATCCATTATCAGACCCGTTGCTTCCAACAATTCCACCTACAGAAGATCTTGCACTCACCGTAGCAGCCGAAGTGCTCCTATTTACGCTGCCATAGTTCATACCTATAATCCCACCTACATTATACCCACTCACGCTTGAAACGGAGATATCCGCCTTTACATGGCAGTTTTCCACCGTACCATAATTTTCTCCAATAATAGCGCCAATTCTCCCCTTGCTTCCAAGAGCCGCTATGCTACTATTTTCAATGGTTAAATTCTTTAATTCTCCTTCAAATACGCCAATCAGGCCAAGGTAAGCATTTTCCTTAGAAATTCTTATTCCACTGATGGTATGGTAATCACCATCAAAATGACCTTTAAAACGAAGATTATCATTTACCGTATTAGAGGCGATAGGAGTGTAGTTGTTTCCATTTTCTAGAGCCACACCAGAATAGTCCAAGTCTGCCGCCAACTTGAAATATTTCCCTTCGTAGGAATCACCCCTATTCACACGCTTAGCCAAGGAATCCAGCTGGAAGGGGAACTTTATCAGGTACGGGTCTTCTTCTGTTCCACTACCAGTCCAATCGCTTAACAATGGCGTTACGGTAACAACGACATCTTGCCGGGAATCAAGAATGTTAATCGGCAAGCTTGTAGGGGTCGCCACTCCAGCGCCGCCGTAGGTGGTGGTGAAAATTGCTCGATCCTGCATTTCCGTAGCATCGTAAACCAGATTGACATCCATGCCGGCACCATAGTAAAGCCAGCCATCTACACTTACGGCGTTGTTATAGAAGGTAACATTGCCATAAGTGGTGCCTGGACCAAGCGTTGCCTCCACATGGGCTAGTGAAGAAGGTTCCGCTGTGACAGAATAAACACGATTGACATACTCCATGGAATACTCATCAACTTCGGTATCCACATGACCCAAAGGGTCAAGATTTATCACGCCTGGGTAGAAAACATTAATCATTGAAGGTTTGCCAGCAATTGATTCACCAAAGATTGCCCCTACGTGATTACTGCCAGAAATGCTGGTTCCATAATAAACAGAACTACCGCATATCGTATATGACCCTCCATATGCCCCCATCAAAATTTGACCGACCAAGCCTCCTACACGTTCATTTCCAGAAACACTTGCTGCGCTAGCAGAGCCATATATTTGAACCGTCGCAAGAATAAAACCAATTAGACCACCCACATAATCATTTCCAGATACATAAACATCATCCGTTACATGGTTGCCCTCAAGGAAAATGTAATCATGTGTGCTCGTATTACCGATAGACCCAACAATTCCCCCAACATAGTTTTTACCCTTGATATTGCTATTCGACAGGGTAATGTTTTTTACAGAAATGGACGTCGTTGAATTTTCGGGCCTAGAAACACATCCAAAGAGCCCTACGGTATCTGCCGAAGGCTTGTCCACATAGACATAGCTTATGGTGTGATTATTTCCCTCAAAAACACCAGAAAAGCAGGCCCCAGATTTTCCTATGGGTTCCCAATAATGAAGGCCCATGTTGGAAAGGTCTCTTTCAAGCGTAACTGTCTTACCTTCAAAGTTTTTTCCCGAATTCACCATATAGGCAAATTGAGCAAGCTGAGGCTCATCTATAATCGTAAAATTCGTTTCATTATCGTAGTTAGAGCCCCAGTCGGTATTGCGGTTTTGGGAATCAGTCCAACTATCGGAATCTATGGCAAAGGCGCTTATCGCCATGGCTAGAACTATGAAGAGGGTGCACTTTTTGTAAGACATGTTATCCTCACTTATTTCTTCATAAAGTTTTCCGTTACTTCACCTGCTTCGCGAAGGAATCCTTCAAGTCCACCGTGCGGTTGAACACCAGATGGCCCGGCTTGGAATCTTCGCTGTCGAGGCAGAAGTAGCCCTGGCGCATGAACTGGAAGCGGTCTTCCAGCTTGGCGTTCGCGAGGCTCGGTTCCACCTTGGCCTGCTTGACGACCATGGATTCCGGGTTCAGGTAGTCGTGCCAGTCTTCGCCCTCGGGAACCTGTGCCGGGTCTTCCAGCGTAAACAGGTTGTTGATGAGGCGCACTTCGGCATCCACGGCATGTGCCGCGGAAACCCAGTGGATGGTGCCCTTGACCTTGCGGCCGTCGGGAGTCTCGCCGCCCTGGCTCTGCGGGTCGTATTCGCAGTGAATCACCGTCACCTTTCCGCTTGCGTCCTTCTCGACGCTCTTGCAGGTCACGAAGTAAGCGCCCTTCAGGCGGACTTCGCCATCCGGCTTGAGGCGGAAGTACTTCTTGGGCGGCTCTTCCATGAAGTCGTCGGCCTCGATGTAAAGTTCCTTACCGAAGGGAACTTCGCGGGTACCGGCGGCGGGGTCGTTGGGGTTGTTTTCCACCTTGATCATTTCCACCTTGCCGTCTTCCCAGTTGTCAATCACCAGCTTCACCGGGTCGATGACCGCCATCACGCGGTTCGCCGTCTTGTTCAGCTCTTCGCGGATGCAGAAGTACAAGAGGTTCACGTCCACCATGGAGTCGGCCTTCGATACGCCGATGCGGTCACAGAACTCGCGGATGGAACTCGGCGTGAAGCCACGGCGGCGGTAACCGCAGACCGTCGGCATACGCGGGTCGTTCCAACCCATCACAGCCTTCGTCTCCACCAGTTCAAGGAGCTTGCGCTTGCTCATCATGGTGTAGGTCAGGTTCAGGCGGGCAAATTCAATCTGCTGCGGGCGGTTGTTGAGACCGAGCTCAATCAGGAACCAGTCGTACAGCGGGCGGTGCGCCTCGAATTCCAGCGTACAGATGGAGTGAGTAATGCCCTCGATCCAGTCGCTGAGCGGGTGGGCAAAGTCATACATCGGGTAGATGCACCACTTGTCGCCGGTGCGGTGGTGGGTGCAGTGCTTGATGCGGTAGATGACCGGGTCGCGCATGTTCATGTTCGGGCTAGCGAGGTCCACCTTCGCACGGAGGCACTTCTCGCCGTCGGCGTACTTGCCGTCGCGCATTTCGCGGAACAGCTTCATGTTCTCTTCGATGCTGCGGTCGCGGTAAGGGCTCGGACGGCTCGGTTTGCCGGCGTCGTTGCCGCGATATTCCTGCATTTCGTCGCGAGTCAGGTCTTCCACGTAAGCCTTGCCCATCTCGATAAGCTTTTCGGCAAAGGCGTAGAGCTGGTCGTAGTAGTCGCTGGCGAAGTATTCGCCGCCCTTCCATTCAAAGCCGAGCCACTTCACGTCTTCGCGGATGGAGTCCACGTATTCCACGTCCTCCTTGGAGGGGTTCGTGTCATCGAAACGGAGGTTCGTGATGCCGCCGAAATCCTTGTACTTGTTTGCCGTACCGAAGTTCAGGCAGATGGACTTGGCGTGCCCGATGTGGATGTAGCCGTTGGGTTCGGGCGGGAAACGGGTATGCACCTTGGTGCGCTTGCCCGTCTTGAGGTCGTTGACGATGATGTCCTGTACAAAATTCGAAGATTCGGGGATTTCCATTGTGGTATCCTTTTAAAAATTTACGGGGGAAAGATAGCATTTTAGTTATTAGTTACTAGTTTCTAGTTTCTAGTAAATACGCAGGAAAAGGAGTCTTTTAGACGAATATCGGCATTAGTGGTTAGGGACGAATGGCGAAATCGGCTCCTAGATTGTGTAGGGGGCCCACCCCTATGATTTCATTTTATAGCTATAATTTGGCGAGGTTATGTCCATCACCATCTGCAACTTTTCCAATGTCTATGAAAACCAGCCCTTTATGGAAGGCCTAAGGCTCTCTGGAGAGGCCACATGGATAGACTGTTCCGACATTCCGGGCACGGACTGCTACTGCGATGACGAGGCCGTCGAAACCATCCGCAGGCGCATCGCAGACGCAGGCATTAAAGATGCGGACGGAATTCACTTCTTTGACAACGGGAATTACCATTACATGAGCAAAATCTGGACCGACATGGTTCAGGAACCGTTTTCCCTTGTCATTTTCGACCACCACCCCGACATGCAGGAGCCGCGATTCGGGAACATTCTCAGTTGCGGTGGCTGGGTCAAGAAGACTCTCGAAGAGAACAAGTTCATAGACAACGTTGTCATTATCGGAGTCGCCGACCACCTCGTAGATGAAATTCGCGCAGAACTTTCGCAGGCAGGTGATGCGGAAATTTTAGACAAGGTCACCTTCATCCGCGAAAGCGAACTGAGCAGTAGCTCACACCCCATACCTCAAAGGCGCATCGCGCCGACCTCACTCCTCTATATTTCCATCGACAAGGACGCCCTCTCCCCCGCCTACGCGGCCACCAACTGGGACCAAGGCTCGCTGGATGTGGTCACGCTCAAAGAAATCATCACCGGTCTCGCCACAAACCACAAAATCACCGGTGTAGACATCTGCGGGGAGCGCGCCCGTGACTTTGCAGGCGACAAGTTCCACACCGTGCAAGAAGCTGACTCCCTGAACGACCGCATAAACCGCGAATTGGCCGAATTCCTGCAGAATCTCTAACTACTCTTGAAATTTTCCAGCCAATAACCTATATTTGGCGCGTTAGAATTCTGCGATGTTGCAGGATTTTTCCGGAAGTCTTTGTCTAACCTTCCTTAAAAAACAAAATGAAAAGCTATATCCAGCCTGAATGGCAGGACTTGGTTATCCTGCTTCGCAACATTCCCTCCCTCGCCGTCAGTTTCTTCATCCTCTCCGTCGTGTGCATGAACTTGCTCGCGAACAAGGAACTGGTATCGTTTGAATACATGGCCCTGGACTGCGGCTTTACGCTCAGCTGGTTCTCGTTCCTCTGCATGGACATGATATGCAAGCGGTTCGGGCCCAAGGCCGCCATGAAGGTCTCGGTGGTCGCCCTTTTCGTGAACTTGTGCACCTGCCTGTTCTTCAACATCCTTTCCCATGCGCCAGGAATGTGGGGTGAATTCTACAGCTACATCGACACGAACCCCGATGCGGCCAAGGTCGCAAACGACGCCCTCAACGCTACGTTCGGCGGTTCCTGGTACGTGGTGCTGGGCTCGGCGCTCGCCATGTTCACCGCGTCTCTCGTCAACTCCGTCGTAAACTACGGCATGGGAAAATTCGCAAGGGGCAAGGACTTCAAGACGTTCGCCGCACGTTCCTACGTTTCAACGATGGTCGCGCAGTTCATGGACAACATGATTTTCGCCCTTACGGTAAGCCACGTATTCTTCGGCTGGACCATGAAGCAGGTCCTCATCTGCTCCATTACGGGTGCCGTCATGGAACTCCTCTGCGAAATCGTCTTCAGCCCCTTCGGCTACAAAATGGCCTGCAAGTGGGAAAAGGAAAACGTCGGTAGCGATTACCTCAAATTCAAGGCGGGGCAAGCATGAACGTCTTTATCAGCGGAACCCACAGCGGCATCGGCCGCGCCATCGCGGAACTCTTCCTAAACCGTGGAACGCATGTGGTCGGGTTCGACATTCAGGAATCTACCATTGACCACGCCGAATACGAGCACCATATCACCGACGTCTCGAACAAGAACTCTTTCCCAGAACTAACCATTGCGGCAAACATCGTCGTGAGCAACGCGGGCGTGCAGAATTCCGGTCGCGATATCGAAATCAACCTGAAGGGCGCGATGAACTTTGTCGAAAAATACGCGATTCAGTCCGAAATCAAGTCGGTACTTTTTATCGCGTCTTCCAGCGCGCACACCGGCGACGAGTTTCCCGAGTACGCGGTATCCAAGGGCGGGCTCTTGACCTACGTGAAGAACGTGGGCCGCCGCATTGCAAAATTCGGTGCCACATGCAACAGCATCTCGCCGGGTGGCGTCAAGACAAGCCTCAACAAGCCCGTGATGGACGACCCTGCGCTCTGGAACCGAATCATGGACGTGACTCCACTTAGGCGTTGGGCCGAACCCGAAGACATCGCGGAATGGGTCTGGTTCCTGACGGTGGTGAACAAGAACTGCACGGGCCAGGACATTTTGGTCGACAACGGCGAGAAGGACCTGAACAGCACCTTCGTGTGGCCGTAATACTAGCGAATATCCAACTTGGTAAAATTTTCGTAGTGGTCTGCAGTATAGTAGATTACACAGTCCGACTGGTAAACAAGCCGCTTGGTTCCGCGATTTGCGCCGGAATAATCCACATCGGCTTCACGATAAGAACCTTCGGGCAACGTTTCGTGAAAGTTCTCCGGATTCGAGGCTAAATTGTCAAAGTTGTCGCCGCCAATCATCACGCCGATTGTGGTCCACGGGTTAAAATTCCATTTCGAGAATGTTTTGCCCGTTTCGGATTCGTAAAGCTTTTTACCCTCATTCTTTCCCACATAATTTGCGGGCAACTTGTCGAACTTGCACAAGTACGCCGCCACGGAATCCTTTGTCGTGTACAGGCCGGATTCCTCTACAGCCTCGTAAATGCTCTTTACTGTTGCGCTAGATGATTCTGCACTTGAAGACGATTTTAAATCTTCGTCATCATCGCTGGAAACCGTCGATGTGGAACAGGCCGCGAAGAATACTGCGGCGAGACCGATAAAGAAAAACCTGAAAAACGTCTTGTTCATACCATCAATATAATTTTTTTCAAATCGCATTTACTATTTTTCAACAAAACAAATAACAAAAGGTCACCGGAAATCTCGCTTTGAGATCAAACACAAACCTCATACCTCAAAGGGAGCCGAAGGCGACCGACCTCAAACCTCAAAACCACTATTTACCATGGATATTAACGAACTCGCACAACAGCACATCTTGAAGCAGCCCGTCTATGTGACCGGCAAACCCATCGCCTACACCGCCCGCGAATTCGGCCTCGACCCGAAAGACGTGGACAAGCTCGCGAGTAACGAAAACCCCGTAGGCCCGAGCCCGAAGGGCATGGAAGAGGCCCGCAAGGCTCTCGAAGAAGTGAACCTCTACCCGGACGGCGGCAGCTACGACCTCATCGGGAGTATTGCAGAGTTCCGCGGCGTGAAGCGCGAACAGATTGCCGTGGGCAACGGCAGCAACGAACTCCTGGACATGATTGCCCAGGTGTTCCTCGGCGAAGGCTGCGAAGCCGTGATGGGCAAGCACTCCTTTGCCGTGTACAAGCTCGCCACTATGGCGATGAACGCGAAGATTGTCGAAGTCGACATGCCGGCCCCCGCCTACAACTACGACCTCAAGGCCATGCGCGCCGCCGTGAACGAGAAGACCCGCATCGTGTTCCTCGCGAACCCGAACAACCCGACGGGCTCCGACCTCACCGCCAAGGAAATCCTCGACTTCGCCGACAGCCTGCCCGAAACCTGCGTGCTCGTGATGGACGAAGCCTACACCGAATTCATCGAAGACACGCCGGAGCTCGTCCCGGATTTCAAGAGCCGCATCGATGCCGGCAGGAACATCATCTGCTGCCGCACGTTCAGCAAGATTTACGGCCTCGCGGGGCTGCGCGTGGGCTACTGCATCACCCGCCCCGAAATCGTCGGCCTCATCAACCGCATCCGCGAACCGTTCAACGTGAACAGCATCGCGCAGGCAGCAGCCATCGGCGCCATCGACGACCAGGAATTCGTGAACAAGGTCCGCGAGCTCAACAAGAAGGGCCTCGAACAGCTCAAGGCCGGTTTCAGGGAACTGGGCCTCCCCTACGTGGACAGCCACGCGAACTTCATCGCCGTGAGCGGTTTCAAGGACCCCATGGACGCGTTCAAGTTCCTGCAGGCAAAGGGCACCATCATCCGCCCGCAGCCTGCCATGGGCGACGTGCTCCGCATTACCGTCGGTACCGAAGCACAGAACAAGAAATGCCTCGCCAATATAAAGGCATACCTCGGGAAGTAAATCACTGGTTATGTCATTCCCGCGAAGGCGGGAATCTCCATTTCAAACCAACAAAGGGAGATGCCCGCCCGGAGGCGGGCATGACAATTTAGATGAGCACGAACCATCAAAATAACAGGATCAAACCTCACGGAGTCGCGCGAGTCATCTCGAAGCGCGGCTTCTGTAGCCGTAGCGCAGCAGAAAACCTGGTCCGCGAGGGCCGGGTCTCTTTGTGTGGTAAAATCGTGCGCGATCCCGAAACGCCCGCCTACGAGAACGACGAAATCCTTGTGGACGGTGTACCCGTCACCGCAAGCGAGTTCGTGTATTTCGCGATGAACAAGCCCCGCGGCATCGTCACCACCGCAAGCGACGAGAAGGGCCGCAAGACCGTGATGGACTTGTTCCGCGAGCAGTACGCCAGGATGTTCCCCGGCAAGCCCGTACCGCACATATCGCCGGTGGGTCGCCTCGATGCCGCCAGCGAAGGTCTGCTGCTATTTACGAATGACACGCAATGGGCAGACGCACTGCTGAGTCAAACCTGCTGTCATTCTGGAGCCGCAGGCGATAGAATCCACAAGCAATCTCACTTGAAAATCTACCGCGTGCAGGTCGCAGGCAAACCTTCCGCCGACGACCTCGCGAAAATGGAAAAAGGCTTCAACGTACCGCCCCGCATCTTCGGCGAGAGTGAAGAATTTATGCACGCCGAACGAGCGACTCTCCACAGCGAAGGCGAAAAGAACTGCTGGCTCGAAATCACCCTATCCGAAGGCAAGAACCGCGAAATCCGCCGCATGCTGGCGCACCTGGGTTATGAAGTCATGCGGCTCATGCGCATCCAGTTCGACAAATACACCCTGGGCGATTTAAAGCCCGGCGAAATAAAGAAGGTTTGAGGCTCGAGGCTCGGGGAATCAGGCCAATAGTGACAGCAGGGCCACCAGGGGGGCGTTCCAGTTGATGGCGGTCTCGTTGCTGGCAAAAGAACAGCGTTCGTCCGTGTACGAGAGTCCCGGCTGCGGGCCCGGATAATGCGGGAAACGGTGCAGGTCCTGTCTGTCGGCGTTGATGCCGCCTACCACAAGGCCCGGAATCGGGTCTTCCACCCCGTCGGAATGGCAAATGCGGTGGTGCGGAAATTTTGGAGAACTGTGGGCGGCACCGGTAACGAAACAACGGCTCACCGGATTCTTTCCGTAGATAAAGTCCAGCATACCGCGGGCGATTTCCGTATAGCGCGGGTCCGGATTCCAGAGGTTTGCAATCAGGAGGGTGAGGCCGTGGTTTGCAATCTCACCATTGGAGCCCCACACGAACTTTTCCAGAGAAAGACCGTAAGCATCGGCGGAACAGCGTTTCACAATAGCGTCGGCGGCGCTTACCAGAGCACCGCGGGCCTTGGCCTGCATAGCGGGATCCTTATCCTGCAGGGCAAGGGCAATCCAGCCGAAGTTGTCGGTATCCCGCCAGGAAAGTCCCATTTGGGCCGGGCACTTTTCCATGTCCGATTCCAGCGCCTGCAAAAGTTTTTCGCGGGTCAGTCCCTGCTGTTCAAATTCCTGCGAGGCGCCCTGGGATATTTCCCTAAACAGCATGGCACGGGTCCAGAAAAACTCGTCGTCATACCGTTCATCGCCGTAGCCGCCACTACCTTCGGTATTGTGCGGATAAGTCACTTTGGGATTTTCAAGAGCCCAACGGTAAGCCCGGAGCGCTGCATCCAGGCAGGTCTTGGCATAGGCTGGATAAGCCTGCTTGAACACCCGATGGGCGTGAGCCATCACCCCTGCAAAATTCAGCGTCGATGTGGTGGACTTTCCGAGAATCTGGCGTTTCTGATTCATGTCGGACTGTGTGGGCGAAACAAAGCCGTCCCAACGGATAGGCGAAACCTTGAAAAACACGCCGCCGTCATCGTCTTGCATGCGCATAAAGAAGTCCAGCTCAAAACGGATTTCTTCCAAAAGGTTCATGCGGAAAGAGCCACCGTGAAAAAGTCCCCCTTCGGTATGGGTCGTGGCATGGTCAGCTGCCAGTTCAGCGGCCAGGAGCAAGGTCCCGAGAGAAACGCCCCCGTTCACGATGTACTTCCCGTAGTCGCCGGCGTCGTACCAGCCGCCGTGGGCGTTCCAGGTTCCCGAGCGGTTCATGCTGGGGTGAAATTCCAGATGGTCGTCCAGATGGGCGGCGGGCCTTGCCCATTTTCCGGCCTTGTCGGCAGGCAGTTCCACGCCGGAGCGCTGGAAATAGAACGACTTGAGGGTCATGGCCAGCTGGTTTACCACAATCCGGTCCGAAATCTCGAAATCGAAGGATTCCGCCAGGGAGTTTCCCTTTGCATCCATCACAGAAATCTTGTACTTTCCAAGACGAGCAACCTGAGAAAAATCCCCCTGCCACAAGAATTCATCGGTGTACTTGCAGCTTCCTTTTTCCGACATCTGGCCATCGGCCACCACGGTACCGGACTCGTCTATCACCTGGAACCAGGGGCACATTTCCTTGAGAGGATTTTCCGGAGTGTCGCAGGCCAGCAAAAACACCTTCGGTGCCTTGGGCTCGTAACCCACGTGATTGTGCCGGATGGAAAATTTCATGGCCCAAATTTTAGGAATTTTCGCCTATCGAGAACCGAAAATGTCCGTCGTTTCCGTTTACAGGGATAACCAGAGCGGAGCATAGCCAGAAAAAACGCACCAGTCCAAAAATGCGTTAGGGCCGCGACTCGAGCCCCGCACCTTTCCTAACCACCAACCGCAGCTCACTTATTCTTATGGACTAGATCCTAGCCCCTAAATCATATCCCTGTTCAGGAGTTCGCCGTGGTCGAGAACCAGGCGGCGGAAGGGACTGTTCAGGTAGAAATCGGGGTTGTGGGTCGCCATCACTACGGTGGTGCCGCGGGCGTTGATTTCCTTGAAAATGCGGAATACGTCTTCGGCGTTTGCGGGGTCCAGGTTTCCGGTGGGTTCGTCGGCCAGAAGCAGGTAGGGGTTGTGGACCATGGCGCGGGCGATGGCCACACGCTGCTGTTCACCGCCCGAAAGGGTGTAAGGCATGGCGAATCGTTTCTGGCTGATGCCCACCAGGGCAAGGGCGTCAAAGACCGCCGCGTTGATCTGCTTTGCAGGAGTGCCAACAATTCGAAGGGCCAGGGCCACGTTGTCGAACACGTTGCGGTCAGGCAAAAGCTTGAAATCCTGGAAGATAATTCCCATCTTGCGGCGGAGCGCCTGAATCTTTTTTTCGGGAGTGGTCTTGCTGTCGTAAACGGTATCGCCGGTGAACTTCACCATGACCTGTCCGCCACGCTCTTCGTCGGGGCGCTCGTCCATGTAAATCAGCTTCAGCACCGTAGATTTACCCGCGCCGGAATGCCCCGTCAGAAACACGAACTCACCCTTGTTGATACGGAACGTCACGTTGTTGAGGGCCTTCCAGTCCTTCTCGTAAGATTTCGTCACGTGGGTGAAGTGAATCATATTCGCGCCTTCCGTTTTGCCTAAGCCATCATCTCGTTTCTAGGACAATACCGCTCTTTGCCTTTGGGCTACTCCGTCAGGCGGATGTCCACATGGACCTCTTGCCGCCATTTCTTGATGAGCGTTTTCAGTTTCTCGTTTTCCAAGTGGGATGCCGCAAAGGATTCAATCTTTCCGTAGTCCTCTTCGAGATTCAGCTCACGAATCTGGCGGGAATCGTCCAGGCGGAACAGATGGTAGGCTCCGTCAATGAGCACGGGTTCAGAAACCTCCCCCACATTCAATCCTGCCACAGGTTCCACGTAGGCGGGTTCCATCTCGTTACGCTGGTACCAGCCCAGAAGTCCACCCTGGAAGTTGCTGGACTTGTCCTCGCTGAACTTCTTGGCGGCGGCGCTAAATTCTTCCTTGGTCTTCAAAGTTTTCTGCAGAGAATCAGCCCGCTGGATTACCGCCGCAGTGTCAGCCGCCGTGGGAATCGTCCGAAGCAGGATATGGGCCGAACGCACACCGTCTTCCTTGCGGCCCAGCACGCGCACAATATGCCAGCCCAGGTCCGTCTTCACGGGGATTGCGGAATACTGACCGTTCTTCAGCTGGTCCAAGGCCCGCTCAAAGGCCGGGTCCAGAAGTCCTCGCTTGAAATAGCCCAGGTCGCCGCCCTTGGCGGCGGAAGTGTCCTGGGAGTGGTTCTTCGCGAGAATCTCAAAATTCATGCCCAGGTTCAGACTGTCGATCAGAGCCTCGGCCACCTTTTTCACGGAATCCACAATTGCCGTGTCGGGATGAATGGTCATCTGGATGTGGCTCAGAAGCACACAGTTGTACTGGGGCGGAATGGAATCCTTGTAGGCCTTGTAAAAAGCATCCACCTCTTTCTTGGTAGGGCTAATCGCACCTACGTGACGCTGACGGACCTTCATGAGTTCGATGTGGCTCCGAATCTGCTTGGAAAGGCGGTCCCTGTACTGGGCCATGCTGAGACCCAGCTGAGCGCGAATCGCTTTCTCAAGAGTGGCAAGGTCGATGTTCTGGCTACCGGCAAGCTGAGCCAAGTGGGCGTTCACCCGCTGGTCCACCTCGGCGTCGGTCACCACGATGGAGTCGCGGTCTATGCGGGAAAGCAGAACCTTCTCCTCGATCATCTGATCCAGCACATAGTCCTTCTGCTGCTGCTCCGTCATGGCAGAGCCTTCGGGAGTCTCCTGGAACTGGTAAAGATTGTTCAGGAACTCCGAACGCATAATGGGCTTGCCGTCCACCACGGCGGCAACGCCTTCCATCAGCACGGGAGCGGCCCACAGGGAGGCGGCAAACAGGCAGACAACACACACAAAATTCTTGACTTTCGTCATCACTTATCCTTCTTGGAAAACACGTCCGTCTGGGAGAAAATCGGTCGGGACATCTTCCATTCCTTTTTCAAACGTTCACGGACGGACTTGCGGTGTTCAAGCCACGCCTGGGTTGCCACCGTCTCCGCCACCTCGTCGTAGGGCAAAACGTCGGCGGAATCCAGCTTCTGGGTCACCACAACCATCTTCAGAGCTCCCGAGCAGACCTTCATGGGCGAAAGCTTGCCCACCGTCACCTCGCGGATATCGGCTATCATGCAGGAATCCGGCGATTCGGCGAGGGAGTCAAAGGGTTCAATCTTCTTGATCAGGTAATGCGCCGCCGGCAGGGAGTCGTAGTCCAGGGACTTGTGGCCCTTGTAGTAAGTATCGGCAGAGGTCCAGTCCTTAAAGAACATCTGGGCACCCGAAACCAGGGTTTTGCCCCGCAGGTATTCTTCTTTGTGGGCGTTGTAGTAGTCAATACGTTCGGCATCGCTTACCACCATGGTGTCCTCGAAACTCTGCATCAGGCGGTCCACCACCATCTTACGAACCGTCTGTTCGATTTGCATAGACAAGACCGGGTCCTGGTCGATCCCTCTCTGCTGGGCTTCCTGGAACATGGTCTCTTCGTCTATCCAGCGCTCCAAGAAAGCGAGGCGTTCCCGGTCGGTCCAGGAATCCCACTGCGGGGCCTGCTTATGGATGTCCGAAAGATAGAGTTTCGAATCCCCCACGGAAACCACCACAGGGTCGTTCTTTTCGCGCATCAAGTCACATGCCGCTACGGCGAGCAGCACCAGGGCGCAAAAAATGCGGAACAAGACTTTCATCGCCCCAAATTTAGAAAATTCAGGGTTAGGTAATAAGTGTCTTTGCCCGACCTTTAACTAAATTGGGAATAAACATGATCGCTTTAGCAAAGAAGGTATTGAATTGTTTAACGAAGTAGAAAAAGAAATTCACGGGAACATACCCCGCTATCTGGAAACCCTGATGGACCTGGTGCGGATTCCCTCCATCAGTTTCGACAATTTTGACCAGAAGTTCGTGATCCAGTCCGCAGAGGCGGTGAAGTCCCTTTTTGAAAAGGCCGGCTACACCAACATCCAGTTCCTGACGCCCAAAAGCGGCAGGCACACGGTCTATGCCGAAAGCCTTACCAGCCCGGACAGGCCCACGGTACTGCTTTACGCCCACCACGACGTGCAGCCCCCCATGCGGGAGGCTCTCTGGAACTCCAAGCCCTTCGAACCCGTGCTGAAGGGAGACCGGCTCTACGGCCGTGGAACCGCCGACGACAAGGCGGGAATCGTCACCCACCTGGCTGCCGCCGAACAGGTCCGCAAGTTGCTGGGCGACAAGGGCCCGAACCTGAAGTTCATCATCGAGGGCGAAGAAGAATCGGGCAGCGAGGGCTTCGCCCAAATCCTTCGGGAAAATGCGGAACTCCTCAAGTGCGACGCCGTCATTGTGGCGGACCTAGGTAACTTTGCCAAGGGCACACCCTCTATCACCACCACCCTTAGGGGCATGAGCGCCATCAACGTGGAACTCCGCGCCACCAAGGCGCCCCTCCATTCCGGAAGCTGGTCGGGCCCTATTCCGGACCCCGGGCAGGAACTCTGCAAGATTATCGCCGCCATGACCAAGGCCGACGGAAGCATCACCATTCCCGGATTTTGCGACGGACTTGTCCCCCCTACCCCGGAGGAACTGGAATCCTACAAGAGCCTGGGCATGACCGAAAAGATTTTCCGCAACGACGGCGGCGTGCTGGACTCGGTCAAGCTGAAGGTGAGCGAAGAGGAAATTCTGCTTTCCCTATGGCGCCGCCCCTCCATCGTGGTGACCGCCATGCAGGTGGGGAGCCGCACCAACGCCGGAAACGTGCTGCAGGACACCGCCTATGCCCGCATAGGCATACGGCTCGCCCCCGGCATGAACGCAGACCGTTGCACACGCCTGCTGGTAGAATATATACAAAGTAACATTCCCGACGGCCTGGAATGCACAATACGGGAAGAAGACGGCGCAAACCCCTTCGTGACGGACACCAGCCACCCCTTCTTCAAGGAGATGGCAAGCGCCATGACTCGGGCCTACAAGAGCGAGACCAAGTTTATAGGTTGCGGGGCCAGCATCCCCGGCGCAGAGCTGTTCCGCAAGACCTTCGGAGACATACCGATTCTGCTGACGGGCCTAGAGGACCCGGAATGTGCCGCCCACGGCGAAAACGAAAGCCTTTACGTTCCCGACTTTGAACACGGCATCGTGGCGGAAACACTGTTCTTTGCAGGAATATGTTCAAATATGGCTTATTAATTGTGGAGGCTATATGAAAAAACGACTTGTAGTATTGACGGGCGCTGGCATCAGCGCCGAGTCGGGACTCCGCACCTTCCGCGGAAACGACGGTATGTGGGAACACGAAAACATCGAGGACGTGTGCACTCCCGACGCACTCCGGCGTGACCCGAAACGGGTCAAGGACTTTTACAACTTTTTGCGGAAGGGCCTGCCTAACCACCAGCCAAACGCCGCCCACCTGGCGTTAGCCGAACTGGAAGAGCGTCTTGGCGACGAGTTCTTGCTGGTAACCCAGAACGTAGATGACCTGCATGAGCGTGCGGGAAGCAAGCGTGTACTCCACATGCACGGCGACCTGATGAAACTCCGCTGCGTGCGGGACGAAGACCACGAATTTTCCTTTACCGGCGAAGAGACCCTGGAGACCAAGTGCCCCATTTGCGGCGCCAAGACCCGCCCCGACATCGTGTTCTTCGGCGAAGTCCCGCTGTACATGGACCAGATTCAGGACGCCCTTCGGGAATGCGACGAATTCGTCTATATCGGGACCAGTAGCGTGGTGTACCCCGCCGCAGGCTTCAAGAGTTTCGCCAAGAGTTTCGGGGCCAAGGTCACCTGCCTGAACCTGGAGATTCCCGATCACGACCCCTACACCGACGTGTTTGTCCAGGGCAAGGCCACCGAGGTAGTGCCCAAGTGGGCGAAGGAATTTAGGTAGCGGTCCCTATTGCCGATTTCCCACCATTTATCTATATTTATGCATATGAGTGAATATACGCATAAATCCAGCATCGGACCGGTGGTCCCCCAGGATTTCGTCAAGGACTATGGCGAGACGGGTTTTGTGCTGGAAAACGGACAGACGCTGCCTGCGCTGAACATCCGTTACGAGACTTACGGCAAGCTGAATGCCGCCGCCGACAACGCGGTGTGGGTCTGCTCGCCCCTGACCGCCGACGCACACGCCGCCGGCTGGTACACCGAAACCGACCGCAAGCCCGGCTGGTGGGACGAACTTATCGGACCGGGCAAGGCTATCGACACGGACCGCTTCTTTGTGGTCTGCAGCAATATTCTGGGCGGGTGCAAAGGCACTACCGGCCCCGCAACGGTGAACCCCCGCACGGGCAAACCTTACGGGAGCACCTTCCCCATCATCACCATCGGCGACATGGTGCATGCCCAAAAGGAACTGGCCGACGGGCTAGGCATCAAGGAATTCTACTGCGTGTTGGGCGGCTCCATGGGCGGTTTCCAGGCCATGAAATGGGCCATCTACTACCCTGAACAGGTGAAGCGGGTGGTGATTATCGCCAGCTCGCCCCGGTTCTCCAGCCAGGCGCTGGGGTTCGAGGTGGTGGCCCGCGACGTGATTACCCAGGACCCGAACTTTAACGGCGGGGACTATTACGACAAGGCGAACAAGCCAGACATCGGTCTTGCCAACGCCCGCAAGCTGGCCCACATCACCTACTTGAGCGCCATCGGCATGGAACAGAAGTTCAAGCGTTCCCAGGAACAGGAGAACCGTAACCACGCCGTCACCTACAGCACGCCCTTCGACCTGGACCTGCCCATCGAAAGCTACCTGCGCTACCAGGGTAAAAAGTTCGTGGACCGCTTTGATGCCAACAGCTACCTGCACATCGCCCACGCCACAGACGCCTTTGACCTGGAAACGGAATACGGCAGCATCGAGAACGCATTCAAGGATATCGGCGCCGAGGTGCTGAACGTGAACCTCTCCACCGACTGGCTGTTTCCGCCCCACGAAAGCCGCCGCATCACCAGCGCCCTTTTGAACGTGGGCAAGAAAGTGACGAGCCTGGAACTGGACACCCAGTTCGGACACGACGGGTTCCTGATTGAAGTGGGCGAACTGGGAAAGGCCGTGGGACGTTTCCTGGATTCGAAGATTATCCCGCAGCAGGGAACCCAGGCCGTGCCCGTGTTCCACGAAGAGAGCGACTTCCAGCTGCTGGGCAAGCTGGTGAAAGAAGGCAGCCACGTGCTGGACCTGGGCTGCGGAAGCGGCGACCTGCTGGACTACCTTATCCAGAAAAAGAACGTCTCCGGTTTCGGCATCGAAAAAAACATCACGGGAATCCTGGACTGCCTGGAAAAAGACGTGCAGGTTATCCAGCGGGACCTGGACGACAAGGGCATCTCGGACCTGAAGGACGGAAGCTTCGACTACGCCATCATCAACCGCACCATCCAGGAAATCCGCGACCCGGTGGCACTGTTGAACGAACTGCTGCGCGTCGCCAAGAAGGCCATTGTCACCTTCCCCAACTTCGGGCACTGGGCCACCCGCGGAAGTCTGATGCTCCACGGACGCATGCCCAAGTCCAAGGAACTGCCCTACGAGTGGTACGACACGCCCAACATCCGCCTACTCACGGTGAAGGACTTCTATACCCTCTGCAAGAAGGAAGGGTTCAAGATAGAGAACATCAACTTCCAGAGCGAACACCTGGCAAGCAAGGTTCTCTCTGCTCTTGGGCTCAAGAACTTCGGCACCGAACACGTGATCGCGACAATCTCGAAGATTTAGTTCCAAGTTACTAGTTACTAGTTACGCTCTACGGGCTGGTTTTCAGTTTTTTTTCTAGATTCACTAGTAAATAAGAGCTATTAACTAGTAACTATGGTGCGGCAAAGCCGCAAGAATCAAAAATGTCCATCATTTCCATGACCGGGTTCGGCAAGAGCGAATCCACCCTGAACGGAACCACCTGCGTTATCGAAGTCCGCAGCGTGAACAGCCGTTTTCTTGAAATTTCCAGCAAGATTCCCAAGAACTTCGCCTACCTGGAAAACGACCTGAAGGCAATTATCAAGGACAAACTTGCCCGTGGCTCGGTGAACCTGTCCATCACGCTCGGCGAAGGGGCCGTCGGGAACATTCCCGTATGCTACAACAAGACTGCGGTGAGCAAATTCGTGGAAATCACTAAGGACATGCTAAACGAGATGCAAGCCAAGTATGGCAATCTCATTGAGCACGAAATCAAGCTCGAACACATTCTCGCCATTCCCGAAGTGCTGCAGTTCACCGACGCGGGAGCCGACAACGAAGCCTGGGCCGCACACTTGAAAAATGAACTTTCAAAGGCCCTGGACGGTGTCGTCGCCATGCGTGAAAAAGAAGGAGCCAACCTGGCTGCAGACCTCACCAAGCGGGTCGCCCACCTGGAAGACGTGCTCGCAAAAATCGAGGTGCTGGACCCCCAGCGCATCGAAACCTGGAAAGTCAAGTTCAAGGAGCGGGTGGACGCCCTGATGAAGGACAGCGAAATCGACGACGTGCGACTGCTGCAAGAAGCCTGCATCATGGCGGACAAGCTGGACATCCACGAAGAGATTACCCGCTTCCACAGCCACAACAAGCTATTCCTGGACGCCCTCAAGAAAGGCGGCGCCCAAGGCAAGAACCTGGGGTTCATCCTTCAGGAGATGGGCCGCGAGGCCAACACTCTGGGGACCAAGTGCCAGAGTGCAGAAATTGCGGCCCTGGCCATCGAACTCAAGAACGAGATTGAGTGCATTAGGGAACAGAGCCTGAACATCGCATAAGGGCTTTCTTGCACCTGAAATTACAAGTAGCACGTTGCTTAAAAAGGCGGGGCTACTTGATCATATCCAACAGTTGCTGCTTGGTCAAAAGGCTAAGCACTGAAAACGCAGTGAGTTTATTGCCCAAATCGTTGCTCTTCGAGCCAAAATTCTTCGTCTCGGTTACGTCCAAGCAAGCTTGTCCGCAACTCTCGGCTTGCGAATTTTCGATTGAGGCTCCGATGTGGTAAACAGTCTCGTCAACGACAATGAACCGGTCGTGGACTTCGCGCATCGTCCGCAATTCCACAGGCGGGCACTGCCGATTCAGCCGTTCGCATTCGGCTTTCATCGTCTGGTTGATGCGGGCGGAATAGATTATCGCGTTCACTCCGGGATTTCGCTTGGGCATGAGCGACAAGGCGCTGGTTTACGCTGAACCCCTTCAACAAAAGAGACATTTTTTAGCATCTACTTCTCTTCGATCAACTCTATCAACTGTTCCTTGTTGGGTAACACAGTTTGATACTTGCTGGCAAAAATCTGCGAATTGCCTTCAGGCAAAGTAATTTCTACAAGGGAGTCCGACTTTTTCTTGCAAAGAACGATGCCGATAGTGTTATTTTCGTGCGGAAGCTTTACAAAGCGGTCATAGTAGTGCACATACATCTGCATTTGCCCCAAATCCTGATGCGTGAGTTCGCCAATCTTCAGATCCACCAACACAAAGCACTGCAGCAGCCTGTTATAAAGAACCAGGTCCACAAAAAAATGCTTTTCGTCCAGCGTAATCCGCGACTGCCGTCCCACGAAAGTATACCCCTTACCCAGTTCAAGCAAAAAAGACTCCAACTTGTCGATGAGCTTGCTTTCCAGTTCGGTTTCCGAATATTCGGACTGTTCCGGCAGTCCCAAGAATTCCAAAATGTAGGGATCCTTGACAATGTCCGCCGGGGACTCCACGATACACCCTTTTTTAGACAGTTCTCTCACCGATTCCTTATCCTTGCTTACAGCGAGCCGTTCATAAAGCGCGGAATCGAACTGCCTTTTGAGTTCCCGCAGGCTCCAATTCGAGTTTTTCGCCTCAATTTCATAGAATTTCCGTTCGTCGGGATTATCAATACGCATCAGGAACAAGTAATGGGAGTAGCTGAGGGTGAATTCCGCAGACACTGTCTGCGAAATCTCCTTGGAGTAAATCAAGAAAAACTGACGCATTTGCTCCAGGTTTCTCTGCGAAAATCCCTTGCCATAATTTGCAGTAAGCCTGGTAGAAAGATTTTTGAGGACTTCCTTTCCGTATTCTGCGCGGATGCTACCCTTCTGCTCGTTTTCGACAATCGAACGGCCAATTTCGTAATACGTGTGCACCATCGCCGTATTAACGGCAACAGCAACAGACTTACGGTTCTGTTCGAGAATCGACGCAATTTGAGAATAAAGAGCGTCTTCCCTATGATTAGCCACTTTTTTAGCCATATAGCCTCCATTTAGCCGCAAAAAAAAACGGCTAGTTAACGTTTGAGGCGTTCTTGCAAAACCGACAAGCCGATTTAACGCAAAAACGCACCTCGCCTTAAAACAGCGAGATGCGTTCAGCGGTAATGTATCTAAATCTGCCAAAGTTGGCAAGGGGTATAACAAAATTTTACGTAATGAGACGGGTTATTCGTATTTCAATACTACGAGCAATAAAGACATTGTGGAAACTCTTGATTTGAACCTGTCGGAATTTCCGACTGGTTTGCCCGAATTTGTAATTTGCAAAAAATGCAAAATGGTTTACTGAAGAGAAATAAAATCAAACAAGTTTGATTTTGCTTCGATTGCCTTGCTTTTCCGCCTACATACATAAAAAGGCGGGGCTACGGGCTACTATAACATCATGGTTATAGATTACGGAATCTTGAACTGCAGGATTTCATCGGCAGTCAATTCATCAATCTTCTTTCCAACACGCTCGGCATATTCTCCGAGTTTAAAAATATTCAACTTGCTTTTTGGAGAGGGCTTGTACGGATCCGGTGTCGCCATGTATTCTTCCATGGAGTCCGCCAGAATTACCGCAGGCGTTCTAATTCCATTCATAGTATAGACCTATAGTTTTTTAGAAGAATCTGTTTCTTCTGCATTCCCTGTCTAAAGACAGAACATCTTGAATCACGTTTTGAATAAGAAGGCATCCGTTATTCGCACTATCGAGAATTTTCGTTAGATCATACTTTTTCCCCTTAATGCGGAAACCAATATATTTCCCTGAGTCATAAAGAAAGCTCTCTAATCGACCCAATCCTTTCGTCTTTGCGATATTTTTATATTTTTTCGCATAGTTGTGTTTTTCTGCATGCAGTTCTATATACAAAGTTTTGCCATCATGGCCTGACGCATCGTTTTTAAACTTTGACCACCGAATTTCGTAATGAAGCGTATCGTCTGCACTTTTGACGTTAGGAACTTCAAACTGGACCCAAGACAAACAGACTGCTAAAGATTTCAGATTAAGTCTTTTTCCTTCTTTTATCAAGGCATTAACAATTACCTGTTTTTCACTATTAGTCATTTTTCATCTCTCTTTTTCTCAAAAACTTGGATTTTCCATTTCTCATTGTAGGCTTCTCTTAGTTTGAATCCTTAAGACAGCGAACTGAGCCTGCTAAACTTAGTGAGTGGTCTTCCATAGAACCATTATGTGTGGAGGTAGAAAAGCTGGCTCCGTAAGCACTGTAAGCATTAATCGTACCTTTAAACCATGTGGAAGACCAAAACAAAGTCCTATTTCCAATTGCACCAAATCCACTATTATCTCCATAAACGCCTGCAGGAAGCGCAGAAAAACCATATGTGTCGCAGCCACTTAAATCATAGTATTCACTGTACCAACCGGTGGTAGATGTCCAATAACGAGTATGCGAGAGATATATGCTGCCTCCATAAACAATACCCGGATCATTTCCATCGATATTGGATAAAGTTCGCCATTCCGATGTATCGGGCAAATGCCACCCATTAGGACAAACCCCACGAACAACTTTTCCGCCTGATTTACATTTATCGTTGCCATAGCCGCAATCTTTACCTATACTAGAAAAGACTGCTGCAGAATCCATAGCAGCACTCCATAAGTAAAGCCTGCCATATTTATCACAAGAATCCGCAACATTATTGTAGCAATAGCTTCGGGCTGTTCCAACATTGTAGTCATAGTTCAAGTTTTCCGCCATCCATGTTTGAGTTCCTATGGTTATTATTTTATAAGCTTGTCCATCACGTTCATCAACAAGAGTGTCATACTGGAAAGGATAATTATTCTCTTCACAAAGATAATATCTGGAAAGCGAACTAGAAGATGCTACACTACTACTGCTTACATTACTTGACATAGAAGATGAACTGCTTTTTGTAGAATCGATCGAGACAAACGAAGACGAGCTATTTTCCGAAGAAGTGTCCTTTTCTGCAAAGGACGAAGAACTCTCCCCTTGTTGGCGAATCCATTCAAGATTACTACAAATATAAAGTTTTCCTGAGCTAACAACGCATCCTAAATGCCCTTCCTTTTGAGAAGTGCAATGAGGAAGTTTTTCATAGGACTCCACATCATAATCTGCATCACATTCACATTTATTTTCTGATGAACTACTAAGCCATTCTCTCTCCTCATCAAAATTATCACTGGAAGAATTCATTTTTTCCACAGATTCACTTGATTCAGGAAAGATATCCACTTGCCCTTCACTTGAGCCTCTAAATTCCTCATTTGAATCATTTATATTAGAAACATCCTCTTGCTGCACGCCGTTATTACCGGAATCATCTCCGCCGCACGCAGCAAAGATAAGCGTCAGAGACAACACGACGAATTTGCCCATTCTATTCCAAGCCATAACAGCCTCCATCATTTAAACCTATGGAATCCATCCCTATTAAACCGCAATGAACTGAGCCTATTCTGTAAGAATACAAAAAAGGCGTGAGCGTTCTCATCTTGTCCTCGTTCTTTTGAAATTTGCAGATTTCACGTGAAGAACAAGAGCTAAACTCTTTTTTCTTTAAAAATAACATAAAACCGAGTGAAAAATTTTAAAAATTAAAAAAACGAGCGATTTAGTGTTGAAAACGACGAATTTGAAGCAAATTGCAAAGGAACATGCGTTCCAATCTGAATGAATCGAGCGAGTAAGCAGGATAAGCCGGGGGTTTTAGGGGGCGGAGCCCCTTAGGCGAGAGGGTGCTGGAAGACACGGCTAGATGGCGGCTCGTGGGCCGCCATGACGACGGGGCTGCAAGCAGGGGGAGACATCCCCCTCCCTCCCCCGTCAAATCAATCAGTTATTCCTTCCGGGCATTATTTTTGCAATTTCATACCCGCGGGGCTTGAATTTTATTAGTTTTCGGGTATGGAACTTCGAGTTTTGCGGTATTTTCTGGAAGCGGCGCGGTTGGGGAATGTATCGCGCGCGGCGGATAATCTTTGCGTGACGCAGCCGACGGTGAGTCGCCAGCTCAAGGAGCTGGAGGAGGAACTGGGCGAGAAGCTTTTCGAGCGCACG
>OMSO01000022.1:31958-32481 GCA_900313675.1 uncultured Fibrobacter sp.
TTCGATGGCGGACAGGACGGTGCAGGATTTCAAGTCGCTGAAGGAAGACGAGGTGGTGGGTGAAATCGCCATTGCCTGCGCGGAATCGCGGAACGTGAACTTTCTTTCGAAGTGCATCGGGATTCTCCGGGACGACTATCCGAAGATTAAGTACAACTTATATTCGGGCGACAGCGAGCGCGCTTTGGAAAAGCTGGACAAGGGCATTTTTGATTTCGCGGTGGTTGTAGACAACGTCGATTTGGAAAAGTACAACTGCCTTGCGGTGCGTTCGGTGGACCGCTGGGGCGTGGTGATGCGTCGTGACGACCCTTTGGCCAAGCGGGATTTCATCGAGCCGAAGGACTTGCTCGACAAGCCGCTGATGGCGTCGCGCCAGGCGATGGTGGCGGATTTGCCGAAATGGTTCGGCGACGATATTTCGAAGCTGAACGTGATTGTGGGGCTGGATCTTTCGTACAACGGTTCGGTGCTTGCCAAAGAGGGCACGGGCTACCTGCTCACTTTCGACGGCCTGGTGGAT
>OMSO01000068.1 GCA_900313675.1 uncultured Fibrobacter sp.
GGGCATCTGCAAGGCCGAGATGGAAGACCCGGACGGCGACTTCAGCATCCTCATGGACAAGATTATCGAGCGCATTCCGGCCCCGAAGGGCGACCCCGCCGCCGAACCGCTCCTGCAGATTGCATCCCTCGAATACTCCACCTTCCTCGGCCGCTTGGCCGTGGGCCGTGTGCAGCAGGGCGTGCTCAAGCCGAACCAGACCTACGCACAGGCCTTTACCGACGGCACCGTGAAGACAATCCGCCCCCAGAAGATCCTGCGCTACGAAGGCCTTACCCCGAAGCCGGTGGACGAAGCAGGTCCGGGCGAAATCGTGCTCATTGCTGGGCTTGATACCTTCGACATAGGTGACACCATCAGCGCCGCGAACAATCCGAAGCACCTACCCCGCATCCATATCGACCCGCCCACCATCTCCATGATTTTCACCGTGAACACCTCGCCTCTCGCAGGCAAGTACGGCGGCAAGTTCATGACGGGTAACCAGCTTCAGGAACGCCTGGAACGTGCCCACATGGCAGACCCCGCCCTCCTCGTCGAAAAGGTGGACGGCGCCTCTACCTTCAAGGTCTCGGGCCGTGGCATTTTGCACCTCACCATCCTCGTGGAAAACATGCGCCGCGAACTGTACGAATTCACCATCGGAAGCCCCCAGGTGATTTTCCACAACGACGAAAACGGCAAACTCCTGGAACCGGTGGAAGACTTCAAGGTAGAAGTGCCCAGCGAATTCAGCGGCGCCTGCATCCAGGAAATCCAGCAGCGCAAGGGCGAAATGGTGAACATGGTCACCGACGACAACGACCGCGTGTCCCTGGAATTCATCGTTCCTTCCCGCGGCCTTATCGGTATCCGCCCGAAGCTCCTGTCCCTTTCCAAGGGTTACGCCGTGACCCAGTCCTTCTTCAAGGAATACCAGCCCTACAAGGGCGAAATCCCCACCCGCATCAACGGCGTGCTTATCGCCAAAGAACCGGGCGAAGCCGCCAGCTACGCTCTTTCCAACCTGGAAGACCGCGGCTACCTCATCATCGGACCGGGCGCCGAAGTTTATCCGGGCATGATCGTGGGCGAACACAACCGCGACGTGGACATTACCGTGAACGTCACCAAGGGCAAGCACCTCACCAACATGCGCTCCAAGTCCGCTGACGACATGATTCAGCTGACGCCTTACCGCCGCATGACCCTGGAAGAATGCGTCACCTTCATCAACGAAGACGAATGCATCGAAGTCACGCCCGAAGTGCTCCGCCTCCGCAAGACCGAGCTGGACCCCATCCGCCGCAAGCAGCTGTCGAAGAGACCTGCTGAAGACGACGACTAATACGCTTCGCGCAGTTACGCCCTACGGGCTAGTTATTAGTTACTAGTTACTATTTTTTTTTAGTCCCGACCTTTACGGTCGGGATTTTTTGCATTCTTGCGTTATGTCATCCCCGCGACCTGTGGTGAGCGTAGTCGAACCAAGGCGGGGATCTTTTTGCTGTTAATACCTCGACATAGGGGGAAGCCTCCCGCACCACCTAAAGGTGGCCATGTACACTAAGGCCTTACCCAAAGGGCATAACTCCACTAAGTGCTAAAGCACTAAGAGTCGTATAAAAGGCCAAGTGTCCAGTCTTACGCTTCCCCCTCTCCTAGGGGCACATCCCCTAAGACCCCTGCTTCTCGCTGGTGCTGAGCAGATAGGCGTTGATAAAAGGCTTGATCTTTCCGTCCAGCACGCCGGCGGTATCCGACGTTTCCACTCCGGTGCGGAGGTCCTTCACCAGCTGGTAAGGCTGCAGCACGTAGCTCCTGATCTGGCTTCCCCACTCCACCTTTTTCTTTTCGGCCATGCGGGCATCCCGCTTGGCTTCTTCTTCAAGGCGGTAGTGTTCGGCCACCATGGTCTTGAGCATCTTGTAGCAGGTCTCGCGGTTCTGGATCTGGCTGCGTTCCGTCTGGCAGCTGGCCATAATGCCCGTAGGCAAGTGGGTCATGCGCACGGCGGAATCCGTCTTGTTGATGTACTGGCCACCGGCACCGCTACTGCGGTAGGTGTCCACACGCACATCCGACATGTCCAAATCAAAGTCCACGTCTTCGTGCTCGGGGTAAAGGTACACGGCGGTAAAGCTGGTGTGGCGGCGCGCGTTGGCGTCGAAGGGGCTGATGCGCACCAAGCGGTGCACGCCAATTTCAGAACGCAACAATCCGTAAGCGTTTTCGCAGGTCACCTCGATGGTGGCACTCTTGAGGCCCGCGTCTTCGGCCTCCTGAAAGTCCACCACCTTGAAGTCCATCTTTTCCCGCTCAAAGAAGTGGGTGTACATGCGGAACAGCATCAAGGCCCAGTCTTGCGACTCGGTACCGCCTGCGCCAGGATGTATAGACATGAGGCAGCTGCAGGCGTCGTCGGGCCCGTTCAGCATCTTCTTGAATTCCATCTCCTCGATGCGGGCCTTCAGGGCGGCAACGTCCGCCTCGATGCTGGCCGTAAGCTCGGCGGAGTTTTCGTCCTTGGACATTTCGTAAAGCTCGGCCAGGTCGTCGCAGGTCTGGGAAACTTCTTTCCAGCCGTCCAACAGGGAACGCAGGTTCCCTATCTTTTTCATCATGGACTGTGCTTTTTCCTGGTCGTTCCAGAGGTTCGGATCGCTGGAATCCTTTTCCAGCACGTAAAGCTCTTCGGTCTTTGCCTCTAAGTCAAAGATACCCCCAGAGCTTGTCTATGCGAGAGCGCAGTTCAATAAGCCCGGTGTGTGTAGTTTGGAACATAAGTGGTTAGTGGCTAGGCCGTAAGGCCGTGGTTATGAGGAGTGAGGTCGCTTCGCTCTGAGGTATGAGCGTAGACCTACGGACCTCTAAGTTCTTACGATTACGTCTTTGAAATCAAGCAAACCTCAAAGACTTGCGAAGCAAGTCGACCTCATCGCTCAAAGGTCGCCTTAAGGGCGACCGAGCTCACAGCTACTTCGCTCCGATGGCCTCGGGAGGAGTGTACTTCTTGTCCAGGTACTGGACCTTGTAAACCTTTCCAAGTCCGTCCAGATAGGCCTTCAGCTGCATCTGGCGGTCCTGTTCGGCCTGCACCCGCAGAATGTAGTCAATCTGGTGCTTGTAGCTTTCGTACTTGCCGTCGTTCTTTTCGGTCAGCATGAAAATGCTGATACCGTCTTTTTCGTTAATGATATCGGAAATGTCACCCACGTTCATCTTGGCGATGGCCTTCACGTAGGCATCTCCCTTGGACTTGGCAATAAACTTGTTCATGACACCGCCGGTCTTCTTGGCTTCGGGGTCGTCGCTATAAATGGCGGCCAGCTGGGCAAAGGTGGCCTTCTTGCTACGGACCTGGGCGGCAAGTCCCTTTAGCATATCCTTGGCATCGCTAATTTCCTGGGCCTTCTTGCCCTTGGTGCTCACAAAGATGCGGGCGCCGCTCACGGTATCGCTAATGGAGGCCTTGGACTTGTTCAGTTCCCAGAAAGCCTGGCGCTGCTTTTCGGTGGGTTCTGCCGGATAAGGCACCTTCTTTTCAAGCAAGACCTCGCTCTTCAGCTGGTCTTCGATCTTTTCCTTGAACTGGGCCATGGTGGTGTTGGACTTCTTCAGTTCGGCCTGGAAGGCGGCATCACTAGGGAACTGGGCCTTGAAAAGGGCAGAAACACTGTCCACCTTGGCGGCAGAGACCTTAATTCCCTGCTTTTTGCATTCAAGTTTGACTAACTCCTGACCAACCAAATTGTCAATTACCGCATAGCGCAGCTGTGTCATCATCTCGTCGGTGAGTTTCTTGCCACGGAACTGCTGGGCCCCCAGCATCTGGGCAAGGCTATCGATCTTGCCACCCGAAATGCCCACCTTTTCCACGCGAATCACGTCAAAACTCTTGCCATTCATCAACTGGGCAGAGGCCACGGCAGCCATAAGCAGGACTGCGGCCACACCACGAGAAATCAACTTAAAAGAACGCATTATTTATCCTTGTTAAAGATTTTAACGGGCATAATATAGCAATTTCACTGATTCAGGGGCCACCCATTTCGCACTCAGGCGGCAAGGATATATATTTATGGAGTGAACTTCGACGATTCCAGATTTATTCAGGTTCACCACCGCAACGTGTGGGGCGAGTGGACTTTTGTCTTTGACGGAATCAAGCTCTGCGGCCTCAGATTCCAGGGCGGAAAAACGGCCAGCAGTCTCAAAGCCTGCGCCTACGCCGAACCCGAGGCCGAGGGGAAAGTCCGGGGCAGAAACGCCCAGGTCTATCAGCAGGCCCGGCGGGAACTGAACCTCTACCTGGCCGGAAAAATCAAGAAATTCACCATTCCCGTAAAGATTTACGGCACAGAGTTCCAGACGAAGGTGCTGGAAGCGACGCGGAACATTCCCTACGGGGAGACGCGAACCTACAAGGAAATCGCCGAAGCCATCGGACACCCCCATGCAGAACGCTCCGTCGGGAACGCCCTCCACGGGAACCCTCTGCAGGTGGTTGTTCCTTGCCATCGGGTCGTGAGCAGCCACAAGGGAATCGGAGGCTACGCCCTCGGCACAGACCTCAAACGAAAACTACTTTGTATGGAAAACGCCATCCAGAACGAATTGGACCTGGAATAAATAAAGCGACCCGCTTTTAACGAGTCGCAATCTTTTGCACCGAAAGTGCCATCATTTTGCTCGAAGCAATCCGTAGGAATGCGACCTCAAACCTCAAAGGCCGAAGGCCGCCCTCACAACCAACAAGTAATTTTGCACCGCAAAATTACTTGTAAAGCGGGTGCTTCTTGCAGAGAGCCACGATTTCTTCGCGAATCTTGGCGAGAGCGGCATCGTCGTCCTTGGCCTTGATGCAGCGGTCGATGATGCGGACCACTTCACGGGTGTCTTCTTCGTCGAAGCCACGGGTCGTGATAGCGGCAGTGCCAAGACGCACGCCCGACGGATCCATCGGCTTGCGCGGATCGAACGGGATGGTAGAACGGCTGCAGGAGATGCCGACCTTTTCCATCGCGACTTCGGCTTCCTTACCGGAAACGCCCTTGGAGGTCATGTCCACCACAATGAGGTGGTTGTCGGTACCGTCGCTGATGACCTTGTAGCCCAGCTTCATCATTTCGTCGGCCATGGCCTGAGCGTTCTTGATGACGTTCTTGGCGTAGGTCTGGAATTCTGGCTGCAGAGCTTCGAGGAATGCAACGGCCTTACCGGCGTTGATGTGGTCGTGCGGACCACCCTGCATGCCCGGGAACACGCCCTTGTCGATTTCCTTA
>OMSO01000018.1 GCA_900313675.1 uncultured Fibrobacter sp.
ATCGCGAAGACCTTGTCTGACGAAAACCAGCTTTACGTGCTGCCGGGCTTTTACGGTAGCAACCTCCGTGGCGAAGTCAAGACTTTCAGCCGTGGCGGTTCCGACATCACGGGCGCAATCCTTGCCAACGGCATCGATGCCGCCAAGTACGAAAACTGGACCGACGTTTCGGGCATGCTCATGGCTGACCCGCGCATCGTTGAAAATCCGCTGCCCATCGAATACGTGAGCTACCGCGAAATCCGCGAACTCGCCTACTCCGGCGCAAGCGTGCTCCATGACGAATCCATCGCCCCGTGCCGCGCGAAGAAGATTCCTATCAACATCCGCAACACGAACCGCCCGGTCGACGCGGGCACCATCATCGGCCCCACTCCGGAAGAAGCAAAGCTCCCGATTACGGGTGTCGCCGGCCGTAAGGGTTTCTCGATGATCTACATTGAAAAGTCCATGATGAACAAGGAAGTCGGTTTCGGTCGCCGCGTGCTCGCCGTGCTCGAAAGCGAAGGCCTCTCTTACGAACTGTGCCCGAGCGCCATCGACTCCATGAGCATCGTGGTGGATAGCAAGGCCCTCGACGCCGTGCAGGATGTGGTCCTCGAAGACATCACGCAGCAGATGCGCCCCGACCGTATCAAGGTGTTCCCGGGCATCTCGCTCATCGCGACTGTCGGTCACGGCATGACGAACAAGATCGGTGTGGCCGCAAAGCTCTTCACCGCTCTCGCCGAGAACAAGGTGAACGTCCGTATTATCGACCAGGGTTCTTCGCAGATCAACATCATCACCGGTGTTGACGAAGCCGATACCGAGAAGGCCATCAAGGCCATCTACGGCGCGTTCGTGAAATAACCTGCACTGTCATCCTGGAGGCCCAACGGGCCGATAGGATCCAAGAACATTACCGCCCCCGACTTCACGGCCGGGGGTGTTTTTTATATATATTACATTCAGAGGTACAATTATGTCTCGTTGTCGTTTTTGCGGTTCATCAAGTCACGGGAGCGGTTGCTCCTACAGTCCCACCGGCAGGCATGTCCATAACGCCGACTCATCCCGTTGCGTCTACTGCGGTTCGTCCAGCTACGGTTCGGGTTGCAGCTATAGCCCCACCGGCAAGCACAAGCACGGCCACGATGACGACAGTTGCGTTTATTGTGGCTCTTCCAGCTACGGTTCAGGCTGTTCATACAGCCCCAACGGCAACCACGAGCATTAATAAAGCCTTTATATAGGGATGATTAGTTTTCAAACAAAGAACACAAAGCGTGTGTCTATTGCATAACGGCAAGAAAGAATATATATTGCCATTATGAAGTATATAAACAAATTCTCTGTTCTTGCGGCACTCACCGCTTCGGCAATCCTCCTTTTCGGCTGTGGCGGTGGAGGCGGCGGTGGCACTGTAGCTTCGGACGAAAACCTGCGGGAATACCTCGAGTCCGCCGAAATGCGGAGCGACCTGGACAATCTGGCGGAATTCGCCTACCTTGCCGAGTACCTGCAGGTGGCTCCCATTGCCTTTATGTCGAGCGATGAAGGCTTTTTTACCGACAACGTGGACCGGGAAGAAGCCGAAGAGTATGCCGAGGTGATGTCCAAGGTGCTCTCCAAGGTCGACCAGTACGAGGCCGCCTGGACGCGTATCGACAGCATGCAGGCCTTGGTCAGCGAGACTCCGTCCCTCCAGAAAAATGGGGTGGGCGTCGCCTACGCCCTCAAGGATTTTTGGTATTCGTTGCGGGGTTGTGGCAAGTCGACCCGCGAAAAGGCTATGGCCGTGGCGGGTTCGTTGAGCAAAAACGACCTGGAAATTCTTTTTAATGGTCTTGATAAAAACCAGAAAAGAGGGGAGACCGATTACCTGACCTGGTGGAAAAATTTCAATAACGGGGATTATGACGACGTCTCGCTCCAGATATACAACCGCATGTATTACAATACGGAATCTTCTTTTGCTGACGAGGCGGAGTTTATCAACAAGACTGTGGCAAAGACCGGGGCGGAAATATCTAAGAAGGCTGCCGAATTTGAAGTGGAACTCTTCAAAATGGCTATGCCCGATGCGGTCACGGACGCCATGGACAATATTGAAAAGGTCGAAAAGACTCTCACCCTCGTCACCAAAGCCAAGGACATGTCCGCCGACGAAATAAAGGACCAGGCCGCAAGCCTTCTTATAGACGGCTATGACGATGCGAAAAAACTGTCGGAAATGGCCGGAGAAGATGTAGAGATGTTGTCCAATTTGACTAAGAAGATAGTGGACAAGACAAAGGAAGCCTTGAAGGAACCTACTGTAGTCACCTTGACCGATAAGGGAGGCGAAGCTTTGGATGGCGGCGCGATGACCATCGCCATCGGGGAAGCCACTGGCAAGGTGATCATCGCCTTGGGTGCCAACGAAGACGGCGAACATCAGGTGGTGCTTAAAGAGGAAGGACCCCACCTGGTTTCGTTTATGAACGGCAAGGGGAAAAAGTACACCAAGAAGGTTGAGGCAAAAGCCGGGAAAAATATCAAGTTGGAAGGGGAGATGAACGAGAAGGAAATTCGGGACGACGCTGCCTCCTCCAAGTCCAAATTTGGCAAGAGTTCCTCTAGCGAGGAGCCGGAGGAGGAATCTTCTAGCAGTGTAGAAGAGGAATCCTCCTCTTCTATGGAAATGAGCAAAGACGCCAAGAGTATTCTCGGAAGGTGGGTGTTGGTCAAGGACGTGTTTATTCACAAGATTACCGACGCAGAACAGTGCGCGGTCGTGCAAGAAGCCATGTCACAGCTAGGGGAATTGCAGCTCGGGGAATTTAGTGAATATGGCGGAATGATGTCCGAAAGTTGTGAAGACAGGGAAGAACCTCAAAGTTCTCCTGCCGGCCAGAAGATGCTGTTCTACACCGATGGCTCTCTTGATTGTCTTGATGGCGGTGGCGATCTGCTCGGTTCCTATGACTATAATTTTGACGAGTCTACCGGAACCATCACCTATGTGAGTGGAGGAGAAGCACCCGAGGGGCATGTCTCTGCTGACGGCACCACATTGATTTTCGAGACGGTGACCGATGGTGGCTATAAGACCATTACCCACAGAGTCGTTTTCGAGAAGGAATCCGGCGAAATCGAGTAGTTTCACTGAGGATTGGCGCCGGAACATCGGCAGGCTTTACTTCTGTAGCCTGGCCTTGACCAGCTTGTACAGGTCTGCAAAGACCTGGTCGGGGCTCCGGTCGGCGTCGATGGCGGCAACGCATTCCGGGTAGTCGCGGGCCGCGGCAAGGTAGCCCTTGCGCACCCGTTCGAAAAAGTCCGCCTTTTCCTGCTCCAGCCGATCGGGTGCTTCGCCCCGCCTTGCGGTGCGAGCGCGGCCCCGTTCTACGGCAATGTCCAGCACAACGGTCAGTTCCGGAAAGCAGCCGTCGCAGGTCAGTTCCGTCAGCCGCTGGACCTGCTCGGCCCCGAGGCCCCGGGCGTACCCCTGGTAGGCAAACGTGCTCCAGGCGAAACGGTCGGCGATGACGATTTTTCCCGCGTTGAGGGCGGGCTGGATGATTTCGGCGATGACCTGTGCCCGTGCGGCGTTGTACAGCAAGAGTTCCGTCTTGTCGGCCATGACGCCCTTGAAACTCGGATCCAGCAAAATCTCCCGGATCCGTTCCGAAATCTTTGCGCCGCCGGGTTCCCGCAACTTCGCCACAGAATAGCCCTCTTTTGTGAGGGCGTCGATAAGCATGTCTATCTGGGTGGACTTGCCGGAACCGTCGATGCCTTCCAGGCTAAAAAAGCGCTTTGCCGTTTTCATGGCTGTAAATATGCAAAAAAAAGCGCCCGTTGTGGGCGCCTAGTCCTTACAAGGACCCTTTTCGGAAATGTTATAACACGCGACGCGGGTTGCAGCCCCAGTCGTCATCGCCCCTGTGGTTCCACTGGTTGGCACCCTGGTCCAAAGCGACTTTGAAGCCGCCCCTAGGCACAAAATGATTCCATTCGTTTGCGCCTTGGTCCAGAGCGATGCTCCCGCCGCGGATACTTCCGCCACGGAAGTACTTGTCCTGGGAAGAGAAATGATTCCACTGGTTAGCGCCTTGGTCCAATGCAACGCTCTTGGAAGCGTCGGCGCCGGTGGTGCTTGCGATGGGGAGTGCGTTTGCGAATCCGCCAAAACCTGCGATGCTAGCCACGAAAATGAATGTTGCGATTGCGTGTTTCATGATAAACTCCTTTGTGTTTTTAAATTCTTTGTTTCTTATGTCCATAATATACCTTCCTAAATTCATAAAGTCAAATACATAATTTTCATTGAAATGATAGAATTAAGTTATAGGTATTAGGCAGTAGGTATTAGGGTCGCTGGTTACAAGAGGCTCGGGGTTCGAGGCTCGAGGTTAGGTATTATAAGTTCAGATTTCGGAGTTCTTTGTCGGAAGGACTTCTTGAGACCGTTAAACCTAATACCTAAAACCTACAACCTAATACCTGAACACAAAAAAGCCCCGGCCTAGGCCAGGGCAGTTCGTCGAATTGGAAAAATATCCGCTTAGGCGTTCTTTATGCAGCGCACCGACATGGCATCGGAGCGGTACACGCCTTCGATATCGAAGGTCTTGTTGGTGATGCTTAGGCGGTAGGCGTTGGATTTGCCGTATTCGTCCTTACACCAGAAACGGGCGCGTCGGCTGAAACGGTAGAAGCTGCCGTTGTCAAAACGGTAACCCGCGGGCACGGCAAAGAACCCGAAGGAATCTTCACCCGGAACACCCCAGAAGCAGGCACTGCGCAGTTCGTCGCCGGTGGACTTGGGAGGCAGATTGCTCAAAAGCTGTTCCCATTCCTTGAGGCTCGGGATATGCCAGCCTTCGGGTGCGATTCCCTGATAGTTGTCTTCGCGAATCTTATGGCATATTTCCAGGTCCTTGGCAGGATCCTGCTCGCCGTATTCCGCAGGGATGCCGAGTGCAGCCGTCCAGGTGTAGAGCCTGCCGTACTGGGCCACGTTGGCCTCTTCGTTGCTCGGAGCGTAGCTGCCTTCTGTCTTGAAACGCAGGTTGTCCACCATCCAAACCTGGTCCCCGATTTTCACGGTATGGTAGGTTTCGCCGTCGCGGGCATCCGTGAAAGATCCGTAATTGAACTTCTTGGCGTTACGGGCCATGCATTCTTCGTAAGAGATGTTGTTCTGCTTTTCGGAGGCTTCCTTTTTCGTGGCCTTGCTCACGGAAGCACCGATACGGAATGCGGCCACGATGACCACGATAAGGGCGATGACGTTAAAAATGACAAAGGATGTTTCCATGGGTTTCCTCTTTGAGAAAGCTAGGGCAAATGTAGTAATTGTTGGGCTTTGAACAACCCATTATGCTGGGTACATAGGGAATACGATGGGGGTGATGAACAGGTTGGCCGCAAGAATAATAAAATTCATGGGCAGGCCGATTTTCGTGAAGTCCGTAAACTTGTAGCCGCCAGCGGCATAGACCAGCATGTGGGTAGGGGATCCGATGGGGGTGGCAAAGCTGCTGTTCACCGAAATCATCAGGCCGATGCAGAAGGTGAGGGGGTTTACGCCCAAGGTCGTGGCCGCGCTGATGGCAATGGGGCAGAACATGGCCGCCGTGGCGCTATTGCTGATAAATTCGGTAATGAAGGTACCGACAAGGCAGATGGCGACAAGGGCTACGTAGGGGTTGCTTCCGCAGATATTCAGAAGGTTGTTTGCAATCAGCTGGGCCACCCCCGTAGATTCCAGGGCCTTGCCCAGGCAGATACTGCCCGAGAATACGATAAGGATGTTCCAGTTGATGGAGTTTGCCGCCTGGGTGCTGGTGCAACAGCGGGTGACGACCATGGCGATGGCGGCAAGCATGCACGATGAAAGCAGAGGCAGCACGTTGAATGCCGATAGCAGGACCATGGCGAGCATGATAAGCGAGGCGAGGACCGTCTTTTTGCCGCAGGTCCTGTTGTTTACGGCGTTCTCCAGGTACCCCTTCAGGTGGTCGTTCTTTAGATTCAGATGCTCGCAAATCCACTGGAGCTGTTCTGCCTTGCCCGAAACAATGATGTTGTCGGAACCCATGATATAGGTTTCAGGGGTGGCGACCTCCACCTCGTTGTCAAAACGGCGTATGGCCAAGATGGAGTTCTTGTTCTTTTCGAATCCATTGGGGTTCTGTTCGTAAATCTCCTGCAGGGACATGCCGACAAGCCTGTGTCTGGAGGGGACATGGAGTTCCAGGGTCAGGTCTTCGTCACCGCCGTTGCTCAAGGGGGACACTCGAGTGGGGAGCAGTTTTTGCAGGGCGACGATGGAGATAACTCCTACCACAAGGCAGAACAGTCCGACAAGGGTGGGAGTGAAAATTCCCATCTGGGTTCCTGTCCTGTCCGTGTAGAGTCCTGAAATGATAAGGTTCGTGGATGTGCCGAGCAAGGTGCAGGCGCCACCCAATCCGGAGGCGTAGCTAAGGGGGATCAAAAGTTTTGACGGCGATATGCCCAGCTTTTTGGACCAGATTTTTATGACGTCGATAAAGAGAGCTACCACCGTGGTGTTGGTGAGGAACGAACTCAAGAGCGCCACGGGGAACATGGTGCGAAGAATAGCGCGGGAAACGGTCTTGGGGGAACCCATCATGTGCTTGACAACCCAGTTCAGCACGCCCGTGTAGTTGAGGCCGGCGATGACGGCGTAAAGCACGGCGATGATAATGACGGAGGCAGAACTGAAACCGCCGAATGCGGTTTTCAGGTCAAGGACGCCACTGAGGTAGAGGGCGCACATTCCCAAAAGAAAGATGACATCTACACGCAGCTTTGAAAAGATCATAGCTGCAAAAAGCAGAAGCACGACGACTATGGTGAACCACGCGTTTCCAGAAAGCCCAAACCATTCAAACGCAAGAATTCCCTGTAACATTATTCCCTTCGAAAGTGAAAAATGAACGGGAACAAATATAAAAAAGGGCAGGCAGCTTTGGCTTACCGTTCGATTTTCACCACAACGGTTCCGGCGAGCTTGTCGTGCCAGGATTGTTTCTTGGGGTCGAATGCCACCCACAAGAAGCCGAGTCCAAACGGGATGAACGAAAGGATATAGGCGAAGTAGCGCCCGACGCACTGCTTTGTGGAGGGCTTTCCGCCAGTCTTGGCATCCACGATTTTTGCAGACACGGCCATCTTGCCGGGGGTTGCCTGTTTTTTGGCCCAGAACAAGATGACAAGGACCATGGGCAATAGGTACGAGAAAATGATATCCGCCGGCCCCTGGAATGTCTCGCCGTTTTCCAGGTAGGCCATGCCGTAAATGGCAAGAAGTGGCGGCAGGGTAATAACCATTATTAAGACGCTGTCAATGAGGGTTGCCACGACCCTTTTCCAAAAACCAACGTATTCAGTCATATCGACCCCCTTTGCCACCATGTGGCGCTTTCATAAAGTAATATACTTTTTGTAGGGGCCCCATGTCAAATATATTGTTTTAATCGGAAAGATAGATTTTGGTTATAGTTTTCAGTCGTGAGTTATGAGTGGTAGGGGTTAGGGATTGGGGGCTAGGATTTAGGGTCTAGTAAGGCGGGTTTCAAGAAGTGTCATCCTCGCTGTCATTCTGGAGCCACGCAGTGGCGATAGAATCACGAGGATCCGACGGAATCCATACGGTTTTATACAGGCACGACTACGAGAAGAATGGATCACGAGCCCTTCGTGCCCAGGATGACATTACAGTTTACTCCGCGTCTTTGCCGTGGCACTTCTTGTACTTGAGGCCGGAACCGCACCAGCAGGGGTCATTGCGGCCCAGCTTGGGGCCTGCCTGTTGGGCGCGGCGTGCGGCGGCGGCAACGGCAGGGTTTGTGTAGGTGCGACGTACCGTAGGCCTTGTGCCCGGCAGTGCAGACTGGGGCATGGGCTGTGCAGCCTCGCTTGCCGCCTGTTGACCTTCGGAAATGGCGTTGGTCTCGGAGCTTGCGGCCTGACCGGCAAGACCTGCGGCCTTGGCACCTTCGGTACTCGGCTGTTCGGCGTTTTCGGCAGCCTGGTCGGCGTTTGCGGCTTCTTGTGCGCCCGCTTCACTTTCGGGCTTCGGCTGTTCACGCAGCTGGAGCTGGTCCGGCGATACGGTCTGTCCGTTGGGCAGCGTAATCCGGATGTTCAAGATACGGAGCATTGTCAAGGTGGCAATCTTTTCGATGCAGCCCTCGAACATCTTGTAGCCTTCGTTCTTGTAAATCATCAGCGGGTCTTTCTGGGCGTATCCGTGGAAACGGATGGCGTCCTTCAGCTGGTCCATGGCGTACAGGTGTTCTTTCCACACCTGGTCGATGGTCATCAGCAAGAACCTGCGTTCGATATTGCGGAAGTCCGCGTCGGGAATAATCTTGGTGAGCTTGTCGTAGCGCGCCTTGCAGAGGTCAATGATTTCGTCCAGCACCTGGTCCGGCGTCTTTTTGGTGGCATCGTCGAAGCTCAGATTATATTCCATACCGAGGCTGCGCTGCAGGTCGGTGTGAAGCCCTTCCAGGTTCCAGTTTTCTACATAGCTCTTGGGCGGAATGTAGTTGCTGACCTTGATGTCGCAGGCGTCCTCGATGCGGTTCATAATTTCGTCGCGAATGTCCTCGCCGTTCAGAATACGACGGCGGAGTCCGTAAATCACCTTGCGCTGTTCGTTCATCACGTTGTCATAATCCAGCAAGTGCTTACGGATATCGAAACTCTGGCCTTCAACACGGCGTTGGGCGCTACGGATGGAGCGGGAAACGATGGGGTGGGTAATCACCTCGTCTTCGCCTACGCCAAAGCGGGTCATCAGGTTCTTGACGCTGTCGCCGCCGAAGATGCGCATCAGGTTGTCGTCGAGGGAGAGGAAGTACTGGCTGGAGCCCGGGTCGCCCTGACGGCCGGAACGTCCGCGCAGCTGGTTGTCAATACGGCGGGATTCGTGGCGTTCGGTACCCAGCACGTGGAGACCGCCTACCTCGGTAACTCCGGGGCCGAGGGCGATGTCGGTACCACGGCCCGCCATGTTGGTGGCGATGGTCACCTTGCCCTTGTAGCCGGCGTACTGGATGATTTCGGCTTCGCGGCTGTGGTTCTTGGCGTTCAGCACCTCGTGGGGGATTCCTTCCTTTTCCAAAAGGCCGTGGAGGTGTTCGGACTTTTCGATGGAAGCGGTACCTACCAGCAGGGGCTGGCCCTTTTCGTGACGGTCCTTGATTTCTGCCACGATGGCTTTCCACTTGGCCCCTTCGGACTTGTACACCATGTCCTGCATGTCCTTGCGGATGCAGGGCTTGTTGGTGGGAATCACCCAGGTGTTCATGTTGTAAATCTTGATGAATTCCGTAGCCTCCGTCTCGGCGGTACCGGTCATACCGGAGAGCTTCTTGTACATGCGGAAGTAGTTCTGGAACGTAATCGTTGCAAGGGTCTGGTTCTCGCGACGGATCTGCACCTTTTCCTTGGCTTCGATGGCCTGGTGCATACCGTTAGAGTAGCGACGGCCTTCCATGAGGCGGCCCGTGTTTTCATCGACGATGATGATTTCGCCGTCACGGACGATGTAATCTACGTCGCGTTCGTACAGGTGCCAGGCGCGCAGGGCCTGGTCCAAGAAGTGCACCCAGTCTGCGTGTTCGCCGTACAGGTTGGTAATCTGCATCAGGCTTTCCACGTGGTTCACGCCCTTTTCGGTGAGCTGGATGTTCTTGTCCTTTTCGTCAACGGAAAAGTCCTTGTTCTTGACAAGCTTCTGGGCGATTTCGTTTGCCTTCGCATACTTGTCGGTAGCGTCTTCGGCAGGGCCGCTGATAATGAGAGGCGTACGGGCTTCGTCAATCAGGATAGAGTCCACTTCGTCAACGATACAGAAGTTCAGTTCCCGCTGCACCAGCTGGCTGGGTTCTACTGCCATGTTGTCGCGGAGGTAGTCAAAGCCGAATTCGTTGTTGGTGCCGTAGGTCACGTCGCTGTTGTAGCTCTTGCGGCGCTGCTCGGAATTGAGGCCGTTCACGATAAGGCCCACGGTGAGTCCCAGGAACTGGTACACCAGGCCCATCTGCTTGGCGTCACGGCCGGCCAGGTAGTCGTTCACCGTCACCACGTGCACGCCATGTCCAGAAAGACCGTTCAGGTAAACGGGGAGGGCGGCAGCAAGGGTTTTACCTTCACCGGTGGCCATTTCGGCGATGGCGCCTTCGTGTAGCACCAGGCCACCGATCATCTGCACGTCGAAAGGCATCATGCGGAAGGGCTTTACCGACTCGGGGTACAGCTCGCGGACCTTCGCGTAGAGGGCGGCAGGCAGGTAGACTTCCCATTCGTTCTTGCCGCTGGCAAGTTCTGCTTTGGCCGTTTCCACTGCGCCCTGCAGTTCGGGTCCCAGGCGGCTGAAGTCGAATTCGAATTCCGGCTTGAAGATATTGAAGATACCCAGGCGGCGGTCGCAGGCCTCCTGGCACACGGCAAAGGCTTCTACCTTGATGTCTTCCAGGGTAGCACCGTTTTTCAGCTTTTCCCGGAATTCCGCACTCTTTGCGGCCAGGGCGGCATCGTCCAGGGCTTCCAGGGATTCACGTGCTGCATGAATCTTGGCGATGACGGGCCTAAGCTGCTTTACCTTGCGTTCATGGGGCGTACCAAAGATCTTGTGGAGTACGGTATCGACTACGCTCATTTCATTTCCTTATACTGCCGGGGGCCCTTGCCCACGGCAACTGTTAAAAATTACGGCGAAAAGATAGAAAAAAGGTAAACAATCCTTTGCCCTAAAATGCTTGAAATTACAAGACAAATGGCTATATTTCTGCCAAATATAGGGAGTTTATATGGATTGGAAAGTACTCGCCTTGGCCGGGGTTCTTTGTACCCAGGCATTTGCAGTGGAAAAATACGAATGGGGTAATGTCCGCTTTGACGGCGGCGGATTCGTGTCTTCCGTGATATTCCACCCCAAGGAAAAGAACCTGCTTTACGCCCGCACCGACGTGGGTGGCATCTACCGCTTTGATTTTTCGTCGAAGACCTGGATTCCTCTGATGGATTTCATCTCGGAAAACGACAAGGGACTTTACGGTACGGAGGCCTTTGCGTTGGACCCCACGGACCCGAAGCGCATTTACGTGCTGGCCGGAACGGGCTACTTTAGCGATGGACGGACCGCAGTGCTCCGCAGCGAAGATTACGGCTCCACCTGGGACACCAGCTATGTGGAAATGCTCGCCCACGGCAATGGCATGGGCCGCCAGACCGGCGAAAAGCTGGCTGTGGACCCCAATAAGACGAACATTCTCCTTTGCGGTAGCCGCACCAAGGGTCTCTACAAGAGTACCGACTACGGCAAGACATGGACTAGTATTTACCAGGTTGCACTTTCTTCTGCAACACGCAACGGCCTTACCAATGTGAACGGCATCAGCTTTGTGCTGTTCGACGAATCCCAGGGCAAGAACGCTGACGGTTCCACGAAGACGATTTACATAGGCATCTCCCAAAAATCGAAGGGCAATCTGCAGGTCAGTAACGACGGTGGCGCCACCTGGACAACCATTTCGGGCGGTCCCGAAGATCTGATGCCCCACCGCGCAAAAATCGTGGGTGGCGATATGTATATCACCTATGCAAGTTCAGAAGGCCCCCATAGCGTAAGCAAGGGCGCCGTGTACAAGTACAACATCGCAGGCGGCACCTGGACCAACATTACCCCCTTCCAGGACGAAAGCACTACGGCCCGTATGGGTGATGGAAGCCAGAGCGCAAGTCACGGTTTTGGCGGCATTGCCATTGACCCGAGTGATCCCAAGCACATTGTGGTGACTACCCTCTGTTATTATGGTGGAAGACACCTTTACAAGGATGGAAAGGACAACTATGGTGACCGCATCTATGTCTCAAAAGATGGCGGTTCCACTTGGACTCACGGCCAGGGTTACAATGACGGTGTCAACGTAGATGCAAACGGAACGGCATGGATTTCGGGCAACGCCATCCATTGGGCGGGTTCTGTAGAAATTAACCCCTTCAACAACAAGGAAGCCTGGGTCACCAGCGGAAACGGCGTTTTCCAGACAGATGACATCACCGCGAAAGTCCCCCTGTGGAAATTCCAGAGCAGGGGCATCGAAGAGACCGTGCCTCTTGATATCGTGAGCGTTCCGGGAGGCCCGCTGGTAACGGCCATCGGCGACTATGACGGCGCCGCCTATACCGACATCAACGAGAGCACTCCGCGCCACTCGCCCACCATCGGCACAACCAACAGCTTGGGATACGCCCCCCTGGCAAAGGCCTTTGTGCGGACGGGCCAGGTGACGGATTACTCCACCGGGACGGGGATTACCTCTATGGTCATGTACCGTAGCGACGACAATGCGTCCACCTGGAAAAAACTGGAAACGACCTTGATGGGAGCCCAGGGAACCCTTGCCATGTCTGCCGACGGCAAGGTGATTCTCCACCGTCCGGATAACAGCAGCGACGTGTATCGCACCACGGATAACGGCAAGACCTGGAGCAAGGTGACAGGAATGGACGGCCAAAGTCAATACGCCCGCATTACTCCGGACCCGGTAAACCCCGACGTGTTCTATCTGGTGGATCAGCAAGCCTACTTGAAGGTATCTACCGATGGCGGCGCCACGTTTGCCACCTCCGGGGCCCGCCTGCAGAACGATGCCGCAGGCGAATATTACAACGGCGGCGGCCTCATCCGCACGGTGCCGGGTAGGGAAGGTCACCTGTGGGTTCCCATGGATCAGGCGCAGGTCTGGCAGCCCAAGGGCTTTAGCGAAAACGGCCTTGCCTACACCGAAGATGGCGGCAAGACCTGGAACCGCTGCGCGGGTGCAAGCACCGCCATCGCTGTGGGTATCGGCAAGGCCAAGGAAGGAGCCGACTACGAGACCATCTTTATCTGGGGTGCGGCCAAGTCCGGTGACCCGATTGGAATCTACCGCAGTACCGACAAGTGCAAGACTTTTGAGCGCGTGAACGATGACATGCACCAGTTCGGCGGCCCGGGCAACGGGAACTTTGTGCAGGGCGACATGAACAACTTCGGCGTGGTGTACATGAGCACGGTAGGACGCGGGCTTATCGTGGGCGCTCCCGAAGGCACCAAGTTCATTACGGGAATGAAACGGGTCAACGTGACCGCGGCCGCCCGCATGTTCATTGAAAACCGTACCCTTCATGTGAGTGCGCCTGGCATGAGCAGGCTTAGCCTGTTCAGCTTGAACGGAAGACTACTCTTGAGCAAGGATATTGGCAGTAATGCCTCCGTTTCCCTGAATAAGTTGCCCGCAGGCAAATATATTGTCCGGCTAGAAAACGAAAAGGGCACGGCCATCTTGAACCGCACCCTGATCTTGAAATAACTTTCATAAAGCCGCGAAACTAAGTCGCGGCTTTTGTATTAGTAGTTCTCGGCGTTCACCTCGAAATAGGCCTGGGGGTGTGCGCATACCGGGCAAAGTGCCGGGGCCTTGGTGCCCACCACGATGTGGCCGCAGTTGCGGCATTCCCACACCTTCACCTCGCTCTTGGCGAAAACTTCTTGCATTTCCACGTTCTTCAGCAGGGCGCGGTAGCGCTCCTCGTGGTGCTTCTCGATGGCGGCCACCATGCGGAACTTAGCAGCCAGGGGCTTGAATCCTTCTTCTTCGGCGGTCTTTGCGAACTCCTCGTACATGTCGGTCCATTCGTAGTTCTCGCCGTCGGCAGCGGCCTTCAGGTTCTGGGCGGTGTCGCCGATGCCGTCCAGTTCCTTGAGCCACATCTTGGCGTGTTCTTTTTCGTTGTCGGCGGTCTTCAAGAAGAGCGCTGCGATTTGCTCAAAGCCTTCTTTCTTGGCCTTGGAGGCAAAGTAGGTGTACTTGTTGCGGGCCTGGGATTCGCCTGCGAAGGCGGCCTGAAGATTCTTTTCGGTCTGAGTTCCGGCGTATTTGTTTGCCATAGATTTTATCCTTTTTTTATGATAATGTTTTTGTGTCTCAACAGAGAATATACATTATTTTATAGGAAAAAAACCAGCGGTTTTGCCGCGGACCTTTATGAGTGCGGATTTTTGTGTGGAAATACGTTAGGGCGCGGCGTTTTCTACGCAGCGAACATTGAATGCATCGGCCGCGCTATTGAATTCCTTTATGTTATTTTCGCTGTAGAAAAATTCCTGGATAACAAGGTAGGGTATGCCCAGCACGATTGAGGGAACATCTCCAGAAATAAAGGCTGTTGATATGCCCATATCGATTCGTCCCCATGATCCACAGGTCATCCCCGTGGCGAGCATCGAAAAGCCGGTTACGTTTGTCGGGGCGACATCCCCGCTAAACCAGACCCAGCTATCGGTAGCCTTTATGGCATTGACTCCTTCGTTATAGGTGTACTTTACGTATTCGAGAAGCGTGTTCCATTCTTCCTTAGAGGGGACATGCCACCCGTCTGGGCAAATTCCTTGATGGTTGCTTGTAATTGGGTAATTGCTTACGATTCTTGTCCTGTATGTGGGGGAAAGGTTCATGGCCGCGGTCCATGTATAGACATACCCGGCCTTTTCACAATATTCTTCGTCTCCGGAGGGGCACAGGTTTTCATCGGCCATATTTGCCGCAAGTTCCTCGCTCGCGTTTTCGCCGCCGTAGTGCAGGTTCTCGGCCATCCAGTTTTGTGTGCCGATGACAACGGTCCTGTAAGTTTGCCCATCGCGTTGGTCAGTTAAAGAGCCATAGGTAATATCTGGATTGAACCAGGAATCCTGTTCCATGTCGACGAGGAGAAGGCTATACCACAGTCCGCTTTTACATACGAATGAAGAGTTGAAAGCCTTCTTGACCGACCCCTCGCCTTCGCCGTTGCACGTTCCCAGTATGGCAAGGACTTCCGGATCGATGATGGATGTTTCTTCTTTGTAGGGCGGGTCGATGGTGGCGGTGGACTGCCTAGAGGAACTACTGCGTTTTATAGAGGAACTGGACTTGCCGCTGAAACTGGAGTCGCTGGAACTGGAGTCTCCGCTTTCCGATGAGTCGTTTGCCGAACTAGAAGAACTTTCAGCAGAAATGCTTGAACTGGAAGATTCTTCTGTTGAGCTTGATGATAGTTTTTTTCCAAGCAGGTGCCAGTGCAGTTTTTCGCAAATAAATTTTTCATTGAAATAACGGGATCTGGGGTTTGTGTCAGGGCGGATTTCGCCCTCCCTCTTTTCGGTGCACCTGCCTAGCCCGAAAACATCGCTCCAGAAATATTCAACGTAATTCTCGAACATGGAAATATTTTGGGAAATGTTCCAGCCCAGGATGTTCTCACGGACTTGGGCCAACTCGACTTCAAAGGAGTTGTCTGCGGATTGGGCCCGTTCCAGGGAGTCATTCCAGACGCCGTCCTCTTCGATGTCCTTGGCAAGGTCTGCCAGGGAAAGGGAGAACTCTCCTTCGCTCCTGCCGGCCTGCATGATGATGGAGATGGCGAGCAGAACGGCATCGCCGTCGGCATTTCCGAATATGTCCAGATCCTCCACGCTTTCGCCCGCAAAGTCCTCGGCAAAGGCTTCGAAGATTTCCTGGTCCGCAATTTTCTTGGCTTGCTTTACGGTCATGTCCTCGTTTTGCGCAAGCCATAGCGCCCGCTCGTATTCCAAGTGGGTGAGCAGGTTGATGTTCACGTTGTCGCGGTCCGAAAGGTCGGAGATGGCGTTCAGGGTAATCTGGCTTGCGGATACCTTTCCCGTTACTTCGTTGCGGTAGAACCCGTCAACACGCAACAGGGCATATTGCGACGCCAGTTCGATTTTGGATATGGCGAAGGTGCCCATGTCTTCCGATATTCTGCCCAAGAAACTCTTTCCCGTCTGGGCACGGGTTTCAAAGTTCAGTTCGTACAGGGTCACGCTGGAACCCTTCACAAACGGCCCCTTCTGGGACACGCCCGCAATGTCCTTGTTCTCAATGGCGATGGAGTTTTCGGCTTCCGAGGTGCCGCCAGCGTTCTTGTCTTTGTCGGAACAGGCGACAACAAACAGGAGCAGGTAAACCAGAAGGGCGACGAATCTCAGGTACATTTTACGAATCCTTGTTGGGATGTTTCTTTTGCATTGCGGGCGGGATTTTCTGGGAAAGGGGGAACAGCTGCAGGTTCAGTTCGTAGACCCGCTCTGTCCCTTGGTCTTTGGCTGCAATATCCACCACCTTGCGCCGAAAGTTCTGCATCTCGGCAACGATATCTTTGTACGCCCCTTCGGTAAGCCCCAGGGTAATGGTGGAAAAGTTCCGCTCCGAAACGGGAACGCTGTCCAGGGATTCCACGGCCAGGTTCCCCATTTGCCGGTGAAGGTTCCGCACCGCCATCACCGAAGAGGGGAGCGTCCCCGTAGAAATGGACTTGCGGCCTTGCGTGTATTGCCCCTTTCTGGTGGACTTGCGCAGGAGTTTGCTGCGGGTCAAGAACTTGAGGCTTTGGGCGACGGCGTCTGCGCTGACCTCCGGAAAACAGAGCTTGGCGAGCCCCTTCGGGCTTGCCGAATCCACGGAGGCGGCAAGTTCCCGTATGGCCGAATTTAGCCAGTTGGAGTAGTATTCGAAAAACGCCCTTTCGAGAATGCCGACCCTGTTGCTCAGGATGATTTCTTGCAGGCTATTAAAAATCTCTGTTTTTGTCTTGGCGTCTTTTGCCTGGTCATAGGCTACCAGGAGTACAAAAAAGTCGCATTCAAAACCGGAAAGGCCCATGGCGCTTGCAACGCGGACCCTGGCTTTTTTTGAGAGACCGCTCTTGCCCTCGCATACCAGTTTCAGATACACGGGTGAACTGAATTTCGCGGCCTTCGCGAAACTCCTCCACGAAAAGCCGGCAATTTTCTTCTGCTCGGCATAGTAATCCGCCATGTACTTGCGGAAATCCTTGTATTCGTATATGGACTTCACGATTTATAAAATACAAATAAAAATGTGAAAGCGGATAGGCTAAAATTCAATAAATCAAGGAATTGTACCGCAGACGATACGAAACAGGGCTGTTTTTGAAGCCGTTATGATACACCTGTGCAAAATAAGGAACGGGCCACAAGTCGCTTATTTGTTGGGATTGATAAAGGTGTATCTATTTTTCGTATCATTTCAAAATTAAAGAAAGTCGTATCATTTTTTGGGAAAGAATGCTTTTTCTTGTAAAAAGGGGTAGATTTGAAAGGAAAATCAATGAAAATGTTCACCAAGGGTGGAGATTATGGAAAAAAGAAATGTTTCTCTTAAGAATAAAAGAAGATTAGACGCTTATGTCATTGTCGGTGACCCTAATATGGGCAAGTCCAGTGTCGCCAGGCATTTATATGGGGCCACAAAAGGCCCTTATAATAGGACTGCCGGAAATATCTTAATAAAACCGATTAAGCTTTTGAATGGCAATATAATTCGTGTCGGTATAGAAGGTTATCAGTCGCTTCAGGAAGCTGGTGTGTCTCCGCAACAATTCGCTAATTATCTACAGAAATTAAAGCAGCGACCCGATGCGATTCTGTTCACTCTACAGCTCAATCCTCGTCCAAAATTGAATGCGGGCGCTCAGGCTTATTTTATTGCACTGCGTAGAATACTTCATATTGTCGCAACGGCTGTTCTTGATGTAAATCCCCATGCAGTGCATAATTTCCCCAATAGTCGTACATTTCAGTCATTTCCAAAAGGCGTTCCAATGGTCGGAAGTGCGGTCATTACAACAAATGAATTAGCACGAAGCGTAAGACAATTTTTTCAATGGGTTTGAGAAGTAAATATGGAAAAAACAAAAATAAAATTACTCGCCAAAGTCATTAGTATGACGGGTCTTGTGCTTATTTTTGCCGCTTGCGGTGATGACAGCAATCCAACTAATACGGAGCAAACTAATACGGAGGTCACGTCACTTGTAGACGTAAGAGATGGAAAGACATATAAAATCACGACTATTAGAAGCCAGATTTGGATGGCGGAGAACTTGAACTATGAAACGGCAGACAGTTATTGCTATGGAGATGTTGCTTCCAACTGCGCTATATATGGTCGTCTATACAGTTGGTTTGATGCTTTGACTGCTTGCCCCAGCGGATGGCATTTGCCCGACTCTTTGGAATTTAAGGCCTTATTCTTAGCAGTTGGCGGCAGAGATGTGGCAGGTAAGTTGCTCAAGTCCACCACAGGATGGGATAGTAACGGCAATGGTACCGATGACTATTCCTTTTCGGCGTTGCCTGCAGGTTTCTACGATGGGGTTTTCCGCGCCGCGGGCAGCATCGCGTACTTCTGGAGTTCTACGGAGAGAAGCGACGGCAACGCGAGCATCATGCTCTTGGACTTCGCTTTCGACAGAGGGTACTTCCTTAACTTCCCTAAGCCCACGGGGTTGTCTGTTCGTTGCCTTAAGGATTAACTAAAAAACGTAATCAAATTAAACAACAGTCTTCCAAGGAGGAAATATGAAAAAGGAAACCTATATCCGGAAATTGAAAAAGAATCCTGTTTTGAGTTCTGCGAATTTATTCGCTAGCGCAGATGATATGATTACTCTGATAATAGAATGTAAACATAGGGTTGGTGAAATATCATTTGTTAATACTCACCATACAGGTTTTACAAATGACGACTTGAAAACAGATGAAAAGTTTTTTGTTGCCATAGTAGAATTCATGAATATGGAAAATAAAAAGATTATTTCAAAGGTACACAAGATTGATATAGAACGAGATTTCTAATGATTTACAATACTAAAACATTTTATGCCGTTGGACAAGGTGGTTTCTACTCCGAACGGATATGGAGTAATGGAATGGACTACACAATCGTATATGATTGTGGTGCTGTTGTCGACAAATCGTTAGAAGGACCAACAATTGAACTGGGAAATGCTATAGACAATTCTGGATTTGAGAGAATAGATTTTGTCGTAATTAGCCATTTAGATGAAGATCATATCAATGGTCTAAAAAAATTGAATAGATATGTCAATCAAATTGGACAAAAAAGGCCTCCTGTTTTAATTCTTCCTAATCCGACTCCCTTGGATAGGCTTCTTTTCTTTAGTTCTGTATCAATTAAAACCATGGAAATTTTTTTCGATATAATAAGCAATCAGCCGGTCTTGTGTATTTCCAGTGAAGGAGACAATGACGAAACGGAAATAGCATTAAATGCTGACTGGAAAAAGGGAATGAACAATCCTTTTTCTCACAACCGTGTATTTACCTTATTTGGATGTACAGATTGTTCTGAAAAGTGGTTGCTGAAATTTTATGTTGATAGGTCAAAGTATGCTCTTCAATTCGATTTATTATTGAAAAAAGAACCTGCGCTAATTGATTTGATAAAAAGTATAAAATCAATTAAAGATTTTGAATTTTCTAAAGAAAAGTTGGTGCGCGCTTACAAAAAAATTTCAGAGAAAGGCAAAACTTATGGAGATAAGAATTGGTCAAGTATGGCGATGATTTCTGCGCCATTCATCCATGATATGCAAACGAGGAATTGTGAACGGGGTGTAGAGTCTCCTTACATTTCGTGGATGAATGGTGATATAAGGTTGAAGGATGATAATGAGATGCTGGCCATTGAACAGCATTTTGCGGATTTCTTATCCCTAAATATTGATTTTCAAATACCCCATCATGGAAGCCATAATAATTTAGGGCGTATTCCAGCTTTTAACAGGCGGGTTCGGACCTACATTTGGGCGGGAGAAGACAATCAGTACGGTCATCCTAACGGAACAATCTTACGAATGCTAAAGAGAGCAGGACTCAAAATCAATTGGATTACCGAAAACGATTCGCATATCGTTCGCCACGAAAAATGGCTTTAAGGAGGCCTTATGGCACAAAAAACAAAAACGGTTCTCTCGGGTTTCGCACTTGCCCTCGTTCTCGCTGCTTGCAGCGATGGAACAGTGCCTAGCAATGCGGGGTCAAATATTCCAGGCTCGAAAGAGTCACTTTCGTCGGGAACCATGACGGATCCTCGTGATGGCCAGGTTTATAAGATTGTGACGATAGGTCCCTGGAGTTTGATGACAGAAAACTTGAGATATGATGCCATGGATCATTGTGAATATACGCGTCCATGCGCGTGCATAGAAGAAAATGAATCGGGATGCATTAAATGGGGATTAAGTCAAGACGACCGTAAATGTTTTGCAAGGGCAGGAGAGACATTGGTATGCGTTAACTGGGCGGAAAGTGCTGATTCTGACTTTATGTGCAATAATTATGGAGAATATTACAACGTGATTGGCACGAGTATGGAATGTCTTGAAAAGAGTAAAATCTACGGAGTTGCTTATCAGAGGGATGAAGAAGTTTGTCCAGAGGGATGGGTTCGTCCATCGTGGGTGGAATGGTCCGTTGTTCTTCACAAAATTTATGGTGAGCCAAATAATTCTGTTGGACGTGATTGGTATTCTCTAGATTATGATCCGCTCAATTTTTTTGATGGCAATGATTTTTTTTCAAAAATAAAATTACCAATTCATGGTTTGGGCACCATAGATTATGAGCAAAAAGCTCTTGTCGTATTTAATGAAAACGAGTTTTCGAATAGAGATAGATATTTTGTAAGATGCATGTACACTGTTCCCTGTGATAGGGCGAATTTTGGTGAGAATCGAGATGGATATATATGTTCACAAACTGGATGGGGAGATGCGACAGTGTTCGAAACAATGACAGATGAACGTGATGGCAATGTTTATCGGGTTGTCATCATTGGATCTCAAACCTGGATGGCTGAGAACCTAAACTTCGAGACAGAAAACAGTCACTGCTATGCGGATGATCCAGCCAACTGTGCCCAATATGGTCGGCTGTACGCCTGGAATGCAGCAATGAGTGCCTGCCCCAGTGGATGGCACCTACCCAGTTCTGCGGAATGGAATACCTTGTTCACGACGGTGGGTGGGCAGTCTACAGCGGGCAAGGCTCTCAAGTCGGTGACAGGTTTTCCTTTTCTTATTGACCGACCCGGCTCCAGCGACGGTACCGATGCTTTGGGGTTTGGTGCCCTGCCTGCGGGCAATGATTACGGCACTAATGACATATGCTACACTACTGACAGGTGCAACGACGATATCGTTATCGACGGCGCATACTTTTGGAGTTCTTCGGAGGATGATAGGTCCTTCGTCTCATACGATAACTCATACGATGACTCATACTATATATCCTTGCACATCTATGACGACAATGCGTATCTGGGTGCTACTGTCAAGGATCTTGGCTTTTCTGTCCGTTGTGTAAAAGACTAACAATTTAAATGTTGCTATAGGGGGGGGGGCACCAGTGAAAATGTTCAAAGTGAAATTCAATATGATGCCGTCTTGCACGATTAAAGCGATAGCATCCCTCCTGTTACTTTGCATTGTGTTGCTGTTCTCTGCCTGCAGCGACGGGACGGTACCCTCTGTACCCATGGATAGCGCTATCCCGCAGGACGGCGATGACGGTGGGGTTGTGGTAGATGTTGAGAATGCGGAAAACGTCCCGACTGGGGAACCTGGCGAATTGGACGGGGCAACCAATGTCCAAGGAACATCTTCTAGCGAAATGGCTCCTCTTGATCCGCCGATTTCTAGTAGCCGCCAAAACGTAGTCTCTAGTTCTTCTGTCTCATCTGTACAAGTTACTACTGCTATTTCAAGTTCAAGCATAAAAGAACAAAGAAGTGGGACTTTTGTTGATCGGCGTAATGGCCAAGTCTATAAAACCATAACTATAGGAAATCAAGTATGGATGGCAGAAAACTTGAAATATGAAACTCCTTATTCTCTCTGTTATAGTAACAATGAATCGAATTGCTCAATATTTGGCTATTTATACCAGACCAATGCTTTACATAACTATTCGGTATGTCCCGACGGATGGCATTTGCCAAGTAAAAAGGATTTTTTGGAATTGATTGCAAATGCGGATGGAGAACAAAATGCTGGTCTAACTCTTAGGGCGGATTCAACATGGATAGGAGAGAACGGCGTAGATGAGTATGGTTTTGCAGCGCTGGCATCGGGTTATTCGGTGAGCCAGGCTAATCCATTCCGCGGGAAAGGGGAGGAGACCATGTTTTGGAGTAATGATGAAAAAGGGTTTTTGCACCTAACTGGCGAAATAGCGGAATATGTGGAGAACGTAGACAATTCTTTGGATGCTTCAAAGCATTCGTTTTCTGTACGATGTGTGGGGGGGGCACAACGTTGTCTTCCTCATCACAATTTGCTGACAATCCCGGCTCAAGTTCTGCCGAGTCGCCTACTGGAACATTTGTCGATTCTCGTGATGGACAGGTCTATAAATATGTGACCATAGGTAATCAAGTGTGGATGGCAGAGAACCTGAACTACGGAGTGTCGGGTACTACTGCCAAGTACGGTCGCCTCTACAACTGGTCGTCAGCGAAATCGCTATGCCCCGCGGGCTGGCACTTGCCCGATACAACTGAATGGCGTTCTTTGTTCGATGCTGTGGGCGGAAGTTCCGTAGCAGGCGCGATGCTCAAGTCTGCTACGGACTGGATTGGTGGTAAAACCGTAACTGACCCCTTCGGTTTTTCCGTCTTGCCTGCTGGCCGCTTCTGGGACCATACTGGCCTCATCTACGAGGTTGGCAGAAACGCGAACTTCTGGAGCTCTACGGTGTACGATGCCTACTTTGACGAGGCATACTACGTGGAATTTGACGACTACCACGACGGTGTGAGCCTAGACAAGAAAGAGCAGAACATCGTCTGGTACTCTGTTCGTTGTGTAAAAGACTAGCAATTTAAATGTTGCTATAGGGGGATTTACCAGTGAAAATGTTCAAAGAGAAATTCAATATGATGCCGTCTCGCACGATTAAAGCGATAGTGAACCGGATAGATCAAAGTTGCCAAGAACTGTAATAGAACTTTACCAAACAGCAAAGGATGCTTTGAATGATATAATGGATGAAGATTAAACAGAATCAAGGAGAGCCTATGCGATTCAACAATGTAACATTATGTCTAGTGGGCGTTGTGCTTGTGTTTAACGCCTGCGAGACTTCCACACAACCTGCGGTGCAGCAGACCGTCCAGGTACCAAGCGACGATGCCGCCACACTGGATGACCTGCCCAACTGCACCGGTGGTCGCGAGGGTGACATCGAGAGAGTAGCCTCGGAAAGGACATTCTACATCTGTAGTGACGGCAAATGGGGGCCGCTCCAGATAACGAAGGAGACCGGGGACAATCCCAAAAGAGAAGACGGTTACGGTGCGGCGTCGTCAAACGGCACGCAGGATGACGACAATACGCCAACATCGTCGGTAACGGTCGTGCCCTCGTCATCTGGCATGGACATTCCGGCATTGCCTTCGGGGGATGAATCTTCGTCTTCGGCTAGCGTGATTCCGTCATCGGCAAGTGAGGTAGTAATAACACCCTATCCAAGCGTAAGAGTGACTACTGTCTCAGCCATCGATTGCTCCAACGCGATGTACTGCCCGCAGGATTGCATGCACACGTCCGAAACAACCCGCTGCGGCAAGGTCTATACCGGCCTGGATGACGGGACCGGGACCCAGGGCTACCTATGGTCGTACACGGATTCAGATAATGGGGGGACGAGTTCTTTTTATTGGCCTTCAGGGATGGCCTTCGGCAGTTTCGAGGTTCCCTCCAGGGACAATCTTGGCTATCTGAAGGGGACCGCCCAGTTCGGGAGCGGCTTTGAATACCCCTTCGTCCGCCTGGGTTTCCATATTGCAGGCGAAAAGAAATCTGCGGATATCACGACATGGGGCGGCATGTGCCTGGTCTATTCCGCGACACAGGACTTCTATCTCATCGTCAGGTTCAACGGTGACAATGAAGCGACCGGCTTCGACCTTATCCAGGCGAAGATTCCCTTGAAAAAGGACAAGTCTCTTGTCAATGTAACATGGGACGATTTCATACAGGAAGGCTGGGGGACTGCCGTAGACAAGGGAGAGGCAATCGCCAAGGCCGATCGCATTGAAATTGGGTTTAAGGGGAGTGCCGGAACGACCAATGACTTTTCCATCTATGCCATAGGCAAGTACGGCACCTGCGACTGGTAGATGAAATTCTTCCTCTTTTAAAACCACAAGCGGCCCCCATCGGGAGCCGCTTTGATGTTAATATTGTACTACGGCTAGTTCTCGAGAATCTGTTCCCTGGTAAAGCCGAAATACGACACGGCGTTTTCGACGGACAGCACTCCGTCGCGAACCATTTTCTTTGCCGTGTTCAGCTTTTCTTCGTTGGCTTTGGCTTCGGTTTTTTGCTGTTCTTCGACGCGAGCGTCGGCAATCTGTTGGCGAAAAACATCACCGGCGCTCACAAAGCCGTATTTCTGTCCTATGCTCTTGAAGGCCATGCTCAACTCCTTTAGAACGCCCTGGTCAACGTACTCCTTTAAATATAAACTTATTTTCTGCAAAAGGCAAGAGGCCTTATTTCCGTCCATCTTCTGCAGAGCGCTTTTGAACTGCGGCAAAACCGCAAGCAGTTTGTCCTTATCAAAGGCATACTTCATAGCCACAATCCCCATGCCCGTTTCAGCATCCTTGCAGGCGAGACAGTCGCTGTCGGGAATGTCGGTCATGTTTATGAAGGTGCACTTGAACGGAAGAACCGCCCCGTGGAAATATTTCGGATATCCGTTTTCCAATAATTTCAGAGGGTCCCAGTTCTCGCGGCCGTTGTAGAAGATAATTGCCATAGTTGGGAATCCACTAAACAAGCGGTTCTCTTCGTGTAGCTTCATGACGGAATGGACATAGCGGTCAATCTGTTCAAGGATTCCGACATCACGCCCGGACTTGTGCTCCAGCAGAATGCCTACCAGCACGGGTGCGCCCGTGGCGACGTTCACGCGGAAGGCGATATCCGCCTCGCCTGTTTCATCTACTTCTGAATATGAGTCGGGAATCCGAATCAAGGTATCCAGGTTCACCACCGAGAGGAACTCGCTCAGTTCCCGGTTCACCTTCGCCGACAGTTCCAGCAGGTTCCTTGCGTGCGTGGTGTTTGAGAACAACCAGCGGAAGAAAGGATCGTGGCTGCGCTTTGCAGCGCTTGTATTTTCGTTCGTCATAGTTTCTCCTGGCCATGCGCGGAGAACGGCCGCGATGGCCTTGTTCATTTGATAATATGGGAATTCGGGCCGGAACGCCGACCCATCTGGCAATTGGTCCAAAACCGCTTGAACCACAAAGAATCCCACTTGGGAAACCGGAGGGTAATATACAAAAAATGCCTACAGCAGATAATCCATCCGTATATTTCGCATGCTTTCAAATAGGTTCGCCTTGAGGGTGGAATTGCCCTTGGTAAGGCTCTTGATTTCTTCGCGGATGGATTTACGGTGGCTCGCCTTGGAAAATTCGCAGGTGCAGGTGAACTTGCGGATATCGGCGTCTTCGGCGTATTCGATAATCTCCGATTCTTCGCAGTAGCAAAGCGGACGGATGACGCTCACCGGGTATTTTTCGTAGGGCACCATGGGCGGCATGCCGCTGAATTCGCCCTTGTAGAGCATGTTCATCAAGAGTGTCTCCACGATGTCGTCCATGTGGTGGCCCAGCGCAATCTTGTTGTAGCCGTTTTCACGGGCGAACTTGATAAGCTCGGTGCGACGCTGGGTGCTGCACCAGTAGCAGTTCAGCTTGCGGCCTTCCTTGAGCCGGCCTTCTACCGCCACGTCCTTGAAGTAGAAGGGAATCTGCGGATATTGCTGCGCCATACGTTCCAAAAATTCCCGGGGGGCCTTGTCCGCAAAGTCGCTCTGGATATGGATGGCGGCGATTTCGCAGTCGGGCAAGAACTTTCCCATGCGGGCAGCCAGTTCCATCAGAAGCACGCTGGAATCCTTGCCGCCACTGACGGCGACCAGCACCTTGTCGCCGTCTTCAATCAGGCCAAAGTCGTGGAGTGCCTTGGTAATCTTTTTGCTGATACGTTTGCGGATGGCGTTGGACATATGTGTTGCGGCGTTTAAGAAAAAAGGGGCTCGCCTGTGCGACACCCCTTTTTTAGTTTGTTTGCACCTTGCGGTTAGTCGTCGGTCAGGTGGGTGGGCATCAGCAAGAAGCTGAAGTTCAGGCCTTCGCCAACGGGTTCGATGATGCAGGCGCCAATGGGGTTGTTCATTTTCATCACCGTTTCTTCGGACTTGCACATGCTGAAGATTTCAGAAATGTAGCGTCCGTCAAAGCCGATGCTGAAGGAGCCTTCGCCGTTGTGGGTCACGGAGAGGGCTTCGCGGGAATCGCCGCCCACATCCGGGTCGCTTGCGCTGAGTTCCAGGTTGTTGCCTTCGAACTGCAGGCGCACCTTGTGGGTGCGGGCGTTGGCCATAGAAATCACGCTGCGCATTTTGTTCAGGAACTCTACGGTGTTCAGCTGCACGGTGCGTTCAAAGTTCTGGGGAATCACCGCACGGTAGTTAGGATACGGTCCTTCGTAGAGCTTGGAAATCACCTGGATGGATTCGGTGCTGAACAAAATGTGGGTCGAAGACGCACGGGCCTCGATGGTGGCGTCGGCCTTGGCCATGTGCAGAATCTGTTCCAGGGGCTTGCGGGGGACGATGACGCCATTGCTCAGGCTTGCGCCTTCTTGCTCGATGGCGGCACGGCCCAGACGGTGACCGTCGGTTGCAATCATGGAGACCTTGCCGTCGCCCGCTTCTAAGAAGATGCCGTTCAGGCTTAAACGGGTGGAGTCGGTAGAGGTGGCGAACTTGGTCTTTTCGACCAGGAATTCCAGTTCGCTCTTGGCAAAGTTCAAGGTTTCGCCCTCGTTCACTTCGGGGAACGGCGGGAAATCGCTGGCGTCGAAGCCGGTGATGCTTGCCTGGCCCTTTTCGCTCCAGCGGATCTTGGCGAGGTAATTTTCCACGTCTACGCTTACGGTAGTGATGCTCGGATCTACGAGGCTCTTCACCAGTTCCAGAAGCTTGCGGGCGTTGATGACCACGGAACCGTCGCGTTCACCTTCGACTTCCACCTTGACCCTGATGCCCAGGTCCAGATCCGTCGCGCTCACTTCGAGGACATTGCCTTCGAGCCTGAGGGCGAAGTTGTTGAGAATCTGGATAGTGGACTTGTTCGGCACCGCGTTGACGGCGGCGCTAAGAGCGTCCAGGAATACAGCTTTTTGGATTTGGAATTTCATAGATTAGGCACCCCTTTGAATGATAGTCGTTCCGACGAAAAATACCACAGCGATTACGGCCAGGGCCACAATGACCCACTTGTTCATGGAATTGGACTTTTTAGGCGTGAAATTCTTTGCATTCTGCATAGCACGCCTACGATCTCTCCGGCTCATAAAAAATCTCCATTGTTTTATGGAGTAAAAACTACTATTTTAAGAGTGAAAAAAGGAACGCTTATGGATAAAACAGTGCTAAATAAGCTGAAAAACCATGCCATGGGGTTAGCCTCCGCGACCCTGGTCCGTGTTGAACTGGCAACCGAAGAAAGCCGACTCAAGACCAAGTTCCAGGCCCTGGGGCAAAAGCTCTACGGAGCCGTGCAGGATGACCTTCTGAAGGCCATCAAGGACGACCCGTCGGTGGTGGAAATTATCGGCGGCATCGAAGAAAGCCAGAAAAAGATTGCCGAACTGGAAAAGAAGCTTTCCAAGGAATCTGCGGGGAAGAGTGAAAAAGCTTGAGGTTCATGTTTTCCCGAGCAAGACCTCGGCGTCCAAGAACTACAAGATTTCCCTGACCAGGGTAATCGTGATGGTGGTTCTCCTGGCTTGCGCCATTCTCGGGTTCGTGCTGTTTTCGCCCCAGAAGATTGTGGCGAACCTCTCCGACGGAAACGTGCTTTCGGTGTACCGCCAGAACATGGCCATCAAGAAGGAGATTAAGGATATCCGCCAATCGGTGGACGAGTCCATCCTCAAGGCCGAAGAGACCAGGCTCTTGCGGGACAGCACCGTAAACCTCAGCGGGCTCGGGTTCACCCTGGAAGAATCCGGCCGGGATATGCGCTCGGGAAGCGAGCGCAAGAGCCTTGCCGAAATCGAGAAGACCTTCAGGCGCTTGCTTGCCCGGCTGGAGCAGGATTCCGTGACGGCGGCTATGGTGCCTGTGCTGCACCCATTCAAGAACAGCCATGCCGTCAAGAACCGTTTCGAGATGATTTACGACCATTTTACCGAGCAGGAACTGCCCCATCGGGGCATTGATTACGTGGCTGCCGTGGGCGATACCGTAGTGGCCACCGGTGCGGGCGTCGTCTCCGAAGTCCGCAACCATCGCGGGTTCGGGCTTTCCATGAAAATCGAGCACATGCCCGGAATCAAGACGTTCTATGCCCACCTGGGGCAGGCCCTGGTGCAGCCGGGCGTGCGTGTCAGACGCGGGCAGCCCATCGCCATCATCGGCGAGAGCGGCACGGAGTCCAGCGTGGCGCTCCATTACGAAATCCGCCTGGACGGCACTCCCATAAACCCGGAGGACTACTTCATAACGAAACAGTGAGACGGGTCCGCGCACACCTCGTATCCCTTGTCCTTAAAAACCTCTAGCGGATCCTCGCCTCCGCGAGGATGACCTCTCTTGAGACCAACTGTCCTAACCACCATGACCTCTTGTTCCCATCAAGCCTCACGCCCCGTGCCTCGAACCTCAAGCCTCGAACCTCATACCCCAAAGGGCCGAAGGCCCGACCTCATACTATGACTCCTTTCGAACAGAACATCATCGCCCTCGTGTGGGATTGTGACAAGACCCTCATCAGCAGTTACATGCAAGAGCCGCTGTTCCGCCATTACAACGTAGATGGCGGCAAGTTCTGGCGGGAGGTGAACGCCCTCCGCGAATACTACGGCCGCAGCGGCGTGCACGTGAATCCGGACACCAGTTACCTGAACCATGTGCTGACCTACGTGAAACAGGGACTGTTCAAGGGCCTTTCGAACAAACTATTGCACCGGTTCGGGAGGGAGCTTGTGTTCTATCCGGGGCTTCCTGAATTTTTCGGGAACATCAAGGGGCTTGTGGAATCGGACCCGAAATACAAGGCCTTCGATATCAAGCTGGAGCATTACGTGGTGAGCACGGGTTTTGCGGAAACTATTCGGGGGAGCGCCATCGCGCCCTTCGTGGATGGAATTTTCGGATGTGAATTTATCGAGACGCCGGCTCTCCCCGGTTTTGATACGGATGCGTCGAAGATGTGCGCCGCTCCTGCCGAAGGAGAAATCAGCCAGGTGGCCTGCGCCCTGGACAATACTTCCAAGACCCGCTACCTTTTTGAAATCAACAAGGGGAGCAACAAGTATCCCGACGATATCGATGTGAATTCCACCATCGCCCGGGGCGACCGTCGCGTGCCCTTCGAGAACATGCTCTACATTGCCGACGGGCCTTCGGATGTGCCCGCTTTCAGCATCTTGAATTACAATGGCGGCTCTACCTTTGCGGTTTACCCGAAAGGGGACGTGAAGGCTTTCCGCCAGGTGGAAAAGATGCGCCAGGACAGCCGTGTGCAGATGTTTGGGGAGGCGGACTATACCGAAGGTTCACAGTCGTGGCTGTGGCTTACCGAAAAGGTCCGTTCCATTGCCGACAAGATTGTGGAGTCCAAGCAGGCGGCCATCAAGAACAGCGTCAGCGCCCCTCCTGGCCATTTGAGCTAGAATCTAGCCCCTAGATCCTAGCCCCTAGCCCCTAAATTCTATTCCTCTCGCACCAGGCGTCCTTTCAGGTCGAAAAATTTCTTGCTCCGTGAATTGATTCTGGAGCGGTTTACGATATTTGACTTTTTCCGGATAGCCTGGGACTCTTCTTGATTGACGACTTCCGATGAACTTGAACTATGTTCTTCGGGGTTTTCTATTTCGGCGTTGTCTTTCGGGGCGGGTTCGTTGTAGAGTGCCAGAATTTCGCTTTCGGAAAGGGCACGGCTGTAGATTCTCAGGTCGTCGATGCAACCCTGGAAATAGCTCCACTTGGAGCGGGTCCCGAGTCTGAGGGGTGCCGTCCCGTTTTGGACCTGCACGCCGTAGGTCTTGTCGTATAAATCGTCCTGGTCTTTCTGGATGCCGTTTTTGAACAAAGTAATCTTGTTGGATTCTATGTCGTAGCGTGCCACAAAATGGATCCATTCCTTTTCTTGGATTTCTTCTTGCACGTAGCTTCCGGAACCGAGACCACCCTCCAGATTGAAAGCGTAGGCGGACATCCTGTTTGGCCTGTTTTCTTGGCCTTGGGCAAGGTCCTTGTTGTACATGCGGAATACCCATTCATGCTGGTGGGGCTCCCCTTTGCCCATCCAGTGCACGTAGCCACCGGCTTCTGCATTCTGGAAGTTCAGCACTTCGGGGCTGACCCACACCGAAACCGTCAGGGCGCCTGCGGTAGAAATGCTGAAAACGTCGTTGTCCGGAATTTCCAGGTAGGCTCCGTTGCCGTCGAAGGCGACGCAGGAATTCTCGTTGCCGAATCGGTCTGCGGCAAATGTGGCTCCGTGGTTTTCGGCAGTGGCGATTTCTGTGCCGGCATTGTTTTCAAAAGTGCCGTTGAATGGGTAATACGCCACAAGCCCTTCGGAAGGGATTGCGGTGAATTCCGCGGCAGCAACTGCAGCAGCAATCATTGCCACCAGATAAAGAACTTTACGGAACACTTCTAAACGACCCATTGTGAATAATGATATAAAATCTAATCCGTTTCGTCAGGTTCATTGGCGAGGTTTGTGAAAAAAACTTTTTACTCGTTTCAAAGGCAATTTTTCTTGCAAAAATACGTCTATACACGTAGGGACCATAAGGAGGATTTAAAAACACCCCTTGACATTATGTCAAATCTGATATATATTTATGAACCAGAACTACAAACCCATAGCATGGCTACATGAGCAACCTCAAACGCCACCTTTGTCGCAAAAAGCAAGGATTGAGACAGGATACTTATTACGGTTATTGCAATCAGGAATGAAATTGTCGTTGCCGCAAAGCCGACCTATGCCTTCTATAGGAGCACATTGTCATGAATTGCGTATCAATGATGAGGATAAGACATGGAGACTTTTTTATCGGATTGATGTGGATGCAATTGTCGTAATTTTATGGACAGAAAAGAAAACGAACAAGACGCCTGATGAAGTTTTGGAACTTTGTCGCAAGCGCTTGAAATCTTATGACTCGAGGGACTAAAAATGGATAAGCAGAAAAAAGAGCGTCTGGAGAAAAAAGGCTGGATAGTTGGTGATGTGGACGATTTTTTGGGATTAAGTCCTGCCGAAATGGCAATTGTTGAAATGAAGGTTGCTTTGGCAAAGGCTCTTGTCAACAAGCGGAAAAAATGCGGAAAAACTCAGGTTTTGGCGGCTGTCCTTGCGAATACAAGCCAGTCTCGATATGCGAAGGTTGAACATGCTGATGCAAGTGTTTCGCTGGAGCTGATGATCAAGATGTTCTTTGCCCTTGGGGCAAACAAGAGAGAATTGTTGAAGGTTCTATCCATCGTATAAAAAGACTAATTCATGACGACGGAGGGGGTAGGCGAAGACTACAGGCTTCGCCGAGGGGGAGGCTTCCCCCCTTGTAGTAAGAAAATTAGCGTTTTTGCCCTGCAATCCCTAACCCCTAACCCCTAGATCCTAATCTCTTATTATATATTTAAAGTCCCTAGACCTCGTTTTGGCGGGCGGGCGGTACTTTCCGTCAAGAAACCGGCGGGGTTCGGAGGCGTTCCATACTTTTGGAGGGCCTTTTAGGGGTTTGTCTAATCGATTTTGCTTTACTTTTAGGAGTTTTATGGCAAATAAGTGTAAGCGCGGAATCCTGATTAGCAAGACACCTTACGAGAAACGCATCGCCATCATGGAAGACGGCGAACTTGCGGAATTGGTCGTGGAAAGCGTGTCTTCTACCAGGGTCCTGGGCAATATATATAAGGGTGTCGTTCAGAAGGTGCTTCCCGCCTTGAAGGCCGCGTTTATCGATATCGGTCTGGAAAAAGCGGGGTTCCTGCACCAGGACGACGCCATGGACAGGAACGAGCTGTTGCGCCGGGAATACGGCGACGACGGCGACGAGGAAGGCGCTTCCAAGGAAATCTCCATCGACGAGATTCTCCAGGAAGGCCAGGAAATCATGGTCCAGGTGGTGAAGGAACCTATCAGCACCAAGGGTGCCCGTCTGACGACTCATCTGAGTTTTGCAGGCCGGTTCCTGGTGTGCATGCCGGGTACCAACTTCGTGGGCGTGTCCAAGCGTGAGCGTGACCATGCCAAGCGCCGGGAATTCCAGAAGGTGGTCCGCCGCCTGAAGGCCCGCGACGTGGGCTATATCGTGCGCACCAACGGGCTGAACGAGTCCGAATTCGAAATCCAGAAGCAGATGCGTGAACTGGAGAGCAAGTGGGAACAGACGAAGTACAACTTCGAGACCATGCCCGCCGAGACCTGCATCTACGAGGAATCGGATTCTATCGAGCAGACGGTCCGCGAATACTTTGGCGAGAACACGGACTACGTGTACATTGACAATCGGGACGAATATTTTGCCCTTCGCGACTACCTGAAGGTGCTGTCTCCGGACAAGCTGGACAAGGTGAAGCTCTGGAGCAGTAACGAGAGCCTGTTCGAGTACTTCAAGATTGAAAACGATTACGCCCGCTCCCTGCAGCGCCAGGTGCCGCTCCCCCGCGGAGGAAACCTGGTCATCGAGCAGACCGAGGCCCTGGTGTCCATCGACGTGAACACCGGTCCCAAGGTCCACGGCAAGGACCAGAGCAAGATCATCCTCGAGACCAACATCGACGCCTGCCACGAGATTGCAAAGCAGCTCCGGCTCCGCGATGTGGGCGGTCTTATCATCATCGACTTTATCGATATGGAGACCGACGAGGACCGCGAAAAGGTTTACCAGGAATTCCGCAAGGCGATCCGCCGGGACAAGGCGCCTATCAGCCCCGCTCCCATTAGCCAGTTCGGCCTGATGGAAGTGACCCGCAAGCGCGTGCGCATGAACCTGATGACCGAGAAGACGGAAATCTGCCCGGTGTGCCACGGCGGTGGCCGCATTGCCACGCTGGAATCTACCTTGGGCATGATCGACCGCTGGATGGCCCGCGCCCACGGCAAGGGAAAACTGAAGGAAGTGACCTTGGTGGTGAGCAGCCCCCTGGTGGACGTGTTCTGCAAGGACATGGCCCGTATGTTCCACTATCTGGAATACAAGCACAGCATGAAAATCGACCTGGTGGAAGACGAACATGCTCACGTGAACCAGTTCTGGATGTACGACAAGGCGGGCGAGGATATTACGGACCTTTACAATTTCGCGTAAGGTCTTTGGCGCCTGCTCGACGATTGCGTAAGTCGCCGCCGGGTGCCGCCTCGAAACTGTGAATATGAGCCTTGCGGCTTTGCCGCAGGGCTTTTTTTATCTTAATTTTTAGGGGTTCAATTTTAAGGGCGCCCGTTGGCGCCGAAAAACGGAGATTGTTATGAATAGAGTAATTCTGGTTGCCGCTGCCGCCGCTGAGATGGCCGCGAAGGTAAAAGAAGTTGTGGACGCCGCCGCTGCCGCAGGCGTCAAGACCGCCGTGTATAAGCCCTGCGCAAATGGTGCCGAGGCGGCGGCGGAACTGAAGGAACACCGTTCCGCCGTGCTGATGGAGAAGATTGCCGCCGACTTCTTGCAGAAGGACTTTGCCTCTGTAGATACCGTGGTGGTGGAAGGTGCACAAGGCATGAACGACGTGCTGGCTCACAAGTTCAACGACGACCTGGCCACCGCCCTGGACGCGAAGGTCTATTGCAGTGGCGAAGATGCCGACCTGTTCTGCCCGAACCGTATAATGCATTGCCCCAAGTGCCTCGCGAAGGAATTCGCCGCCCCCGCTGCCGAGCGCAAGACCAGCCAGGCCATGTTCCGTGCGGGCTTGCTCCTGAAGGCCTCAAAGGCGAAGAAGCGCATTGTGTTGCCCGAAGGTTCTGAACCTCGTACCGTTCAGGCCGCAAAGCTGGTCATTGACCGCAAGATCGCGGTACCCGTGCTGGTGGGCAAGAAGGACGAGATTTTCAAGGTGGCCAAGGAACAGGGTGTTGAACTGCCCGCCGACATCGAGATTATTGAACCGACGGCTGAACTTGCCGAAAAGTACGTGCCCACCCTTGTGGAACTGCGCAAGTCCAAGGGCATGACCGAAGAGGCTGCCCGTGCGGCCCTCGCCGACAACGTGATGCTTGCCACCATGATGCTCAAGATGGGCGAAGTGGACGGCCTCGTTTCCGGTGCCATTCATTCTACCGCAGACACGCTCCGCCCGGCCCTGCAGGTCATCAAGTGCGCTCCCGGCGTCAAGTCCGTAAGCTCCGTGTTCTTTATGTGCATGCCCGGCAAGACCTACATCTACGGTGACTGCGCGATTAATCTGAACCCCACCGCCGAAGAGCTTGCCGGCATTGCCATGCAATGCGACGACACCGCCAAGGCCTTCGGGCTGCCCAGCCGTGTGGCTATGCTGAGCTACAGCACCATGAACAGCGGAAAGGGTCCCGACGCTGACTTGGTGCGCGAAGCCACCAAGTTGGTCAAGGAAGCCCGCCCCGAGATGCTGGTGGATGGCCCGCTGCAGTACGACGCCGCTACCGTCGAAAGTGTCGGCTCCCTGAAGGCCCCTGGAAGCTCCGTGGCCGGCAAGGCAACCGTGTTCGTGTTCCCGAGCCTTTCTGCCGGTAACATCGGCTACAAGGCCGTGCAGCGTAGCGCCCACGGCACTATCGCCATTGGTCCTATGCTCCAGGGTCTTGCCAAGCCGGTGAACGACCTCTCCCGTGGCGCCATGGTAGAAGACATCGTTTATACGATTGCGCTGACTGCCGTTCAGGCGGGGTAATGACAATAAGGGAGGGCAAGGCCCTCCCTAACACCCTCCCAAAATACGACATAAACTTCGGCAAACAAAGTTTGCCTCGCGCTTACGCAAGCGTAAGCGGTCGTGGGGCGTTTTTGGCGCGACAATTACTTTATTCGTAATTAATTTATTCGTGTTTTGCAGCCGATTCTTCTGCAGCCTCTTCGCCATGATGCGCCTTCGACACGAGGCTCATGTAGATGGTACCGAGAATCGCCGCACTGAAGCTGCCCAGCAAAATGCCGAGCTTTGCAGAATCCTGACGATCACCTACATCAAAGGCAAGGCCCGCCACAAACAGCGCCATGGTAAAGCCGATACCCGCCAGCATGCCGCCACCCCACAGAATCTTCCAGGAGTAGCTGGGCTTCTTGGAAATGCCAATCTTTACGGAGAGCAGGCTGAACAGGAAAATACCGATAGGCTTACCGAACACCAGGGCAAGAGCCACAGCGCCCATCACGGGGACTTCCACGCCGCCCAGCTTAATTTCTACGCCGGCGTTGCTCAGGGCGAACAGCGGCATGATAAAGAAGTTCACCCAGGGCACCAGGGGCTTGAACAAGCGCTCCTGCATGGAAATGCTCTCGCGGGCACCCTGCTTGAGCATGGTAAATACTTCGTATTGCTCATTACGGTCCTTCGTTTCGCCAGAAAGCTTGCCGCCAATGCTCCCGGCAAACTGGGCCAGCTTGCCCTTGGCAAGAACTGCCTTCGCAGGCACGGAAAGGCCCAGCAGCACGCCCGCGATAGTCGGGTGCACGCCGCTCTTGACAAAGAATGCCCAGACGGCAACGCCGATTACGACAAACAGTAGCATATTGCGGACCCCAATGCGGAAGAACACATTGATTAGGGCCAGCAGGGCAAAGCCCATGCCCAGGGCCGCAAAGTTGATTCCGTCACCGCTGGGGTAACCGATAGCAATCACAAGGATGGCACCGATATCGTCGGCAATAGCGAGAGTCAAAATCATCACGCGCAAAGCATGGGGCACCTTCTTGCCGAGAATCGCCATACAGCCTACCACGAAGGCGATATCGGTAGCCGTCGGGATTCCCCATCCGTGTCCGGCCCCTGCAGGGCAAAGGGCCAGGTAAATCAATGCAGGGAACAGCATGCCGCCCGCCGCAGCAATGATGGGCAAGCTCGCCGCCTTGGGGTCGTGCAGTTCGCCGTAGGCAATCTCCCCCTTTACCTCGAGACCGATATTGAAGAAGAAGATAGTCATCAGCGCATCGTTAATAAACCAATGCAGGTCTGCCGCCCCCACCCAACTGCCGATGGTCAGGGCAAAAGGCAAGTGCCAAACGTGATGATAACTCTCCGGACTCAGGTTCGCCCACAAAAGTGCCGCAACCGTCATGATGATTAGGACAATCCCGCCCGTGGTTTCCACCTTCATCAGGCGTTCCATGGGCGTGATGATTTTCCGGATAGGGGTATCCGGGAACAGATCCTCAATCTTATCGCTGCTTGTTACTTTTGCGGACATAAATACCTATGAGCCGTTGAATGGATTAAAAGAACTGGGGCGGCCAACGGGGGTTCTTGGAGGACATGTCGATCTTGTAGAAGTCCTTCTCAAAACGTCCGTCGTCCAGACCGTACATCTGCATCACGTGGCGGGCAATCCACTTGCCGAGCTTCATCACGGTGAGCTTCTTGCGGAGGCGGCCCTGGCAGTCGCGGTTCATGATGTCAGGGAGAGTCGAAGTCGTGAGGATTTCGTCGATGGCCGGGCTGTTCAGCTTTTCACGGGCCTCGGGGCTCGTGTGGAAGTGGGTCACGCCGAAGCACACGCGGTTGGGATTTCCCTTCTTGATGTGTTCGCAGCACTGCACGATGGTCGTACCCGTACGCACCATGTCGTCGAACACGATCACGTCCTTGCCCTGGATTTCCTCGATGCTGATGTCGGAGAGTTCCGGGTTGAAGGTCATG
>OMSO01000030.1 GCA_900313675.1 uncultured Fibrobacter sp.
TGACGCCGAAGGCATTCCGGCTGGCTGGATGGGCCTCGATGTGGGCGCTGAATCCACCAAGCTCTTCGTGAACGCTATCAAGTCCGCCAAGACCATCGTCTGGAACGGCCCTGCAGGCGTGTTCGAATTCGAAGCCTTCGAAAAGGCTACCAAGGCCATGGCCGACGCTATCGTTGAAGCTACCGCTGCCGGCGCAATCACCGTGATCGGTGGTGGCGATACCGCTACGGCTGCCAAGAAGTACGGTGCCGACAAGAAGGTGACCCACACCTCTACGGGTGGTGGCGCTTCTCTAGAACTCTTGGAAGGTAAAGTCCTCCCCGGTGTTGCAGTGCTCACTGACAAGTAATCACAGGAATGTCATCCCCGCGAAGGCGGGCGGACAGCACTTAGCACTTTAGTGCTTAGTGCGCATGGCCACCAAGGTGGGGATCTCCTTTAGAGACTCTCGTTCACGCGAGAGTTTCTTTTTTTTGCTTTGTCATCCCCGCGTCTTGTGGTGAGCGAAGTCGAACCAAGGCGGGGATTCCCTTTATGTTGACGAAATATTGTATATTGGTTCGTAGGAATTTCGATAGGGAGCATTTATGTCCATTGCTGAACTTTCAAAGAATTTTCATGCCGAACACCGCGGGAACTGTGCCATGTCGGTAGCCTACGGTTATGCCCGTGCCACGGGCAAGTCCGAAGCGGAGGCGGTGGACGCCGCCGAGATGTTCCGTGCTTTTGGTGGCGGCAAGGCTCCGAACGGCCAATGCGGTGCGCTCTATGCGGCCAAGATGATGCAGCCTGACCATGCCGAAGCCATCGAGGACTTTTTCAGGCGCGGTGCTCAGAACTTTACCAAGTGCGCCGAAATCCGCCCGAACAAGGTCGTCCCCTGCAACCGGTGCGTGGAACTGGCCGGCGAAGCTTTGGATTTTTTGAATTCTTAGCACCGTAAGGTGCCCGCGAAGGAACTAGTTCCGAGCGTCGGGAGGGTCTTAGGGAGGGGCCCTGTGGGCACCCTCCCTAGTTGTTTAATATTGTGCTTTATTTGAGTCCGGCTTTTCCGATGTGCTTTCGTCGTGTTCCTCGATTTTGCTGACCTTGGTGAACCAGTAGTCCTCGCTGTTGATGGAACTCATGTTGTTCACGAGGGCGTCGAGATCGATGTTGCTTAAGTCATTGTTTTCGTTGGGCATATCCTGAATATATAAAATCCCTGATGCTTGTGTTGTCTGGAGCCGGGGTTTGCTTGTATTTTTTATCTTTCTTATCATGAAAATCGCGATTTGCTTTTTTGTTCTTTTGTTTACGCTCCTAGCCCAGGCTCAGGAGCTGGATACCACCTACGTCATAGACGAGCAGGGCCGCACAATCGGGCTTATCCACGAGAAGGGAACTGTTCCGAAGATTGCTCCTGTTGCCGCCCCTGCACCGACGTTGCAGAATCCTGAGCCGGTTTCTACTTCGGTGTCGAATGGATATGTTGATGGCGTAGACAGTGCCGCCTATTACCAGAACCTGGTGGAACGCTATACCCTTTCTGGAGAAAAGAAACGCCGTGTCGGAAACGGCATGATGATTGGTGGCGGAGTTGGCTTGCTGCTTGGAGTTCTCATGATGGTTGATGCGGCTGAAGGGGAGGATCGCTGTGGGAATGACGATTATGGCTGTAATGACGAAGAATTCCTAGAGTTTTTTACGGGGTATGGAGTAGCCATAGCAGGGGGCGTTGTTTTTGGTGTAGGTGTAACCCTCAAAATTGTAGGCGGTGCGAAACTTCGCCGTGCCGCACGTTACCGGGAATCCCTGGAACGTTACAATTCAAGCCGCCTTCAGGCATTGGAGTTTAGATTAGAACCGTCAATCAATCCATATAACGGTTCTTATGGAAGTAAATTGTCCCTAAGTTTCTAAAAATTCTATCTTTGGCGTCGGTGGATGGGCGAAAAAAGGATAGATATGCGATTTGTACCTTTGACCCTTGTGCTGTATGCTTTGGTAGCCTTTGGGGGCTGCGAAGACAACGGATCTTCCCCTGCCGATAATTCTAGTAACGAAGGCAACAATGAACTTGCCGAAGAAGATACTCCCAAGACTCCTTGTGAGGCCTCTGAAGAAGGCGTCCTTCAATGGCTTGATACTAACGTCGTGTATCAGGTTTGTGAAAACGGTTTCTGGGTGTCTGATTCCGTAAAGCCTCACACTCCCGGTTTTAACCTCTGTCAGTTTAATTTTGGAGCGGCCTGGCAACAAACTCACAAAAATACAGACTACTATGCTGGCTTGGACTATGTGTCCGTTTGGTTAGGGGATAATGATTTCTATAACGGGTTTGAACAACGTCTGTTGGCTATGTGCTTTAGAACAAATGCTACCCCAATGATTTATGCCTATGTGATTGCTGAGTTTGGCAAGGACCACGAAATGGATGACTGTGACGTTGCGAAGGGGCGAGGAAAAAAATCCCTATGTGTACATGGGGCAAATTTGATTCGAGAGTTTTTTTCTGATTCTATTTTGTATCGGTACCAAAAGTATGCGTCGGGTATGGCAAACCAAATCAGGTATGAAAATCCCGATGCGAAAAATTATGAAACCATTTGGATGATTGAGCCTGATTACTATCAGTATTCCCAAACAGCCTCGAATCAGAGCGTGGCAATTAAGGGCGAAGAACAGCTGAATGGGGGTGTCCCAGATTCTATGATGGGGGTTTATTTTAAGCAGATTGTCGATACCATAAAGACCTATCTTCCTGCTGCGAAAATTGCCATAGATATTTCCCCTTGGATTACGGATTGGGATTCTCTGGGACTTGAAAAATGGTTTGCACATTTTGACATGTCCATTGTGGACTATGTAAGCACATCTGGTGGGCGCACTTTAGCAAATTCGGAAAAAATTAGGGGCCCCAATAAACTTACCTGGAAAAAACTTTACGAGACCCTGAAGAAGCCCATTCTTGCGGATGCGGGCTATTCTACGGGCGGCATGGCTACCAAGCACGACACGAACTGGGACGATATTTCTAATTTGGAAGCACGAGCCAAGGATGGGGTTGTCGGGGTGATGCAGATGGATGCCGCCCTGGACTATCCGTTGCGGGCAAGCTATATCCGTTCACGCTTGCAGGTGGATTATCCCTGGTGCAAGGAGTAAATTTATGAGCGTAATCGTCGTGGATTACAATGCCGGGAACCTGACTTCGGTGATGAATGCACTCTCCCGCATTGGGGTAGATGCGAAGTCCAGTCGGGATGCCGATGAAATTGCAAGGGCGACGCGCCTGGTGTTCCCGGGGGTTGGTGCGGCTGCGTCTGCCATGGAAACCCTGACCCGCACGGGTATCGGAGATGCCATCAAGACTGTGGTAAAAGCCGGGAACCCGGTGCTGGGAATTTGCATTGGCTGCCAAATCATTCTGGAAGAAAGCGAAGAAGACGGCGGCGTGAAGACCCTCGGTCTTATTCCGGGGCGTGCGGTGCGGTTCAAGGATGAACCGGGCCTGAAGATTCCTCACATGGGTTGGAACCAGGTGAACTTTACCCAGGATCACCCGATAATGGCAGGTATCCGGAACGGTTCGGACTTTTACTACGTGCATTCGTACCATCCGGTGGTACCTGCGGAGAACGCCTTTGCTGAAACCACCTACGGCACCCAGACCTTCCAGGGGCTTATCGGCAAAGGCAACCTGGTGGCCTCCCAGTTCCATCTGGAAAAGAGCGGCGACGTGGGCCTGAAAGTCCTGGAAAATTTCTGCAGCTGGAACCCTTGAGGTGAGTATGGAAAAAGTTTATCGCTCCGGAATCGGTTTTGATGTTCATAAACTGGTAGAGGGCCGCAAGTGCATTATCGGCGGGGTGGACATTCCCTACGAGAAAGGCCTCTTGGGTCACAGCGATGCCGACGTACTGTTGCATGCCATCAGTGACGCTCTTTTGGGTGCTGCCGGTCTCGGCGACATCGGAACCTACTTCCCCGATACGGACCCGGCCTTCAAGGGCGCCGACAGTCTGGAACTGCTCCGCAAGGTGGGGGAAGAAGTCCGCAAGGCCGGTTTTGAAATCGTGAACATCGACAGTATTGTGATGTGCGAACGGCCCAAGGTGAACCCCCACAAGGATGCTATGAAGGCGAACATCGCCCGTGTGCTTGGCCTGGACGTGAAACAGATTGGAATCAAGGGAACTACCACCGAAAAGCTGGGATTTACGGGTCGTAGCGAAGGTATTGCCAGCCAGGCAATAGCCATGGTTTACAGTTTGGTGTGATTTGGCTCAAATTTGCGGTTTTGTGCAGGATTGCGCTTGCTTGGAATAAAATATATATTTCGGTGTATGAAGCGACTGTCTTGTGTTGTTGGTTTTGCTTTTGCCTTGGGGGCTGTTGTTCCCTTGGTTGCAGAAGATTTACCCAGCCATATAGACGTGGTCATTGTTTCCGCTTCGAGTTCCAGTTTGGAGAATGGCGGCAGTTCCGCTTCGGCGAAAAGCAGCTCCAGCGTAAAGCAGAGCAGCTCCAGTCGTAGCTTGGACGATTCGCCGCTGCTGCCGGTAATTTCTCACGATACGCTTAGAAGCTCTTTGCCGGAGAATGGGGATGCTTCGATGGCACTTCCCCGTAGTGTTTCTGCCCCTGTCGCTCAGGGAGCGGATCGCTGGTTCGATTTGCAGGGGCGCTTGCTGAAAGGCAAACCTACGGTTAAGGGAACCTATTACCATAATGGCAATGCCGTTGTGGTAAAGTAAAAATGAATAATGGCGCAAGGCGTCAGGCGCCGTTTGCGTAGATTTAATTCAAGGATTTTTAAAAATGACTTTGTTCAAAAAATCCGTCTTCGTAGTCGCTTTACTGGGTGCTGTTCTTTGCTGGTCGGCTGACGACCCTAAGCCCTATGTAGAAGGTGATGCCTTGCCCAACGCTCTCAAGTTTTATCCGCCTCCGCCGGACACGAATTCGGCGGCATTTGCCTACGACATGGCGCAGTACAAGTGGGGAAAGTCTGTACGGGTGGCTGATACGGCTCGGGCGAATTTGGCCATCGCCCAGGCCGTGACGGATGATGCCGAGATGGCAAAAATGTTCAGCGAACCCTTTGGCATGGAAATTTCGGAAAAGAACACGCCCGCCATTATGAACGTGCTTAAGCGCGGGATATTCACCATGCGTCTTGCATCCCGCGTTGCAAAGAAGCACTACATGAGGGTGCGTCCTTACGCCCGCCTCAAGGAGCCGACCCTGATTCCGAGTGCCGAAGAAAGCCACCTGACTAACGGTTCGTACCCTTCGGGCCATACTGTTCGTGGCTGGGGCATGGCGCTCCTGCTTGCCGAAATCAATCCGGCGGCCCAAGACGCACTGCTAAAGTACGGCTACGAATGGGGCCAGAGTCGTGTGATTGCGGGTTACCACTGGCAAAGTGACATCGAGGCCTCCAAGGCCGTGGTTACGGCGGTTTTTGCCCGCTTACATGCCGAAGAGGCGTTCCTTGCCGACATGAAAAAGGCCAGGGACGAATTCAAGAGGCTTTCGGCCAAGCAAAAGAAAAAGACGAAATGATTTGCCTTTTACAGAAATTGGATAGACTGCTTGCGTATAAGCGTTCTCTAACCCCAAAATAAGGTTGTTCCCCTTTGACGATTCAAGGGGGATTTCTATTTTTGTGTATAGATTTAGAAACAAATGATTCTACGATGCAAATCCGGACTAGCTGAAAGGCAGCGACGATGACCCCGGTAAGCGGCGCCAATGAATAGGAAAAACCTATGACCTTAATGATTCTCAAGATGCTTGGATGCCTCGCGCTCCTCATGTTCGGCATGAAGACCATGAGTGAAGGCCTCCAGAAACTTACCGGTGGACACCTTCGTGCGTTTCTTGGCACTATGACCAAGCACCGGGCCGGCGGATTGCTTACGGGAACCTTTATTACCGCCGCAGTGCAGTCTTCTACTGCCACCACCGTCATGACCGTCAGTTTCGTCAATGCTGGTCTGCTTACCCTTAAGCAGGCCATTCCTGTTATTATGGGGGCGAACATCGGTACCACGGCCACGGCCTGGATCATGTCCATCTTCGGATTCCAGTTCAACATGAGCAGTTTCGTGTGGCCTTTCTTTGCCCTGGGAATTATCCTCTCCTATGTGCGGAAAAGCAACGTCAAGAGTTTCGGCGAATTTGTTTTCGGTTTTTCTTTCATGTTCCTGGGGCTTACCACCCTACGCGAAAATGCGGTGGCCATGGACTTGTCCCACAACCAGGCGGTCATTGACTTTTTTGCGGCCTGCGGAAACTGGGGCATTCTGTCCACCTTGTTGTTCCTGCTTCTGGGAAGCGTCCTGACCATGTGCGTGCAGTCATCTGCCGCCATCATGGCCATTACCCTCCTTCTTTGCAGTAGCGGGGTGCTCCCGATTTACCAGGGCATTGCCCTTGTGATGGGTGAAAATATCGGAACCACGGTGACTTCGAACCTGGCGGCCCTTTCGGCCAGCACCCAGGCTCGGCGTGCTGCCTTGGCCCACATGCTTTTCAACGTGTTCGGCGTGGTGTGGGTACTGATTGTTTTCCACCCCTTCGTGAACATGGTTTGCCATATCGTCGGCTTTGACCCGAACTTTGTTCCCCAGACCCAAGAAGAAATAGCCGAGGCCAGCGTGCGGGTGACTTACGCCCTGTCCGGATTCCATACGGCATTCAACCTCTGCAACGTGGCGATCCTCATCTGGTTTATTAAGCCCATGGAAAATATCATCTGCAAGATTATCCGCGAAAAGGAAGATGGCGAAGATTTCAGCATCAAGTTTATCAGCGCAGGCCTCATGAGCACTGCCGAACTTTCCCTGTTCGAAGCCCGTAAAGAAATCAACCTGTTTGCCGAACGCACCCTGAAGATGTTCCGCTTTGTGCCGGACTTGCTCAAGATGAAGGACGAGGGAGAGTTCACGAAGCTGTTCGCCCGAATCGAGAAGTACGAGAACATCAGCGATAAGATGGAAATCGAGATTGCAGGTTACCTGAACAAGGTGAGTGAAGGTCGCCTGAGTCCAGAAAGTAAGCGGGTGCTGCAGTCCATGCTCAAGGAGATTTCTGAAATCGAGAGCATCGGGGACTCCATCTACAACATGTCCAGGGCTATACGGCACAAGTTCCAGAGTGCCGACGACTTTACCGAAGAGCAGTACAGCCGTATCGAAGGCATGATGAAGCTTTGCGACAAGTCCATGGCCCAGATGGTGGATATCATCGAAGACGCTCCCCAGGCCGATGTGAAGTCCTCCTTGATGATGGAATACGAAATCAACGATTATCGCAAGATGCTCAAGCAGTTGAACATAGACGACATCAATGCCCAGCGTTACAGCTACCAGATGGGCGTGCACTACATGGACGTAATCAACGACTGCGAAAAGCTGGGCGACTACGTAATCAACGTAGTGGAAGCCCATGTGAACCACAAGCTTTCGGGCTAGGCCGTCTTGGTTGACATTTTATAACTGTTTTTTCTCTTGTCATGCCCGCGAAAGCGGGCATCTCCTTGTTGAATTTGTATAATAGGCATATCATGCTTTTCGACGAAATTATAGACGACACCTACGAGGCGTCGGAATACCCTGCCCTTGCAGGCCTTACGCAGGAGTGGCTTGAAACAAGGCCCTTTGCGGGCCTGCGCGTGCTGGCGGCGACACCCGTGTTCCGGAATACGCTGGTGCAGTATCGTGCGCTTTTGGCCGGCGGGGCTGAACTTTCGGTAGGTGTTGCAAACGATTCCGACGCGGGTGCCGAAATGCCCTGCGATTCGGGCGTTGTCGCTCTACTGCGGGAATCGAACATTCCGGTGCTTGGCTTGCAAGACGCCTTGAAGGCGGAGTTCCGCGGCGAAGGTTTCGACCTGGTTCTGGATTGCGCGGGCCAGTTTTCGGCATGCCGTCCGAAATATGGTTTTGTGGAGCTTACCCGCAGCGGTGTGCAGTTTTACGAGAACAGCGAAAAGCCGGTGTATGTGGCGGATAGCGGTATCGTCAAGCGTATCGAGACCAGCCTCGGGACCGGGGAAGGTTATGTGCGGGCCCTTTTGCAACTGGGCTACGGCAATGTTGGTCGAAATGGCGCCGATGCGGGTGGTGCTGGTGCCGCCTTTGCAGGAAAAAGTTTTGTGGTGTTCGGGAGCGGCAAGGTAGGGCAGGGAATCGTTCTGCAACTCTTGCGGGAAGGCGCTCACGTGCAGGTGGTAACGGATAAGACCCGCGGCGTTAGTCCTTTTTTGGATGCAAACGACGTGCCTGTTACGGATTGCAACGACCTGAAATCGGTTGTAGCTCTTGTGAGTGCTGCCGACTTTGTGGTGACGGCTACCGGCGTGAAGGGTGCTCTTGACCGGCCGGAGCTGACGGCGGCTCTGCTCTCTTCGAAAGCGGTGCTTGCCAACATGGGTGTCGAGGACGAATATGGCTCTAGTGTTCCTGCAGGTCGCGTGCTTGCCGAAAAGAAACCCCTGAACTTCATTCTAGAAGAACCGACCCACCTGAAATATATCGACGCGTCCCTCGCTTTGCACGGGGCACTGGGGGAACTTCTGGTGCGTGAAGCTGCGGATGCTTCGGACAAAAAAAATGCGGGCCCAATGGACCCGCCAAGCGAACTAGAACAGCGCATTCTCTCGATGACCATGCAGGACGGCCTTATCGGTCCTGAAATCGCCGAGATGCTGAGCCTTTAATTCGGCTAGTTCTTTTTCCCCTCAAGTTTTTCGAAGAACTTCTTGGTTTCCCGGGCGACGACCCCGCTTAGGAGAATAAGGGCCACCAGGTTCGGGAAGGCCATGAGTCCGTTGAAAATGTCGGCACTGGTCCACACGGCACTCACCGTGAGATAGGGGCCAATAAACACGGCCGCTACATAGAACCAGCGGAAAGTGAGAATGGCTCCTTTCTTGCCACGGCCCACAAGGTATTCTAGGCAACGTTCAGAATAATAGGCCCAGCCGAGAATAGTGGTGAAGGCAAAGAATACCAGGGCGGCGGTGAGAATGTAGGGAGCGACACTTGAACCGGCGGGCAGATTCGAAAGCCCGCGGACAAAAGCTTCCATGGTAATGTTCACGCCCTGGAGCCCAAGTTCGGGTGTCCAGGCTCCGGTCACCACGATGGCAAGGCCTGTCATGGAACAGATGACGATGGTATCGATGAAGGTCCCCGTCATGCAGACCAGTCCCTGACGGACAGGCTCCTTGGTCTTTGCTGCGGCAGCGGCGATGGGAGCAGAACCGAGACCCGCCTCGTTGCTGAAGATGCCGCGGGCGATACCCTTTTGCATGGCGATAAAGATGGTACCCACCACGCCGCCGGTAACGGCGCTAGGGTTGAATGCGGCCTGGATAATCATTTCGATAGCGCTAGAAATTTTAGAGAAATTGAAACCGAGAATTAGTAGGCAGAAAAGAATGTAGAAGATGGCCATGAGGGGCACAATATAAAGAGAGACTTTCGCGATACGCTTGAGCCCGCCGATGATGACCATGGCCGTAAAGCCTGCGCACAGGAGGCCTGCAATGGCGGTGGATACGGAGACGGAATTACCGCCGATGTTCACGAATTCTCGGGAGGGGAATACTGTTGCCACCGCCGAGGTGATGCCGTTCACCTGGGTGATGGTGCCGATGCCCAAAAGTCCGGCAAGTACGCCGAAGATGGCAAACAGCACGGCTAGCCACTTGAAGTTAAAACCGAAACGTTCCTTGATGCCGGTTTCAATGTAGTAGAAGGGGCCTCCTAGAACTTTTCCGTCGCTAGCCACCTTGCGGTACTTGACGGCCAAGAGCCCTTCGGCATACTTGGTGGCCATGCCAAAGAATGCGGCCACTTCCATCCAGAATAGGGCCCCGGGGCCGCCTGTCCCGATAGCGGTAGCCACGCCAACGATATTTCCGGTACCTACCGTTGCCGCAAGAGCCGTGCAGAGGGCGGCAAAGCTTGAAACTTCTCCCTGGCCTTCTTTTTCGCTGTTGAGCATGTAGCGCAGGGCGTTGCCCAGGTTTGTGACCTGGAGTACACCCAGGCGGCAGGTGAGCAAGATACCTACAAACAGGATGACGACGATAAGGGGGATACCCCACACGTAGCCGTCGATGGTATCAAGGATGGAATTTAGGGTTGCCATGTTGAAGTCCTTTTGTCTCTGAATGTACGACCAGCTTATGCGGCGAATCGTAATTTGTTGAGTGACAAAAAGATAGAATAAATTGCAGCCTTTGCGGAATTGAATGCTTTTAGACGGGTTTGTTTAGTCTTTCTCTAGTGCAAATTGCTATTTTTTGACACGGAAAACTCCTGCGCAGGGTTGCGCGGGATATTTGAGCTTTATAAGAGGAAATTATGTGCGAAAATTGCAATTCTAACCGTCCTGTCCGAGTACGTTTTGCCCCGAGTCCTACGGGCTACCTGCATGTGGGCGGCGCCCGTACCGCTATTTACAACTACTTCTTTGCAAAACACATGGGTGGCACGTTCTACCTGCGTATCGAGGATACCGACCGCAAGCGTTACAACGAGACAGCTCTCCACGACCTGATGCGCGACCTCAAGTGGCTGGGCCTCCAGTGGGACGAAGGTCCGGGTTGCGAAGGCGACTGCGGTCCGTATTTCCAGAGCGAACGTCTGGACATTTACCACCGCGAAATCAAGAAACTCTTGGATGCGGGTTGCGCCTACTACTGCTTCTGCACCGAGGAACGCCTGCAGGAAGTTCGCGCCGAACAGGAAAAGAGTCACGTGCCGGTCACCGGTTACGACCGCCACTGCCGTAATATTAGCCGTGAAGAAGCGGAAGCCCGCATTGCCGCCGGCGAAAAGGCTGTCATCCGTTTCAAGGTCCCGGAAACGGGCGTCACTGAATTTGACGACATGATTCGTGGCCACATCAGCTACCAGAACGAGCTTCTGGACGACCTGGTGCTTATCAAGCGCGACGGATACCCGACTTACCACTTTGCAAGCGTCGTGGACGACCACCTGATGGGTACGACCCACGTGCTCCGCGGCGACGAATGGATTAGCTCCACGCCGAAGCACGAACTCTTGTACAAGGCTTTCGGCTGGCAGCCGCCTGTATGGTGCCACCTGCCGGTGATTCTCGACAAGAACGGCGGCAAACTTTCTAAGCGCAAGGGCGCCGCCTCCGTGGGCGATTTCCGCGACCTCGGCTACCTGCCGGAAACTCTCGTGAACTACCTCGCTCTCCTCGGCTGGAATCCGGGCGACGACCGCGAAGTCATGACCATCAAGGAAATGGTCGAAAGCTTCACGCTGGAACGCATCAACCCCAAGTCCGCCAGCTTCGACGAAAAGAAACTGCAGTGGATGAACGGCCAGCACATTCACCTGTGCGATGACGCATTCCTCAAGGGTATCATGAAGGAAGGCTTGGCTGCGAAGGGTATCGACCTCTCGAAGGAACCGGAAGAACGCCTCGACGAAATCGTGAAGCAGCTCAAGCCCCGCGCCCACTTTGTGCAGGATCTGGCTGACATGGCTGTGTACTTCTTTGTCGCCCCGACCACCTACGATGAAAAGGGTGCCAAGAAACACTTCGGCGAAGGCTCCAAGGAAGTCGCCACGCTCGTGCGCGATATGCTCGCTTCTATCGAAGATTTCAAGACTCCGGTGATCGAGAAGGGTTTCTACGACTTGGCTGAACGTTGCGGCCACAAGGTCGGTGAACTCGTGGGTGCTCCGCGTCTCGCTGTTTCCGGTGTTACCGCTGGCCCTGGCCTCTGGGAAATGTTCGAAATCATCGGAAAGGATGAAGTGCTCCGCCGCATCGACGTGGCTCTCCCGCTCATGAAATAGCTTTGAGCTGTGGGGTCGCTCGTAAACTCGCTTTGGGCTCGCTTCGCTTTGAGTTACCTCAAAGGGAGCAGGCCGAAGGCCGCAGGCGATCGACCTCATACCTCACACCTCACACCTCCTCATAACCACTAACCACTAATCTTGCGTAAACAGTTTCCCTACAAACTTCTGACCCAGAAAATGTTTTGCTGCCGTTGCCAGCGGGTAACGGAGCACGGGATATTTGCGCGGGAACCCTATTCTACCCACGGTGGCATGGAACCGAAAATTCCGCTTCTGTGTTCGTGCGAAGCGTGCCAGAATGTCATCATCTGCTTTTCTAACGAGTTTAGCTTTGGAACAAGCGTGGAACATGCGGACTACACGAAGATTTACGGGCACAACCGAATCCAGCCCGGGAACTGGTTGTTTTTCAAGGGCGGTGTGAAACCGGGGCTTGTCAAGAGCTGTTTCCAGACTCACGACAAGGAAATTTATGTGCTTACCTACGGTGGCGCCAAGGACGAAAAGGTGGAATGCCCCAAGTGCCATGTGGAATCGGAAGTGGCGCCGGGCGGGTATCGCCTGCTTCCGGCCCAGAGCGCCTTGACGCTTATCGGCGACCATGTGTATCACGCCATTCGGGACATGTTCGGCGTGGCGGTAGGGTATGTGAACGACGGCGAAAAGGACAAGCTGGCCGTGCAGATGGAAGACAAAAGCCTGCTGTTCATTACGCTGCCCCAGGCCATACAGAACCTGCCCAATGCAAAACTTTCGGACATGACCCGCAACAAGCTGATGCAGTTTTTCCCAGAAGATTCCCGCCGAGTCTCGGTGACGGTGGGGCAGGGGATTGTGTATCTCGACGGCCTTGTGAAGAATTTGTCTGTAAAGCGTGCTATCAGGGCCTGCGTCAACGGCATGCAGAGGGTTCGCGGCTGCGTTGACTTTATGAAAATCAGTGCGGAATCCTACACGTCGGACGAGCAGATTGAAAAGGCAATTCTTTCCCTCCTGGAAACTCCGGGGCTCAAGATTTTTAATTACAAGGTGCAGGTGGAACAGGGGCGCGTGCAGGTGTCTCTGGACTGCATTCGGGAATATTTCCCCAAAGAAATCGAGAACAAGATTGCGGAATTCCCTGGCGTGCAGGACTTGGACGTGAAAATTAATTCGATTCCCATGGACGAAATGGAAAATACCAAGGTCTGCAAGGAACTGGAATACGAGCTTTCCATGAATACCCGCTTGGGAGATTCCTTGATTCGTGTGAATTACGTAGATGATAAATTTTTGCTGGAAGGAAAGGTTCATTCCATGATCCAGAAACAGCTGGCCATGTTCTGCGTGGCAAGGCGCGTGCTGAGCACGTCTATTGAAAACAGGCTGAGGATAGTTTAAACAAAGAGGTCGATATGGCTGGAAAAGGATACGAAAAAATCAACGACGTGAAAGCCCTGCTGAAAGAATACAGGACCATAGAAGAAATTGCGACCCATATCGGGCGCGGCCCTCGCACGGCATTCCGCTATCTGGAATACCTGCGGGGTGAAAACTGCGGGCTCCGTAAGGGCAAGAATAGTCTGGGCCAGACCGCGTTCAAGATTCAGGTGAACGAGCAGGTTTCTTTCAACCAGGAATCCGTAAAGCAGCTTGAAAAAATCAAGAAGAACATGACGGGAAAATCTCCCAGCGATATGAAAAATCGTAAGCTGGTGGACAAACTGATTGCCGCCATGCAGACCACCAATCCCGATGAATTCAGGCCCGAGGCTATCACTACGGACAAGGACTTGATTATGGATTATGGCCCCTGGAGCGACAACAAGATTCAGGACCTGTATGTGAACAAGGTGCTGGACGCTATCCACAGCGGTGTAAAAATCCGTATCGCCTACCACCACGGCACCAAGAAAAAAGATGACGAAACTATCGAGATTAGCCCCGTGAAGGTGGTGATGCGCATGGACACGGTTTACATTATCGGCGCAGACGATACCTTTGCAGAAACGGGTATCTTGAAGATGTACATGCTTGAAAACGTGATGAACATTACGGTCACCAACAAGCTGGCCCAAAGCGGAATCTTTTTTGACGAGCAGAGTTATTACAAGTATGCCTATGGGAAGTATATAGACCCGAAGGTTGCTCCGCAAGACATTTCCCTGCAGATTCGTTCCAGCAATAACGACTGGCTCAAGACTCAGTTCGAAAAGTCCCATTTCAATCCTCCTGCGGTTGTGCGCAAGGACAAGAACAAGAACGACATTGTGGACCTGAAACTCCGCATTACGCCCGACTTTAAGGCTTGGCTTATGGGCGTCTTGCCGGACGTGAAAATCCTGAAGCCGGAATCCCTGAAAAAAGAAATGAAGGACCTGCTGAAGAAGACCTTGTCCGAAATGGAAGACTGACGGAAGGGAACGTAGCGCAATGGAATCGGAACACAAGCTTTCGGATTACAATTTCGAGTTCCCGAAGGAACTGATTGCAAGCCGCACGGCAGGCAAGGGCAAGACCCGCATATTGCACTGTCCCAAGGACGGCGGGGAACGCCGCATTATGAAGGCTCCCGAAATTGTGGAACTGTTCCGCCCGGGTGATTGCCTTGTGGTGAACAACACCAAGGTGATTCCTGCCCGCCTCTACGGTCACACCCTCCATGGCGGCGAAGTGGAAACCCTCCTGGTGCAGGCGCTGATTCCTGCAGAAAACGGAGAGGCCCGCTATGAGGCCCAGGTTCGCCCCGGCAAGGCTTTCAAGATTGGTCGCGAACTTGAAATCGCCGGTGTCAAGACCGTTGTGGAAGACATCAAGGAAGACGGTGCACGGGTGCTCCGTTTTGCGGTGACGCCTGTGGAACTGGAAGCGGTGATGAACCGGGAAGGTCACGTTCCGCTGCCGCCCTACATTGACCGCCCCGATGACGAAGACGATAAGTTGGCCTACCAGACGATTTTTGCAAAGTATTCGGGCGCCGTGGCCGCTCCGACGGCAAGCCTCCACTTCAGCGAAGAAATGCTCGAGGCCCTGAAGGCGAAGGGCGTCTATGTGGCCGAAGTCACCTTGCATGTGGGCCCCGGAACATTCCAGAATATTTCGGTGGAAGACTTTACCCAGCACAAGATGCACGGCGAACATTACGAGTTGACCAAGGAAAATGCCGAGATTATCAACAAGGCAAAACGGGAAGGCGGTCGTATCGTGACGGTCGGCACCACCAGCACCCGTGTAGTGGAAACCATAGCCGATGCCAACGGAATCGTAAGGGCGCAAAAGGGCGTGACCCATGCGTTTTTCTATCCGGGGTACCGCTACAAGATTGTGGATGGCCTCTTGACCAATTTCCACTGGCCGAAAAGCTCCCTCATTCTTTTGGTGTCCGCCTTCTACGGGCGCGAAAACACGCTTGCCGCCTACAAGATGGCTGTAGAGAACAAGATGAAACTGTTCAGCTACGGCGATGGGATGCTGATTCTGTAGCCTTGGCTTACTTTGCAGTAGAATCTGCTCCCAGGGTGGGAATCAGCTTGTTCTCTTGGCAGAGATTTTCTTCCCTGATTTTGAAGGTGAAGTCCACCAGGTTGTTCTCGAACATTTTCTGGTAGGGCTTCTTTTGCTGCACGCTCTGGAGGGCGCAAGTGCAGTAGTTGATACGCTGGACCAGTTTCGCCTCGTCCGAAGGAGTGCCCTGGGCAAAGACGCATTCGTGCATGATGGCGTATTCCATGGGACGGTCGTAACGTCCCTTGCACTTGTTTTTCAGGTCGGGCTGTGCGGCCACCTTTTCGATAATTCCCTGGCTGGGAACGTCGTTGACAACCTTGCAGGTGACAAAGCCGCCGGCAAAAAAGGCGAGGCAGAGAGCCATGTTGATAAGGAATCGCTTGCCGCGGCTAATCTTGTTGTAGTTCCGCTCTACGGCTTCCAAGGTTTGGGTGGCGTGTAGCCTGACGTCATCTAAATCGTTGTTTTCCATAGCGTGTACCTTAGTTTTCGCTTTCCAGAGTCCAGATGTCGGGCATGGTGCGGTATTCTCCGGCGCAGTCCAGCCCGTAGCCCACTACGAAACCGTCTTCGATGGAGAACCCGACGAAGTCCGCCTTGTAGTCCACTTCCCGACGGGCCCGCTTTTCTAGCAGCACGCAGCTGCGGACTTCGGCGGCGCCTTTTTCCTTAAGCAGGTCCACCAGTTTTTGCAGGGTGCGGCCCGTGTCCAGAATGTCGTCGATGAGCAGGACCTTTTTGCCTTTCAGGTCCAGCTCGTCCAGCAGGGAGACCTTCAGCTGGCCGGAGCTTTCCGTAGAGTCGCCGTAGCTGGACGCCCTGATGAAGGAAACTTTGATGTCCTTGTTGGGGAAATGCCTGCACAGGTCCGACACGAACACGAAGGAGCCCGTAAGCACGCCTACGATGGTGTCGAACTTGTAGTTCCGGGCGATTTTTTCGCCTAGAAGTTGGACCGTCTCCTGGATGGCCTCAGCCGTAAAGAGGGGCATGAGGCTCATCTTATACATTGCCTACCTCGAAATTCAGCCACTGGAACACGGGAATCATGGCTTTCAGCTTGCCCTTGGGATTCTTCTTGAATTCCTGGAACATGGGGAAGGCCTGGTTCTCGATGGAGGTCTTGTCGATGTAGATGTGCAGCCAGTCCGCCAAAGAAATCAGGTTCGTGATGTAGAGGACGGTGGGCTGTTTCAGATTCTCGAAAACCTGGTCCAGGCATTCTACAATTTTGCGGTGGATCATGCGGCCCGTCCCGCCGAAGGAGAAGGTGGCGTTCAGGGAGTTGGCTTCCTTGACCAGGGCCTCGATTTCCTTGAAGTTTTCCTGCTCCGGATTATCCAGGTATTCCAGCACCAGGTGGTGGATCTTGGAATTGATGTCCAGGGAAAGAATGGTCCGAATGGTGTCCGGCAGGGTATGGTCCGGGTCGGCCAGGCTGTCGATGGAAAGTCCCTTCTGAACGGCAAATTCCGAGAAGGCCTCCGTAATGTCCTTGAGGCTCCGCTTGGTTTCCAGCTGGTTGATGCGCTTCAGGGAATCGCTCATCAGGTGGCGCATCTGGACCACGTAGGCGGTGGGGAACTGGTGCTGCAGTTCTTCGGCGCTCTTGTTCGGGTTTTCTACGAAGGAGAGTTTGTTCACCTCGGGTTCGCCGTCGGCCACCACTAGGTTCACGCGGCCCATGGAATCGGACAGCACCAGGATTGTTGCTACTCGGGATTCCCCGATGGTCTTGTCGTCGTAGGTGGCTCGCACCAGGGTCTGCTTGCGGCGGGAGGCGATCTTTGTAGAAGTGAGCTTGGCGTTTTTCTGGTCGTAGCCCTCTTCCAGTCCCAGGTGGAAAATGGCGGCCCGTTCGGCCATGAGCTTCACCGTCACGGGGACCTCGTCCTTGGCGTAGCGGGTGTAGACTTCGGCGCCGTTCCACTTGTGCTCATTGCTGGTGGCCCGGGCGAGAATGCTCATGAAACGGTTCTCGATGGAGTGCCCGAAGGGGAGGAACGGCTGCATCAGTTCCATGGCCCGGAGGGCGTAGCGCATGTTCTGCACAGGCTCCAGGCCTTCGATGTCGTTGAAGAACCAGCCGCAGCTGGTAAAACTGAACAGGCAGAACTTCTGGATTTCCAGAAGACGCACGGCCTTGGCGCTTTCTTCGGCGTTTTCGGGATTGTTCAGGATGGTCTTCAAGAAGGCGGAGAGGCGGGTTTCGTCTTCGGGAGCGACCAATGCCTGCACGTATCCGTTCCGGGCGTCCCAGGGATTTACCTTGCTCACCTTCTCGAATTCCCGCACAAAGATTTCGTCGGCTAGTTCCTTCAGGTGGTTGAAGGCGTCGCGCAATGGCCCGCGCCATTTCTGGTTCCAGCCGGGGCCACCTCCGGTGGAGCACCCGCAGTCCCTGTACCAGCGGCCCACCCCGTGGGCGCAGCTCCAGGCGCAACCTTCGCCGTGGAAATTCTTCAGCAGCACCTCGTGCTTGGGCGGGAACTTTTCCAGGTACCAGCCGTAGTTGACGGGCACCATGTTGTTCTCGGGAGCGAATCGGTTGTAAAGGTAGGCGGCGCACATGTCGCCGAAGGGCTCGTGGTGTCCGTAGCTTTCGCCGTCGGTGCCGATGCTCACCAGCTGCGGGTCTTCACGGTTCGGGTCCCAGGCGTCCTGGATGCGCTTGCCGAACACGCCCGCATTGCGGAGCAGATGCTCGAAACCTACGGCGCTGCTGAGCCAGGGGTTGTAGAAGAATACGTCCAGGTAGCCGTCGCAGACCAGATTGCCCTTTTCGTCCCGCGGGTAAATGCGGTAGGGCCTGGTGGTGTCGATATCGGTATTGCTGCAACCAATCCATTCTTCGGCCCCCAATTCACGGAAGGAATCCGCCTGGGTGGGGGAGAGGATGGTGAACTTGATTCCCGCATTGATGAGTTCCACCACTGTCGGCAGGTTGATGGCCGTTTCGGCCAGCCACATGGCCTCGGGCATGCGTCCGAAATGGAACTTGAAATCTTCGATGCCCCAGAGAATCTGGGTCCGCTTGTCCTGCTCGCTGGCGAGAGGCATGATGATGTGGTTATAGACCTGGGCGATGGCGTTGCCGTGACCGTTCAGACGTTCGGCGCTCCGCTTGTCGGCCTCCTGGATCCTCTTATAAGTGTCGGGGGTATGGGTCCGGATCCAACCCATGAGGGTGGGGCCCATGTTGAAGCTCATAAAGTCGTAGTTGTTGACGATATCCTGGATGCGCCCCTCTGAATTCAGAATGCGGCTTGCGGAGTTGGGGGAGTAGCACTGGCTTGCGATACGGTCGTTCCAGTCGTGAAATGGCCGCGCGCTGGGCTGGTTCTCGATGACGCCTGTCCAGGGATTTTCGCGGGGAGGCTGGTAAAAGTGACCGTGAATCGTAAAGTAGAGGGGGTGCTTCTTTTCCATGGGCGCAAATGTAGAAATATTTAATCCACCGCCCAAAGTATTGACTTGGATGGGGGAAGTCTCCCCCTCGCTACAGCCTTGGCGATTAGACAGAAGCCGGTAGTGTCATTGCGAACCCCGAATAGGGGTGAAGCAATCACAATCCAACGTTCTCGCCAAGTCTGCCGCTACCCCCTCTACGGGGCCTCAGACGTCGGCCCCGTAACGCCCCGACTTTTTCTATATTTATGCATATAAACAAATAAATGCATAAAGACTGGTTACGGCGGTTCGTGCCATGGAAAAGAAAATGACGTTACGTGAAGCTTTCGAAAACAAGATGTTGCTGCTGGATGGCGGCATGGGTTCTGTAATTCAGACTTACGGGATCAAGGGCGCGAACAACGACATGCTCTCCATCGAGAAGCCGGAAATCATTCTCGATATCCAGCGCCGCTACGTGGATGCGGGCGTGGACTGCCTGACCACCAACACGTTCTCGAGCCAGCGCGTGAGCCAGCACGAATACCACCAGGAACACCGCATTGCCGAAATGAACCGCGCCGCCGTGAAGATTGCGAAGCAAGCCGCGGCGGAGGCCATGGAAAAGTACGGCCGCCAGGTGTACATTCTGGGCGACGTGGGCCCCACCAGCAAGATGCTCTCCATGAGCGAAGACGTGAACGACCCGGCAAGCCGTAGCATTACTTTCGACGAACTGGAAGACGCCTACCTGGAACAGATTCAGGTGCTGGTGGAAGAAGGCGTCGACGCGATTCTGATTGAAACGATTTTCGATACACTGAACGCGAAGGCCGCCGCAAGCGCTTTCACCAAGGTGATGGAAAAACGCGCCGCAGCCAAGGTCCCTGAGCTTGCCGAAGGGTCCGCGGCTGCCGACCTCAAACCCGTAGAAGTCATGTTCTCCATGACGGTGAGCGACGCCTCGGGCAGAACACTTTCGGGCCAGACGGTCGAAGCATTCGCCATAAGCGTGATGCACATGCATCCGCTTTCCATCGGCCTCAACTGCGGTCTCGGTGCCGACGGCATGGTGCCTTACCTGCGCCGCATGGGCAAGGTCGCGCCCTGCTACATTTCTTGTCACCCGAATGCGGGGCTCCCGAACCAGTTCGGCGGTTACGACGACACCCCCGAAGACATGGTCAACAAGATGCATGTCTACCTGGACGACAAGTTGGTGAACATGATTGGTGGTTGCTGCGGAACGACCCCGGAACACATCGCCGCCATGCGCAAGATGCTGGACGCCCTGCCGGCCGATTACGAACGCCGCAAGCCCGCGCCCAAGTATGCGACGAGCCCGCTACTCCGCCTCGCAGGTCTCGAGCCGTTGTTCAAGGAACAGGTGCACCCCAGCGACGGTGCCGACAGTTGCAACGCCGAAGACTTCGTGAAGGTGGGCGAACGCTGCAACGTCGCCGGCTCCAAGAAGTTCCTCCGCCTCATCAACGAGAAGAATTACGATGAAGCACTGGACATTGCCCGCAAGCAGGTGGAAGACGGCGCCGACGTGATTGACGTGAATATGGACGATGGTCTCCTGGACGCCACCGCCGAAATGCAGACCTTCCTGAACCTGATAGCATCGGACCCGGCCGTGAGCCGCGTGCCCATCATGGTGGACTCTTCCCGATTCGAAGTCATCGAGGCGGGCCTCAAGTGCATCCAGGGCAAGAGCATCGTGAACTCCATCTCCCTCAAGATGGGCGAACAGGCGTTTATCGAGCACGCGCTCACCATCAAGCGCCTGGGGGCCGCCGTCATCGTGATGCTCTTCGACGAAGAAGGCCAGGCCACCAACTACGAGCGTCGCGTGAATATTGCCGCCCGCGCCTACGACATCCTGGTGAAGCAACTGAATTTCGCGCCATCGGACATCATCTTTGACCCGAACGTGCTGACGGTCGCTACGGGCATGGCGGAACACAACGCTTACGCCATCGACTTTATCCGCGCTGTCCGTTGGATTATGGACAACCTGCCCGGCGTGCGCATCTCGGGCGGGCTTTCGAACCTCTCGTTCGCCTTCCGCGGCAACAACTACCTGCGCGAAGCGATGCACACAACCTTCCTACATTACGCGATTCCCAACGGCATGGGCATGGCCATCATGAACCCCAGCGCGATTATCGAATACAAGACGATTCCGCTGGAACTCCGCATGGCCATTACCGAAGTGCTGTTGAACACGGAACCGGACGCCAGCGAAGCGCTTATTGAAATTGCAAGCCGCATGACCGCAGCCGCCGCTGCCGCCAAGGAAGCAGGCTCCAAATACGACCCGAAGGCGATTTTCGCCATGAGCACGGGCGCGGGCAGTTCCGACGCGGGTAGCAACAGCGTCGCCGACTCCGCGCAGACAAAAACCACGCCCGAGGAACGCCTGCAAGAGGCTCTGCTCAAGGGAACTTCGACAACGCTTCAGCCCGACCTGATGGAACTCATCAACCGAGGCGATAGCCCGGTGGGAATCATTTCCGGCCCGCTCATGGACGGCATGAACGAAGTGGGCCGCCGCTTTGGTGAAGGCAAGATGTTCTTGCCGCAGGTGGTGAAGACTGCCCGCACCATGAAGAAGGCGGTAGAAATCTTGCAGCCCTACATCGAGGCGGGCAAGGACGCCAACGCTTCTAGCCGCGGAAAAATCGTGATTGCCACCGTCAAGGGCGACGTGCACGATATCGGCAAGAATATTGTCTCCGTGATTATGGCCTGTAACGGCTACGAGATGGTGGACCTCGGCGTGATGGTTCCCGAAGATGTCATCGTGAAGGCGGTCATCGAGAACAAAGCCGACATCTTGAGCCTCTCTGGCCTCATCACGCCATCCCTCGAAGAAATGTGCACTGTCGCGAAGGCCATGCAGGACGCAGGCCAGCGCATCCCGATTATCGTCGGCGGCGCAACGACCTCGCCCACGCACACGGCCGTAAAGATTGCCCCGTGCTACGAAGGCCCCGTATTCCACGTGCGCGACGCCGCCAGTAACCCAGGCCTCGTGCAAAAGCTTCTTGACCCCGCGACCAGCGAGCAGACCATTCAAGAAAATCGGGTCGAACAGCAGCGCATTCGCGACAAGCAAAACGGCATCCAGACCGAAGCCGCAAGCGCCATGGCCGCAGCAGAGAAGACGCCCCTCGAACGCCGCTACCTTTGCGACTGGAGCAAGTACCAGCCGGTGGAGCCTCCGTTCATGGGCGAAAGCAAACTCCCGCCGATTCCGCTCGAAAAAGTCATCCCGCTTATCAGCTGGGAATACTTCTTCTTCACCTGGAAAGTCAAGGCCGATCAAGAAGAAGCAAAGAAGCTCAAGGCCGATGCCGAAGAACTTATCAAGAGCCTCACAAAGCCCGAGTATGCGCTGCGTGCCGTGCAGGCGTTCTACCCTGCAGCCGGTACGGAAAATTCCATCAGGTTCAATACGGGCCGTACCGGCACCGACTCCGACTTTGTCGAAGTCGCCACGGCACGCCAGCAGAACCCCGAAGGCACATGCCTCGCCCTCTGCGACTACGTAGCCCCTGCCAACGCAACGACAGCAAGCGTCTTCGCCGCTCCCGCCGGTAAGGATGTTTTCCGCGACATCGTGGGCGCCTTCGCCGTCACCGTGAGCGACGCCTTCGTCAAACGCCTCGAAAAGCTCAAGGCCGAACAGGGCGGCAGCGACTACGACGTTCTTTTGATGCAGACTGTCGCCGACCGCCTCGCCGAAGCGGGCGCCGAATACCTGAGCCAGGAACTCGCCCGCACCAACGGCTGGAAAGGCATCCGCCCGGCCGTCGGTTACCCCGTGCTTCCAAATATCAAGGAAATCTTCAATATCGCGAAGCTCATCGACTTTGGCAGCGTGGGCATCAGCCTCACCGAAAACGGCGCCATGTATCCGCAAGCCTCCGTGAGCGGCCTCTACATCAGCCATCCCGAAATCGATTATTTCCACGTGAAGTCGTGAGACTGCGGCACCTCTCCAGGATGGCATTCCCCGCGCCTCGCGCCCCTAGATCCTAGCCCCTAAATCCTATCCCCTAGATCCTATCCCCTAATCCCTAGATCCTAGCCCCTAATCCCTAGCCACTATACTATCTTTCCCACCATGCGTTACAGTGATATTTCATGTTTCCAGAGCGGTGTCGCCGTTCCTCTGTTCAGCCTCCGTAGCAAAAACAGCATCGGTATCGGCGAATACCTTGACCTGATTCCCTTTGCCCAGTGGTCCAAGCTTTGTGATTTCAACGTCATCCAGCTTTTGCCGGTGAACGATACCGGCGCCGAGGCCAGCCCCTACAGCGCCCGCAGCGCCTTTGCCCTGAACCCGGTGTTCATCAACATCCAGGCGGTACAGGGCTCCTCCGAATTCGAAGACGACATCGAAGAGGCCAAGGAAAAGTTCGACGAGCAGGAACGCATCGACTACTACAAGATTTCCACTTGGAAACGCTCCATCCTGAGAAAAATTTTCGACAACCGTTACGACCAGCTCCGCAAGGACAAGGTCCTGCAGGAGTGGCTGGACAAGAACCCCTGGGCCAAGGCCTACTGCGCCTACAGCACCCTGAAGGCCGAAAACGGCGAGAAGAGCTGGAAGGACTGGAAAAATTTCAAGAACCCCACGGACGCGGACATCGAAAAAATCTGGACCAAGTATAAGAAAGACGTTTGGTTCCAGGCCTGGATGCAGTTCGTTGCCGAGACGCAGTTCTGTGCCGCCGTGTCGGAAGTTTCCAAGCTGGGCATCAACATCAAGGGCGACATTCCTATCCTCATCAACGAGGACAGCGCCGACGTGTGGGCGAGCCGCAAGTATTTCTCCCTGGAAGACCGTGCCGGCGCCCCTCCCGACATGTTCAGCTACAGCGGCCAGAACTGGGGATTCCCCACCTACCGCTGGGATGTCATTGAACAGGACGGCTTTGCCTGGTGGAAAGCCCGTCTCGCCCAGGCAAGCAAGTTCTACCACGCCTACCGTATCGACCATGTGCTGGGATTTTTCCGCATCTGGAGCATCCCCCAGACCGAGACCACGGGCATCCTCGGGCACTTCAATCCCAGCATCCCGCTGACCCTGGAACGCCTGCAGGCCGCAGGCTTCAAGCAGGAATCCCTGGAATACCTGCGCAAGCCCAACTATTCCGTCGATCAGTTGCGGCAGTTCCTGGAAGGCGATACGGAGCGGCTGCTGCCCCTCTGCTTCAAGACGCTCTACGGCACTACGGACCGCTACATTTTGAAAGACGAATTCCTCTCGGAAAAGGCCATCCTCGGTCTTTCCGAACCCCAAGAAATTAAGGACAAGCTGCTGAAGGTTTACTGGAACCGCGTGTTTGTCCCTACCGGCGACGAACACACCTTCTACCCCTACTGGTACTGGTACAATGCCCCGGTGCTCTTCACCCTGCCGGAATATGAACAGCAGAAACTTCACGACATTATCGGCGAGAACGAGGCCGCCCAGAACGCCCTTTGGGAGGCGAACGCCACCAAGCTTCTGTCGGTCCTTGCCAAGGAAACGGACATGCTGGTCTGCGCCGAAGACCTGGGCTCCGTGCCCCGCTGCGTTCCTGCGGTTCTCAAGAAGTTGAATATCCTTTCGCTCCGTATCGAGCGGTGGGCCCGCAACTGGGACGCTCCCTATTCTCCCTACTACGCCATGGAAGAATACCCCCGCCTCTCGGTATGCACCACCAGCTGCCACGACACCTCCAGCCTTCGCGGGCTCTGGAAGGAGCCTGACTTTGATAAGGCCTTCTACTGGTCTCACGCGGGGCTTCCGGGTAACGCTCCGGAGGAACTGACCCCCACCGTGGTGCGGAACATTCTGGCCCACGTGTTCTCCGCCAACAGCCTGCTCTGCATCTTGCCGGTGCAGGACTATTTCGCCCTGTCGCCCGCCCTTTCGGAATGCGCTCCCGAAGAGGAAAGAGTGAACATCCCGGGCACCGTCGGCGGCAAGAACTGGACTTACCGCCTGCCCTGTTCCGTAGAGGACCTCGCGAAAAACAACTTCCTCTGTTCCGAAATCCGCAAGCTGGTGGACGCCCGCAAACGCAGACCCATGTGGAAAATCTAGGAGGTTTGAGTTCGCTCCCCTTGCAGGGTCGCTTTGAGGTGTGGGCACGCTCCCCTTGCAGGGTCGCTTTGAGGTGTGGGCACGCTCCCCTTGCAGGGTCGCTTTGAGTTTAGTATTGTAAAAGATGTTGACATTAGGACCTCAAAGGGGCGAAGCCCCGACCTCATCACTCAAAGGGCCGTAAGGCCCGCGCTCATTACCGCTTATGTTCGCTCCAGCCTGGACAAAAGACGCCGTATTCTACCAGATATTCCCTGATAGGTTCTGCCGCAGTCCCCGCTACCAGGCGGTAGGCAGGTTCGTGCCCTGGGGTTCCAGGCCCACCCGCGAAAACATGTTCGGCGGGAATCTCGCAGGCATCGAGGACCATCTGGACTACATCGCGGGTCTCGGCGTAAACGCCATCTACCTCTGTCCCATCTTCAAGAGTAATTCCAACCACCGCTACCATACCGTCGATTACTTCGAAATCGACCCGGTGCTGGGCACCCTCAAGGATTTCGACCGCCTTGTCAAAAAGGCCCACAGGCTAGGCCTCCGCATCATTCTCGACGGTGTGTTCAACCACTGTTCCCGCGGATTCTTCCAGTTCAACAGCTTGCTGGAACTGGGCGAAAATTCTCCTTACGTGGACTGGTTTCATGTAAAGGGCTGGCCCCTCAACGCCTATTCGGGCAAGCCCAATTACGAATGCTGGTGGAATTACCCGGCGCTCCCCAAGTTCAACACCGGCTGCCCCGATGTTCGGGAATACCTTTTCTCCGTGGCCGAATACTGGACCCGCCGGGGCATCGACGGCTGGCGTCTCGACGTTCCCAACGAAATCGATGACGACTCCTTCTGGCAGGAATTCCGCCGCCGCGTCAAGGCCATCAATCCCGAGGCCTACATCGTAGGCGAAATCTGGGACGAACCCTCCCGCTGGTTGCAAGGCGACCAGTTCGACGGCGTCATGAACTACATCTTCCGCAAGGCGGTCATGAAGTTCCTCTTCGACGAGAACCCCATTTCCGTCCAGGAATTCTGCGACCGGGTCCGCGCCGCATTCCCCGACGGCCGCGGCGACATTCCCATGAACCTTTTGGGGAGCCACGACACCACCCGCCTTCTGTCCCAGCCCTGCGCAAGCCTCGAACGCATCAAACTGGCATACGCCCTCCTGTTCTTTATGCCCGGTGCGTCCTGCATCTACTACGGCGAGGAACTCTCCATGAAGGGTGGCAAGGACCCCGACTGCCGCCGAAGCGTCCCCTGGGACGAACTGGAAAATCGCAGGTCCCAACCGCTCTACGAATTTATCTGTAATCTGGTGAAAATGCGTCGCGAAAACCCCGTCCTCCGCGACGGCAGCCTCTCCATCGCAAACACCGCCGACGGCTTCACCGTCACCCGCACCCTGGGCAAAAAGACCGTGACCCTCTCCGTCACAACCTCCGGCGCTGAACCTTCTTTTGAAATCAAGTAAAGAGGCCCACTTAAAACAGGTCGCTGTGCGTTCCTGTCCGGACTAAGGTCAATATTAGCGAATCGCCAGAGATTTTGTATATCAACAGCCAATCTGGCTGGATATGGCATTCGCGAAAAGACTCCCAATCACCTGTTAGTGCATGGTCGCGGTGTTTTTCGCTCAGTTTTTCCCCTGAAGCCAAAACATCGACAACCTCTTGCAAGAGTGCGATGTTTAATCCCTTCTTTTTTGCCAGTTTAAGATCTTTTCGAAATTTCGAGGTGGTCCTGATTTCCATTATTCGTCCAAGATGTCCTTAATCATAGCTTTCGCATTTTTGTAAGACTTAACCTTGCGTTTACCCGAAGCGATTTCGTTTGCTTCAGTCATAGCGGCAAGGGTTTCGGCGTTGGGCGAATCGAGGGCAATCTCGAATGGAATCTTGCGGAGCCGAATGGCCTGTTTTAGGAATACAGTAATAGCAGTGCTCATATTCATTCCCAGTTCGTTGAACAGGTTCTCGGCCTGGGTCTTGAGTTTTGAGTCGATCCTTGCGCTGATTGTATTCATTGTCGTTTCCATAATTTGCTCCATTTTACTAAAATATATATAAATTTTAGTAAAGTAGCAATACATTGTATTATAAATTGCGTTATTTCTCATTAAACCTCCTATAAACGCAAAAAAGCCGTATTTCCATAGCCCGCAGCTTATTTTGGCTGCTATGGGATATGGAAATACGACTTTCGCGGGGTAATATACAAAACAGAACCAGGAAAGGGCAATTTTTTTAACAAATCTTTCCCTCGATGTGAGCCTTCCCTCGCTCACAGATTCACTTTGTTCGACTGTTCGCTCGGGAAGCCCACATCTCGGTCAAAAAACAAAAAAATGTGGCTCTGGATTCCAAGTGCTTTGTGGTGTAGACCCGCCTTTACTGGTATGAACCGTTTCTGCAGGAGGAAACTCTTGTGACTGTTAGTCCCTGCGAGTTTCCGCCGAGAGTTCTGTTTCCGGTGCCATCCCCCCCCCCGATTTGTTACCCAAATTTTACAATGGGGGGGGTATGGACTTTGGCAGGGGCATTACCTATATTTAACAAGATAAACTATAGACGGGGATGTTCTTATGAAGAAGTCTTTCCAGCGTGTCATTGCGACCCTGAACTTGTTTCAGGGGAAACAATCTCTAACCATCTTCTTGTTGGCGGCAATCTTTGCCCTTTCCGCCTGTGACGACTCTTCGTCGGCGGGTGACGATGACAATAACGTCATTCTGAGCGGCGATAGCCGCGAAGAATCCAGTGATTCTCGTTCC
>OMSO01000048.1 GCA_900313675.1 uncultured Fibrobacter sp.
TGGTGGTCGCCGACCTTGTTGTGGCTGTTGGCCGGGGCGATGAAGTCGCACGGAATCATCTTGGTGCCCTGGTGGATCAGCTGGTAGAAGGCATGCTGGCCGTTCGTACCCGGTTCACCCCAGAGGATCGGACCCGTCTGGTAGTTCACGCGCTTGGAATCGCGGTCAACGGTCTTGCCGTTGCTTTCCATGTCGGCTTGCTGGAAGTAGGCGGCCAGGCGGTGCAGGTACTGGTCGTACGGGAGCATCGCGTAGCTGGAAGCACCGAAGAAGTTGTTGTACCAAACGCCGATGAGGGCGAGGATCACCGGCATGTTCTTGTCGGCCGGAGCGGTCTTGAAGTGCTGATCCATTTCGTAGGCGCCCTGGTGGAGCTTCATGTAGTTTTCGAAGCCGATGCGGAGAGCGATGGAGAGGCCGATGGCAGACCACAGGGAGTAGCGGCCGCCGACCCAGTTCCAGAATTCGAACATGTTCGCGGTGTCGATACCGAAGGCGGCAACGGCTTCGGTGTTGGTGGAGAGCGCCACGAAGTGCTTGGCGATGGACTTCTCGTCGCCATTGAAGGCCTTGAGGACGGCGGCCTTGGCCGTTTCGGCGTTCGTCATGGTTTCAAGAGTCGTGAACGTCTTGGAAGCGACGATGAAGAGCGTCTCTTCGATGTTCACCTTCTTGAGCGTCTCGGCCATGTGGGTGCCGTCGATGTTGGAGACGAAGTAGACTTCCGGGGAGGTTTCGCCGGCAATCGGCTTGTCTGCATAGGGCTTGAGGGCTTCGGTCACCATCACCGGACCGAGGTCGGAACCGCCGATACCGATGTTCACCACGTACTTGATGGACTTGCCGGTGTGGCCCTTCCACCCGTCGACGCAAATCGGGTCATTACCCTTGTAGCGGAGCGCGGTGTGGAGCACGGCGCGCTTTTCAGTGGTGTTAATCTTTTCGCCGGCGAAGTACTTCTTGCGCATGTCTTCGAAGTTCGCGGACTTGAGCAGGTCCTGGAGCTTCGCCATGGTCTCGTCGGTGATGATGTTCTTGGAGTAGTCCAGGAAGAGTCCGCAGGCTTCCAGGCTGAACTTCTCGGCGCGGGCCGGGTCCTTCGCGAAGAGTTCCTTCATGTGCCAAGTCTTTGCGACTTCGGCGTGGGCCTCGAGGGCCTTCCATTCCTGAGAATCAGTCAGTTTCGACATAGATTAATCCTTTCCGCAAGCGCGGTTATTTGTTGCGGGGCTAAATATAAAAAAATCACTCCAAAGTTTCACGAATCTGCTGGATAAAGGACATTTCTTCTGGAGAAACATTGCTCTCGTTTTCATCTTCACGGGAGGCATTTGCTACTTTCAGCATAGATTCCAACACTTTGCTCTTGAACTCGGGACTTTGCTCCCTAAGGGTTTCCACACAAGCCGTCGCACGTTCCTTTGCCGATGAAAACGAACCATAAACCTTATTGAAGTCATCCCAAGAGACGTCGGGGGTCAGTTCGTCGTGAATTTGGTCCAAAGCATCGCTTTCCGCCTGTGTCGCAGAAGAAGAGCCTGGCAAAAGATTTTCCGTTTCGTTCTCGTGAAAAAGACAAGCCACCTGCCAAGATAGGACCAAAAGCGCCAGATTCGGATTCATTATAGACCTCATGATTTTCTGTACAAATAATAAAAAAGTTTCCAGTTACTAGTTACTTCGCCCTTCGGGCTAGTCACTAGTTTTTGACGTTACAAGAGTCTTGTTTCAGAGTAACTCTAGTAACTAGTAACTTAGAACTCGAAACTCGCATCATTTTTTACTATATTTCCCGCCATGGCATACGTAGCAATGGCCCGAAAGTGGCGCCCCCAGTCTTTCTCCGACATGGTCGGACAGGAACACATCGCAAAAACCCTCCAGAACGCAATCGAGGGCGGCCGCCTGCACCATGCCTTCCTTTTTACCGGCACCCGCGGAGTCGGCAAGACCACCAGTGCCAGAATCCTCGCCCGCACCCTGAACTGCAAGGGCGGCGACCCGCTGCACCCCTGCGGTGAGTGCGACAGCTGCAAGGACATTGCCAGCGGCAACCCCATGGACGTCTACGAAATAGACGCCGCCTCCAACACCGGCGTCGAAAACATCCGCGACGTCATCGAGCGCGTGCAGTACCCGCCGGTCATCGGCAAGTACAAGGTCTTTATCATCGACGAAGTCCACATGCTCTCCACCGGGGCCTTCAACGCTCTGCTCAAGACCCTTGAAGAGCCGCCCCCGCATGTGATTTTCATCTTTGCCACCACCGAGGTGAACAAGGTCCCCCAGACCATCCTCAGCCGCGTGCAGCGTTTCGACTTCAAGCGGCTCACCATGGAGCAAATCCGCAGCCGCCTGCGCTATATCTGCGAGCAGGAACACATCAACGCTTCCGACGAAGCCCTGGACATCTTTGCCGAAAAGGCCGACGGCTCCATGCGCGACGGCCTCACCTACTTTGACCAGGCCTACGCCTTTACCGGCAGCGACATGACCGCCGAATCGGTGCGCTCTATCCTCGGGATTCCGCCGGTGGAACTGTTTTTCTCCCTTATCCAGGCCATCGAAAACCACGACCTGAAGGGCTGCTTCAAGATGGTGGACGACGCCGTGAAAATCGGTATCGAGTTCGCCCCCCTGCTGGACGGTTTCGGCAAGTTCCTGCGGAACATGATCTACAGCCGCCTGGACGCCTTTACCGCCGACGAGCTGAACATCACCGAAGAGCTATTCACCAAGTACAAGAGTTCGGCCCAAGGTATCGGCAATGGCGACCTGCTCCGCCTGAGCAAGATGCTCATAGACCTGCAGGCGAACCTGCGCTACAGCACCAACCCGAGGCTCGTGGTAGAGACCACCTTCGCCCGCATGGCCTGGCTTGACCGGCTCACCGACCTGAAACGGGCGCTAGCCGCCATCAACGACCCCAAATCCGCCGCCGACGAGGCGGTAAAAAAAAAAGTAGCTGAAGTCGCCCAGGCACTGGAGGCAGAACCTGGCAGTAGCGCCACCTATTCCCGCTACGAGATTGCCGCCGCCTGGCCCTCCATCTGCGCGGGTTTTGCCGACGACGGCGACCTGTATTTTTCGGCGGCCATGGCGGGCACCGTCCTGGAAACCGGCGACCCCCACGAAAACCCCTTCCCCATCGCCCTCACCTTTGTGGGGGAAACGTCAAAAAATGACTCTTGGAATTTCCAGCAGCTGCAGGAACACCCGGAATTCATGACCCGGCTGCAGAACGTGCTCGAAGACAAGCTCCAGACCAAGATTTCCCTTTCGGTCAAGACCCGCGCCTTTACGGAAGCCGAACGGATTATGCGGGAAAACGCCAAGAAGACTCCCTACCAGCTGGACAAGGACAGGGAGCCCCTTTTTGAAAAAATCGAAGAAATGTTTGCCGCAGAATTGGTATATTCTGTAGCGGTAAAGAAAGAAACGGCCAGCATGGCCCAAGACGACTTAGAAGAAGACAACGACAACTAGAAAGGAGTTCATGCCATGGACATGAGTAAAATGCTGAGGGACCTTCAGAAGATGCAGAGCAAGATGATCAAGGCGCAAAGCGACCTGAAGGCACAGAGTTTCGATGCCGAAGCGGGCGGCGGAATGGTTAAAGTCGCCATGAACGGCCGCGGAGTCCTCACCATGATCAAGATCAACCCCGATGCTGTCGACAAGGACGACGTGGAAGCCCTGGAAGACCTGATTATGGCGGCCATCAACGCGGCAGTCAAAAAGAAGGACGACGCCACCCAAGAAAGCATCAGCGGCGTCACCGGCGGCATGAAAATCCCCGGCCTGATGTAGTCGGATATAGTGCCATTTATCCGCCAGAACGGGCGTTTTATCCACAAATGAATAGAGTCCCCCTATGTAAAGGGGGCATTTTTGTTAAATTTGGCCCATATTATTCAGTGGAGAACGAATGTCAAGGCAATTTGCTATCCTACCTTCCGTGGCTTTGGCGCTATCACTCATGGCCTTGCCCGCCCTTGCCGGCCAGGCCTATACCCGCGAAGACGCGCTCAAGATTGCCATGGAAAAGTCCACGACCATCAAGTCCGCCGAAGAGGAACTGGTCAGCGCCAACTCCCAGGTGGACGCCGGTTACGGAAACGCCATGCCCAGTATCGACCTGAGCGCGGGAATCACCCGCATTTTCGGGCTGGACGACGTAGAAAACAGTCATGATTTGGCCAATGCAGCCAACAACATGGAATCCGCCAGCGATTTCGACAAGCAGGTCATGGCCCCCGCCGTTGACGGCCTCATTTACGGCATGAAATCCCAGGGTTACCGCTGGCAATCCAGTGTGGGCCTCACTGCCACCCAGATCCTTTACGCCCAGGGCAAGGTGGGAACCGGCATCGATATTGCCAAGATTTACAGGCGCTTGAAAGAAGTGAACCTGGAAAACGTGAAGGCCACCGTCAAGTACAACGTGGAAACCGCCTTTGACCAGCTGATTTACCTGGATTCTGCCGTGGCGATTCTCGAAGCGAGCATCGCCCAGACACAGCAGCACATCGACTACGTGAACGGCGCCGTAGAAAGCGGACTCGCCTCCGAACTGGACCAGATTCGCGCCCAGCTCCAGCTGGACCAGCTGAAATCCGAACTGGAAAAGACCAAGAAAAACCAGATTCTCGCCCGAAACGCCCTCTTGAACACCATGGGTATGGACTGGGAAGCCGACGTGCAGTTCAAGGGGGAACTCCGTGACCCGAATTCGAACCTGCCCTACCCCGACACTGCCATGGCCAACGTGAAAAAGCGCCGCAAGGAACTGGTGATGCTAGACCAGTCCGAAGAAATGCTCCAGAAGAACATTTCCATCGAAGAGGGCGGCTACAAGCCCACCATCGTGCTGGTAGGCGGCCTCAAGTACAGCAACAACAAGAACGAAATCCAGCAGTGGGACGCCCCCGACTGGGACAAGAACATCAACAAGTACGTGGGCCTGAACCTGACCATGAACCTCTTCAACGGTATGAAAACCAAGGAAGCCGTGGTTCAGGCGAAATCGAAACTGCGCGACACCCAAATCCAGAAAGAAACCGCCGAGCGCGGGTTCCGCATGCAAATCGAATCCTGCGCCAACACCCTGGAAGACGCCGTGCGCCAGCTGGAGCTCCAGAAGCGCCAGGTGGACCTGGCCAACCGCAACTACGAATTGACCGAGGCCTCCTACAAGGTGGGCAAGTCCACTCAGCTGGACTACCTGGACGCCTCCATGACGCTCCGCACCACAAAACTCAAGTACATGGAAGCGGTCTTGAACTGGAACAACGCCTACAACGCCCTTTTGCAGGCCACCGGAGAATATCAATAGGACAAAGATTATGAACAGCATCAAAAAGTACATCATCACCCTTTCTGCCCTAACGTTTGTCCTTGTCGGTTGCAAGGGCAAGGACGCCAAGGATAGTGCCACAGTGGCACCCTCCACCATCGAAGAAATCCAGAAGGAAAAGGGCAAGCCCGCCCGCGTGACCAAGGCCAAGAAATCCTCCCTCAAGGACATCCGCGAATTCAGCGGGACCATCGAGGGCATGCAGCAGGCTAACGCCATCTCCAAGATGGGCGACCCCCTGGCAAAGATCTACGTGCAGGTGGGCTCTACCGTCCAAAAGGACCAGGTGCTGGCCGAATACATCTTTACCGGCGACAACACCCAGTACGAACAGGTGCAGGAACAAGTGGCCCTGCTCGAAAAATCCACCCAACGCCTCCGCGAAGTACACGCCAAGGGTGGTCTTAGCCAGCAGGACCTGGACCAGGCCGAAATGCAGCTGAAGATTGCCAAGATGAACCTGGAAACCGCCCGTCGCGCCACCAAGATTCTGGCACCTGCCGCAGGCGTGGTCACTGAACTGAACTACCAGGAAGGTCAGACCCCCGGCGTGGGTTCCACCCTCTGCACCATCGCCAAGCTGGACAAGGTCATCTTGAAGCTGAACGTGACCAGCAAGGACATTTCGCAGTTCAAGATGGGTGCCGCCGCTACCGTCGAGGTGGCCGGCAAGAAGATGAAGGGTAAGGTCACCCTGATTCCCCTGGCCGCTAACCCTGTGACCAGGTTCTTCCCCGTAGAAGTGACGTTTGACAACAGCAGCAAGAAGTTGCTCCCCGGCATGTACATAACCGCCGAACTGGAAACCAAGCAGGTGAACGGAGTGGTGGTGCCCGCCGAAGCCGTTATCTACAAGAACGGCCTCAACATGGTGTGGACCGTGGATAAAGAGGGCAATGCCCGCCGTAAGATCGTGAAGGTCGGCATCCAGACCAAGGACCAGGTGCAGATTGCCGAAGGCCTCAAGGGCGGCGAGACCGTCATGGTGGAAGGCATGTCCAAGATGAACGACGGCGACAAGGTCAACATCGTCAAATAATTTTACTGGAGATACGCTGAATGATCAAGGCCAGTATTTATAAACCGATTACCATGCTCATGGTCATCTTGACCGTGGTGGTTTTCGGTCTGTACACCTACACCATGATGGTCGTGGACCTGATGCCGAAATTCGAAGTTCCGGTGGTGACGGCGACCATGATTTACGCAGGTGCTAGTCCCGAAGAAATCGAGACCACCGTTATCAAGCCTGTCGAAGAACAGGTGGAACTGGTGGACGGTATCGACTACGTGCAGTCCATCTGCCTCGAGAACTACGGCATTATCGTCGCCATGTTCAACATGGGCGTCAACGTAGATGTAGCAGCAAACGACGTGCGTTCCAAGGTGGAACTTGCGGCGGCTGACTTCCCCGACGCCGTGGAACCCCCTATCATTTCCAAGGTGGACATCAACGGTGCAGCCATCATGGCTATTTCCTTTACGGGTCCGCTAAACTCCACGGAACTCCGCCAGATGGTGGAAGACGAAATCGAACCCCTGTTCACCTCCGTCTCGGGTGTGGCCAGCGTAGATGTATTCGGTGGTACTACCCGCCAGATTTCTATCGAACTTGACAAGGACAAGATGAAGGACCGTGGCATCGACATTGCCACCATCATGGGTCTGTACGGCCAGTCCAACTTGAACTACCCCGTGGGCGAAGTCATCGGCAAGCACAAGAACACATCTGTGCGTACGGCGGGCAAGTTCCAGAGCCTGGACGAAATGCGCAACATGGATATTCCCACGGCCAACGGCGTTATCAAGCTCTCCGAGGTTGCAAAAGTCAAGGACACCATCGAGACCATTTCATCCATTTCCCGTTTCAACGGCACAAGTTCTATCTCCCTGGATATCAAAAAGCGTTCCGACGCCAACGTGGTGGACGTTTCCAAGGGCGTTATCAAACGCATGAACGCCGTCAACAAGAGCCTCCCCGAAGGTTTCGAACTTCACCTGGTGTACGACAAGTCCGAAGCAGTGAACGAATCCATCGACAACGTGATCCAGAACGTGATTATCGCTATCGTGCTTACCGCAGGACTCTTGCTCTTGTTCCTCGGCAAGTTCTCCACCATGTTCATTGCGGCCCTCACCATGCCCACCTCTGTGATTGGCGCCTTTACCCTTATGTACTTTGCGGGTTTCGGCATCAACATGATGTCCCTGATGGCATTGTCGTCGTCGGTGGGCTTGCTGGTGACCAACGCCATCGTGGTGCTTGAAAATATCAACGTGAAACTGAACGAAGGCCTGGATCCGAAAGAGGCTGCCTACAAGGGAACCTCCGAAATCATGGTGGCCATCATGGCATCTACGCTTACCAACGTGTGCGTGTTCGTGCCTATCGCCTTCATGAAATCCATCGCCGGTATCTTCTTCCGTACCTTCGGTCTTACCATGGTGTTTGCCACCCTGGTGTCCTTGCTCGCCACCTTTACCTTGACCCCGCTTCTGGCGGCCTATCTGTTCAAGGGCAAAAAGAAAGACGAGAACGGAAACATTATCGAAGAAAAGCCCTCCGTAGTGGGACGCATTCTCGGGCTGTTCCCCACTGCCCTCAACGGCATCCGCTTTGTATATCTGAAAACCCTGTCGTTCTGCCTTTCCATTCCGGGAGTGCTGTTCCAGGTGCTCGCCCTGATTGCCATGCTCCTTTTCGTGGGCTATATGGCCGCCAACCACATGACGGTGGAAATCATGCCTAAGCAGGACCAGGGCATGATTAGCATCAAGCTGGAAATGCCCGTGGGCACCAACGTGGAAACCACCGACAGTATCGCGAAAATTATTGAGGACCGGGTCAAGGATGTTCCCGAAATTGTCCATTACAGCGTGAACGTGGGTGGTTCCAACGGTTTTGCTACGGTGAACCAGGCTACCATGCGTATCAAGCTGTTGAAGGACTGGGAAGGCCGTACCAGGAGTACCGACCAGATTGTGGACTCCCTGCGTCCCTACCTGGCCGACATCCCTGACGCCTATATCGCCATCAAGTCCACCTCCGCCTCCGAAATGAACAACAACAGCGCAGGCGACGTGGTGCTCGAAGTGAACGGTCTCAAGAAGGACTCCGTGATCAAGGCCTCTGAACTCATTATGGACCGGGTCAAGGAAACCATTGCCGGCGTGGTGGACGTAAAGACCAGCTACGAAGCGGGTAAGCCCGAAATCCGGCTGATACCTAACAGGCAGGCCCTGGCCGACTACGGCGTGACCCTGCAGTCCCTTGCCACCTACAACTACATCGCCGTGAGCGGTTATGAAGCGGGTCAGTACACCGAAGACGGTGAAGAATACGACGTGTATGTGCGCATGCAGGAGAAGAACCGCAAGAGCCATGCCGACATCGAAGACCTGCCCATGAAGACCCCCAAGGGCTATGTGGCTGCCCGCGACCTGTTCTACATCGAAGACGGTGCAGGCCCCACCCGTATTGACCGTAAGCGCAAGATGACCCGCGTGGACGTTTCCATGAACCTGTTGCCTGGCCACACCACTGGAGAGGTCATGGGCAACCTGAACAAGCTTACCGCCAGCATGAAGGACGAACTCCCCGAGGGTATTTCCTTCAGCTTCGGTGCCCAGGCAGACATGCAAGAAGACATGGTGAACGAATTCAAGACCGCCATTATCATGGCCATCTTGCTCACCTATATCTTGCTGGTGGCCCTGCTGGAAAGCTTTGCACAGCCCTTTATCATCATGACCACCATTCCTATGGGCGCCATCGGCGTGTTCCTCGCCCTGATATTCACCGGCAAGGCTCTTTCCATGATTGCCCTCATGGCTATCGTGATGCTTATCGGTGTGGTGGTGAACAACGCCATTCTATTGCTTGACGAAGCCAACAGGCTACTCCGAAGCGGTTCTATGGGAAGGCGCTCCGCCATCATGACGGCGGGCAAAACCAAGTTCCAGCCCATCGCCCTGGCTACCTTCGCTTCTGTGGTGGCCCAGATGCCCTTGGCCATGGCCTTGGGCGGTAACGTGGCCGCCATGACCCAGCCCATGGGTATCGCATCCGTGGGTGGCCTGATCGTGTCCGCCATCCTCACCATGTACCTGGTGCCCACGTTCTTCTGGCTACCCAACGCCCTGTTCCACAAGGCGAAGAAAAAGGCCAGCAACCTGAAAGGCAAATTCAACAAGGCAAAAGCTTAGTTAGAAAAATCCGACCGTTTGGTCGGATTTTTATTTGTTTTCGGCAAGGCGCAGGGCGCACTCCCCTGCCTCACGGACAATATCCTCTTCGCCATCTACGTGGCCGCCAAGCATTACGAACTTGCCGTTGCATAGCACGGAATCGATTGCGCGAGAGTCGGCGGAATAGACCCAGTTGCTGATCAGGTCAAAACAGGGCACCATCCGTTCGTTGTCGAGCCGGACCAATATTCCATCGGCGAGCTTGCCTTCGGCAATGATTCCTGCGTCAATGCCGTTTACCCGGGCCACGTTGACACTTGCCATCTTCAGGGCTTCCGAAGCGGGGAGCGTTTCTGCCCCGCCCTGGACCTTTGCAAGTAGTGCGATAAGCTTCATCTCCTCGTGCATGTCCAGGTTGTTGTTAGAAGAATCCCCATCCGTACCAAGACCTAGGGGAATTCGTCGATCCATCATCTTGGCAATGGAAGGAATGCCGCTAGAAAGTTTCAGGTTCGAATTGGGGTTCAATATAGCCGACGCTCCGGACTGGGCAAAGATTTCCATGTCCTTTTCGGAGAAATGGACGCAATGGGCCGCCTGCACGCGACTGTTCAGGCAACCAATCCGTTGCAAGTATTCTACGGGAGTGCAGCCGTGCTGTTCTAAGCAATCCCGGATTTCTTTTTCGGTTTCGGACAAATGAATGTGCAGCGGGTAGTTCTCTTTTTCGGCCATTTCCATGCTGCGCCGCAGGTATTGTTCGCTTACGATGTAGATGGAATGAGGCATTACGGCAAGCTTTACCCGCTCTGATTCGCCAGTGTGCTTTGCCAAAAAATCAAAATTCGCCTTGAGGCCTTCCGGAGAAACCAGCACATCAGAGATGGTGACGCCGATACTTGCCCGGATTCCCATCTCTTCTACAACCTTCATGGTCTGTTCACGGTGCCAGTACATGTCCGAAAAGAATACCGTGCCGGACTTGATCATCTCCAGCACTGCAAGGCGGCTCCCGATTTCGATGTCCCTGTCCGTAAGCTTTGCCTCGAAGGGCCAAATGTATTCGTTCAGCCACTTGGAAAGTTCCATGTCGTCGGCGTAGCCTCGCAAAAGGCTCATGGCCGCATGGGTGTGGCCGTTGTAAAAAGCGGGCACCAGGGCTAAGTTCTTGCAGTCGATGATTTCAGCGCCATTCGCCATTTCGGGCGTAGATGCATCTACAATCTTGGAGAAAACGTTCCCGTCAATCAAAACATCCTTGCGAGCGGGAGATTCTCCTGCATTTTGCATCAATACGGACTTGAGAAGAATTTTTCCCATGGCCTACCCTCCAAGTTACAAACGGGATGGCTTAAATCTTTCCAGTGGCTTCAAGAACCAAGTAAACCAAGTAAGAAATGTAGAACGCCAAGAAGACAGCACCTTCAATGCGGTTGATACGGCCGGTACGGACGCCGTTCACCTTGCGGACAGGAAGCCCAAACAGGAGCAGCAGAACCGTAAGGAGCGTCATCAGGGGCATGTCTCGATACAAAATCCCGGGCGACACGGCATCCATGGGGTCGATGACGGCTGCAATACCCACCACCATCAAGGTGTTGAACAGGTTGGATCCTACGATGTTTCCTAAAGCGAGGTCGGATTCTCCCTTCCGAGCCGCCGCAATAGAGCTTGCCAGTTCAGGAAGCGACGTGCCTACGGCAACGATGGTAAGGCCAATCAACAGGTCGCTTACGCCCAAGGTACGGGCAATTTCAACCGCTCCCCAGACCAGCAAGCGTGAACTTGCCACCAGCAGGGCAAGGCCGAACAGAAGCCAGAAAAGGGATTTCCACAGAGGAACGGAAATTTCGTTCGATTCTTCTACCTCGACTTCTGACTGCGTTTTTTTCTCGTGTATTTCGCTTGCGATATTAATGACCATGGCCATGGCGAAAACGGCAAGCAGGATAACGCCGTCCATCCTGGACACGGACAAATTAGACACCAAAAACATGGAGAAAGCCGAAACTGCCAGTAAAATGGGCAAATCCCGCTTGAGGGCGATTTTCTTAACAGCCACCGGACGAATCACCGCTGTAAAGCCCAAGATCAGGGCTATGTTCGCGATGTTGCTTCCATAGGCGTTGCCCAGGGCAAGTTCTGGATTGTGCTGTGCCGCAGAAAGGGCGGACACCACCATCTCCGGGGCAGATGTGCCAAAGCCCACCACCACCATGCCGATAAGGAGGGTGGACATGCCCATGAACTTGGCAACGCCCACGGCACCATCAACAAACTTGTCTGCGCTCCAGACCAGGAACGAAAGACCAACGAGAACAGCAACTACAGGAAGGAGCATCTAGGCTAGAAGAGGTAGAAGGAGGCGCCCAGCAGGAACGAGGTGGAGGAAAGGTCATCCACTTCGAACAGTTTCATCGATTCGCTGTTGTCGGTATCGTAGAGGTTGGAAATACCGATGTTGAAACGGAAATCGAATCCCAGGTACTGGTTCGCCATGATGGAGAAACCGCAGACGATATCCCAGTCGATGGTATTGCGGAAATCCTTGTCCAACATATCCAGCCGGCTGGTCTTCCCGTCAATGGTGGCACGGAATTCGTCCTTGATGGCCATGGAAGCCTGGGTACCGATTTCGAACATCAGGGAAGAACGGGGGGCCTTGAAGGCGAATAGCACAGGAACGTCAATCTTGCGCTGCTTGAACTTGCCCTTCAGGGAATACCTGGTGGTGTGTCCGCTAGCCTTGGCTTCGCTCTGTTCGAAGAGGGCCGCCACCTTCACACCGATGGTGTACTGGGTCACAGGGATAATGCCAACAAGACCCGCACGCCAGGTGAGGCCGTCATAGTCATGCAAGTAGTAATCGTCGCTGTAAGAAGAATACATGTGGTACGAGCCGATAAAACCCTGGACTCCCAAGCTCCATTTCATGGGAATGAGACCGCGAAGGTCGTCAAAGCTTGTGGAAACCTGAGCGTCTGTGGGGCTCACGTAAACGGTGTGGACCTTGGTACCGCTAAGTTCCACCGGCTCGGAAGAATAGACCGTGCGGTAGACCACCGTCTGAGTCGGAGCTGGGGCGGCGGCGGCCGGGGCTGCTTCTTGTTCGGGAACTGGAGCGCTAGATGCTGCAGGGGCTTCTCCGCCACGGACAGCCATGGGAGCGGCAGCCTCTTCAGTCGGAGCAGCTTCGGCAGCGGGTGCTTCGGCAGGGGCGGCCGTTTGTTCAGGAACAGCGGCTTGTTCAGTCACGGGAGCAGCCGCTTGTTCAGGAGCAGCTTCTGCAGCTGTCGCAGGTGCCGTCGTTTCGGGAGCAGCAGGGGCTGCAGCCTCTTGTGCAGGGGCTGCGGCGGTTTCAGTAGCTGCAGGGGCCGCAGCCTCTTGGGCCGGAGCCGCGGCAGGAGCGGCATTAGCGGCGGGTTGGGCCTGCGGAGCCGCAAAAACAGCGGCGGCAAGGGTCAAAACAGAAATAATTCCAGACACTTTGAGATTCATAGAATCCTCCATTTATACACAGATATAATAGAAATTTTCACATTGCAATATAGCCTTAATATTTCCATTTCAACAAGCAAAAAAGACCCCCTTACGGAGGCCTTTCAGTTTCTACAAGAATCCGATTACTTGGCAGCGAACTTCTTGGAAGCGGCCTTGACCTTGGGGTCGTTCTGGGCTTCCTTGATCTTCTGCTTGATGCCGTCCTCGATAGACTTCTTGAGCTTGGCGGCGAGGGCGGGGAAACGTTCTTCCAGAGAATCGCTAAATGCAGCAGGCTTTTTGGCAGGAGCGGCACCACCCTTGCGGCGGGCATCGGCGGGGCGCTTCTTCTTGGCACCAGCAGCCTTGGCGGCGGGAGCCTTCTTTTCCTGAGACTTTTCTTGGGATTTTGTTTCCTGAGGTTTGGTTTCTTGTGTTTTGACTTCGGTTTCTTCTGCCATAATGTACCTCTTGGAAAATGTTAACTTGACGGGCCAAAGATAGCAAAAATACGGTTCCTCTAGGAAATCGTCACAAAAAATTATGAAAAAACAATGCCCACCGCGTTCAAGCGCCGATTAGCGCTGGTTTTCAAGCCAGTGGTAAAGCATGGTGATGTCAGCGGGGCGCACTCCCGGAACCCTAGACGCCTGCCCGAGGGTCATGGGCTTCACAGCATTCAGGCGTTGGCGGCTTTCAATGCTGATAACCCCAACCTGCATAAAGTCCAGGTCGGCAGGGAGCCTCACGGACTCCATCTTTTTCTGTTCCTCGATTTCCTTGGACTGCCTTTCCAGAAAACCAGCATAAATCTCTTCGGCATACAGGAACCACTGGTCCCGACGGGGAATGTTCCGCTCCGGAAGGGCGGTCTCGAACAGGCGTTCGGGGTCGATTCCCGGACGGCGGAGCACGTTTATCCAGCGGGTGCGAGTTTCGGCCAGAGCCTGGCCACCTTCGGAAAGGACCTGGTTCGCCTGTTCGGGCGAGGCGGACTCGGCGGTCAGGAACTCCCTAACCTCGCCCATCTGCTGCAGACGGCGTTGCCAATCCGCGTAATCCCCGTCTGAAATCATGCCGATGGCGTGGGCACGTTCCTTGAGGCGGGTCTCGGCGTTGTCGCTCCGGAGGAACAGGCGGTACTCGGCGCGGCTGGTAAACATGCGGTAAGGTTCGTCCAGCAAGGTGGTGGTCAGGTCGTTGAGCATCACCCCCAAGTAACTGTCGGAACGGCCCAAAACAAAGGGCGGTTCATTCTTAACCTTGAGGGCGGCGTTGATGCCCGCCATTAGACCCTGACCGGCAGCTTCTTCGTAACCGCTAGTTCCGCAGACCTGGCCTGCAAAGTAAAGCCCAGGCACGTTCTTGCATTCCAACGTGGGGTAAAGCTGGGTGGCGTCTACGGAATCGTATTCCACCGCATAGCCAATCTGCAAGACTCGGGCGCGGGTAAGTCCCGGTATTGTGTGGATGGCAGCGAGCTGGATATCTGCCGGCAGGCTGGAACTGAAGCCATTGATATACACACGGCCGATGTCCGCCCGTTCCGGTTCCAAGAAAAGCTGGTGACCGTCCCGGTCGCCAAAGCGGTTGATTTTGTCTTCGATGCTGGGGCAATACCGCGGACCCTTGCCGTGAATGCGCCCGCTGAACATGGGGCTGTCCTTGAAACCGCTCCTCAAGATGTCGTGGGTCTTGATGTTGGTGCGGGTAATCCAGCAGACGCTGTCGTTACGGATAAACTTGTTTTTCGGGTTACCCCAGAAGTAATTTTCGTCGCGCCCCGGAACCGTTCCTGCCAGGTGGCGGTCGCTCATGGGCCAGGGGAATTCGTCCCCACGCTGGATTTCGCATTCGTCAAAGTCGATGGTATCCGGATCCAGACGGCTGGGCGTACCGGTCTTTAGCCTGCGGAGGCGTATCCCGTTCCGGGCGAGGCATTCCGAAAGCTTGTCGGCGCTGGGCTCCCCCACTCGCCCACCGATGCTGGTTTCTAACCCGGTGAACATCTTGGAGGCAAGAAATGTCCCGCTGGTAATCACCAGGGAGCGGGTCACATAACGTTCGCCGTTCAAGAGGGTCAGTTCCAACCGACCGTCGGGCATCCGCTCAAAAGCGGCAAGTTCCCCCTGGATTACGGAGAGACCAGGAAGACCCGTAATCACATCCCGTGCCACTTCGCTGTAATAGTTCATGTCGCACTGGGCGCGAGGGCCCCAAACGGCTGGTCCCTTGCTCATGTTCAGCATGCGGAACTGAATTCCCGCCTTGTCGGTGAGTAGCCCCATCAGGCCGCCGAGAGCGTCGATGTCGCGAACGATTTGACCTTTGGCCACCCCGCCTACGGCTGGGTTACAGCTCATGCGACCGACGGCGTTTACGTCCATGGTGAGCATGGCGGTCTTGACGCCCAGTTTCCAGGCGGCATGAGTCGCCTCGATGCCGGCATGGCCGCCACCGACGACAACAACGTCAAAAGATGCGATAAGGGGCATAAAAATTCACGTGTATGCAATTAGCCAAGCGTTGCGGGCTGGCGACTGAAGCCCGCTAGAAGGGGTAGCGAGTCGCGCAGCACGAGCGAGGGGAAGGCCTTCCCCTTTGGGGCAGGAGCATTACTTGTTGGCGGCGGGAGCTGCAGCGGGTTTTGCTTCAGCCTTAGCCGGTGCGGGCTGTGCGACAGCAGGAGTGTCCACCTTTGCAGGCTGCGTAGCGGCCGTATCAACAGCCGGAGCTTCCACCTTCCATTCCACGGGCTTGCCGTTCAGAAGTTCGGCGATCTCCTTCTTCAGGTCTTCCTTCTCGCGCTCAAAGGCGGCATAAAGTTTGTAAGAACCGTCGGGGTTCACCAGATAGACCTTGGGAACGTAGCCGTCGCTGTAAAGTTCACCGAACTGGCGGGATTCGTCCCACAGCACGTCAAAGGCGCCTTCGAACTTGGCATCGTCAGAGAAACGACGGATGCCGGACTTGTTGTTTCCACCGCTTGCGATAGCCACGGAAGTCAGGCCCTTGGGGTTGAATTCCTTGGCAATTTCCACCAGCTGGGGTGCGGCATGGGCGCAGTGTCCGCAGGTAGCGGAGAAGTAGAACATCAGCAGGGGCTTTCCGGCGTAAGCTTCCAGGTTTTCGGCCTTGGTAGAAATGCCCGTGGCCTTCACCTTGAAGTTAATCTTTGCAGGCATGCCGTTGGCAAGGGTTTCGCCCTTCAGTTCGGCCACTTCGGCTTCCAGCTTTTTCTGTTCTTCTTGCTGTTTCTTGATAGCCTCTTCGCGGATGACCTTCATCTTTTCGTTAAAACGTTCACCCACAGCCTTCAGGGAATCTTCGGGCAAAGTCATGGTCTTGGTGGTGTCGCGAACTTTGGCGGCAGATTCACGGACGCCCAGCACAAAGTAGTCGGCATCGAATTCCGTATTAAACTGCCTACCGATAGACTGGAACTGAGCACCAAACTGCACACCGATCATATAAGAAAACTTCTGGTTGTCGCTGGCATTCTCACCCAGAGTCACGGGGGCCTTGGTGGGCACGGGAGCGGATTCCACAGGCATTGCCTTGGACATGGAATCCATATAGGCCTGCATCTTCAGGTGATCACCATTGATGTTTGCGATAGCGGCACTGTCGGGTTTCATCTTTTCCATGCGTTCACGGGCCTTAGCCGAGAAACGGGCGCCAACGGCCTGCATGGAATCGGCCGGCACCTGCATCTTGAACGTGGTATCCTTTTCTGCCTTGATATTATCGTAAATACCCTGGACCACTTCGTCTTCGTAAAGTTCAGCACCAACCTGGCGGGGAATCATGGTAAAGTTCTGGCCACCGAACTGGGCACCCAACATATAGGCGAATTTCTGTTCGTCCGTGGAATTGGGACCGATAGTGACCTGCTTGGGGCCACCCAGCATATCGCAGGCGGTCAGAGCCAATGCACATGCACCAAGAGCAAAATATTTGGACTTCATCTTTATCAACCTCTTTTAGACTAAAAGTGGCAAAACGCCATTTCTCAATGCCAAATTTAGCAAAAAAGCGGAAAACAAGCCACCCATTTACTATTTTTACGCCCACGATAGGGATTTTTCAAGCCCCGCAGATTTTGTCTATAAAGGAAAGACCATGAAACTCTCCAAGTACTTTTACGTGACGCTCCGCGAAACGCCGAGCGATGCCACCATGCCCAGCCACATCTTTTTGATGCGCGGCGGCTACATC
>OMSO01000016.1 GCA_900313675.1 uncultured Fibrobacter sp.
GAAACTTCGTTCGCTCAAGACTATGGAAGGCCGTGAAATGGCCGGTGCACGCGCCCTTTGGCACGCAACAGGAACCAAGGTGGAAGACTTTGGTAAGCCGGTGATTTGCGTGGTGAACAGCTATACCCAGTTTGTTCCGGGCCACGTTCACTTGAAAGACTTGGGCCAGGTGGTCGCCCGCGCCATCGAAGCCGCCGGCGGTGTCGCTAAGGAAATGAACACCATCGCCGTGGATGACGGTATCGCCATGGGCCACGACGGCATGCTTTACAGCCTCCCCAGCCGCGACCTGATTGCAGACTCCACCGAATACATGGCTAACGCCCACCGCGCCGACGCCCTGGTTTGTATTTCTAACTGCGACAAGGTGACTCCGGGTATGCTCATGGCCGCCATGCGTCTCAACATTCCGGCAATCTTCGTGAGCGGCGGCCCGATGGAAGCCGGCCACGTGACTACGAAGGACGGCAAGGACCGCGCCCTCGACCTGATTGACGCCATGATCGATTCCGCCGACAGCACCATCAGCGACGAAGAAGTGGCCGCCATCGAAGCGAACTCCTGCCCCACTTGCGGTTCCTGCTCCGGCATGTTCACCGCAAACTCCATGAACTCCCTGACCGAAGCGCTCGGCCTCAGCCTCCCGGGCAACGGCACCATCGTTGCAACGCACGCCGAACGCAAGAAGCTGTTCGAAGCCGCCGGTAAGCGCATCGTGGAACTCTGCCACCAGTATTACGATTTGAACGACGACAGCATTCTCCCCCGCAGCATCGCCACGAAGGACGCCTTCGAAAACGCCATGCGCCTCGACATCGCCATGGGCGGTTCCTCCAACACCGTGCTCCACTTGCTTGCCGTGGCACAGGAAGCGGGCGTCGACTTCACCATGAAGGACATCGACCGCCTCTCCCGCAACACGCCGTGCATCTGCAAGGTCGCCCCGACGGTCCACAACATCCACGTTGAAAACGTGAACCGCGCCGGTGGCATCATGGGCATTCTCGGTGAACTGGACCGCATGGGCCTCATCCACAAGGACGCAAAGACTGTTCACGCGAAGACCATGGGCGAAGCTCTCGAAGTAAACGACCTGAAGCGCAACCCCAGCGAAGAAGCCAAGCAGCGCTACCTCGCAGGCCCGGGCCGCAAGTACAACCTGGTCGCTTTCTCCCAGAATTTCATGTACCCGGATCACGATCTCGACCGCGCCACGGGTGCTATCCGCGACGGCGAACACGCCTACACCAAGGACGGCGGCCTCGCTGTTCTGTACGGAAACCTCGCCGTGGACGGCTGCATCGTGAAGACCGCTGGCGTCGATGAATCCATCTTCAAGTTCACCGGCCCCGCCGTGGTTTTCGAAAGCCAGGAAGATGCCGTGAAGGGCATTCTCGACCCGAACGTGGTGAAGGCTGGCGACGTGGTCGTTATCCGCTACGAAGGCCCGAAGGGTGGCCCCGGCATGCAGGAAATGCTCTACCCCACCAGCTACCTCAAGAGCCGTCACCTGGGCAAGTCCTGCGCCCTCCTCACCGACGGACGCTTCTCCGGCGGTACCAGCGGCCTCTCTATCGGCCATGCTTCTCCGGAAGCCGCCAACAAGGGTAACATCGGCCTCGTGCACACGGGCGACGTCATCGAAATCGACATCCCGAACCGCAGCATCAACGTGCAGCTCACCGACGACGAACTCGCCGAACGCCGCAAGGAAATGGAAGCCCGCGGCGCCAAGGCTTGGAAGCCGGAAACCCGCAACCGCGTTGTCAGCAAGGCTCTGCAGGCTTATGCTGCGATGGCATCCAGTGCCGACAAAGGCGCTGTCCGCGATTTGAGCCTCATTGGTGTGAAGTAGTTCAGATCTAGATCCTTCGACTCCGCTGCGCTCCGCTCAGGATGACACGTTCGAAGCGGAAGACGACAATGCCGGGAAAAACCGGCGATAACAAAGGCATTAAGCCCCTCCTTTGGAGGGGCTTTTTTTATAATTCTAGTTGTCGGAGGTCTTTCTCATGGAATCGAAAAAACAGGCCAGCATTATGCGGGCCGCCATCACGGCGGCAATCGTTGTAGCGGCCATTCTGATTGTAGGCTCTTTCTGGAACGGAAAAAGCGCCGGCGCAGACACCGAAAAGGCTGTCAGGAGCGTGAGCCTCCTTTACCTGAACGAACTGGCCGAACGTCGCGAGCAGGTGGTTTCCGCAAGGCTTGCAGACTACATCAGCGACATGGACATCGCCATAGGCCTTATCGAAAAAGACGACCTCAAGAGCATCGAAAAACTCCAAGCCTACCAGGCCCGTATGAAACAGCTCTACGGGCTCGAAAAGTTCGCCTTCGTGGACACTACGGGACTTATCTACACCTCCCGCGGAACCCGCACCGACATCCAACTGTACAACATCGACTACAACAACCTCCAAAAACCCGAAATTTCCATCAAGAACGTAAGCGCCGAGAACAAGACCATCATCATCGCCATCCCCGTTGACCGGCTACCCCTAGAAGACCGGGTCCTGGTGGTGTGCTTCATGGAATTGAGTATCCCGAACCTGCTAGAAGGACTCTCCTTGCAAGGGGGCAACAACAACTCCACCTTCTGTAACATCTACACCAAAGACGGGAAAGCCCTCACCGACATGGTGCTAGGCGGCCTTGCCAGCGAAGACAACCTGCTGAACGCCCTCAGCCACGCCGATTACAACATGGGCTATTCCTTTGAAAAGGTAAAGGACGATTTCAACGGACACATCGAAGGCGAAGTCTCGTTCACCTACAACAACATTCGCGAGACCCTGTACTACGTGCCTATCCACAATACAGACTGGATGCTCACCTACCTCATCCGGGAAAGTGTCATCAGCAACCAGATTGGCAGCATCTCTTCGGGAATCATCGTCCGGAGCCAGTTCCTTTCGGCGGTAACGGCCTTTGTGCTCGTCGCCATGTTCGTCTTTATCATCTTGCATGTCCGGCGCACCACAAGGGTTTCGCTCCAGCACGAAATCCAGGAAGCCGAGGACCGTATCAAGCGGGAGGCCCTTTCCGAGGCCCTGAAGGTGGCCGAGGAATCCAACAGGGCAAAGACCATATTCCTCTCCAACATGAGCCACGAGATTCGCACCCCCATGAACGCCATCATCGGGCTGGACAGCCTCGCCCTCCATGAACCGGGACTTTCGGACAAGGTCAAGGACTACCTACAAAAAATCGGAGGCTCCGCCGAACACCTGCTGAACCTCATCAACGAAATCCTGGACATGTCCCGCATCGAATCGGGCAAGTTCGCCCTGAAGAACGAGGAATTCCCCTTCTCCAAGCTTATGGAGCAGGTGAACACCATGTTCAGCGTGCAGTGTCAAGAAAAGGGAATCCAGTACAACTGCCACTTTATCGGAAACATCGACGAATACTTCGTAGGCGACGACATGAAGCTCCGACAGGTGCTCATCAACATCCTCGGAAACGCCGTCAAGTTCACCAACAAGGGCGGAAGCATTGATTTCAGCGTCCAGAAGACTGCCTCGTTCAACAGCAAGTCCACCCTCAGGTTTACCATCAAGGACACGGGTATCGGCATGAGCAAGGAATTCTTGCCAAAGATTTTCGACTCCTTCGCCCAGGAAAACACAGGAAATTCCAGCAATTACGGCGGTTCGGGCCTTGGCCTTGCCATTTCCAAGAGTATCGTGGAACTAATGAACGGCAACATCGAGGTAGAAAGCGAAAAGGGCAAGGGCACCACCTTTACCATTACCGTCACCCTGCAAGATTCTACGAAAAAGCACGAGAAGGACAACGGAGACATCGACATACGCCTGAACGAACTGAGCGTGCTTGTGGTGGACGACGACCCGGTGGCCCTGGAGCATGCAAAGCTGGTGCTGGAACTGGCGGGAATCGCCACCGAAACGGCAAACTCCGGAAAGGAGGCCGTGGAGATGGTCAAGCTGCGCCACGCCCGCAGGGAGCCTTTCAACCTGATTATCGTGGACTGGCAGATGCCCGAGATGGACGGCGTAGAGACCGCAAGGCAGATACGTGCCACCACCGGCGACGAATCGGCAATCATCATCCTTACCGCCTATAACTGGGACGACATCCTGGACGAGGCCATCCAGGCAGGCGTCGACAGCTTTATCGCAAAACCGATCTTTACGGGAGCGCTGCTGGACGAATTCAAGACCGTGCTCAAGAAAAAACGGAGCGCAGAACAGTCCACCCGCAAAAAGGCGGAACTGAAGGGCAGGCACATACTCCTTGCCGAAGACGTAGAAGTCAACGCCCAGATTATGGAGAACGTGCTGGAAATGCGCGGCATGAAAACGGACATCGCCGTGAACGGCAAGATTGCCGTGGAGATGTTCAGCAAGCAGCCCGAAGGCTATTACGACGCCATTCTCATGGACATGCGCATGCCCGAAATGGACGGTTTGCAGGCCACCATGGCCATCCGAAAGATGGACCGGGCCGACGCCCAAAAAATCCCGATTATCGCCCTTACGGCCAACGCCTTCGACGAAGACGTGCAGCGGAGCCTGCAGGCGGGCCTCAACGCCCACCTTTCAAAGCCCGTGCAGCCCGAGACCCTCTTTGAAACCCTGGAAACGATGATTCCATAACGGAGATTCCCGATGAAAAAGTTTCGACAGAACAGGACCATCAAGAGGAACGTCCTCATCGTAGATGACGAACTGATCAACCGCGAGATTCTCGGGAATATCCTTTCGCAGGAATATACGGTCAGCTATGCCGACAACGCGAAAGACGCCCTGGAAAAACTTGCGGAAAAGGAATCCAGCTATTCCCTGGTGCTTCTGGACCTGCTCATGCCTGTCATGGACGGTTTCCAGTTCTTGCAGAAGCGGAGCGAAGACGAAGCCCTCAAGCGGATTCCCGTCATCGTGATGACCTCGGAAAAGGAATCCGAAGTCCGAAGCCTCAAGCTGGGAGCAGAAGACTTTATCAAGAAACCCTTCGACATGCCCGAGGTGGTGCTTGCCCGCTGCGAACGCATTATCGAGCTGTTCGAAGACCAGAGCCTCATCAAGCAGACCGAAAGGGACTCCGTCACGGGGCTCTACACCCACGACTATTTCTTTGAATACATCCGTCAGATCGAGCGCTGGGATGCAGACACCAGCCGCGACGTGCTGGTCATTGACATCGAGCGGTTCCACCTGGTGAACGAGTTCTGCGGAAGGCCCTTTGGCGACCTGCTGCTTTCGAAAATAGCGGAAACCCTGGAAAGGGAGCTGCCGGCCATGAACGCCATAGCCTGCCGTGCAAACGCAGATACCTTCTATGTCTATGCCGCCCACCAGGACGACTACGAAGACCTGCACGTGGCCATCTTGAACGTGCTGAACGATTTCAAGATGAACAACATCCGCGTGCGTTGCGGCCTTTGGGAAAACGTATCCAAGGACGTAGAAGTAGAGGCCTGGTTTGACCGGGCAAAAATCGCCTGCGACCAGATTCGGGGCGACTACACCCATACCCTCGCCCGCTACGACAACGAAATTCACGCCAGGCATGTCTTTGAAGAGACCCTCATCCGGGACCTCCCCGAAGCCATCGCCAACAAGGACCTGGTGGTCTATTTCCAGCCCAAGTACAACATCGAGGGCGACACGCCGAGACTTACCAGCGCCGAGGCGCTTATCCGCTGGAACCACCCGAAGCTCGGGTTCGTAAGCCCCGGTGATTTTGTGCCCCTTTTCGAATCCAACGGGCTTATCCAGAAGGTGGACAACTTCGTGTGGAGCGAAGCCGCCGCCCAGATCCGCAAGTGGAAGGAACTGTTCGGAATCACCGTTCCCGTTTCGGTAAACGTTTCCCGCATCGACATTCTGGACCCGACGCTGGAATCCAAGCTGGACAACATCCTCAAGGAAAACGGCCTTTCTCCCAGCGAATACATGCTGGAAATTACCGAAAGCGCCTACTCCGAAAATGCAAGAAGGCTCATCGAGGTCGTAGAGAACCTGCGCAAGAAGGGTTTCCGTATCGAGATGGACGATTTCGGTTCCGGTTATTCTTCCCTCAACATGATTACGAGCCTCCCCATCGATATTTTGAAAATCGACATGTCGTTCATCCGCAACATGGAAAAGGACGAACGGAACATGAAGCTGGTGGAACTGGTCATCGACATCGCCAAGTTCCTGAACGTGCCCACGGTGGCCGAAGGCGTAGAGACCGACTCCCAGCTGAAAACCCTAAAGCAAATGGGTTGCGGTATCATTCAGGGATATTACTTCTCGAAGCCGGTTCCAGCCGGAGAATTCTCAAAGTTTATAGAAAAGGAACTCGAACATAGGAGAAACGCCCCATGATTACCATCGAAAAACTGAAAGCCTTCGGCGCCAATACCGAAGAGGGTCTTGGCCGCTGCATGGGAAACGAGGCGCTGTACTTGCGGCTGGTAGCCACAATCCCCGCCGAAAAGAACTTTGACAAGCTCAAGACGTCTATCGAGAGCAACAACCTGGACGAGGCCTTCGACGCGGTCCATGCCCTGAAAGGGGTCCTTGGGAACCTGGCCCTCACGCCCATGTTCGACATGGCGGTAAAGATTACGGAACCCCTGCGGAACCGTACCGCAATGGATTACAGCGGAATGGTCTCGGAACTGCTTAACCTCAGGGACAAACTGTCGGAACTGTGCGCATAAACACTTAACCGAAAGGTGCAACCATGTTCAACCATTTCAAGCTGAACGACAAGAACATGTCCATCGTAGAAGACATCGGGCGCTACATGCCCGGTGGATTCTTCATCTACAAGGCTCAAGGTGATGGCGAACTGCTATACGCAAACCACACGGTGTTCGATATTTTCGGGTGCCGTGACCTGGACGAATTCAAGTCACTGACCGGTTTCACCTTCAAGGGCATGGTTTACACCGAGGATTACGAAAAAATTCAGTCCTCTATCGACAAGCAAATCGTAAAATCAAGCGAAAAACTGGACTATGTCGAGTACCGCATCAAGCGCAAAGACGGAAAGCTCCGTTGGGTAGATGATTACGGACACTACGCCGACAGCGAAAACTACGGCGGGCTCTACTACGTGTTTATTTCGGACATTACCGAAAAGCACGAACAAATTGAACAGAAGCTGTTGGAAGGCCAAAAACAGCGGGCGCAGCTGGACAGCATGATTACCGCCATGGCCTCGGACTACCGAAGCGTCTATCACGTGGATCTAGACAAGGACGACGCCGTCTGTTACCGCGGCGACCCCGAAGATAAACACCAGCATGCCGAAGGAGTGCATTTCCCTTACCTGGAACGGTTCCGGGACTACGGCAACAACTGCGTTACCGAAAAATACCGTGAAGGATTCTTGAAGTTCATCGAGCCCGCGAACATCCGCGAGGCGCTCCAGAACGAACAGCTGATCGCCTACCGCTACCTGGCCCGCCGGGACGGCAAGGAATACTACGAGATGATCCGCATGGCTGGGGTGCATCACCCTGAAGACCGCAAGGACCACATGGTACATGCGGTAGGAATGGGGCTCACCATCATCGATGCCGAAATGCGGGATTCCATGGCCAAGAACCAGGCCCTAGGCGAAGCACTGGACGCGGCGGAAGAGGCCAGCAAGGCAAAGACGGCCTTCCTTTCGAACATGAGCCACGAAATCCGCACGCCCATGAACGCCATCATCGGCCTCAACAGCCTAGCCCTGAGAGACCCGGCCATTTCGGAGCGGACCCGCGAATACCTGGAAAAGATTGGCGGGAGTGCACGGCACCTGCTGGGGCTCATCAACGACATTCTGGACATGAGTCGAATCGAATCCGGCAGGCTGGTGATGCGCAAGGAGGAATTCTCCTTTGCCGGGATGCTAGAGCAGATCAACACCATGGTCATGTCCCAGTGCTCGGACAAGGGCCTCAAATTCGAATGCCATATCGAGGGCCGCATCGACGACTACTTTATCGGCGACGACATGAAGCTCAAGCAGGTGTTCATCAACATCTTGAGCAACGCCATCAAGTTTACCGAAGCCCCCGGCAGCATCACCCTCACCATTTCCAAGGTGGCCCAGTTCGAAGACCAGAGTACCCTGAAATTCGAGGTGAAGGACACGGGTATCGGCATGGACGAATCCTTTATTCCGAAAGTATTCGATTCCTTTACCCAAGAAGATTCCAGCCGCAAGAACAAGTTCGGCTCCACCGGGCTTGGCATGGCCATTACCAAGAACATCGTGGAAATGATGAACGGTTCTATCTCGGTAAAGTCAAAGAAAGGCGAAGGTTCCGTATTCACGGTGGTGGTGACCCTCAAGAACTGCGACCACGAAGTAATGTCTATAGACCACGTGAACCTGCGCGACATCAGCGTGCTGGTCGTCGATGACGACCCCATTGCCTGCGAACACGCGCGGTTCGTGCTGGACGAGGCGGGCATCAAGGCGGACACCAGCACCAGCGGCGAAGAAGCCCTGCAGATGCTGGAGGTAAAGCACGCCAAGCACGAGCCCTACAACCTGGTGCTCCTGGACTGGAAAATGCCCAACATGGACGGCCTGGAAGTGGCGACGAAGATCCGTGAACGTTACGACAACGAGACTACGGTGATTATCCTTACCGCCTACAACTGGGACGAAATCATGGACGAGGCGCTGCATATCGGGGTGGACAGTTTCCTTGCGAAACCGCTCTTTGCAAGCAACGTCATCGACGAGTTCGAACGCATCGCCCGTCGAAACAACATGAACCTTTTCAAGAAAAAGTGCCGTGCAAGCCTCGCCGGGCGGCATATCCTGCTGGCCGAAGACATCCTCATCAATGCCGAAATCATGAAGGAACTGTTGACGGTAAAAGACGCCATTGTCGATCACGCCGTAAACGGCCAGATTGCACTGGACATGTTCGCCAAGAGCGACGAAAATTACTACGACGCCATCTTGATGGACATCCGTATGCCCGAAATGGACGGTCTGGAAGCGACCAGGGCCATACGCGCCCTGGACCGGAGCGACGCCAAAACGGTGCCCATCGTGGCCATGACCGCAAACGCCTTCGACGAAGACGTGCAACGCTCCCTGCAGGTAGGCATGAACGCGCACCTTTCGAAACCGGTGGAACCGGAACACCTGTACCAGACTCTCGAAGAGCTCATCTGGTCAGCGGAGAATAGGAAATAGGTATGCTGCAAGACAAGGATTCAGCAATTTCAAAATACATTTCGCGCCTAGACGTCTGGGGCATGGCTTTCGGCGTCATGGTCGGATGGGGAATATTTGTGATGCCGGGGACCACGTTCCTTCCGGTGGCGGGCCCTCTGGGAACCCTCATCGCCATGCTGGTGGGTATGGCTATCATGCTGGTGATTGGCTACAATTTCACTTACCTGATGGGTCGAAACGGCCAGCCCGGCGGTGTGTACGCCTACGCCAAGGAAGCCTTCGGACGCGACCACGCCTTTCTCTGCTCCTGGTTCCTGTGCCTTTCTTACCTGACCGTCGTTTTCCTGAACGCGACCGCGCTTTTTATCGTGGCGAGACTCCTGTTGGGCGACACCCTGCAAGTCGGCTACAGCTATACGGTAGCGGGGCACCAGGTTTTCCTTACCGAGGCCATGGTATCTGTGGCAAGCCTCGCCGTGGTCGGAACCCTGTTCTTGCTCCTGAAGGGAATCTTGCACAAGCTGCAGACCCTCTTCGCGCTAATCCTGTTCATAGGAATTGTCATTATCGGGATTATCTGCCTGCCTAAGGCCATCGCTACAGGCGCACTCACGAGCGGCCCCATTTTCGGTACGGCCGGGCTGAACCCGTTTTACGGCATTTTCAGCCTGGTGATTCTTGCCCCGTGGGCCTTTGTGGGCTTTGACGTAGCCTGCTTCGAGACCTACCGCTTCAAGTTTGCGCCCTCAAAGTCCAAGTGGATTATCGCCACCGCCATTATCCTGGCCGCTATTTCGTACATATCGATTGCACTGGTAGGAGTGGCCGTTGTTCCAGAAGGATTCAGCTCCTGGAGTGACTATGTCTCCAAAATCGGCACGCTACAAGGGGTCGTTTCCGTGCCCGTTTTCTACGGGGTAAAAGAGATTATGGGCCCCTTTGGCCTTGTGGTCCTGGGAATCACTGCCGTTGCCGCCATCTTGACCGGGCTTATAGGCGGTTACCGCGCCATCGTGCGCATCCTTTCCACCATGGCCGAAGACCGTATCCTTTCTGACGGATTCTCGAAGACCACCAACAGCATCCTGTTCATCATGGTCATTTCCATTGTGCTTGCGCTTTTGGGCCGAAACACGCTGAACTGGTTTGTAGATCTGACATCCTTCGGCGCCATTGTAGGGTTCGGCTATGTATCGGCTGCGGCCTGGAAAATCGCAAAGACCGAAAACAACTCCAAAGTTCGTGTGGCCGGCGGTATCGGCACTATCATATCCATTATCCTCGTGGTGGTGCAGCTTGTGCCCAGGCTTGCCGCCATGGAGGCTATGGGTTCTGCGGCCTTCTTGCTCCTGTCGCTGTGGTGTCTGCTGGGCTTTGTCTTTTACTGGAGCACCATTCGCCGGAGTTCCCTCGCCGAATACAGCGGCATGTCCATCTCGGGTGTGGTGTTGTTTGCCCTGCTCCTGTATTCCGCCATCATGTGGGTGGCAAAGCTCCTGTATGCAAAAGCCCCCGACGAAGTTTCCCGCGACATGCTGGTATTTACCGGCATAGTGCTCCTTGCCATTGTCTTTATCGGGCTGGTGGTTATGTTGTATGTGCAGAACCAGGTCCGCAAAAAGAACGAACTGGTAGAGCGCGAAAAAATCCGCGCCGTAGAAGGGAGCCTTGCCAAGAGCCAGTTCCTGTTCAACATGAGCCACGATATCCGCACGCCCATGAACGCCATTATCGGATATACCAACCTGGCCATGAAGGAGCCTGCCTCCGAAAACCTGCACAGCTACCTGAAAAAGATTGACATGTCAAGCCAGCACCTGCTGACCCTCATCAACGACATTCTGGAAATGAGCCGTATCGAAAGCGGCAAGGTAGAGCTGGAATTTTCTCCCGAAGACCTGTGCAAGATTTTCGAGAGCATCCGGGACCTGTTCGCCGAACAGATGAAGCAGAAAAAAATCAATTTCCAGCTGCACCTCTCGCAGGTCAAGAACAACTTGGTCTGGTGCGACAAGAAAAACCTGAACCGAGTGCTGTTGAACGTGCTTTCCAACGCCTTCAAGTTCACTCCCGAAAAGGGGACCGTCAACGTGTCCCTATGGGAAGTTGGAGCAGGCGAAGAAGGCTACGGTTTCTACGAAATCCGAATCCAGGACACGGGCATCGGCATGTCCAAGGACTTTGTAGGCAAGATTTTCACCGCCTTCGAGCGTGAAAGGAGTTCCACCAACAGCCGCACCGAAGGAACCGGACTCGGCCTAGCCATCACCAAGAGCATCGTGGACATGATGGGCGGCACCATCGAGGTGCTCACCTCCCTCGGGAACGGTACCGAAATCATTATCCGGGTCAAGTTCAAGCTCGCCACCGAAGAAGACTTGCTCAAGTTTGGCGGCGACAAGCCCGAAGAATCCGACGAAGGCGCATCCAGCGAAGTTTCCTTTGCAGGCAAGCGCGCGCTTCTGGTAGAAGACAACCTGGTGAACCTGGAAATTGCAAAGATGATCCTTTTGCAGACAGGCTTTGCCGTAGAAACCGCCGAAAACGGAAAGGCCGCCGTGGAGATGGTGGAAAAGTCCGCTCCCGGCTACTACGACCTGATTCTCATGGATATCCAGATGCCCGTCATGGACGGCTATACCGCCACCAAGAACATCCGGCTCCTTGAAAACAAGGCCCTGGCACAAATCCCCATCGTGGCCATGACCGCAAACGCCTTTGCCGAAGACGTAAAAGCCGCCGAAGACGCAGGCATGCAGGCACACATCGCAAAACCCGTAGATGTGAAGCTGATGATCAAAACGCTTGCACGGGTACTGGACGGGAAAGAAGCATGACATACTCCATCATAGGCATTCTGGCAACAATCCTGTTGCTTATCGGTAACCGCGACGTGTTGCGCCCGCAGGACGGAGCGGAAAACGCCCCTACCAAAAAGTATTACCGGCGATTCCTTTTTGGCGTACTTGTGTATTACGTGACCGACATGCTCTGGGGCGTCTTAGATGAAAACCACCTGACTAAGCTCCTGTTCGCAGACACCACCGTATATTTTGTGGCCATGATTGCGACAGTCATGCTGTGGACACACTACGTGGTTTCCTATCTCGACCGCAAGAACTTCTTTGAACGGTGGCTCCTGCATGTGGGGCAAATTATTTTCTGGCTAGTTCTTGTGGGCATCATCTTCAACTTTTTCTACCCCGTGTTTTTCTGGTTCGAAAGTGACGGAAGCTACCATACCGGTTACATGCGCCATGTAGCGCTGGCCCTGCAAATCTTAATGTTCCTTTCGACCTCCATTTACACACTTTACACCACCACCAAGACCGAGGGTGTTATCCGGCAGCGGCACCTGACCATCGGGCTATTCGTCCTTGCCATGGCGGTGTTCCTCCTATTCCAGGTTTTCTTCCCGTTGTGGCCCTTCTACGCCATGGGATACATGCTCGGCCTCAATTTCTTGCACAGCTACGTGCTAGAAGACGAAAAGGAAGAATACCGCCACAAGCTAGAAGTTAGCCGCGAAGCCTTGAAAGAGGCCCTGGAGGTCGCCGAAAAGGCCAACAAGGCCAAGACCGTGTTCCTCTCCAAGATGAGCCACGAGATTCGCACCCCCATGAACGCCATCATCGGGCTCAACAGCATCGCCCTGACCGACAAGAGCGTTCCCAAATCTACCCGTGACCATTTGGAAAAAATCGGCGCGTCGGCGCAACACTTGCTCGGCATCATCAACGACATCCTGGATATCAGCCGTATCGACTCCGGCAGCATGACCCTCAAGAACGAGGAATTCTCCCTTACAAAAATCCTGGAACAGGTAAACTACATCATCCAGGGGCAATGCGAGAGCAAAGACGTTCTTTACCATTACGAAGTGCAAGAGGGCGCGACCGGCAATTACATCGGCGACGAAACGAAACTGCGCCAGATCTTGATAAACATCCTCGGGAATTCCGTCAAGTTCACCCCCGAAGGTGGCGGCATCAAGATGACCGTGGAGAGCGAACCCGCTAGCGGCACGAAATGCACCCTCCGCTTCGTCATAGAAGATACGGGTATCGGAATCGCCGCCGATTTCTTGCCCCGTATATTCGAGACTTTTGCCCAAGAAGACGAATCCTTCAGCAGCAAGTACGGGAGCACCGGCCTCGGGCTACCCATCACCAAGAGCCTCGTAGAACTTATGGACGGGCATATCGACGTGGAAAGCGAAAAGGGACTCGGTTCAAAGTTCACCGTTACCGTTACGCTGCAAAAGAGCTCCCGCAAAGAATCCGGACAGCGTGGACAGGGCGCGGCAAACGGGGACGGAACGGACAAACCGAAGGTTGACCTTGAAGGCCGCAAAATCCTGCTCGCCGAAGACGTCGCCGTAAACGCCGAAATCACCACCATGATTCTTTCTATGCGAAAAATCAACGTGGAGCATGCCGAAAACGGACGCATTGCGGTAGAAATGTTCAGGGACCACAAGCCCGGCTACTACGACGCCATCCTTATGGACGTTCGCATGCCCGAAATGGACGGACTGCAGGCCACCGCCGCCATACGGGCCATGGACCGGGAAGATGCGAAAAGCATCCCCATCATCGCCCTCACCGCAAACGCCTTCGACGAAGACGTGCAGAACAGCCTGCAGGCAGGCCTCAACGCCCACCTGAGCAAGCCCATCGAAGCCGAAACCCTGTACCAGACCCTGGAAGAACTGCTGTAAAAAGGCGGCAGGCACGCCCCGCTCCCCCCTCTTGTCATGCCCGCGAAGGCGGGCATCTCCATACACCACAACGAAAAAGTCCCGCATTCTGCGGGACTTTTCCTTTTAAACATCAACAGGAATTACTTTCCGAATTCCTTTGTGTAGGCGGCAGTGTTCTTGGCGCCGGCCTTCTTCAGTTCCTTGATGAGTCGGGTGTAGCCTTCGTTCTTGGCCCAGTCCATCACGGAGTAGCCCTGGCCGCACTTTACGTTCACATCTACGCCCTTCTTGATAAGGAACATCATGGCATCATAGTGACCGCCCTTCACCGTCAAGTGAATCGGGTAATAACCATCGGGGCTCTTGACCTCGAGAGGGGCGCCAGCGTCGGCCAGCAATTCCAACATGTCCACCTTGCCGGTCTTGGCGGCGATAGTCACAGCCGTGCCCAGGTTCTGCACATCTACGCCTTCTTTCTTGAGCTGGGCCAGAAGCAGGGTCACCACTTCCTTGTTGCCCATCATCACGGCGTTGTCAATCACCTGTTCGCCGTTGCCGTTGCGAACATTGGCCTTTGCACCGTGGTCGAACAAATAGTTCAGCACCATCACGTTGCCCTTGTTGGCGGCGATGGCCACGGCGTTGTTGCCGTTGTCGGCGGCGGCGTCAATTTCCATAGAAGCCTGCAAGAACAAGGTCATCTTGGCGGTATCGCTGTTCACCGCATAAGACACGAACTGGTTCGGCGTAAAGGCGATTTTCTGCTTTGTCAAGTACTTACGCACGGACTGGGGATCGTTGGGGTCCATCGTATCGTTACAGGCGGTAAGGCCAGCTGCCAGCAGGCCCATAGCGCACAATCCAAGGATTTTTTTGTTCATTTTCGGGGCTCCGTAATAGTTTTTTCGTTTTCTGTCACTAAAATTACACTTTTTTTCGGGGAAATACACATTTTTTTCAAAAAAAAGCGATTTTTTGCATTATTTTCGGATGATGAGCTTGTCTCCAATCCGGATTTTGGTGTCCTTGAGGTCGTTCCAGCGGACAATATCCTCGATGGTCACGCCGTACTGGCGGGAAATATCCCACAGGCCCTCCCCCTTCTTGACCACATGGACCCGCTCCTTGGCAGGCTTTTCCGACTTTGCGCCGGATGAACCTGCTGACTTATCGGCAGCCTTTGCCGGCTTGGCCGATGGCTTTTCGCTAGAAGACTTGTCCGCCTTGGCCTGCCTTTCAGAAGATTTCGGGGCGTTCTTCACCACGGTCTGGGTAAACTCCGGAATCACCAGGGAATCCCCTACAGAAAGGCGATGGCTGTAGCCGCCGTTGGCCTCCAGAAGCATCACCACAGGCACGCCGAACTTCTTTGCGATTTCGGCATAGGTGTCGCCCTCGCCCACCACGTAGCGTTCGCCCTTGGCAAGCTTCGGAGCCGAACTCGCCTGGGGCACCACGGGTTTCAGTTCCGGCTTGGACACGAACAGGGTATCCCCCGGATTCACCACGTGGTCCTCTTTCATGGAATTCCACACCCGGATGCTTTCTTGAGATACGCCAAAGAGCCGAGCCACCGTAGCCACGTTGTCGCCCAACTTGGCCACATAGGTCTTGACTTTCGCAGGTTTCTTGCCCGTAGATTTCTTGGGGGTGACCTTGATAGGAATCAGCAGGGTCTGCCCCGCACGGATACGGGTGCCCTTCATGTCGTTGGCCTGCTGGAGTTCCTTCACCGAAATGCCGTACTGGCGCGAAATCACGCCCAGGCTTTCGCCCCGCTTGACCTTGTGGTGGTGCCAGCTAGAAAAGTTGTTCTTTTCCATCTTGTCGTAGCCATCTACAAAGGCGCTGCGGGTGCCCACCGGCAGGCGAAGCAGGTAAGAATCCCTGTTGGGAGGCGTGCACCACTTGACCAGTTCCATGTTCAGGCTCCGCAGGGTGTCTTCGGGAACCTTCAAAACCTTCGCCACTTCCTCCAGCGGGAAAGAGTCAAAAACCGTCACCGTATCAAAGTCGGGCCTGTACTGCCGATTGATTTTCATGTCGTACTGTTCAGGATAATGACCTATGACCATGGCGGCCAAAATACGAGGCACATAGCGCATGGTTTCCTTGGGCAGTTCCAGATCCCAGTAGGTCACCACCTGGGTGGTGTCCCAAGTGGAATCGGCCATTTTTTCCTTGACCAGTCGGCGCACTCGACCTTCGCCGCAGTTGTAGGCGGCCATGGCCAAAAGCCAGTCATTGAATTCATTGTACAGCCGCGAAAGATACTTGAGGGCGGCCGTGGTGGCCATCTCCGGATTGCGGCGCATGTCCACCCAATAGTCCACCGCAAGGCCGTAACGCTTGCCCGTCTCCGGAATGAACTGCCACATGCCGCTGGCCTTGGCACGGCTATAGGCCTTCAGCTTGAAACCGGATTCCACCAGGGCGAGGTAAATCAGGTCGCGGGGCATGCCCATCTCGTCGAGTTTAGAATAAACTAACGAGTCGTAGGCGGTCTTACGGTTAAGGGAGCCCTCGGTAAAGGAACGAGCCCCGCCGCTCATGTAGAAAATTTCTTGCATCACCCTTTCGTTGAACACCACGGGCAGCGTAAACTGAGCCACGTCTATGGTATCCAAGAAGTTTTCGATAACCTGCAAGGCAGCGCTATCCGCAGCGCTTTCGTCCAGGGCATCCACACCCTCGATAGACACTTCGTTCTGCTCGAACACCCCTGCATCTACACCGATTTCAGAAATGTTGGGGTAAACCTCGTCCAGGGCATCCACAATTCGGAGCGGCATCTGTGCCCGGTATATGGAATCAACGGATTCGGGAACATTATGGTAAAGGGTATCGTGCTTTTCGGCAATGAACTGCCGCAGGGATTCGTCCAAGTAATGCCTGGCCAAGAGCCATTCCTGGTTGTCCATGGCCTCCAGGGCGTACTGGTAATAAGTCCAAGAAGGCCGGACCGCCAGGGAATCGTGGACCTTTTCCCGGAGGGCCACCTGGGCAAAGGATTCCGGACCGTCTTCGGAATACACCAAAGAATCGGGCTTGCCGACAGGGCCACCCGAAGGAACATCGTTTGCAACTGGAGCCTGTGCCGGGGCACAGGCAGCTAGCAGGATAGCCGAAAGAAAGGTTCCCAGTACTACGATATGCCTAGAAAGGCATATCACTGGTCGTAATCCAGGTCTTCGGCGTAGTCGGACCAAATCTGGTCGCGCTTGAAGGACGGCTGGTCGAAATCGACCTCTTCGTCCAGTTCTTCTTCCTCCTCCTCGATTTCCTCTTCGATTTCCTCGTTGGGGAAAGGAAGGGAATTATCGAAAGAATCACTCTTCGGCCTACGGCCGCAATGGTACGCATAGTTCAACATAGAATTCTCCTCAGTGCAGGACACGACTGATTCCAACCAGGATTACCCCGCTCATCACCAAAGACGCCACTATCTGGAGCACGATGATGACCCTATTGACCCGATAGGCTTTTTGGGCCTTTCTGTGCCAAGGAGGGAGTCCTGATTTAGTCTCTCGGTTCGGTTCCACGAGTGGAAATGTATACATAAACTTCAAAAAGTCAATACCTTTGTGAAAAAAAATTAAATTTTTTGCAATGAACGCCAGAAAAATATTCCTAAGTCTTTGCCTAGCAACGACTTACGCTTTTTCGCATACCGGGGCAATTCGCAACGGTGACGGCTTCAGAGTACCCTCGTCCACCACCCTAGGTCAGGGATTTTTCTTCTTTTCCGGGAATTTCGAGAACCTGAGCGACGGCTCCCCCATGGCTATCGACGGATTCGAGGACGCCGGTACAGGCAAGGAACACGAAGTCCCGAGCAATATTCCCTCATCGGGCGGAGCCCTCCAGGCCTCTTACGCCCCCCTAGACTATTTCGAATTCGGCATTTACCAGCCCTTCTACTACGACGGTCAAATCAAGGAGACGGACTACAAGACTACGGGGCTGGGCGATATGCAGATATACGGCAAGGCTTCGCTCCCAACGGACTTTCCCCTGAAGCCCGCAATCTCCCTTGAGGTATTCGCCCCTACAGGCACCAAAGACGCCGGTTTCCGCCCCAGACGCATCTGGAACATCAAGGATGAAAATAAAACAACCCATGCCTATACCTACGGCAGTTGGTCCTTTGCCACAACGCTGTTCCTGACTCTTGAACTTTTTGACATTGTTCAATGGAATACCTATTTCGGTCACTTCGGTACAGAGTACGTAGTATGGGGAAGCGGTTTCAATCTTTTTCCACACAAATTAATATCCGTCATTCTTGAAATTTCAGGTGAAACAAAAATCAGTCCAAGCAGATTCAGCAACCACCTGGAAAAAGACGGGTTCCGCATTTCGCCTGCAGTAAAGCTTCACCTGCCACAGGATTTCAATTTGCTCCTAGGCGTCGACCTTGGTCTTGACTATTTCAGGGGAACAGAACTGCGCAACGGTCACCAAGTCACCCGCGAAAATGAAGGAAAAGACATTCACTACACCGTTTCGGGAACCCCGAAAATTTCTATGACCATCGGCATAAGCAAGGCCATCGACTTCAGCTGGAAAGACGCCGACCGCGACGGAGTGCCCGACCGTCTGGATATGTGTCCGGGATCTGCCCGCGACATGGTGGTAAACAGCCGCGGATGCCCCGTTGACGAAGACCAGGACGGAGTGCTGAACATCGTGGACGACTGTCCGGGAACACCCTTGGGCGTAAAGGTGGACTTTTTGGGTTGTCCGCTGGATCAAGACAAAGACGGAGTCCCCGATTACAAGGACACTTGTGCCAACACTCCGGAGGGCATGGCTGTAGACGCGTTCGGATGCAAGCTGGACACCGACGGCGACGGAGTTGACGACAATGCGGACCAGTGCCCGAACACCCGCAAAGACGACCCCGTAGACGGCAAAGGCTGCCCCCTGGACGAAGACCACGACGGAGTGCTTAACGAAAACGACGCCTGCCCGGGAACACCCGAAGGCTGGAAGGTCAATCCCTTCGGATGCCCCCTGGACGAAGATAGGGATGGCATCCCTGACGAAGTAGACTCCTGCCCAGGAACAGAGCTTGGAGAAACCGTCAACAAGGACGGCTGCCCCGTAGATTCCGACGGCGATGGCGTTTCTGACCTGCACGACAATTGCGCCGACACCCCTAAGGATTATCCCGTAGACAAAAACGGCTGCCCGCAGGACACCGACAAGGACGGGGTGCCAGATGCCATCGACCAATGTCCCAAAACCCCGGCAGGAGCTGTCGTAGACAGCCTGGGCTGCATCATGGACTCCGATTTTGACGGAGTGCCCGACCACCTGGACAAATGTCCCACCACACTCCCAAAAGTCAAGGTAGACGAAAGCGGTTGCGCCCGCAACACCAAGCAGGACCTGAGCGCTATCGCCAAAGAAGTCAAATTCTTCAAGAACTCCGACAAGCTTATCGCCTCTAGCTACACCGCCCTGAACGATGTTATTATGCTCATGCGCAAGCACAACTTTACGCTAGAGGTAAGCGGCCCCGAAGGCAAAATCAATTCCATCGGAGAATACCTCAAAGGCAAGGGCTTTGACTCCAAGCTCGTGATGCTTACCCCCAAGGCCGGCGAAATCAAGTTCATCGCCACCGGAGTGAAGTACGAGGAGTAGTTAGTGAGTTGTGAGTTATGAGTTATGAGTTGTGAGTTATGAGTTATGAGTTATGAGTTGTGAGTTATGAGTTATGAGTTATGAGTTATGAGTTGTGAGTTATGAGTTATGAGTTGTGAGCTTCGGGTCTTAAACGTTGTCATCCTGAGCGCGACCGCGCGAAGGATCCAGGCCAGCGTCTCGTCTCTGGAATAAACGGCAAAAGCCCTGCGTTGCAGGGCTTTTTACTTATAGTCTTGTTCGTGCCAGACTGACAGCCGGGACTACTACTTGCCGGACTTGGGCCGCTTGTAACCGAAGGACTTCAGCAGGTCTTCCTTGACCTTTTTGGTCTGGTCCATCTTGTTCGCATTGGTCGCATCGTCAAAGGGCGGCAAATCGCAGCGCAGCTTGCTCTTCATGGTGATTTCCGTCTTGTAGACGTAGGCACCGGTAGCATACAGGCGGCCGTTGGCCGTATGCACATCGCCGTTCCTGTCGGGCTTCATTTCAAAGTACATGGTCAGCACACCGGCATCGCTTGCATAGCTCGGGTCGTTCAGTTCCTGAGTGAAGCTGAAGTAATCCACGAACTGGCCGAGAGAGGTGTAGACCCAAATCTTGGCGCTCATCTTGGTGTCGTAGATGTTTGCCTTGCTGATATCGCTACCCAGCTCCGCCTTGAAATCGGCATTGCAGTGCTCTGCCACGAACTCGTCCACAGAGACCTTCTTGCTGCCCACGGCATCCACCGCATCCAGCAGGATCATGCCGTCTGCACCAACCAGGTCGTCGAGCGTTGCAAGACCGTCAACAGAGTTGATGACCGGCACCTTGGCCTGGATTCCGAGAGTCGGACCCAAGTGGTTCTTCAAGCCGGGGTACACTTCTTCGCCAGAAGTAACTTCCCTGTTCTTGAAATCGCCACCCACCAAGGTCTCGATTTCCTTGTCGGTCTGAGGATTGTAAATGGATATGGCAAAGGTCTGACCCTTTTCAGGTTCCTTGGTGGCATAGTACTTGTCCACGTCTTCCTTGGTAATGGAAGTCACCGGCTTTTCTACGGAAATATCCACGTCCTTGGTGTTCTTGGCCATGACATACACCACGTCGGAGGCCTCGTTACCGGCCTTGTCGCGATAGAGACGAACAATCTCGTTCACTTCGCCAGGCTGCAGGCCTTCAACGTTCAGGCTATCCTGTTCAACGCAGCCGCGACCGTCCCCAAAGTCGACACACCATTTCACGTTGACTGAATTGGAGTGGAGCACGGAGTCGTTTGCAGGCGACATAATCTTCACCTTGGGCGGAATCAGGTCTACTACGATGAACACGGACTGGGTCGAAGAATTACCCATCTCGTTTACATAGGTGTAGCTCACCGAATAACCCACGTTGCCATCCTTGTCCTTGGTCACGTTGCCCTTCTGGTCAACCGTGTAGCTTACCTGCACGGTGGTCTCGCCCATGCCCTTGGCCTTGGTAGTAAAGTCGTAGGTCACGGAGTACAGAACCTCGCCTTCGGTGAGGGAATACATATACACAGGAGCGGCATTGCCGGTACCACCATTACCGCTAGAGCCACTGCCACCGTTAGAGCCGTTGTTAGCTCCGGCGTTTGCACCGCCGGTGCCGCCATTAGAGCCGGATCCACCGTTGGAGCCAGAATTTCCCGCATTGGACGTGCCGCTGTTAGAGGCGGTGTTGTTCACCGTGGTAGTTTTCAGGGGCTGACCTGTAGCGGCATCGGCCACATAAGACACGTTCACAACCTTGCCACCCACGTTCACCTGGTAAGATACCGTAATGACCTCGATGGAATCAATCTTTCCATTGGTGCCAATCACCGGAATCTTTTCCACGTTGCCGTCCTTGTCCGTCACGTACGAAATCGTCACATCCACGCCGGCAACCTTCTCGGTGTAAGAGACCTTGACCTGGTCCTTATTATACTGGGAGTAGGTCACCTCGGAAGCAGGATTGTCGTTGAGCACAGGGCCGGCGGCAGCAATCTTATCCATAACGTTGTAGGTGTTAGACGGAATGGTCACCGGTTCCAGTTCCGTATTCACCGTAAAGGTATGGCTTTCGTAGTTGCAAGAAGAATCCGAATAGGTCTCGTCAATGACAGGTTCCCTAACCGTAATCACGATATCGTTGTTCTTCTTGTTCACGTATACGGAGGTATCGCCTTCGGCAGGGGTTTCCACCAGAGTGTAAATGCTCGCGGAATTGTCGTGGTTGGCAGAGGTGGTCACCGTCACTTCGGGAGTACGAGTGCTGACAAAGATACCCACGGTTTCCGTGACACCCTTGTTCTTGGTGGGATCCGTGTAGGTAAGGGTCACCACATTGTAGCCTTCATGGAGATTCGTGAGCAAAGTGTCCGGCATGGGCTTGCCATCGGCAGTCCACTGGAGAAGCATAGTATTCTCGTTGACGTACAGGGTTCCCACCGGATTGGTCTGGCTCCAGGCGCCACTACCCGTTTCGGCGTATGTCACCTGAATGTTGGAAGTTTCCTTCACATCGGCAATGTTGATGGTAACGGTAGCCGTGTCGGCATTGCCGTCCTGGTCGTAGACACGTACCACCAAGCTATAAGAAGTCTTGGCTTCGTAATCGAATACAGCGTTGGTCTTTATCTCACCTGTAGTCGCATCAATGGTAAACAAATCCTTATCACCACCGATAGCCTGGTATTTGTTCTGCAGGTTCTCGTTCTTTGTATCCTGGTCATAGAGTTCCAAGGTTCCTACCGTGGTTCCCTTGGGCTGATTTTCGGCCACGGTCATAGTGGCGTCATCGATTTCGGCACCTTCATTGATGTCACGGATGGCGATATTGACAAAAGTCTCATCGCGGAGGCCACCGTCATCTACAACAAGAACCTTTATCTTGAACACCGTATCGGTCAGTGCTTCAAAATCAATATCCCTGGCCACCGTAATTACACCCGTAGTCGGGTCAATGGCAAAAGCCTGGCCATTGTTTCCGCCGGCAAAGCTATAGGTAAGTTCACCATTTTCGGGGTCTGTTCCCGTAACCGTTCCCACCGGAGTTCCCACCGGAGTATGTTCGTCAATAACCTGGTCCGGAATACCCGTAATGGAGGGCTTCTCGTTGCCATCCTTCACCGTGATGTTCGCAACCACATCAACACACAAGGTATCCGTACCCGGAGTTCCCTTATCGCACACGCGAATTGTTAGCGAGTAAGAAGACTTGGTCTCGAAATCAATGATGTCTTTAGCCACGCGGATTTCACCATCATCGTTTTGACCAACGCCAGAAGACTTTATGGTAAAGGCGCCATCTTCGTTACCGGCAACAATACGATATGTCAGTTTCAGGCCATCTTCAATATCTGATGCATTTACCCAGGTCACATAGGTATTGACAGAGGCATTCTCCGGGACTTCCGACGGATTGGTCTCCACCTCTGCCGTAGGCCGTTCGTTTACGTCAATGACATGGACCAAAACAGCTGTCTTTGTCGTGTTCGTCCCATCGGAGACATCAACGACCAGAGTGTAGTCAGAAACATCTTCAAAGTTGGGAGCCTTGCTGGCCGTAATCACGCCAGAAGAACTGATCGCAAACGTTGAATTCGCATTACCCGCCGAAATGGAATAGCTCAAGGTCTTGCCTTCCGGATCCGTACCAGTAACTTTACAAGTCTTGGTGGTGGTCTTGTTCTTCTGATAGAACGGGGTCTTGGTATTTTCCTTTATCCAACAGGTATCCTGTGTAACGGTAGGAGCCTCGTTTTCATCGGTAATGGTCACCGTGGCGGTGGCCGTTTTCGTCTTGCCACGGCCATCGGAAACCGTAACCGTAAGGACAAAGAACTTATCAGAACTTAGGACATCGTAGTCTATAACATCCTTCACAACGATGTTACCATGCTCGTCAACCCTGAAATAATCCGCACCATTCTGCGTTGCGCTGGTAATACTATAAGTCAGCGCGTCACCATCTTGGTCACTTGCTTCAATCCAACATGGCGTCACCAAGTTGATCGGTGAATTTTCGGCAATCGTGCAAGAGGTATTCTTGGCTGTGGGAGCTTCATTCACATCAATAACCTTGATGAGGGCCAGGGTCTTGACGGGTTCATTTACACCATCAGAGACTTCAATAACCAAGGGGAACTCCGGCGTAGTTTCAAAGTTAGGAGCCTTGAGGGCCGTAATCACGCCTGCCTCCACTTTGAAAGTTGTACTGGTATTGCCGGCAGTTATGGTGTAAGTCAAGGCATCGCCTTCCGGGTCAGTACCAGCCACAGAACAAGTCTTGGTGGTCGTTCCATTCTTCTGGTAGAACGGAGTCTTGGTATTTTCCTTTATCCAGCAGGTATCGGCAGGAGCAGCAGGCGGTTCGTTCACGTCGGTAACAGTAATCGTAGCCGTTGCCGTAGTCGACTTGTAGCCAGAACCGCCGTTCTTATCCTTTACCGTTACAGTCAGGGTGTATGAACTCTGAGTTTCGTAGTCTATGGCACCGTCAGTCCAAATATCCCCTTGGTTATCAATCCGGAAAAGCTCCTTGCCTGCCCCACCGGTAATCTCGTACTTGAGGGTCGTTCCCTCTGGATCACTAGCAACAATATGGCAGTTTGTATATGTATTGATGAGGGAATTTTCTTTCACCGAGCCTGTGCAATTAATTGCCACAGGGGGTTCGTTTTCATCCAAGATATTTACGACAACAATAATGTCTTTATAAAGACCTCCATCATCAGAAACCCGCACCTTAAGAGGATACCTCTCAATACGTTCAAAATCTAACTTTCCCTTAACAGAAATCTTGCCCGTGGAGGCGTTGATAGCAAAGGAAGCCGTACCATTTTCGTCGTTAGCATTTCCGTCAATGATACTATATGTCAAATTGTAAAATTCTCCAGTTTTTCTGGTCGTGGCATCCACGTCAGAACCTGTCACCGTGGCAAAGACAGAATCTATAGGCGCATTTTCGCGGACACTTACTGTAAACCCGGAGGCATTAGGAATATCATTCATCGGAGTCACATCCAAGGTCACGGTATAGATCGCCGTCAACACATGTTCATGTTCATCTTCGACCTGAAACTTTATTGAATCCATCGGGACGCCATTGCTATCACGGGCAGGAATGTATTTCAACTGCGGAAGATTGCCACTGGCAATAACGTCATTGGCATGCACCTCTTTCGCACCCAAATACAGTTTTCCTTTGAGAGGCAAGGTCTTAATGTGCACGTTGTAGACAGGAAGCACCGTTTCATCAGAACAATTTGCCGGGAAAGCAGAACCGGAAAGGATAATAGAGGCGTCTTCCGGCAAAGAGAAACGGCTGTTCTTACTGTCCACATTGCATGGGGACGCCGAGCCGTCATTGTCGAGAATCTGGAAAGGCACAGTCCTGTCACGGGAGCCGTCGGGGAATACTCCTCCCACCATATTGAAAATTCTCAAATTGAAAAATTCGCGATTTTCTACATCCTTGTCGTCATGAATCCAGACCTTTATTTCATCTGCAGCCCTAAGCTTAGTTTCCCCCTTGTAAATGCGGGCAGAATACACCGTATCCCTACCGCATATAGGAATATGGGTCGCAGCCGTATCTATATCATAAAAATTCGCATTATTGGACCCGGTGTTCGCAGCGGTACCGCTAATCAAGAAACAGTAGTCAAATTCCACATTCGTTTCGGGGGCCTTGTCGAGTTCAATGTTCAAAGACGTTCCCGTATAAGAGCCCGCACTAGCAACAGCTTCAAGAGAGTCGTTTTCAGAAATTTTCTGGTTCGAGGCCAAGTTCAGGCCAATCTGGGGAGGATCAAATGGAACATACCTAAAATCACCTGAAACATCTGCCTGGAAATCCAGGTTGTTTGCAATAACCTGCCCAGCTAGTTTGAAGTGACCGCCAATGGTTATTTTGCCAGTGGAAATCCAGGACCCCTGAAAATTTGCATCTACCCAATAATCCCACTTGATATCCTTGGGGGTATAGAACAGGACATTCCCACCATACGTTTTGTTATCTACATAGGTAAACTTACTATTATCCTCACCAGTCCAAAAGCCCTTTGAGGCGTTATAAGTCTGCCCCAGTTGCCACTGCTTCGTAGTCCTATTGTACTCGACACCGTTTTGAACCGTAAGCACCTGTATTCTCAAATCGTTTGCAGCATTGGAAAATACATAACCATTCTTTGAATAGATACGCGTCAACTTTCCCTTAGGCGGCATCACAATATAGAGGGTCTTGTTATTGGTACAAGACACATTCATCTGGTCAATATACAAGTCGTAAGTTCCATACTCATTCGTTTGGACCGTATCAGGGGGAACATGAATAAAAAACTTTTCTCCACCATAACAACTTGTCATGTTAATGGACGTATCCATCTTCGCCGGTGCAGGCCAAATGGGAACTTCCAATTCCGTATTCACCTGAGGAACCGTTGTTGGACACTGAGCATAAGTTCCAGCCTTCTTGCTCAATGTATAAGTATTGTTGTAAACAGCACCATTTAACAAATTATTCCAGGCCACCAAATTTCCATCGTACTGCCCGGAAATCGTTCCTTGTACGCACCAATCTCCTTCCATAACGTTATTGTTCTGCAAAGAGACCGTCAGGTTACCAAGGATGCGAACAGGACCTGCAGTAATGGAGTCAGGGCTACCTGCATTAAAAGACAGGTTTCCGCCGACTAGCGTCGGACCGCCAATATGGTGGTGCGGGAAATTAAACACAACATTGCCATCAGCCGTTCCGTTATAGCCGATGTTGTCACCAATGGAGACCTTCTGATTAGTAAAATTCAGGGAGTGAGTTCCCCACAGCTTGTACTTCATCAAGCGTTCCCAGTACACCTGCTGCTCATCAGAATTTTCATCGAAAGACGAGCCAAGGCTCTCAAAATACAATGGAGCCACCGTCGCGGCAAACGATGAACAAGCAGCCCCGACCACCAGGGCAAGTCCAAGTAAATTTTTCTTTAACACCCACATACACAGTCTCCTGGGCAAAGCCCAACTCCGCAAGGTCCCCTCGACAATGCGGCACACACTATGTTAAATATACTTTATAAATCTTCTATTTCAAAACGGAATGTTTCGATTTGGATACATTTTAGTGATAAAAACACCATTTTTTTGCATGTTTAATAAAAAAACAACCCCCGATAGCATCGGGGGGGGCGCTTTAATATCCATAGCCACATTGCAAATCGGTAGGGGCATCATCATTGATGATAAGCAAGTAAGCCTGACCCGCCGAGACACTGGTTCCTGTTGAGCACCAGTTTTCTTTGCATGAAGCGATGGTCTTCCCGTCAAACGAACCTACCGTAACGGGTGAACCCGTTGGCGTAGAAGCTGATTTACACCTAAATGTATGCGAAATAGACGGCGTTATTTTGTACTTTCCTGGAGCATAGTCCTCAAAAGTTGTCGTCGACGGCACTCGAGTCTCATCCACCACCACATACGTCACATCAAAGGTTCTTGACCTTGGTCCCAAATAATTACTCAACGTCAAGGTGTAATTGACCTTAGCATCGGTAGACATTCCTTCAAAGGTTATAGCGCCGCCCGTGTAATAGGAGCCACTCGACAAGGGGGTGGACTCTCCCGTCACCTTCAATTCATAGGAGCACTTGTCGGAATCATAGTTACACCCCGTTATGGAACTCGGCGTAACTTTGTAAGATGCCTCCCCAGCAAACGTCGTTATATTACTTACAGCGAAATTAGGAATGACCTCTTCTGAGTAAACGGCGTAAGCACTGGCACAACTGACTTCCGTAATCTCGTCCTCCTCATTTGTAATATTCACTTTAACCGCCTGATTTATGGCCGTGGTGTAAGTTCTAGAAACACTAGTTCCATGTTCTCCCGCCAAAGCACCGGCCCAATCAATAGACTTGATTTCATAGCACCCTGCGGTCTGAATAAGATTCCACTCGTAAGAAATCTGTTTTGGATTATTTTTCCATATATTGTCGTTAGCATCTGCAGGAATCTTTGTTCTACTACACTGATATGTGTTGGCGGTCTTGCAAGGGGATTTGACCCTTAACGGGTCGCACACCACATTTTCTCCACCCATAGAGAACTGCACCCCCTCTTTTATACCAACCGTCGAAAATGAAACAACAAAATCATATTTTTGTTGAGGGGCATTATAGGAATGTTCCTCATGTACTATGGAAGCGCCTGTGTTTTCCACTGTCACGTTCCATTCTACCTCGTTATAACCGTTGCAGGTGTTATCCTCAGCTGGCGTAAACGTGTAGGTAACGGGTTCTCCTTTGACTCCCGGACTAGGCAAGGCAACACAGGTTCCCTTAAGAGTTTGTGGACCACAGGCCATTGCATTAGAACTAACTCCCGTATGGTGCGTGGCAGAACTACTACTCAATTGAACCACCGTCTCGGAACTACTACTCTCGGACACTGAACTTACACTAACAACAATCTTGGAACTGCTACTACGTTCATGATAAATACTAGAACTGCTCGCCACCCCAAGACTAGAGCTGCTGCTGCTCAAAAAGCTCAAATCCACAGAACTACTGCTGGTTACCTTCTTGGAGCTGCTGCTACGGATAATCGTAGAACTGCTGAGCACCTTTATGCTGGAACTGCTGTTCAAAAAGCTCAAGTCCACGGAACTGCTGCTGGTGGACTTCTTGGAACTGCTGCTGCGGTCGTGTGCCACAGAAGTGCCGCCCGAGCCAGAGCCGTTGCTTTCAGCGCCATCGCCGCCGTCGGTATATTCGTCTACCTCGTAGCCGCTGGCACTGCTCCGCTTGCTGGAGCTGCCCGAAGTGGCGGTACCTCCGCTGCTGGTCACGTCTTCGTCGTCATCGTCATTACTGTTAGAGGAAAAATTGAAAACCGGAAGCTTCTTGCCGCTCTTGTCGTAAATGAAGGCGGAATCCCCTTCTACTATGACGATATTTCCAGAAGAATCCCTGAGCACCTTGGTGTAATCACCTTGGTAGATTTCACCGGTCTTCTTGGCCTTTTCCCAACAGGCGTCGTCCTTTTTACAGGCTTCGACAATGCTGTCCAGCATGTCGTAGTCGATGGTACTCGGGAAACGGCTGATCATCAAGAGTTCGGTATCGCTCAGCGAATCCACCGAACCGTCACCGCAAGACCAAAGCAGAAGCCCTGCCGCCAAAATCGCAAATCCCAAGACACTTTTTCTAAGCATATCTCCCCCTTATGTAGCCATAAGCGACAAGAGTGTAGTATAAATATAATATTTGAGGGCTTTCCGCACAACCAATTGTAAAAAAAACTATGCATTTTATCACGGATAAAGTGATTTCCTGCAGAATTCCGAGCAATTCATTCCAAAAAAAGCAACCCGCCGGTTATTCCGACGAGATGCTTTATCGGTGATCCCGACTCAAGGCCGGGATGACAATTCGGGATTAGAGCAAGTCCTTGAAAAAGTCGTTGCCCTTGTCGTCAACAAGGATGAAGGCCGGGAAATCCTTGATGGTGATCTTGCGGATGGCTTCCATGCCCAGTTCCGGGAAGGCCACGATGTCGTTGCTCAAAATGTTCTGCTCGGCAAGGATAGCCGCCGGGCCGCCGATGGAGCCCAGATAGAAGCCGCCGTACTTGTGGCAGGCGTCGGTCACGTCCTGGCTGCGGTTGCCCTTCGCCACCATGATCATAGAAGCTCCCTTGCTCTGGAAGCGCATCACGTACGGGTCCATGCGGCCGGCGGTCGTGGGGCCAAAGCTTCCGGTAGGCATGCCTTCCGGAGTCTTGGCCGGGCCGGCGTAGTAAATCGGGTGGTTGCTGACGACTTCGAGCACGGTCTTCTCGATATCGGAGAGGGCCTCGCCCTTTTCCTGCTTGTCGAAGATTTCGGCAATCTTGGCGTGAGCCATGTCGCGGGCCACAATCATGGTGCCCTTCAGGTTCAGGCGGGTCTTCACCGGGTACTTGGTGAGTTCGGCGAGCACGTCCTTCATGGGGCGGTCAAGGTCGATTTCTACCGCCGGGGCCATGTTCACGGCGTCGCCCTTGGGCAAATACTGTTCCGGATGGTGTTCCATTTTCTCGAGCCAGAGGCCGTTCTCGTCAATCTTTGCCTTGATGTTGCGGTCGGCAGAGCAAGAGACACCGATAGAGACCGGGCAGCTAGCCGCATGGCGCGGGCAGCGGATCACGCGCACGTCGTGCACAAAATACTTGCCGCCGAACTGGGCGCCAATGCCCGTCTTCTGGCAGATGTGCAAAACCTTTTCTTCCATTTCCAGGTCGCGGAACATGCGTCCGCCTTCAGAACCGGTGGTCGGAAGGTCGTCCAGGTAGCCGCAGCTAGCGAGCTTCACGGTGTGGGTGTTCATTTCGGCAGAAGTTCCGCCAATCACGATGGCCAGGTGGTACGGGGGGCATGCCGCCGTACCCAAAGTCTTTACTTTGTCCGAAATAAACTTCTCAAGAGACTTGGGGTTGAGGAGCGCCTTGGTCATGGGCCAGTAGTAAGTCTTGTTGGCAGAGCCGCCGCCCTTGGCGACGAACAGGAACTTGAGGTCAGCCCCTTCTTCGGCGTGGATGTCAATCTGGGCGGGCAAGTTGCAAGCCGTATTCTTCTCCTCGTACATGGTGAGGGGGGCAATCTGGCTGTAGCGCAGGTTCTTGCCGGTGTAGGCGTTGTAGATACCTTCAGAAATCGCTTTCGCGTCGTCGGCGCCGGTCCAGACCTGCTGGCCCTTGTGGCAAATACAGATGGCTGTGCCGGTGTCCTGGCAGAACGGGAGAATTCCCTTGGCGGCCACGCAGGCGTTCTTCAAAAGCGTGAGGGCCACGAACTTGTCGTTGTCCGATGCCTCCGGGTCCTGCAAAATCTTCGCCACCTTCTGGGTGTGGGCCGGGCGGAGTCTGAAGCTCACTTCCTCGAACGCCGCCTGGGCGATCTTGGTCAGCGCCTCGGGGGCGACCTTCAAAATCTTCTTGCCTTCGAACTCGGCGACAGAAATGCCGTCCTTGCCGAGGTTCACGTATTCAGTCTTGTCTTCGCCGTGCTGCACGGTCGCTTCGTATTTGAATGCCATAGTAGTTTAGGGGTTAGGGGTTAGGATCTAGGGGTTAGGGGTTACGGGGAAAGCCTTCCCCTCGCTCCATAATAGCCGACTTGAGCCGTCTATTATTTCGCTACCCTTTCTAGCGGGCTTCAATCGCCAGCCCGCAACGCCTGGCTTACAGTTCATATATTACAAGATAAAATTTCCATGCCCAAATGGAGCGTTTTCGGCTCTTTTAGGCCGCAATAATCAGCAAAAAAGCGACAAAAGGATAAAAAAAGCGGACAAAATGATTTTTTTTGAAAAAAAGTGAGCAAATCGGACAAAGAAGTGCTATTTTTAGAGCGTTAAAGTTTAAACATAGAGAGGATTACTATGAAGATTAAGAATCTGTTGCTGGCAACCATGCTGGCTTCTGCCGTTGCCTTTGCTGCCGATGCCGCAAAGCCTGCCGCCGCAGCCCCCGCTGCCGCTCCTGCAAAGACCGAAGCCGCCGCACCGGCTGCTGCTCCTGCCCCGGCTGCTGAAGCCGCCGCTCCTGCAGCTGCTGCCCCTGCTGAGGCCGCACCGGCACCCGCTGCCGAAGCTGCTCCTGCTGCCGCACCTGCTGAAGCCGCTGCCGCTCCTGCCGCAGCCCCTGCTGATTCTGCTGCTCAGCCTGCTGCCGAAGCCGCTGCCGCTCCCGCCGCAGTCCCTGCAGATTCCGCTGCTCAGCCTGCTGAAGCAGCCGCACCCGCCGACTCCGCTGCCGCCGCTCCGGCTGAAGCCGTAGCCGCCGCAGATACCGCCAAGGCCGACTCCGCCGAAGTGCTGGAAGCCAAGACCGAAGAAGCTCCGGTTGACAGCGCCGCCCTCGCCCAGTCCGAAGCCGACAAGAAGGCCGCCGAAGAAGCCGCCAAGGCCGAAGCCGCTGCTCCTTCTGAGTCTACCGCTTCTGCCAAGTCCTCCATCATGGAAAACCCCTGGGAATTCCTGATTGTCTCCGCCGCCTTCGTGGCATCCGTGCTGGTGATTATCTTCACCGGGGACTGATACTGACCGCTCGTTCGTCTTTTTGAGCGAAGTTCCTCCGGAATCTCACTCGCTCCCACCTAAAGGTGGCCATGTACACTAAGGCATAAAAGCCAAGTGTCCAAAGGTCGCAACCGCCCCAGTTTAATAACTGGGGCTTTGTTGCTCACAGAAGCGACAGTTCTAGTTTTATCTAAGGATTAAAAAGCCCGACTAGGTCGGGCTTTTTTTGTTTGCGACAAGGGAGGGCTTCCGCCCTCCCTAAGACCCTCCCTACACGTTGTATTCGCTACAATCGCAGGTTTGAAACCCTGGTACGCGAATACAACCGTGGGCGCTCTCGATGAGAGCTATTTGCGACAAGGGAGGGCTTCCGCCCTCCCTAAAACCCTCCCTACACGTTGTATTCGCTACAATCGCAGGTTTGAAGCTCTGAAACGCGAATACAACCGTGGGCGCTCTCGATGAGAGCGCTATTTAGCCTTTTTCATAATCTGCTTGAGCATGGAGTTGAGTTTGCCGATCTGGACGGGGGCGGCTGGCTTTTTCGGCTGCTGGCCCGGGCGTTCCTTACCGGCAATCTTGTTCTTCAGGTCGGCGATGGTAGCGTGGCCCTGGATGCCCCCCTGGGGGCGTCCGCCGCGGTTATCGCGGCCGCGGCCACCGAAACCGCCCTTGGGTCCGCCGACACGCTGGCCGCGCGGGCCACTGGCACCTGCACCGGCAACACCATCGGTTGATTCCTGCTTCATGGAGAGGCTGATGCGCTTCTGGTTTGCGTCCACCGCCACCACGCGGACCTTCACGATGTCGCCCACCGTCAAGGCCTCCTTGGCGTCGGCAATGAACTTGTCGCTGATTTCGGACACGTGCACCAGACCGTCCTGATGGACACCGATATCCACGAAGGCACCGAAGTTCGCCACGTTGGTCACCACGCCTTCCATCCAGCTGCCCGTCACCAGGTCGTTGATGGTCTTGATGCGGTCGTCGAACTTGGCATAGCGGAATTCCTTACGGGGGTCGCGGCTGGGCTTCTGGAGTTCCTTCAGAATGTCGTCCAGGGTAGCCTTACCCACCTCGTCGGAGAGGAACTCTTCCAGGTTGATGGCCTTCACCGCCTCGGCGTTGCCCACCATATCCTTCACGGAGACTCCGGCCTTTTCGGCCATCTTCTCCACCAGGGCGTAGTTTTCGGGGTGCACGGCGGAATCGTCCAGCGGGTTTTCCGCACCGGGGATACGCATAAAGCCTGCGGCCTGTTCAAAAGCCTTGGGGCCAAAGCCCTTCACGTTCTTCAGGGCTTCGCGGCTGGCGTAAGCGCCGTTCTCTTCACGATACTTCACAATGGCTTCAGAAAGGGTGCTGCTCAGGCCCGCCACGTGGGAAAGGAGCGGTGCGGAGGCGCTGTTCACATCCACGCCCACCATGTTCACGCAGCTTTCCACCACTTCGTCCAGGCGCTTCTTCAGTTCGCGCTGGTTCACGTCGTGCTGGTACTGGCCCACACCGATAGACTGGGGGTCCACCTTCACCAGTTCGGCAAGGGGGTCCTGTAGACGGCGACCGATAGAAATGGCTCCACGGGTGGTCACGTCTTCTTTCGGGAATTCCTGGATGGCAATCATGCTGGCACTATAGACAGAAGCACCCGCCTCGCTCACAATGACGCGGGGCGGAACCTTGCCCTTGAACTTCAGGGCCATCTCGCCACAGAAGGCGTCGGTCTCGCGGCTTGCGGTACCGTTACCGATGGCAATCAGGTCTATCTTGTACTTGTCGATAAGCTGCATCAGGTAGACGCAGGCGCCGGCCTTGTCGTTCTTGGGTTCGTGAGGGTAAATCACGCCATGGTCCATGAACTTGCCGTTCTCATCCAAAACAGCCACCTTGCAGCCGGTACGGAAACCAGGGTCCAGGGCAAGTACGGCCTTGTGGCCAGCGGGGGCGGCCAGCAAAACGTCTTGCAGGTTCTTGCTGAACACCTTGAAGGCCTCCTCTTCGGCAGCGTCCTTCAAAAGCAGGCGCACTTCGCTTTCCATGCTGGGCTGCAGCAGGCGCTCCCAAGCGTCCTGGCACATGTCTTCCAGGTAGGGTTTCCACACGGAATCCTTCTTGATGACCTGGGCCTTCAGGTAGCCCACCAGTTCTTCGGTAGGCACTTCGATAGAAAGGCGGAGCACCTTTTCCTTTTCGCCACGGCGGAGTGCCAGCATGCGGTGGCTCGGAATCTTGGAAACGGGTTCGCTGAAGTCGTAGTAGTCCTTGAACTTGGTCTCCTGCTTCTCGAAATCCTTCTTGACCTTGCTGACCATGACGCCCTTCTTTTCCATCTGGGCGCGGAGGTACTGGCGGAATTCCGTGTTGTCGGCCACTTCTTCGGCCAAAATGTCGGCTGCACCCTTGAGGGCGGCCTTCGGGTCGGCCAGGCCCTTTTCTTCGGAGAGGTAGATGCGGGCGATTTCTTCGGCGGTATTGCTGGTGTCTTCCTGTTCCCACATCAGGCGGGCGAGCGGCTCCAGGCCAAGTTCCTTGGCGATGGTGGCGCGGGTGCGCTTCTTGGGCTTGTAGGGGGCGTAAATGTCTTCAAGCAGGGTCTTGTCCTTGCAGGCCTCGATCTGGGCCTTCAGTTCGGGAGTAAGCTTGCCCTGTTCCTCGATGCTCTTGAGGATGGTTTCCTTGCGGTCGGTCAGTTCCTGCAGGTAGTCGCGACGGTGGCTGATGTCGCGGAGTTCAATTTCGTTCAGGGTTCCCGTCTGGTCCTTGCGGTAACGGGCGATAAAGGGGATAGTGCCCCCCTGGTCCATGAGTTCCAGGGCCTTGGCCACGCGCCAAGTTTCAAGTTTCAGCTCTTCAGCAATAATGGCAGAAAAATCCATAATTCATTTTCCGATTGGAGGGTCCTAGTCTTCCGAAAAGGCCCTAAGTTAAACAACCCGGCGACGTCTGCCGCAGGGCACCCTCGCGGGTCTGTTGAATATAGTAAAAGGTCACCTCAAAAAGGGAATTTTTAGGCTCTAATGGCGGCCAGAAGGTCTCGGTTTCGGGGCCGAAGAAGTCCTGGACCTGGGGGCCGGCTGGCTGATGGAGCCTCCCTGGTTCCTGGAATCGTAACGACGGTTGTCGTAGCGTCTGGAATCGTCGTCGCTGTCCACATAACGGGTCGGGAGCCTTTCCGGTTCGATACCGCCCGGGCCCGGTGCTGGCCGCCTTGCCGCAGGAGCGGAGGCGGGGCTGGCCGCAGGGTAAGACTGGGGAGCAGGCGCCGTCATCACTCGGGTGGCAGGTGCAGGAGCGACGCGTGTCGCCGGTGCAGGTGCCGTCGACATTCTGGCTCCAGAGGGAGCAGGCGCCACCCGTACCGCAGGAGCGGGAGCCACACGGCTGGCGGGTGCCGGAGCGGGCCTTCTCGGAGGCGGGCTGTTAAAGTGGTGAGGCGGGCGGTAGCGCCTCGGGTGCCGGGGAATCGGCCGATGGGCATACCAGCGGGTATCCCGCACGTAGATAACGCGGGGGCCCCAGTCTATCCAGCAGGAACCCCAACCCCACTCGCCGAACCAGGTGCCGAGCCACACGCCGGAACCGTAATAGACACGGCTATAGCCGTCATAACGCACGTAATAGACCACGCGGGGGTTATAGACCGGCACGTAAACGTATTCCTTCTGCACCGGGTAGATGGTGATGTTGTCGCCGGTCTCCACCTTTACCTGTTCATTTGTCTTCAGGTGTCCGTAGGCGTAGGCCTTCTGGCGCATGCGCTGAACCGCCTCCATCACGTCTTCTTTCTGGTTGGTGACGGCATCGCCCAGCTGGTCGGTCCAGGTGCGGTACTTGCTCATCATGGAAAGCACCGACGGGAACGGCAAAAGCGCCTGCACGCTGGGGTCGTATGGCAGGTTCGCCTCCTCGATGGCGTTGGCGAGGGTCTCCCCCTTCAGGTTCTTGTGGGATTCCGCCCACAGTGCGGCGGGGGCAATCTGGTTTCCGTAGGTGGAAGCATCCAACACCTGCACCAAAAGCGGGTCAGGGTAAAGGGCGATGTTTGCCACCAGGGTGTCCAGCTCCGAAGTAGAGTAGTTGGCCTGGGCAAAGCCCGAAACACCAAGGCAAAGGACCAGCGCGGCCATCACATTCAGCAATCTCGAAAACAACCTGTCCACGGGAACCTCCTTTGCAGTTCTCGTTAAATATACAAATTTACACAGCTTTGAATGTCCATTTTTCTCTACCAAGCTGGTAGAGAATATCACAAACGGAACAAGTCTATTTCTTCTCGAGTCAGTTCGCACATCGGCTTGCCGACCCTTTCTGCATAACGAGACAATTCCAATAGATTGACATGCATCGACGGAGCATCCTTGTACGGATCGGGAACAGCCTTGTAGGCCTCCATAGATTCCGCCAAGATGACTGGTCCTTTAGTTCCATTCATAGGTGTATGTCTCCAAAAGAGGTTTTGCCGCCTTTTCATTCACGAAAAAATGGTATTCGTGCAATGAACCCAAGAATATGGCTCCTAACACGTCAATATAGTGATTTAGTAGTTCCTTGTTAAGGGCAAAACCATGAATCGCCCCTTGATATCCCCACTGAATTGACTTATCGGCAGCAATGGCGAACAAATGTCCACCGACCCCAACGTACTTTTGCGAACCATTCAAATGCTTATTATTGCGAGGTGCCGTACATGCCCAATGAATAAAAGACGCTACAGAATTTTTGTCATTTTTCACCCCTACAAGCCCCTGTATTTCGTTGTTTTCCTTCAGTGCAAGGGCGAAAATTTCGACATTGTCCGGAACTTCAATCCAGTTGATTCCCCAACCATTCTTTTCGTTGAATTTTTTCAGGAACGACCGGCTTTCTATCCTGAACACAACCGTTTCCTTTATTTCACCAGTTTCAGTATCCTTGAGGCATGGGACAATTTCGTCAAGCCAGATACCGACACCGCTAGTTTTCGCATCATTCATCTTCTACTCCTCCCCCGCAGACATGCTGAAACAGCGGGGCTTTATTCTTTGTCATTGCGAGCTAATTCTACTCACTTGTGCACTAAATATAAATTGTCAGAAAGACTTTGTCAAGAGGTTTCTACGATTAATTTATCTGGGCGTTACCCCTACAGAGGCTGGCTATATTCACTTCGCTCACGGAGCCTTGCAAGCAGGTCTCCGCCCCAGGGGGTCACGCTTCGCAGGCTCGCTATCCCTAACGCTTTATTCTTCGTCTTTGACGCAACGATTGATTTTTCGTCAGTTCTACTCGGAATTCAAGTGTTTGGCTCGCCCCGTTCTTGAATTTACAGCCACCGAATTCGGGGCAAACGCGCCGTTGGCAAGCGATTTGGGCGATAATTTGGCAACCTTGCCCCCAACGGAAACATATTTGGCAAACGGTGTTTGCCAAATTAGGCAAGCAGTGATTGCCCAATCTAAAAAAATGAAACTGTCTGCCGAAGACGAATTGACCAAGTGGCTCAAGAACGAGATCAGTGGGAAGAAGGGGTAAAAAAATAATCAGCCCCATTTAAAAGCGACCTCCGTATGGAAGTCGCTTTTGCTTTGATAAACTTAGGAAGTTTTTCTATGCGAAATTTACAGCATCGATTCGGCCAGCTACGCACGGGCAGGCTTTTTTGAGGGGTACAGCCCCTAGGAGAGGGGGTAGCGTAAGACTCAAGGAGATCCCCGACCAAGTCGGGGATGACATGAGGCTGGAGCGAGGGGGGAGGCTTCCCCCTACGCCCCTTCTACGTACAACTTCTTCATCTCGTCGGAAATGGCCATAGGGCGGCCGCGGTTCAGGTCCACCAGCACCCACTGGGTCTCGGATTCGAAAATCACCTTGCCGTCGGACACCCGCTCGAACTTGCACTTTCGAATGGTTGCCACCTTGCCGTAAGCCGCCACCCAGGTGGTGCCCTTGATTTCGTCGCCCAGGAACGCCTGGTTCTTGTATTCGATGTGCTGCACGTGGATCATCCAGCCGGCGCCAAGACTTCTCATGAGGGCGGTGCCGCCTACCGATTCGGAGTGGGCGATGGCGATGTCCTGGATCCACTGCACGGACCACACGTTGTTGAAATGGTGGTTGTCGTCAATCATCTCCGGCGTCACCTTGAACACCTGGGTGAACTGCATGGGGTTCACCGTCTCTTCCATCGCAATAGCCATAACTCCTCCCTAAAATCGAAAACGGGCCGTTTAAATATAGCAATACCCCACCTTTTTAGAAAAAACCAGCAAGAAAACGGATACTGCACAAATTGTCACTCTTTGACAAAAAATTTTGCTATATTAGGAGCAAAGGGCGGACCGGAGCCGCGAGTCCGGGCATTTCCCGCAAGAAATATCGCGAAATTTCTTAAAATTGGCGAAAAAAGCATTTTTTTTGTTTTGAAAAGGTAGATAATGGCTGTAAAGTACGACAAGGACAGCATCAAGACTCTAGATTGGTACGAACACATTAGGCTCCGCCCCGGTATGTACATCGGCAAGCTGGGCGACGGACAGAGCCCCGACGACGGCATCTACGTGCTCGCGAAGGAAGTTATCGACAACTCCATCGACGAGTTCGCCATGGGCGCGGGCAAGAAGATTGAAATCGACATGGAAGACCACAGAAGAAGATTGAAATCGACATGGAAGACCACAGTTGCCGCGTGCGCGACTACGGCCGCGGCATCCCGCTCGAAAAGGTCATCGACTGCGTGTCGAAGATGAATACGGGTGGCAAGTACGATTCCGAAGCCTTCCAGAAGTCTGTAGGCATGAACGGCGTGGGTACCAAGGCGGTGAACGCGCTCTCCACAAAGTTTATCGTACAAAGTTTCCGCGACGGCAAGGTCAAGCGCGCCGAGTTCAGCAAGGGCATCCTGGTGAAGGACTTCAAGATTACCTCCACCACCGAGAAGAACGGCACCGAAATCTACTTCGAGCCCGATAACGACCTGTTCAAGAACTTCCGGTTCCTCCCCGCCTACATGGAAGAGAAAATCTGGAACTACGCCTACCTGAACAACGGGCTCACGCTGGTGATGAACGGCAAGGATTACAATAGCCCGAACGGGCTCTTGGACCTGCTCCACAGCCGTACCGATGACACCATCCGCTACCCGGTCATCCACTGCAAGGGCAAGGACATCGAGTTCGCCATCACCCACTCGAACCAGGAAGGCGAGCACTACTTCAGCTTCGTGAACGGCCAGCACACCACCCAGGGCGGAACCCACCAGGCGGCATTCCGCGAGGGCTTGGTGAAGGGCGTGCGCGACCACTTCAAGAAGGAATACGACGCATCCGACGTGCGCAACTGCATCGTGGGAGCCGTTTCCGTGCGCATCCAGGAACCGGTTTTTGAATCCCAGACCAAGACAAAACTCGGTTCTACCACCACGGCCCCCAACGGCCCCGCGCTCCGTACCTGGATTGTGGACTTTGTGGCCCGCGAGCTGGACAATTACCTCCACAAGAACGAGGATACGGCCAAGAAGCTCCTGGAGCGCATCAACCAGAACGAAAAGCTCCGCAAGGAACTGGCCGGCGTCAAGAAACTCGCCAACGAGCGCGCCAAGAAGGCAAACCTCAACAACAAGAAGTTGCGTGACTGCAGCGTGCACCTCACCGATGCCAAAAACCCGCTCAAGAGCGAGACCATGATTTTTATTACCGAGGGTAATTCCGCCTCCGGTACCATCACTACGGCACGTAACCCCAAGACCCAGGCGGTGTTCAGCCTGCGCGGCAAGCCGAAGAACAGCTACGGCCTCTCCAAGAAAATCGTGTACGAGAACGAGGAATGGAACCTGCTCCAGGCCGCCCTCAACATCGAAAACGGGCTCGAGGACCTACGCTACGACAAGGTGATTATCGCGACCGATGCCGACGTGGACGGTATGCACATCCGCCTTTTGGTGATGACGTTCTTCCTGCAGTACTTCCCGGAACTCGTGCAGGAAAAACACCTCTACATATTGCAGGCGCCGCTCTTCCGCGTGCGCAACCGCAAGGACAAGAAGAAGACCTTCTACTGCTACGACGAAGAGGAACGCGACAAGGCCGCGAAGGAAATCAACAAGAAGGATTTGGAAATCACGCGCTTCAAAGGTCTCGGTGAAATGGATTCCGAGGACTTCAAGCTGCTTATCGGCGAAAACATGCACCTGGAGACCGTCACCATGCCAAGCGACGCATCGCTCGGCAAGTTGCTGGAATACTACATGGGCAAGAACACCCAGGCCCGCCAGGACTACATCGTCGAAAACCTGCGCACCGAGGCGGTAGAGGAACTTTAATAGGTATGAGCTACGAGTTATGAGCACGGGCCTTCGGCCCTTTGAGCAAAGTAAGGCGCCACAGGCGCGATTATCTAGCTCAAAGCGAAGCGACCTCACACCTCAAAGCGAAGCGACCTCAAGGCTAAATTATGGATGAAGAACAGAAAACTTTAGGACTTTCGAACGTAAACCACCTGGAAAAGCTTTACAACGGCTGGTTCCTGGACTACGCGAGCTATACGATTCTCGACCGCGCCGTGCCCTACTTCGAGGACGGCCTCAAGCCGGTGCAGCGCCGCATTCTCGCTCTCGTGAACATGGGCCAGAAAAACCTGCTTATCGAGCCGCAGGGTAACTGGGGTAACCCGCTTACGGGCGACGAGGCGGCCGCCCCGCGTTACATCGAAGGCAAGCTCAGCGACTTCGCGCTCGACGTGATGTTCAACCCCGAGACTACGGAATGGATCCCGAACTACGACGGGCGTTCCAAGGAACCGGTGACGCTCCCCGCGAAGTTCCCGATTCTCCTGGCCCAGGGCGTGGACGGCATCGCGGTGGGCCTTTCCACCACCATCCTCCCCCACAATTTCAAGGAACTGTGCCAGGCGAGCATCGACTACCTGCGCGGCCGCAAGTTCACGCTTTACCCGGACTTCTACACGGGCGGCATCATCGACGTGAGCGAATACAACGACGGCCAGCGCGGCGGACGCCTCAAGGTCCGTGCCCGCATCGAAAAGCTCGACAACAAGACGCTGGTCATCCGGGAAATTCCCTTCGGCACCACCACCGATAGCCTCATCGACTCCATCGTGGCGGCCAACGACAAGGGCAAAATCAAGATCAAGCAGATTGTGGACCACACCACCGAAAACGTGGAAATCCAGATCCACCTGCAGGCAGGTTCCGACCCGCAGGTCGTCATCGACGCGCTCTACGCGTTTACCGACTGCCAGACGACACTTGCCGCCAACAGCTGCGTGATTATCGACAAGAAGCCGAAATTCAGCAGCACCACCGAACTTCTGAAGCTCAGCACCGACCACACGGTGCACCTGCTGGACTGGGAACTGGACAACGAGCTCAAGCACCTGCAAGACCAGTGGCACATGACGAGCCTCGAGAAAATTTTCATCGAGAAGGAAGTCTACGAGGTCATCAAGAAGGCGAAAACCCACGACGAGATGGTCCAGCTGATTGACGAAGGCCTGAAACCCTATGTGCGCAAGCTCCGCCGGGAAGTGACCCGCGAAGAAATCCTGAAGCTGGCCGAAATTCCGGTCCGCCGCATCAGCCGTTTCGACCGCAAAAAAGCCGACGAGTTCCTGGAAGAACTGGACAAGAAGATTGAAGAGGTGAACTACAACAAGGAACACCTCACCGACTACGCCGTGAACTACTTCAAGAACATCCTCAAGAAGTACGGCGAAGGTCGCGACCGCAAGACTGAAATTGGCGAATTCGGCCAGGTGAGCGCCGTGCACGTGGCTCTCGCAAACCAGAAGCTCTACGTGAACCGCAAGGAAGGCTTCCTCGGCACCGGCATGAAGAAGGAAGAATACCTCTTCGACGTGTCCGAGTACGACGACCTCATCGTGTTCAAGGCCGACGGCAGCTTTAAGGTGGTGAAGGTTTCCGACAAGGATTTCGTGGGCAAGAACATTGTGCTCGTTGAAAAGTTCAACAAGGACGACGAGCGCCACATCTACAACGTCATCCACCAGGACGGCAAGGACGGCACCGCCTACATCAAGCGTTTCAACGTAGGCGGCGTGACCCGCGACAAGGACTACTACATGGGCAAGAACAAGCCCGGTAGCCGCCTCCTGTACATGTCCAGCAACCTAAACGGTGAAGCCGAAGTGGTAGAAGTGACCCTGAAGCCCCGCCCCCGCACCAAGCTGAACTTCGAAGTGGACTTCAGTTCCATCGAAGTGAAAGGACGCGGTGCCATGGGCAATATCGTCACCAAGTACCCGGTCAAGACCGTCAAGCGTATCCGCAAGGGCGTAAGCACCCTGGGGGCCCGCGTGCTGTACTTTGACGCCCTCTCCGGACTCATCAGCACCCAGAGAAGGGGCGACCGCATCGGCGAATTCGGCGAGAAGGACAAGATCCTCATCGTCAAGGAAAACGGCAGGGCCCGGGTTCACGATATGGCAGACCCGATTCTTGTGGGAACTGGCATCAAGTACATCCACAAGTTCGACCCCACCCAGGTCTTTACCATCCTCTACTTCGAGGGCGGAAACTTCAACTACATGGTGAAGCGTTTCAACTTGGAAGGCTGTCCCATGACAACGGAATTCAATCTCATCAGTGATCACAAGGATTCCCAGATGATTGAATTCTTCGCCACAGACGACGCCCGCCAACTGATGGAATACCAGGTAGGCCGCGAAGTCCAGAAGGAAGAACTCGACCTCACAGAAGTCGCCGACATCAAGAGCTACAAGGCGCTCGGCAGCAAGTTCACCGCGAAGAAGGTCAAACGCACCAGCCGAATCAGCCCGGCCGACACCTTCGACGACGGCACGGACGATTCTGCCACCGGTACAGAAGTATCTGTCAAGGACGAAGACGACAACGACCTGTTTAAATAGGTCCGTAAAAGTCCGAGACAGACAAGTCAAAAATTAAAGGCCAGGGCATTCGCCCTGGTCTTTTGCTAACACTCTTTCAAGCCGAGAAACTATTCCCAATCGCCGTCATCACTCTTTGCTGGGGCGGGAGCTGCCGGAGCCTTGGACGCTGCCGGTTTCTGCGACTGCTGGGCCGCAGGAGCCTGCTGCTTAGCAGGAGCCGCAGCGGGTTTGGCCTGTGCTGCAGGCTTCTGTTCTACCTTCTTCGCTTCGGGAGCGGCAGGAGCTGTAGCCTTTTCTGCGGAAACCTCGGAAATATCCACATTGCCAATGTAATTACGGATAATGCGAGGTGTAACAAAAATAACCAGGTCTTTTTTGACCACAGACTTACGAGAATACTTGAACAGATTGCCAAACAGCGGAATATCCTTCAAGAAAGGAATACCGCTTTCAGATTCCTGAGTCTCGTTACGGGTCAGACCACCGATAACCACGGTTTCACCGTCGGCCACCACAACTTTTGTCTTGGCTTCCTGGGTACTGATGACAATTTCACCCTTGGAGTCATAGTCATAAGAGTTGTTTTCAGGGTGCAGATCCAGCAAAATACGGTTGTCGCCAGAGACATGGGGCGTTACTGTCAGTTTGATACCCGTTTCCACCAGCTGGGTAGAAGACTCACCGCTATCGTCAATCACGCGGATAGAAACCTTGTCACCCATGAACACCTGGGCTTCTGTGTTATCCAAGGTAGAAACCTGAGGACTGGCAAGCACCTCGGTAGAAGCATCACCCATCAGGTTAGAAATGGCAAGCTGCAGATGGTTATCCAGCACACTGGTTGTAATGGCCGTAGAGGCTCCACTCACAGCAGGAGACACACCGTTGTTGGGGAAAGAACGGATGGCTGCACTTGTACGAGTGTCGCCGGCACCACTTCCGTTAGGCGTTCCGGCAGTACCGGGAGTAAGGGCTGTGCTTCCCATAGTAGCAGTCCAGTCCACTCCCAGCTCACGAGCAAGTTCGCTGTTCACCACCACAAGCTTAGCCGTAATCATAATCTGGAGAGTTTCAATATCAAGTTCACTCAGAGCATTGTCCATTTGCTCAATGCGAGAGTCGGTATCATAAACGATGATAGAGTTTGTACGTTCCACCACAGTAATGCGACCACGATTGGACTTCATGCTTTCCAGCACCTTCACAAGCTCATCAGCCTTGGCATGGTGCACCTGGAAATTCTTACGAACCAGAGGTGCATTCTGCTCTGCCTGAGCTTCCTCATCGGCAAGCTTTTTCTGTTTGGCCTGGTAAGTACTGGAACGCTGGATTACAATGTACTTGTCCTGAATAAGCCAGGTCAAATCATTGATTTCGCAGATAATGTCCAAAGTTTCCTGCCAAGTTTTCTTGGTAATCTTGAGGCTCATCTTGCCCTTAACATCGGGAGCAAGCAAAATATCCACGCCCGCAGTCACGGAGAGGGAACGGAATACGGCATCAAAATCCATATCCACAAAGGTGAAGTTATACAGCTTCTTGTTTGGCTCCGAAGGGCCACTCTCTGCAGGCTGCTGAGCAAATGATGCCGCAAAGCCTACCGCAAGAAGCAGGATGAGAACGATCTTAGCTACTTTTTTCACTTTTTACCCCCATACTTATCGGGAAGACCCATGGAGTAGCGACGGCTCACACCAAATTCTTGAATTAGGAAGAGCACATCTGTTTCTGTAATTTTCAATACCTTACCGTTCAAGATCTTATCCCCTTCCTTGAGGGTATAAGAGATGGACGGATTTTTGGATTCAACCAAAATGGCCATAGGCACATCGGATTCCCAAATGATACCCACCAGTTCCACCTGGTCGATGTTAATACCTTCTTCAACCAGTCCCTTCACTTCTACGAAGGGGTCACGACGTCCAAAGGAACTATAAGTGACGCGATCTTCGTACATGCCATCCAACTGGCTTGCAATGTTAATCGAACCTTCGGCAAGTTCTCCCCGCTCCTTGTCTACCTGTTTGAGTCTTTCCTGCTGGACAGCAGAAAGTTCATCCTTGTAGCTTACGGAACGACGGTTTACAAATCCCACACGTGCACCACTCTGAACTTTGTAGTAGAGACCAACCAAGTCCAAGTTCACCAAGCGGTCGCCAAATGAAAGGCGATTGATAATCTGGGAATTATCGTTGGGACCTGCGTACATATCAATTTCATCCTCAACCACAATAAGTTCGCGCACCACCGGTTTGAGGTGGAACACCTGGGCTCCGGACACAATCTTCTTACTGTCCTTTTCAAATTTATTCACAAAGGTGTCGAAGTTCTGACTCGCTTCAGCAGCCTTCATCCAGTCACGTACAAAGATTCCTTCGGGTTTTGCCGACCAGAATATGAAACCGTCCTTCTTTATGGCGTTTTCGGAGGTCTGCAAGACCAAAGCTCCATCCTGGACCAAAACAACCGGCCGTAGTCCCACCGGCAACTGGAGCTTTAAGCCATTGGCACCCCAAGTTGCGGATTTCACAAGGGAACCTGCTCCTATCTTGAATATAGGAGACTTTTGCGGACCGGCAACCCCAACCGTAATGATAGAGGCCTTGTCAGGACCAGATACATATTTGATATCAATAGCATCATCCGTCACCAGCCGGAACTGTTCCATGCCAGATCCCATGAGTACCGTAAACTCCTTGACACCTGGCAGAAGAGCCGATATAGCGCTACTATCCTTGGCAACTTTATCCAGATTTTTCTGTTCGTCAGCCAGGCGTTTCGCCTCTTCAGCGGCAGCCTTCTTAGCAGCCTTTTCTTCTTCGGCTAGGCGCTTCTTTTCTTCGAGAGCAGCCTTTTCAGCAGCTTTCTTTTCTTCGGCTAAGCGTTTCTTTTCTTCGGCTGCGGCCTTGGCAGCAGCCTTCTTGTCTTCGAGAGCCTGCTTTTCGGCAGCCTTCTTTTCTTCGGCTAAACGTTTCTTTTCTTCGAGAGCAGCCTTTTCGGCTGCTTTCTTTTCTTCAAGAGCTCGCTTGTCGGCTTCTTTTTTCTTCTGTGCAAAAATCTTAGAAAGCGTCCAAGCCTTGCCCTGATTTCCCTTAAGATTCAGCAAAAATTTAGAGCCATCCAAAGAGATTTCGTTCTTGTCGCTTGCAAGAGACGGGCCTACAGACATTTCGATTTTCAAGAAATCCATACCGCGATATTTATCCTTGAAAACCCTCATAGATTTAACCCATTCGGAGGCAGCGTCTATATCGTAAGATCCTTCGCCCAGAGCAAATTCCGTATTGGAAAAACCAACCGTAAGTTTTTTCGAAGCGGCATCGTACTTCTGGAAAAACGTGGGTAAATCCTCTTCGGATGCAAACTGGTATTCCAGTCCGCATTTCTTGGCATCACAGACAAAACGAACATCCTTAATCTGGGCCGCCAACGAAGATGCAGCAAAAGCAAGGAACAAAAGGACAAATACTTTTTTCATCATTTTGCTACCTTCTTAGATGTATAGGTGGTCAAGTTGAATGTAACCGACATGGTGATGGGAGTCCATCCATGGGTTTCCGCCTTCTGGAGTTCAGCAGCAATGCCGGAATAACGGTTCAGGCGCAAGTTGGAAATTGACGTCGGGTAATTGAAGTTCGCAATCTCCGCAAATAGGTAGCCAAGCATGTGGTAACCGGAATTAACCGCAATGGAATAGCGGTTTTCCTTATAATGTTCCTTCTCGCTGCCACCTTCGGGATTAAACCGCTGGATCTGCACCCCCGAACTGCGTAGCACAGAGTACAAGTCCTGCAAACGCAGAGGAACCTTTTCTTCTTCGGGGAACATTTCTTTCAGTTTTTCAAAATCCTTTTCCGCCTGAACCAGCTGCATTTCCAACTCGGCAATACGTTTCTTTTGAGCGTTAATCTTGTCCAGTTCTGCTTGGGCAGATTGCAACTGATTTTCAAGGCTGGTTCGCTCTTGGACAAAAGGATCCCACATATAGGTATATACACAGTAGGCAGCCGCCAAAATCAGGACGATAATGGAGAGGGCGTATATATTCTTTTTGTCTTTCCAATCTATGTTACCCATGCTACCCCTCCATTCCCAAATCTTGCTTCAGGAGCACCTTGATAGTGAAGGTATACGCTTCTTCCCCATCAACCTTCGAAGTAGAAATGTTCACCAGCGAAACTTTTTCGACGCTCACCTGCTTCTCAAGCTTCACCATATACTCGGCCACTTCGGAAAAATCAAAAGTGGTTCCGCGCATTTCCAAATCATTGTCGCTTACCTGATTCAAGCTGGTAAGCCACATATTAGGCGGCAGTACCGATGACACGTTTTCAAACAAAATAACCCAACGTTTCTTGCTTACCTGAATAGACTTGAGAGCGTTTATCTTTGTGTTGATAATACCTTGTTTCTGCTCCAAATCGCTAATCTTTGTGAGAAGCGGGCGTTCCCGCTCCACTTCGGCCTTGACCCGATCCAGTTCTTGGTTAAGCCCAGAAAGAGTTTCTTCAATGAAAGAGAACAACATCACTACACTAATCACCGCAGCGATGAGTGCAAGGGTCGGCCACACCACACGACGATCCGTAATCCAAGAAAAATCCTTGACTGGCTTACGGTATTCCCTGGGAAGCAGGTTAATGGAAATGCAAAGAGATTTCCTTGTAGCCACGGAGGATTTTGCATCTTCCTTTTTCTTTTTCGTAGCCATTAGAACTTCCTCATCGCAAGGCCCAACGCGGGGGCATAAATATTAGAAAGGCCAAGAGAAATGCCATTTGCACCAAACACCTTGGCATCGCACTCCACATAGCGGAATGGGTTCACTGTGTCAGTTTCAAGCCCTGTGCGCTCTGCTATATAAGCCTTCATTCCAGGGATCGAGGCTCCTCCACCGCCCAAGAAGATTTTTCCAAGAGACTTCGAATCCTCCGAAGATTCGAAATAACGGATACCAAACTCAATCTGCGCCATTAGGTCTTCGAAAGCAAGCTTCATGGCTTCTTCTACTTCGGCTTCGGAGAATCCATCCACCACCCCTAGATCGCCCTTCTCAAAAATTTCGTGACACTTGGCAGCATCAATACCCAAATGAGTTCCCAGCTTGGAAATCACCAAATCCAAGGAACCGCCAGTCATGGCACGCATGGAGTGGAAGGCTCCGTCTTGCACAAAGGCAATACTCATCTTCTTTTCGCCAATGTTCACAATAGCGCAGGTGGTATTCAAATCTTCTTCGCTGGCTGTCGCCATATAGGCATTGAGAAGTCCGAAGATATCCACATCAATTGCAGACAGCTTGAGGCCCTTTACCGTAAAGAACTGGGCCCATGAGTCCAGCAAGGCGTTCTTTGCCGCCACCACATTCACTTTTACTTCATCGTTTTCGCGGGAAGCCACTTCGTAGTCAATGACGTTATCCTGGTCATCGAAGGGCGGACGGGACTGGGCGGTCTGGAGAATAATGGCGGCCTCATCTCCATTTTTAGGGAGTTTTACGCTCAACCGGTCCACCAGGACGCCACCGGCGCCAGCGCCGCAGTTCACAGAAGCCACCAAGTCCGTAGATTCATCCAGAGGATGACGTAGCATAAGCTTGGTCATAGCTTCGCTCAAGAGCTCATAGCCGTCTTTTTCCTTTTTGGCGTTCGGATCTTGGGGTTCGTCACCGCCTTCGCGACGTTGGATTTCGCCGTTGACAATGGCACCCTCGGGTACCGGTTCAAGGTCGGCATCGACCACCACCTTACCACCGCGGCTATTATGATAGACTTTAACATACTTGATGCTGTAATGCCCAACATCAATGCCTACGGTCACGCGTTCACCGCGAATCTTAGCTAGCAGACTTAAAGCCAAAATAAACTCCAATCGGAAACTATACTACCCTAATTCTACCTTTATAAAAGCCAAATGTCAAGCAAAAAATTCATCTAAGTCATTGAAAATGAACTACTTAGGACTTTTTTAGACCTCTTCGGGGGCCTTTTTTTGCTTGTGGACCTCGAAAATGTACTGCAGGACCCTCTCCTGGGTCCACCCGAAGGCCCCGAAGAAGGAGGCCGTCAAGAAATAGTAATCCGGAAATATTGGATTTTTTTGCCCCAAATTGCGCAAAATCTCAATTTCCACATCTTCTTCGCCAAAACTGGGCAATTCGAACTTGATTTTTAAGTGCTGCCCCGAAGAGCAGTCCACCGGAAGCCCAAGAAGGATACCGCCCGCAGATAGGTCCAAAAGCACCCCATTGCTGGTAGAACCATCTTCAAAGGTCGCCACCACCGGGAAATCCACCGGTTCGCGAACCCAACGGCGCAATTGCTTCTTTTCGAGGTTTGTCGCATGAGATAGCGTAAGGCGGCCCGAATTGAAGGATTTGACCGCAACCTTGGCCGTGTATACGGCATCTTCTGGCCGGGTCCAGCGTAGTCGGACATTCCGGCCCACCAGGGAGCGCCCCGAACCTACGGATTCGTCGTATCCGACCACAAGCCCCAGTTCATCCGTTCCAAGAATCGTCGAATGGAACATTCGGGTTCCACCGTCCAAGAGAACATCTACGCGATTCGTCTCGTTGTACTGTCTTGTAGAGGTTACTGTAGCAAGATGATTTGCTGCCGTAAAATTCAATTTTCTACGGAGCCTCGCAATAACCTCAAGCACCTCTTTTTTGACATTTTCTTCGCCCTTGAAATCGTAGTAGTTGGACACTGCCGATTCAAAGAGGGTTGCCGTATTCAAGATAGCGTCTTTGTTTTCGTACTTCGAAGAACGGACTAGCTTTTCAAGGACCCTGATTTCATCAGGAAGGAGTCCCAACTCTTTAATCTGAGCATCAAAGAGGGGCGTCCCGAACATGACCTCGTGTTCCCTGCGATAGTAACTGCGCTGAATTTCCCACAGGGCCACCAGTGTAAGCACCAGGACCACAATGCCAAAAATCCAGAACAACTGCAGGGGTTCAATCATTTAGCCTAGACCTCGGTCCAAAGACCGCCCAAATAGGAACCCTTGATTTTGCCAGAAAGTGTTTGACCCAGAAGCGGGCAATTGCGAACCTGACCGGCAAACAAGGACGGAGCTACCACCGTTTCTTCCTTGTCATTGAACACCACAAGATTCGCCTTGGAACCCAGAGACAGGTCGGAAGAATCAGCGCCTGCAATCTTTGCTGGGGCAAAGGACAACAACTCCAGAGCACGAGCATCGCCCAACTTTTCTACCAGAGGCTTCCACAAAGCAGGGAGCGCTATTTCCAAAGAGATGGCGCCTGGCACAGCATCTTCAAAGTTCACTTCTTTATCTTGACGGAGCACCGGATCGTGGTTCACGCTAATAGCGTTCACCGTCCCGGACTTGAGTCCCTGCCACAGAGCCTCCTTGTCGCTTGCCGAGCGGAACGGCATCACCACATTACAGTGAGAATCCAGATTGAACAGACAGCTATCGTCTAGCAACAGGTGATAGATATCCACATCGCAGGTAGCGTCCACGCCCTGTTCCCGAGCGTTTTCAATTAACTTCAAAGTTTCACCGCAGCTGACCTGCTTGAAATGCACAGGAACTTTTAAGAACCGAGCCATTTCAAGAATGCGGAAAGCAGCGATGGTTTCTGCCACACGGGGGATTCCCTTCATGCCAAGTGTATCGGCGTAATGGCCCTCGTGGACAAGCCCGTGATGGCGGAGGGATTCGTCCAGCGGCATAAAGAAGAAACGCTTGCCCGTCATGGAACCGTATTCCATGGCAAGGCGCAAAAACCTGGTCCGGGTGGCGTCCTGGTTACCGTCGCCAAAACCGACAGCCCCCTCTTCGGCAAGCTCGATCATCTCCGTCAGTTCCTTGCACTTGTAGCCCATGCTGAAGGCGCCCAAGAAGCCGAACGCAAATCCGGCAAAGCTGCTAATCTGCTTGATGGCAGAAAGCTTACGGGAATCGTCGATGGCATTGTCAGAACTTTCGTAAAGACCACCGTAGAATCCACCACGACGCATGGCATCTACGCCATCCTTGAAGTCGTAAATGTCGTCACGAAGAGGTTCCTTAAAGTCCAGTCCAAGGCCGAAAAGGGCCGGAAGCGCAAGAGCCCCACCGGCATCAAAGACGGTCGCGTCGGTCAAATCTTCCTTGACCCACTTGCCGTCGGCAAGGTTCATGGTGGTAGGAGCTTCAAACTTCCCGTTTACAAAAGGACGAACATTCTTGAGAACAATCTTATTCATGGGCACGGCCTCCGGCCAAAAGGTAAAGCACCGCCATGCGGACGGCAACGCCATTTGTCACCTGGTTCAAGATGACAGAATTTTCACCATCAGCGATTTCGCTATCCAGCTCTACGCCGCGATTGATAGGACCCGGGTGCATAATCAGAACCTTGTCCTTGGCGCATTCCAAAAGTTCGTGGGTGATACCGAAGGTGTTGCGGTATTCACGCATGCTAGGGAGCAGGGCGTCGTCCATGCGTTCCTTTTGCAGGCGAAGTGCGATAATGGCGTCGGCATTCTTTACCGCCTTTTTCACATCGCTTTCCCAGGTGACATTGGACATAAGTTCCGTGTTGCGGGGAACCAGGGTGCTAGGTCCGCAAAGGGTCACATGAGCCCCCATGGTGGTCATACCCCAAAGGTTACTGCGGGCAACCCTGCTGTGGCGGATGTCGCCTACGATGGTCACGTTCTTACCTTCAAGAGTCCCAAGCTTTTCTTCTACGGTAAGCATGTCCAGAAGCGCCTGGGTCGGATGCTCGTGGGCGCCATCTCCGGCATTCACGATGATGGCCTTACTGTTGTCGGCCAAAAACTTCGGAACGCCCGTCCCCTTGTGGCGGACCACCACGATATCAATCTTCATGGCCTCAATGTTGCGGAGGGTATCGACCAGAGTTTCTCCTTTCTTGACGCTGGAGTTACTGCTGGTAAAGTTCACCGTATCGGCCGAAAGCCTTTTCTCAGCGAGTTCAAAGCTGGTGCGGGTGCGGGTACTGTTTTCAAAGAACAGGTTCACCACCGTCATGCCCCGAAGGCTCGGCACCTTTTTCACGGGGCGTTCAAGGACTTCTCTAAACTGTTTCGCATGGTCGAGAATCAGGCGAATATCTTGTTTCGATACGCCGCGCAGTCCAAACAGGTGCTTAATTTCAAGTGCGCTCAAGCTAAGCCTCCACTTCTACGAGATAGACGGAATTTTCATTGTCAATGGGTTCGATGTTCACCCGGACTTCCTGGTTCTGTGCGGTTTCAACGGTGAGTCCCACGCAGTCGGGTGCGATGGGCAGTTCCCTATGGCCCCGGTCCACCAAGACGCAAAGCCGAACCACCGATGGGCGTCCAAAGTCCAAAATGGCCTGCAATGCCGCCCGAACGGAGCGACCTGTGTACAGGACGTCATCTACCAGAATCACCACCTTGCCTTCTACGCTGGCGGGCATCTCGGTAAAACGCATTTCCGTAGAGCCCAGTTTTTTGCGGTAGTGGAAATCATCACGGTAGAACGTGGCGTCCAGGCTGCCGGTCTCGATGGGTTTCCCGAACTTTTCGCTCAAGCGCTTGCTGAGCTTTTGTGCCAGGGGAATCCCGCGGCTTGCCATGCCGAGGACAATCATGTTGTCGGCACTTGGGTGCATCTTTGCAATCTTTGCGGCCATCTCGTCCAGGGCGAATTCCATAGCCTGGGCCGAGAGGAGTTCTTGAAGTCTTTTGCAGTTGTCTTTCATATAGGCGTCAGCGCGGTCGCAAGCGCCCTCTGAGGTGTGAGGTCATTCGCTCCGCTCATTTTGAGGTATTTTCTTGCTAGAAGTTAGATTTTTTCAAGGACTTTTTTCTTTTGCGCTCTATAAAATACGCCTTGTTTTTATATATATAAGCAGAACCTTGCGTTACGCCGGAATGCAGCAAAAATTGCCCATACCTCAAAGCGTAGCGACCTCATACCCCATTCCTAAAGGAGTACCCAATGGCATTCAACCAGCTCGACAAACCCCAGGCAGGCGAAACCATCGCCATCATGAAAACCAACCACGGCACCATGAAGCTCCGCCTCTTCGAAGAACGGGTGGGCGAATGCGCCACCAACTTCATTGAGCTTGCCAAGCAGGGCAAGTACGACGGCACTCCCTTCCACCGTATCATCAAGGATTTCATGATCCAGGGCGGCGACTTCACCAACAGGAACGGCACCGGCGGGCACTCCGCCAAGGGCCCGGGCACCACCATCGGCGACAAGTACGACCCCTGCCTATCCCACATGCGAGGCGCCCTCAGCTGGGCAAAGACTTCCCTCCCTAACTCCATCGGCAGCCAGTTCTTTATCGTCCACGGCGACAACGTGCACTTTTTGGATCACGACCAGGTGGGCCCCGGCCCCGCCGACGGCTACTCCGTGTTCGGCCAGCTCTATGAGGGCTTCGAGGTCCTGGACGAAATTGCAAGCGTCAAGACCGACCGCCGCGACGCCCCTTACGATGACGTAATCATCGAATCCGTGACCATCGAGAAGGCGTAATTGCAGCTGCAACCGCAGCGCAATTACGAGCTCCTAGTTACTAGTTAATAGTTACTAGAAGATTTCCTAGAAATTTTCTTTTTTGGGGCAATTCTAGTAACTAGGAACTTAGAACTAGTAACTTTCACTATTTTTGAAAAAAATGGTGAATACCCCTTGACAAGAGCCAGATAAATTTCTCTATTTGGCTCACCTTTCGGGGTTATAGCTCAGTTGGTAGAGCGCCTGCATGGCATGCAGGAGGTCAGGAGTTCGACTCTCCTTAGCTCCACTCAAAAGACCTGCCTATTCGGCGGGTCTTTTTGTTTTCCCGGTATTGTCTTTTACTTGCTGGACTTGTCCTGCTTTGTATCCGTGCTGCCCGCATTCAGCTTGATATCGGGCAGGTCACGCACATAGATGGCAAAGCTCCAGCCGGCGGCAGGACCTGTGGGCGTCCAGGTGAAGTCCAACTGCCAGCAGTGGAGCGTCCGGTTAAAGGTAAACCGGTGGGTCACGAACTTGCCTTCGTTGTAATCGTACTGGGTGCTGTAGCTCATCTCCCAGTTCACCGTGGGCTGGAAGGTAGCGGTAATGCTTGTGGAGTGAGAAATCTGGTCCCGGAACAGGTCCTTGGCCACTCGGGTACTGGAGAAAGTATAGCGGTAATCGAAACCGAAGGACCATTTGAGCATCTCGTACTTGCCCATCTGAGACGGCAGGCCGCCATTAAAGTTACCGCTCCAGCGGAAGGCTCGGGACAGTTCATAGCCCCAGTAAATCAACTCGGGCACTTGAACTTTGTTGGGATCATCTGAAAACTTGTGGTAAACGCTATGACGGGTATTGACCGTAAACATGTAGTCGGGCAGTATCTGCAAGCCAAAGCTAGAGGTAATGTCCGAAAAGTTCAGGGAGTCTGCAGCAAAGTTGTACGACACATTATGCCGAGTCGTTAGCACACGACGGTTACCGTACTGGTCTTCTACCGCCCCCGAACCGTCTTCCCTAGTCGTGTCTGCAGCGCGGCCCACCACCTTCAGGTACTTGATATCGAAGTCATTGTTCAAGCCGAAGCCCACGGTTTTCTGTTCAATCTGATAAGGGGTCTGTCCTAGCAAAGGGTGCGGGGCAAAGGTCTTGACCGTATCAATTTCGGGAGCATAGGTATAAGAAACACTTGGCGACAGCACATGTCTAAGCCCCGTAAAACGGCCTATTTCTGGAACCCAGATTCCATACAGTTTGGTATCCGCCGTAACGCTATAGTTATGGTTGTAAGCCGCTTCGCCATAGGTATCGTGTTCCGGATCCAGGCTCATGTAGCGCTTACGGTAGATCAGGGAATCTTCTGGATTGCGCCAGGAGGTTCCCGTCCAGAAGCCCGTGAAGTCCGCCCGTGGCGTCAGGTTTATTACCCGAAGGACCCGCAAGGAATAGTCCAGAGAATAAGTTCCCGTGTAACCCACATACTTGGCCGTAGTGTCCACCTCGTTGACGGTATCCTGCGCCCGAACGGTATAGAAATTGAACCTGTTGTTGAAACTGTAGTTGAACTTTTCCAGGTAACTTGCGATGGAATGATCGTCGTAGGCCTCTTCGTCTTCATCTATGTCAAAATTGAACAGAGGGCCGCTCATGCGGTACTGGATATCAGGAATTTCCCTCTGCATCATGTCCGTCACCAGGTTATGGTCTTGCCTGACTTTCACCGTCAGGCTCTTGTTGGTACCGAACTTGCCGGAATAGGTCATCTGGGCATTAGCCTGCTGGTTCAAGATGGTCTCTGCATCCAGGGCGTTGTCCTTACGGACGCTCTGGCTAGAAACGAAAGAGCCCGAGCCGCTCAAGGTATGCTTTCCATCGGGAGTCAAGTTCTGGTTATGAGAAAAACGGATGTCATAGCCACTATTGGCCATATCAAATTCTTCTAAGTAGCTTGTGTAAGAAACATTTCCTTCTAGCACATAGCGCAACTTGTACCGAACCTCCCCCGTCAAGGTAGAGCGTTCGAACCGAGCTTCCTCGCCTTCGATGATATCGCCCTTCACCGTAGCATCCCAATAATCATTAGGAGCGTAGTAGAAACCCAGGTTACTCATGTAATAACCCTGCACCTGGTCACCACCGAACTTGGGCGTCAATATACCGGACCTACGTCCGCTCTTGAGAGGAGCCACAATCATGGGGAGTACCGCTACCGGCACATCGGCAATATTCAGCACCACCGGCCGCGCCGTAATGGTTTCCTTGGGCTTTACCACCATGCGGCGGCCATAGAAGTAAAAATGCTGGTGGGTAGAATCGTTACAGGTACTGAAATCACCTCGAGCAATCTGGATTCGCTGGTCCGGCAAACGACGGACCTCCATACCGTTCAGCTGTTGGTTATCTTGGTATGTTGTGGCGTAATAGATTTCACCGATACGGCTTTTCATGTTGTACTTGAGCCGCATTCCCGAAAGGGAGGGGTTCTTGGTTTCCCTGAGAATAGGGTCTCCACTGGCAGCCAAAACGCTATTTTCTTGATCAAACCAGATAGTATCGGCATCCAGGGTTGCGGTACGGTACTTTAGCTGGGCGCTATTGTTCAAATTGAAGGTGGACTTGTCCACGTCGTAAACCAGGTCCACCGCACGATACTCGATGGTATCCACTCCAGAAGTATCGTTCATCCAGTTTACTTCGGTGGTGTCCTTTTCCTCTTCTTGAACCTGTTCCTCCAACTCAAACCGAGTCATCTCCTGGCCAAGGGCAGGGAGTGGCAAGACCGTCACGGCAAACACCAAAACGGCCCACAGAAGACTATGGGTTCTCATCAAAAACACGTTGCGCACAATTTAGAAAAACAAGCCGGCCTATAGAGTCACACCTCGTCTGGATAGTCCTTGAAAAAGCTATATTCATAATTATGATTTGCGACCACATTCTCGGGACAATCCACCATGGCTCCTATAAAAAAGTCATTGATGTCCTTTTTGAAAATAAAGAACTCAAGGAACACTCCATTCGAAAGATCGCACGTGACGGCGTTGAACTCGAAATCGAAGTGAGCGAAGACCTACAGGAAGGCGACATACTTGCAGAAACAGAACACTATGTCTATGCCGTCAAAATTTACACTCCCAAGCCTCCCAAAGAGAACTTGAATGAAGAAATTCGCATAAAAAACTATTTGTAAACAGATAAAAACGTCTTTCAACCCTTGTCGCTCAGCAAAAAACAAGCTAAATTGCATAGTCCCAGGCCCTGAACAATGATTATTTGCGGGCAAATCGCCAGGGCGAAAGCAGCAACGGACTTGCGAATCTTTATGTGTTCAGGTCGCCTGGGATTTTTTTTCTTATGGTCTACGTCTTATTGATTCTTGCAAGCCTCACCGGTATCGCCATATCGGTGTTTTATTTGCGCAAGAACATTATTCGCATTCGCGAAAAAAACAAGAACGAGCCCAAGGCCTATAAGCGCGGTCTCAACTATGTTATGACCTACCTGTGGTATGGCTACCTATTGGTATTTTTCACAGGTCTAACTGTTAACAACCTTGGGAACTGGTAGCCTGTTTCCATCGTTCGTAAAGGAACAGCGCTATTAAGTTCTTTCCGTCAATAAACTGACGGGCGGCCTCTTCGTACGGAAGCACCACGGTCTTAATCCACTCTATTTCTTCGGTGTACTGCTGGTCCTTGCCGTCCATGGCGGCAAGTTGTTCGGGAGTCACATCCCGCTCAATGGCATACAAACGAATGCGTTCATCTAGAAGCCCACAACTGGCAGCAAAACCTTCGCTCTTACCGTGGTACCAAAAATCCATCAAGTCAACGAGTTCAGAATCATCGGCCTTGATCTGGGCTTCTTCCTCCAGCTCCGAAAGGGCCACCTTGCGGTAATCCCCCGTCCAATCCAGAATCCCTGCCGGAATTTCCAACGAAGCTTGCTCGCTGATGGCAAACCTGGGTTGCTTTACCAGCAACAGGTATTTTTTTCCTTCGCAACGAAGCACCACCAAAATTCCGACAGCATTTCCGCGAACAAGGACAATCCCGTGAACCGGGCGACCGTCAGGAAGCGTGGCCGTGGCGTTCAGCTTTATAAAGAGCGGTTGGCGGCCATTGCGCAAGAAATCCACCGAGGTAAAATGGATCTTGGTAATATTGAATTTTGCACTAGTCGCTGCAAGCCAGTCCTTGAAAATACGACTTTCCAAAATCAAAGGATAGTCGGACTCGGCAATTTCAGAAGCAAAAGAGTATTCCATAGTCAGTTTTCAGTTATCAGTAGTGAGTTTTCAGTTATAGCGGAAACAAGATGCACTAAATAAAAAATATACATTTCTCACAACTCATTACTCACAACTCACAACCCACAACCCACAACCCACAACTACTTCCGCTTATTCGGATTCACACTTGTCGCCACCGTTGCCTTTTCCCAAACCCCACGCAGGGAGTCCATGCTGATTGTGTCAGGAACCATACGGTTGTAATTCAAGTCAAACCAGAACATGTCCTTTTGCGTAGAAGGACCGCAGAATGATTCTGCAGCATCGGGAGTGTACAGTTCACGTACCGCAATCATTTCACGCTTTGTTCCATAAGCCGAGATGGAAAACCTATTGGGAACCACATTGACCGCACCACACTCGGGAATCTTTTCCACATAGTACAAGTGGGTATGCCACAGGGTATCCAAGCGCTCTTGCACATCTCCCAAAGCATTGGAATCATTTTCCCACCCGGCAGATTTACAATAAAACAAGGTGGAATCGGCACATTTCTGACGCAACGGGACTAAGGCCGTATCGGTCAAGCTCCAGCTTCTAGGAAAAAGTGTATCGGGAACCATCTTGTCGCATTTATCCATGGTAAACTTGCAAACCGATTTCATAGGTCGCCAATAATAGACCCTTGGAGTCAAGGAGTCCAAGACCTTCATAAACGAAGGAGACCCCTTTGTCCGCAAGGGCAACGTCTTTATGGAATCAAAAAGGGAGTCTATATAAACCTTAAAAGTATCCAGGCTAAAAGAACCATGACGAACAAGAATCGTATCTAGCAGGGAATCAACATCGTTATAAATCTCTATTTGGGATATTCCCTTCAACGAATTCCTATCAAAAAGCACTTTTAGAACAGTATCCGGCCGAAACATGGGAGACGCGCAGTCTTCTTTCTTGGTCTGGTACTGAATGATGGGTTCCAATTCTAAGGCGGTATCTCGCCACGCCGTATCAATCGTTATGGATTTCAAGGCACAATTGGAAAAAGACCAGATACTGTCCAAATGGATGTACAGGGTATCATCTGCCAGGTGAATCAGGCTTCCTGAATCCAGTTCCGCACTCAAGAAAAATCCTTCGCCACCAAAGACATCCGAAGCACTGTAAATATCAATGGGGCCGTCATCATCCTGGGTACAGGCAACAACCAGCAGCAGCCCAAAGACAAAGAACAACGGCACTTTCTTGATAAAATTCACAACGACTCCAGGCCCAGTTACAAGCCAATCTGTTCCTTGAATTTAGAAATTTTAGCAGAATCTACCGGATGGCTTTCGGCAAAGAAATCGTTCCAGCGGACAAAATGTCCATTGCGACGAATCGTCAAGTAAATAGCGGAACTGTCCCTAGGTGCAATACGCCCAACCAGGGTTTGCAAGTCCACCCAGGAACCCGGCTCAAAGGAAACAGAATCCTTATCGTAGCGGAAAAGTCCAGACATCTTGGAGGTTACATTATAACCATGATCTAGTTCAACATAATAGCCCAAGGAATCCTTGCCGGTTGCCAGAACCTTTCCCGAAAGGATTGGCCTAACGGGAGCCTCCCCTATGCCGCGCAACTTATCCATAGCGAGCAAGGCCTCTTGACCACTAAAGTCAAAGTCATCCGAAATGGATAATGACGACCATCCCAATGGCTGTTTTGGGCAAAGCCCCGGAAAACGACAACCCGTAGAAGCATCTATCCATATCATTGAAGAATCCGCCGCTGGAATATGCAAGTAAGCACTGGATATGGAGTCCTCGTGAAGGACAAAAAGGGCCTTTGAAAAATCCCCTATTGAAGCAACCCAATGGATAGATGACGCAGCCCCCTTGCGAAGCGAAGCCACATAGCGCAAGAAACTATTGGGCAATTCTGCCATAGAGTCCCGAACAATCCAAGAGCACTGGCCAAGACTGCCGTCTAGCTCAAAGGCTTTCCCTGAATATTTTTCGCAGGCGACTTTCCAAGAAGGTTTATTGTTCATCTCTGCCGAACCGGGCAAGGGCAGCAGATCCACCACCATGGAAAAAAATCCCAAACGGTAAGCCAACAAGAAGGCAAGTCCCAAAAGGATTAGCCGAAACAAAGGAAACTTGTGGGATCCCGATTTGTACTTACGTTTACAGCGGTATTCCGAAAATTCGACGGGCATTCATTACATCAAGATGAACACCGCCAATGCGGCAAAAATCAAAAGGACGACTGCTATCACAGGTGCAACCTTGTGAGTCGTGGGAGGTTCCTCGAATGGATCCTTAATCCCTTGATTTTCCAGGTTGTCCTTTTTCTTGATAATCGCGTTGAAACTCTTGGTAAAGCGCCTGTTGAGGCCTGTCTTTCTTTCGGTCCGCTTTGCAGGAGCCGCACCGCCACCGATGTTCTGGGAAGCAACTGCTGCGACAACTGCAGGTTCCTCATGAGCACTGGCAGAACTTTCCTGTTCGGGAGACTGGCTGTGCAAGGAGAAAGACATCATCTCCGCTTCAAAGGAAAAAACCTTCAACTTGGAGGCGAGGCCCGCCTTCATAAGACCGTCGGCAATGGTCTTGCTGTTGGAAAGCAAGGCCAGCATTCCGCCTTTGGAAGACAGCTCTTGCTGGAATTGAATAAAAGCGTTATAAGCGTCACTATAGACGAAATCGAGCCCCATCAAATCTACGGCCACGAACTTGTCGTCGGGGTTGGCGTCGATCAAGGCGCGAACATCTTTCTTGAATTGCTCCGCATCGAAAGCCCCAATCGGGTTAAGGGGGGCAGACAAAAGGTCAAATATTCCGACTTCGCGATAGTTCTTCAAAGAATTCATGGTCTAAATATAACCAAAAATCAACGAAATTAAAGGTTTTTACTCTTTTTTCTTGATAAAACGCCAATTATTCTTCCCAATAGACGCCACCAGCAGGTGCATTGTAGAGGACTTCATCTGAAGATTCCTTTGATTCGTCGGCACCTTCTTCAGGTTGGACCGGATTTTCGTCGGGAACGGTTCCCTCAGGGGTTGCCTTTTCCGGATCCAGACTGGACTTTTCTTCGGCCTCAACAGAAACATCCTGCTCCACAGTCTCCCTTACCGGATCGACCCGATGTTCTACCGGGGTTGGCTTTTCTGGATGGGAGAACAGGTACGGGCTGATGCTGACGCTCACCCGATGGACTGGAGAGAGCACCGGGTGAGATTCAAAGGCGTAGTCCACTCGCAAAAACTTAGCGATGACGAGACCCGCACCTGCGGTTACACTTTGAAAAGTCGTAAAACTGCTGAGGCCGGCCCTGAGAGACAGTCCGAAATCAAAGGTGAATTCCACACCGCCGCGACCGCCGGAAAGCCAATCCACCGGGTCGTCCCAGAGGCGTCCGCCGCTATCCTCGTCGGTATCAAAATCCAGACTGCGGGCTTCGTGATGGAACAGTCCCGCGCTCTGCCAGTACAGGCCCAATGTTCCATAGAGGTACGAAACCGGAAGGGAATAGCTTGCCGCCAGGTAAAATTCCGGCGAAGAGTATTCCACCTCCCCCGACTCCCAGGTTGTGGCAGAAGAGGTCCAGCCCTTCAAGAGGCCCGATACATACAACTTATCCACTAAACGATAGCGTAACCCCGCATCGCCCCGGAATCCCCAGCCGGTCTGGTCCATCTCACGGTACAGCCCATGAAATCCAACGCCAATATCCAGACGAGGCAAAATGCGCCGACCAAAAGTGACCGAAAACATCCAGTCCGCATAGGACAAGGTATTGTAATCGCTCCCTTCGGGAATGGGTTCTCCTTCACGAATATAGGGGATGTCGTCAGCACCGAATCGAGCAAAGGAAATCCCCAGGCCCTGCCCCTCGCCCAAAGGTAATGCCGCCGAAGCAAAATCGTACTGGGTATCTTCGAAATAAGCCGTATGGGAAAAACTAGCCCACCCATAGCGGATATTGGATAGCTGGTACGGATTGGAAACCAAACCTAGGTAATCCCCGTCTACCGCCATAGTGGCCGACCCCAAAGCCGCAGAACGGGCTCCGGGCTCTGTATCCAAGGTCGCATTCGCTCCTGACACACGGTCCATGGCGAACGCCTGAACCCCCATCCCGAACAAAAGGATGGCGCACCACAAACGTGGTCGGCTGAACGCCGCAAAAGATTTTAATGTCATTGACATTTTCTCCAAAACAAAATAGATTTTTTTATCGACTCAGATGTAATTCAATGAATCTTCAAAACCACATATCCAATTTTTTGACCTACCTGGAAACCCAGCGCAGGTTTTCCCCCAGGAGTATTGACACCTACCGCAAGAGCCTGGACAAGTTTCTTGCTCTAGTGGGTGAAGAAGCTCTCCTGGAGTCTTTCTCGGAAATGCAAGTCAAGAATTTCGTGTGGGATTTAAAGATGCGGCAGAATCTTTCGCCAGCAAGCATCTGCGAACATTTGGCCGCTTTAAAAAGTTTCGGAAAATACCTCGTCCGTTCTTCTATTCTAGAAATCAATCCGGCCGGAAATGTACCTATGCCCAAGAGACCAAAACGCCTAGTGGCATTCCTTGGGCAAAAGGACCTCGCCGAAAAAAATTTCGACGATCTAGAGTGTTCAACATTGCCTCAAATTAGGGCCCGCGTACTGCTAGAACTCATCTATGGTTCCGGACTCCGCATTTCGGAATGTCAAAGCCTCACCTGGGACCGCCTGCGGAAAAAGGAACGGCTGGTCCGTGTGCTTGGCAAGGGCAACAAGGAGAGGATTGTGCCCATCACGGACTCCCTTGTGGAGCGCCTAGGACTTTTCAAGGCCAAGCTGACCGAAGCAGGCCACCTGATTTCGACCACAGGATTCGTCTTTGTCAGCGAAGACGGCAAGCCCTACAGTATAAGAACTCTCCGTAATGACATTCAAAATCTGCTCCGGGAAATTGGTTGGGAGGGCAAGGCCAGCCCACACGTGCTGCGGCACAGCTTTGCCACCCACCTGCTGGAAAACGGAGCCGAAATCATGAGCGTCAAGGAAATGCTCGGACACTCCAGCATTTCCACCACACAGATTTACACTCACGTGAACGCGGAACGGCTAAAACAGGCCTTCAAAAAGACCCATCCGAGAGCATAAAGAACAGGTTTGATTTTCTACAGCGAAAAGACCCGCTTGATGTCGTCCACCCGTTCCGTTACCGTGAGGGCAAGCTTCAACAGCACCGCCGCCTTCTGGGGCGCAAGTCTCCCTGCGCAAATACAACCGGGGGCAAGAGTTTCGTTCAACGTCACCAGCCCGTGATGGGTGCGGCTCGCTATGACCACAGGAATGTCGATGCGTTCAAGGACCTTGGCCCAGGCCAGGCTGAACTCGCCCGAGCCCGCCCCCGCAATCACAAGGCCGTCCGAAACGCAGGAGGCGTATTCCAGCACCTTCGGGTTTGCATCTACCGTAAAATAGACCACGTTCACCCGAGGCAGTTCCTGGAGTTTTGACACGTCAAAAAAATTCTGCTCCTTGAGGGCGTTCCAGTTGGAACCTTCGCCGGGAGCGTCCACCCCCATGGCGTTTATGGCCGAGGCGCTGCACTTTTGCACGCTGCGGGCATCAAAGAGTTCTCCTGCAAAGAAAACCCACACCAGGTTTGCCGGAGGGTCGTCGTCGATGGCAAATCCCACCGCCGCACGGACTGCACCCAAGAGGTTCGCCGGGCCGTCGGGGTCCTTCGCCGTAGCGGGCTTCATGGAACCTGTCAAGACCACGGCTTTTTCGCACTTGACCGTAAGGCTTATAAAATAGGCCGTCTCGTCCATGGTGTCGGTGCCGTGGGTCACCACGATTCCATCGATGGTTTCGTCTTCTTGCAGTTCCCTGATGCGGTTCGAAAGCTTAATCCATAGTTTGTCTGTAATATCGTCGGAATTCACGTTGCAGATTTGCTCCGCCGTGACTTCGGCGTATTCCGAAAGTTCGGGCACTGACTTTACCAGGTCTTCGGCAGAAATCTGGCCCGAAACATAGCCCGTGCTCTTGCCGGGCTCGCCTACGCCGGCAATGGTTCCGCCGGTGGCCAAAATTGCAATTCGTTTCTTTCCGCTTGCCATCTCTTCCCCCTACAAGTCCCGCGAAGAAACGTTACCCGAGTTGGACTTCTCGTCACCTAGCTCGTGCTTTCCGCCACCCATCTTCTTGAACTTCTCGCGGATGAGTTGCAAATCGTGCTGGTAAGGGTTCCGCTTGAAATCTTCAAAAGCCCAGGCCGTAGGGTGGAACTGTCCCTTGGCATAAGTCAAGAGCATGTCCAGCCACACGCCTCCGCCCGCATAAAGCTTGAAGGGTCCCCGCTTGTAACTGGGAAGCACCACCTTGTCCAAGTCCATGTAGCCGATGTCGATATTCACCCGACGGGCCTCGGGCCGCACCGCAGACGCCATGGTCAACTCCAGGGCGTTGCTCCGTTCTTTTTCAAGAGCGATGGTCTCCGGCGGGATTTTCTTTTCAAAAGAAATCACCCCGCGGTAAAGGCCTTCCCCCATCTCGGGCGTGTAATAGGGGGTCTGGTCGAAGGGAAACAACTTTCCCCTGTGGCGGATACTCCCCCAGGTGCGTTCCAGGGCGTCAATCACCTCCGGAAGCCACTCGGGCCCCGGCTGTAGCACAAAGGCCAGCAGTTGCGCATTCTCCGAAAATTGCGACGCTTTCACCTTGCCCCCACTACTTGCCGTTGTAGCGTTCCATGCACTTTTCCATACCGAGCTTGAAATAGCATTCCACCAGGGCGGGAACTTTCGCGATGGCCTCCTCAAAAACGGGCCGGTCCTCGGGCGAAAACTTCGCCAGCACCCAGTTACTCAGGTCGAACTTGGGCGGACACTTGCCCACGCCAAAACGGATTCGCGGGAACTTGTCCCCCACATGCTCGATGATGTTCCGAAGCCCGTTCTGCCCGCCGTGACTGCCGTCCTTGCGGCAACGGATGCGTCCCACGTCCAGGTTGACATCGTCGCTGAACACCAGCAGATGGTCCACCTTCACCTTGTACCAGGTCATCAAGGCCTGCACCGCCTCGCCCGACAGGTTCATGTAGGTCTGGGGCTTTACCAGCAGGCATTCCTCCCCCGCGATGTTCACCTTCATGGTAAGCGCCTTGTGCTCGCTTTTCCAGTCCTTGTTCGGGTCGGCCAATTTCTCGACGGCCATAAAGCCCGCGTTGTGGTGGGTGTTGCTATACTGGGTTCCAGGGTTTCCGAGTCCGACGATGAGATACATATTAGTGATGAGTGATGAGTGATGAGTGATGAGTGATGAGTGATGAGTGATGAGTGATGAGTGATGAGTGATGAGTGATGAGTGATGAGTGATGAGTGATGATGATGAGTGATGAGTGATGAGTGATGAGTGATGAGTGGTGAGTGGTGAGTGGGGAGTGGTGAGTGGTTGATGGTTAGGGCTGAAGGCTCGGAGCACGAGGCTAGAGGTGAGAAATGTTTGGTACTGGAAATTTAATTTTTTGTGAATGGGTGGGGGAAGTCTCCCCCTGGTTGCAGCCCCGCTCAGCGTTTGTCATTGCGAGGAGTGAAACGACGAAGCAATCTCATTCCCGATTCTTTGCCGGGGCTTCCACCACCCCCTCCATCGTGGAGAGCTTGTCGAACCATAGCGGGAACACCCCGTGAACACTTTATTACCGTTGTAAGAAAATTGTAACAAAAAAAACTAGGAACAACTGCATTCTTGACTTATATTTAGGACAAACTTTTAACATTGAAAAAAGGAGCAAAAATGCTTTCCAAAAAAATCTTCCTCTCTGCCGCTTTCGTATCCATGGCCGGTCTTGTGGCCTGCGGCGACGACAGTTCCTCCAACTCCGGTTCCGGCGAACTCCCCAAGAGCGTTCCCACCTTCTTTGACCTGGCCGATGTGGAATGTAACGCCGACCGCAAGTGCGAAACGATTATCGTGGAAGAAGGTCCCGACACCTACGAATGCGATGGCGTCAGCCAGTGGAACATGCTGATTAACAGCATGCCCTCCAAGGTCTGCCCCGCCAAGGAAGAAGAAAAGGGCACCGAAGGTGACGAAGAAGGCAAGACCGAAGGCGACGACAACAAGGCCCCCGAATCCTCTGCAAGCGAAACTACTTCCACCGATAGCGGTGCCGAATCCACTGACAGCAACACTGAATCTACCGACAGCGGTGAAGGTTCCGAAGGCGGTGAAGAAGGCGGCGAAGGTTCCGAAGGTGGCGAAGAACTTACCGGCCCCACTGGCGACCTTTACTCCTGCCTCCAGGATTCTGATATCATGGGTATGAAAACCAAAATTTGCACCGAAACAACAGCAAATTCTGCCACCGCAACTGAACTTAAGGCCACATGCACATCTTTCGACTACGACGGAATGAAAATGACCTCTACGGAAGGTACGGGCTGCAGTGCCGAAGCGGGTTACGTCAAGAAATGCGTTGTCAGCAACGATGCCGCTGTCTACTTCTTTGATGCAGATGCCGCCGACAAGAGCTGCGAAGATTTGCTGAAAGACAAAAACTAACGCCCTTGTACTCCATAGACAAAGAAAGGGTTCCGCAACTTTGCGGAATCCTTTTTTGACATGTGTTCAACAGAATTTATCGTTCAATCATCCGAAGTGCTTTAAAGCCTTCTTGCGGGAATACATCTGCCTATCGGCGCGTTCGAACACCTGAGCCACATTCTTGTCATTGGCGGGCTCATAGCAAGCCATGCCGCAGGCCACCACCACGCCACCCTTTTTCTGGTTTTCCTGAACAATTCCGTCAATCTGTTCCTGGAGGTCTTCGCGCCTTTTGTAGTCAAAGTCCCGAAGGATTACCGCGAACTCGTCGCCGCCTATGCGGAACACCGGGCTGTGCTTGAAGATTTCGCAGACCAGCTTGGCCGCCCCGCAAATGTATTCGTCTCCGGCCTTGTGCCCCTTGGTGTCGTTCACCTCCTTGAGGCCGTTCACGTCGCAAACGGCAACGGCAAATTCCTGACAGGCGCCAGACTGTATTTCATGGTCCAGCCTGGTCTCGAATTCCACGAAGGCATTCTTGTTCTTGACTCCCGTAAGGCTGTCCCTATGGGATTTTTCAAGAGCTAGGCTCAGGGCTTCGGAGAACTCGTGCTCCCTGCGGACCTGGGCGTCGATGTTGCTCACCGCAATAACAATATGTTCTTCGCCGGAGGCCACCGCTTTCATGTTCATGTACGTGGGAACGCCGTGGACCAGCAGGCGATAGGTGTAAGAGAAACTGCCGCTGTTGTCCAATTCCTTCAGTAGAGTTTCCTTCACGAGAACCGCAGAAAGCAGTTCCCGGTCTTCTTCGTAGATGACCCTCTGCAAGTTTTTCTGGCAATCGCCCCAAAAATCATCCCCGCTTTCTTCGATAGCCAGTTCCTTGTAAAATTCCTTGGCCTTGTATTCCGCATAGTGGTCGGTCTTGCGGTTCACGCGGTAGATGGTGACGTACTGGTTTGCAAGGGCCAGGGCGATTTGACCATAGGTTGCGCTCTTGGTAGTTTCCTGCTCCAGTTTCTTTTGCTGCCTGACCAGGGAGTCTACGTTGCAGACGCCCACCACCAGGTAGTTCTTGTCGCCGAACTGGATGTGAACCGACTTCAGGGTGTACCAGGTGGGTTGCCCGTCAATCAGCAGGCGGTAGTTCAAGGTGAAGGGGCTGCCGTCTGCCGTTTCGGTAAGCACGTTTTCCTTGGTCAAGGCCCTGGAAAGCATGCCTTGGTCCGCCTCGAAGACCACGTTCTTCAGGTTTTTCTGCACATCTCCCCAGAACTCGTTACCGGAGTAGTCCAGTTGCAGCTGGCGGTAACCGCCACGGGAGGAATACTCCGCATAACGGTCCGTCTCAATATCTACAAAGTACACGCTTTCGTAATCCAGGGAAAGCGCCATAGCCATTTCAGAAAAAGACTGGGTTCCGTCCATGGTATGGACATCCTCCTTATAAGACTCTTTTGGATGGAAATCTATATATTTTCCCAGGTTTAAAACCACCCGTCTTATAAAAAAGGGACACTTGTTGATTCCTATCGACCTGTCAATAGGTTTTTTCTACATTTTGCCGCAGAGGTTCCTATGGCCGAAGAAATTGTAAAGCAAGACAAGAAAGAGACCCTGAAAAAGATATCGGAAAAAGCTTCCACCCTCCTTTTCGAGCTGATTACGGATATCCCCGGTTCCCTTTATACCCCCATCCAGAACCCCGACGACAAGGCCAGGCTGTTGGCCCAGCGGGCCGCCTGGAAGTCGGCTACGGTCAGCACCTCCCTTTCTATACCTGCAGGCATCACGGGTATCCTTACCGCCATCCCGGACATTGCCGCCATCTGGAAAATACAGGCCCAGCTGGTAGCCGACATTGCCGCCAGCTACGGCAAGTTGGCCCTGCTCAGCCGGGAAGCCATGATCTGGTGTCTGTTCCGGCACAGTGCCGCCCAGCTCCTGCGGGACATTGCCGTCCGCACGGGCAGCAGGATTATCGTGCAGAAGCTTTCCGCCACAGCCATCAAGGCCATTCTTGCAAAAATCGGGGCCAGCATTTCCTCCAAGCTGCTGGGCAAGACCCTTCTGCGGGCAATTCCTGCCATCGGGGCTCTCGGCAACGGGGCCTACGCCTTCTACGACACCTTAGAAGTCGGAAAGACGGCCGCCGCCTACTTCAGGGCCCTTTCTGACCAGGATGGGAAAAACAGCGACGAGCAGCATTCCGACGAACCTACCGCATAAAAGCCATTCTTCTCCGAATTTTCGGGGTGGTGAGCAACGAAGTGCGAGCCAGGGGGCTAGGGCCGGAGTTCATTACCTACAATAGCCCCCTTATAAAGACCGCAAACGCCCCAGTTTAATAACGGGGGCTTTTTTGCTCACTATAGGCACCTGTGGATGACAAGCCCTTGAGAACGGGGGCTTTTTTTTCTACATTTGGGCGCAACTCAAACAAACATCAACTCCATTTGTGGAATAAAAAATGAAAAACATCGAAAAACACAGAAACATCGGTATTTCTGCCCACATCGACTCGGGTAAGACTACCCTTACCGAACGCATCCTCTACTTCACAAAGCGTATCCACGCTATCCACGAAGTTCGTGGTAAAGACGGCGTCGGCGCCACGATGGACTCCATGGAACTTGAACGCGAACGCGGCATCACCATTCAGTCCGCCGCCACGTTTGCTAACTGGACCCACACCAAGAGCGGTGAACAGGACTCCATCAACATCATCGATACCCCGGGGCACGTGGACTTCACTATCGAAGTGGAACGCTCTCTCCGTGTGCTGGACGGCGCTATCCTGGTGCTCACCGGCGTGGAAGGCGTCCAGTCCCAGTCTATTACCGTTGACCGCCAGATGAAGCGCTACCATGTGCCGCGCGTCGTGTTCGTGAACAAGTGCGACCGCTCCGGTGCAAACCCGCTC
>OMSO01000017.1 GCA_900313675.1 uncultured Fibrobacter sp.
TGGCGCAGTCGCCCTCTTCGCTGCCGCTGGTAAGCGCGCTGGCAAGAAGGACCTCGGCCTCATCGCCATGAGCTACAAGAACGTTTACGTGGGCCGTATCGCCCTCGGTGCAAACGATGCTCAGGCCCTGAAGGTTCTCCAGGAAGCGGAAGCACTTTACACGACCGCACAAGTCAATTGCAAAAGGGATAATGCGACAGACTTGTGCTCTCGCCTACGACGACAACTTGATAGTTGTCGCCTCCGGCTCACGGTGGTCCGTCCCTGATCATCTGCTACTGCCCCTGCATCAACCACGGCCTTGGCGGGAAGTGGCCAAGAAGCTCGCCGACGACCTCCAGAAGGCTACCAAGCGGAGGAGGCTACTCTTAAGTAGCCTTCGAAGCGCGGAGCATTCAATTTCCACAAGTTCTTATATGCGATAGTTGAATGCGGAGTCTCTTAACTGACGCTCGCTATGCATTCTACGACGCCATGAGCAAGGATACCGAAGGGTTGATCAGCCTGTAAGAGGTATGAGGTCGGCACTCCGTGCCTTTGGGGTATGAGCTCGCTCGCGATGCTCGCTCTGAGGCATGAGTGAGGCCTTACGGCCTTTGAGGATAAAGAGCGATAAGAGAAATCTTGTCGCTCTTTTTGTTTTGGCGTGTCATTGCAAGCGTAGCGAAGCAATCCAGACCCGCACTACCCTACCGGATACAAAAGACGAGTGACGAACAGTCACCCGTCTTTTTGTAAATCAAAAAAACTGCCCTTTTTATATACGTTACCCTAGCAGTTTTTCAATCTTCTATAATTTATACGTTAGAAGAAAATCTTTTCATCTTCACAAATATTTCAAATTTTCAGGCGGAATTTGGTTGTCAAAAAAATTTTGCAGCCCTCAAATTTAGGATATTGACTTCTATTTCAGTTTCCGTACTAAACGAAATCCTTTGACATATTTTTTTTGTTTGTAAGGCGAACAATGTTCTATTAATGTTCCATCTTCATTAAAAGTCCCCTCACAGATTTTTTTCTTTTTACTTTCTTCAACTTTCACCATTTTAAAAAACAACTGACAAGCGGGACTTTGGTCGTATTCTTGGCTTACACGACATTCCAATGCATGACTATAATTTTCACTAGCATCATTCTTTATCAAGACATATTCCAAGGCATTTCCATATACATCGTATAGCCCGAATGGATTAGGATCTTTTTCACCTGATGCGTTACAAAATGAACGAGAACTATCGCCAAATATTTGTTCGTATTTAGTAACTACTCCGCTTAAAAGATTATCATTTCCCCAGAAGAAGTCATCTTGGGAGCCTGCTTGCTGTAGGGCACCCCATTCTTCATAAAAGGGGATTCTATAACCATTAGCGGACGTATCGATTACAACAACATCATTCAATCTTTTTTCAATGAATGGCAAAGATGTCTTGCGCCACTGTTCAATAGGCAAAATTTTGTAAACCGAATCAAGTCCATCCCAGATACTACGTACATTTGCATAGTGATATATGTTTGTTGTTTCGAAAGGCCAGTTCTTGCGTCCAATTGATTTTACGCCATCATATTCTCTTCGATTCAACCACTCTGCCTCCCCTATACTAAATTCTGTCGCATCTACAATTAAATCTTGCGACAACGAAACATTTCTAAACCCCGATTCATGATTTCTCTTTTCCCTACTAGGTATTTTTTTCCCATAGAACACACGATGGGAACCTTTGGAAAGGTTGACAATTTTTTGATTTATAAGGATCCAGTTTGTGTCAATCAAATTTTTCTTTGACGTATCTGGAATATAAAGAGCAGCAACACTTCTAGTGAAGTCATCTGTAAACAAGCAAAGGCAATTTAAAGAGTCTAACTCCGCTTGAAACGATAAAAGCCAAGTTCCTTTTTCAGTAAAATTCAATGGACATATTTTTACATATTCGTTTTTATTTACTTCAAACCATCTTGTTCGATTTTCTAAAAAAGACTCCTGGACAACAGAAAAATGCCTAGATTCATGTTTACTGGATTTTGTTTTTACAACGAAATAAACATTCCAGTCAAAAACATTCTGTTTATTTAAATCAAGAGGGACTGTCGAATTAAAAACTTTTCGCCCCATAGCATCGAAAACAGCATTGTTTTCTATTGCAAAAACATTGTTGGTTAGGCCCACAAAAATAAAAAAAGCAAGAATTACATTCTTCATTAATCAATCTCCCATAGCCTAGAATCTGCACAGTCTGACTCGGATAAACGATGCAAGCAATCCCATTGCTTTTCGTAATGAATTCCGTCTCTACTTAACATAGGCCTATTTCTTAATTTTACACCATTCTGGTCATATTTAAACATCAGATTACCTTCAGAGGACTCTTTATTTTTTAGGCCAAGATTAGACAAATCTTCCACATTTTCCAAACCTAGCATGACACAGTTCTTCAGAAGTGTCCCTATTTCAGTCGCCCGAAACTCTTTTTCAGCTTGGCGAGGGCGTCATCTTCGATAACCTCTTCGGAATCGTCGCCCTTCCGCTTGAATCGTAAAATTTCGAAGTCTTCCAGCATGGCTCGCGCCTGCAGGTATAGCGAGGGGTACTCGGCGTCGTCCGGTTGCATCCGCTCCGTCTTGGAAAGGATTTCCCGTGCATTCTTGAGTTCGTGATCCTTGATGTAGCGGGCCTTGAGGAATGGACGGAACTTTTCACGGAGTTCCCGGACAGAGAGGTTGAGGGGGGCATTGAACGCCCCAAGAGCAAGGCGGTTATCACCCTCAAATTTGAACTCGTCGGCAAGCGCCTCTGAAAGGGCGGAAATCCTTTCGAAAAGGGTTCTTTCTACAGAATTTGGAGAATAGAGGGCCAGTATTTTTCCGATTGACTTGTGTTTTGCCTTTAACGCGGCCAGCGCATCGCGGGCATGGTCGCCCCCTTGACGCATGGCTACCGAGAATTCCCGCAAAATGTCCCAGAGTTTCACGAAAGGTTCTGCCCCTAGCAGGGCGGATTCGTAGGTGGCGCAGGCCAATGCCATGCGGGTCTCTTCGTCTTCGCTCCGGGTGTTGGCGGCCAGATTCCTGAAATCGTGAAGTTTCTTGCCGCGGGAGTATTCAAGACCAGTAAAAAGGATGCAACGAGCTGGGTCCAGATGGTCGGCGGCGAGGGATTTGACGAGCCAGTTCGAAAGAGGCTCGAGGTTCGAGGCGCGAGGTTCGAAAAATGAACCCATCTCCAATCGCGAAACAAGCAATGTAATTTTTTCGTTTTTGGAAGAAAACTTATCCACCCGCTTACGGAAGGACTGCCAGAAGGCGGATTCCTGCGGGGTCATGAGCGCGGATTCCCCGAGCCGCCAGCCAAAACGCATACCGTCCAAAGGAAAATCGATTCCGCTGGATTCTACCACAGGGCGCACCGCCGCAAAAAGACGGAAACTCCCCCACTCGGGATTGATATCGAAGGAATGTTGACCCACCCTTACATGCAGGCGCAGGTGATTCTCCTTTTCGGGCGTAACCGTCGGGACATCGCAATCCAGCTGTTTCATGTCGGCGAAGACTTCGTACAGGAGCAAAAGTGGAGCCTTGTACAGGTTCGCCTTCAATTTGTCGCAGAAGCCGTCATCGATAAAGGTGCGGCGATTTTCCAGCTGTTTCTTGGCATTTTTCGGCATTTCACGGATGACGGACTGGGCCATCCATTCCCGCCACTGGTGAATCGAAAGCGCAAAAGACGCAGGCGTCACCTGCGGGAGCATGTCGTAAGGCAAGTCCAGCGTAATGCCGTCGCAGTCGCGGGTCGCATCGAAAACCAGTTCGCCCATCACCATTCGATTGGAACCGTCTAGACCCTCGATGCGGAAATGCTCGAGAGAACCGCCGAGAGAATTCGGAATTCTGATTTCAGATTTCGGAGTTTTCGTTAGTGGTATTTTCACACCGATTTTTTTCAATTCAATTCCGAATTCCGAATTCTGACCTCCGAACTCGTTCTGCTCCAGCCAGTATTTCGCGTCAAATTTCAGGAACTGGTCCGTGTGTTCGCGGATGTAGTCCTTCAATGTCTTGATGGAATTGACCTGATGGGCGATGCGCGTGTAGTAATCCACCAAGGCATCTTCGCTCGGGGCAAGCCCGAATTGGCGCTTGCGGGCCTCCAGCGCATGCAAATCCTCAACGACGCGCTCGTTGTGCGTCATGAAAGCGAAGGGGCGCGCCATCTGGCCGAGCACTACGGCCTCGCGCCAGAAAATCTCGGCACATTCGTCGGGATTCACGCGGGCGTAATCCACCCGGTGGCCGCGGCTAATCACGAGCCCTCGAAAACTCACCTCTTCCACCGCTTCCACGAAACCCCGTTCCTGGTTCCACGTGGGCGCATACCAACGGCGCGTGCAGAAGGGATCCGCCACCTGCATAATCCATTCGGGCTTGATTTCGGCGGCCTTGTTGAGGAATATGCGGCTGGTCTCCCGCACCTCGGCGCTAAAAAGCCATTCAACGCTCTTGCCGTAAAGGTCGCTTCCCGGGAACACGTGGGTCTCGCGGCCGCTCACCAGGCGGTAGCAGCCGTTTTCGATATCGCGGAGCGCAATGCCGCCCAGGAATCCCGAAAGGAGCGCAATATGCAGGTTATCCCGATGGAAGCTGTCCAGCGGACACACGCGATTCTCGAATTTCACGTCGAGGATGCGCCCGAACTGTTCGTACAAATCAATCCATTCGCGGCACCGCAAAAAATGCAGGCTGTTCTTGTCGCAGAACTTGCGCAGTTTATTCCAGGTCTTGCCATCCCATTCGGCGCAGAAGGCATTCCACATGCAGATAAACGTGAGGAAATCGCTCTTGTGGCCAGCAAACCTGCGATGCAGCTGGCGGATGCGTGTACGTTCCGGTTCCTCGCTGGGCACCACACGCGGGTCCTGGATGGAGAGTGCCGAGCAGACAATCAGCGCAGGCTGCAAGACGCCAGCATCCCGCGCCCGCAGGAGCACCGCCGAGAGTGCCACGTCCATGGGGAGGCGCGTCATCTCGCGGCCGAGCTTGGTCACTTGCCCGCTGGCGTTGTCGGCGGTAAGCGCTCCCAGTTCAAACAAGGTCTTGTACGCCCCTCGGAAAGCCGAATTCGGTGGCGGTTGCAGGAACGGAAAATTTTCCAGCTCCAGCCCGAGGCTGCGCAACTGCAGGACAACGTTGGCGAGATTACTCCGCCGGATTTCCGGCTCCGTAAACTCGTCCCGCTTTTCAAAATCCTCTGGAGAATAGAGGCGGATGCAGACACCCGGCTTTACGCGCCCCGCACGCCCTGTGCGCTGCCGGGCACTGGCCTTCGAGATGTCCTCGACGGGCAAGCCCTGGATGCGCGACTGCGCGTTGTACCGCGAAATGCGGGCCGTACCCGTATCCACCACGTAGGCGATTCCCGGAATCGTGAGCGAAGTCTCGGCGATGTTCGTCGCGAGCACCACGCGGGTCTTTTCCGTATGCCTGAAGATGCGACGCTGTTCATCAGGGCTCATGCGCCCGTACAGCGGGAGAATATCGAACGTCGCAGAATCCAGTTCATGCGCGAGCTCGCCCGCCAAATCCTGGATGTCGCGTTCCGTAGGCAAAAAACAAAGCAGGTGGTCGCGGTGACGGCTTTCCAAGTCCAGAATCGCATCCCGAGCCTCGTCCAAAAGGCCGGAATCGCCCTTGCCGCTGGTGTTGCGACCCGTATTGTCATCCCCGCGAAGGCGGGGATCTCCATTCCCGCCACCGAAATAGTATTCTACATCCACAGGGAATGTGCGGCCTTCCGCTTCCATCACGCAGCTGTTGTCGTAAAATTCCTCAAAGAGCTTGGCATCCAGCGTCGCAGAAGCCACAATCAACTTAAAATCAGGGCGGGCCTGCAGAACCGTCTTGAAAATGCCAAGAAGGATGTCAATGTTCAACGAACGTTCATGGGCTTCGTCTATCACGATGGCCGAATATTGCCGGAACAACCTATCTCGGCGGAATTCCTGCAGCAAGATACCGTCGGTCATCACCTTGATGGGAGCGTCACTCTGGCCCTGTTCCCAGAAGCGGATTTTCGTGGAGACAAGCGTTTCGTCCTTGAGTTCTTCGCGCAGGCGGTCCGCAATGGAAATCGCCGCCAGCCGTCGCGGTTCCGTGACACCGATTTTAAAGAGTTTGTGAGGTCGCGCTTCGCGCTCTGAGGTATGAGCGCGGGCTTCGCCCTTTGAGGAATACCATTCCAGCAAGAACTTCGGCAGCTGCGTGGATTTTCCGGAACCTGTGTCCGCCTTGACAATCACCACCTGGTGCTTTTCGAGCAGTTCGAAAAACTCTTCCCGATGTTCAACGACGGGAAGGTCGGGGTATGTGATTTTCAAGTTTGATGTAATCATCATCAAGGATCCAGATCCTTCGACTACGTGCTACGCACTCCGCTCAGGATGACACATTCGTGTCACTCCTTGATGTGTCCGCATTTGTCGCAGGTGAGTTTGTAGCTGTTGTCCGGATCGACAACCATCACGCCGTCACAATCCGGCTTTTCGCAGGGCAGTTCCCCGGGCATTACATCGCGGTATGTCTTTTTCTCTTCCATACGCACAATTATAAAAAAATTATTTATTTCTGCATTATCATCCGTTTCCCATGGCCAAATAGACAAACCAAAACTCGATAAAAGCTATAAAACGTTTTAACAACAGAAGTTCAAACCGATGTATTCCCCCAATTTTTCTACATTTGTGCCCACTATGAGCGAAGAAATTACCGAAGAGAAGAAAGAGGAAAAAATCAATCCTTTCTTGACGCCGGTCAAGATTATCGAACCGAAGAACAAGCTGCCCGACTATACATTCGACCAGCTGCCCGACGAACAGAAGAACATCTTGAGAGAACACGGCTGGACGGAGCTGATGCCCGTACAGCGCAAGACCATCCCCTACATGCTGGCCGCCCGTGACATGCTGGTGCAGTCCAAGACCGGCTCGGGCAAGACAGGGGCCTACGTGCTGCCCCTATTGCAGGTTATTGTGCGGGACCATCCGTACCCGCAGGCACTGATCCTTGTGCCGACCCGCGAACTTTGCATCCAGGTGCAAGACGAAATCGAAAAGCTTTCCAAGGGCACGGGCATCAGGTCCGTGGCCATCTTTGGCGGTGTGGCCTACGAACCCCAGCTGAAGGCTCTCCGCGAAGGCGTGCACATCATCGTCGCGACCCCTGGCCGCCTGATGGACCATGTGCAGCGCGGCAACGTGGACTTCTTGGACATCCGCGACCTGGTGCTGGACGAGGCCGACGAAATGCTTTCCATGGGATTCTACCCCGACATGCAGAAGATTCGCCGCTACCTGCCCAAGGCCATTTCTTGCACCATGTTCAGCGCTACCATCCCCCAGACGGTGAAAAGCCTCGCCCGAGAATTCCAGCGCCCCAGCGCCGAATTCCTTTCCCTCAGCTACGACAAGGTGATTGCCAACAACCTGGAGCACCACTGGTACCCCTGCGACGTGATGGAAAAGGATTCCATGACCATCAAGGTGCTGGAATACTACAACCCCGACAGCTGCATGATTTTCTGCAACAAGAAGAGCGACGTGAGCTACCTGGAGCAGGTGCTTTCGGGCTACGGATTCCAGGTGGGTGCCTTGAGCGGCGACGTGGCACAGTCCATGCGTGAAAAGACCCTGAACGCCTTCCGCGACAAGAAAATCAAGATTTTGATTTGTACCGACGTGGCCGCCCGCGGAATCGACGTGGACCACGTGACCCACGTGATTGTGTATGACCATCCCGCCGACCACGAAGTCTATGTGCACCGTAGCGGCCGTACCGCCCGTGCGGGCAAGAGCGGGCTCTGCATCTCCCTCATCACACCTGTCGAAGAAATCGAAATCAAGCAGACCGCCGCCGACTTCGGCATCAACTTCATCAAGATGGAAACACCCACCGACGAAGAGATTGCCAAGCGTGTCAGCGACCGCCTGCGTGTTCGCCTTGAGCAGGAACGGCAGCATTTCGGCGGACAGAAGGCTACCGAACGCATCAGCAGGTTCTTGCCGCTGGTGCGTGAACTGGCCAGCATTCCCGAAGACCAGATGCTGCTGGCATTCTTGCTGGACAAGTACGCGTGGAGAAAGTAGTTGTGAGTGGTGAGTTATGAGTTGTGAGTGATGAGTTTTTCTGGATGAACGTTTAATTTTTTCAAAAACCTCAAAGTGAGCGGCGCGAACGACCTCATGCCTCAAAGCGCGAAGCGCGGGCTCAATACCTAAAAATGGCTAAAATCAAAGTAAAATCTGCAAAAGAAATCGAGCTTATCCGCGATGCGGGGGCTCTTGCCGCCGAGACGCTGATTCTTGCCGGCGAAATGTGCAAGCCCGGCGTTTCCACCCTGGAAATCGACGAGTTCATCGGGGACTACACCAACAAGCACAAGGGCCGCTCCGCCTGCATGGGCTACCACGGCTACCCCCGCTACGCCTGCATCAGCATCAACGAAGTGGTGTGCCACGGCATCCCCCGTGCCGATACCATCCTGAAAGACGGCGACATCGTGAACATTGACATCACCACCATCCTTTCGGGCTACCACGGCGACACCTCCGCCATGTTCTGCGTAGGCAAGGTCTCCAGCCTCGCCCAGGAGCTGGTGGACACCGCCAAGTTCTGCATGAAAGAAGGCATCCGCGCCGCCGGCGAATCCAGGGCCCGTTTCTGCGACATCGGCTGCGCCATCCAGGACATCGCCGACGAGCACGGCTTCAGCGTGGTAGAAGACTACTGCGGCCACGGCATCGGCCGGGGCTTCCACGAAGAACCTACGGTGCTCCATTTCCGCAACTCCGAACGCACCCCCTTCATCGAGGTGGGCAACGTGTTCACGGTAGAACCCATGATCAACGTGGGCAAGCCCGGCACCAAGACCCTGAACGACGGCTGGACCGCCGTGACCCGTGACGGAAGCCTTAGTGCCCAGTGGGAACACACCATCGTCCGTACCAAGGACGGGGTGGAAATTTTGACATTGCCGAGATAAAATAATTCAGACTTCGGAATTCAGATTTCGGAGTTAAAGTTCAATTCAATATTAACTCTGAATTCTGAAATCCGAACTCATAATTGAAAATGTCGCTGTTAGGTAATTTACGCAACAAGGCTGTTGAAACCTTTGTCAAGAACAACGAGATGGTGAAGCGTTTCGGCGACGTGCAGTCCATTTCCATCGATTCGGACATGGGCACCGCCGACGTGGCCGTGCTCCTGCACGGAGAAGACAGGCCCATCAAGTTCCGCGGGTACTACTCCTTCGAAGACGGCGATACCGGCACAGACATCGTCATCCGTAAAATCACCTGCGAAAGGGAATGGATTGACACCGCCCTCTCTATGTGGGTAAACGGCAAGAACTACCGCTACACAATCCCCGGCCTGGCCGGGAGCCTCGCGAAGATTGTGTTCTAAATCGATTTATGTCGGGCAGACAGAGTTTGCCCTATTTTATTACAGCCCGGTCACCAGGCCGCCGATTTGGCGGGCCAGGTAGGTGGCGTAGTTGTCGGTCATGCCGCTCACAAAGTCCAGCACCTGGTGGTAGGCCTCGGCGGTAGTGACGCTCTGGCCAATCTTGGCGTTACCGATAAGCCGCACGATTCGACTAGCCCGGTAGGAGCTCTTCACATTCACCCGGTAGTCGTGAACGCCGCTGATGAAGGCATCCAGCACGGTGCTCAGGGTGGTGTAGCTCCCTACTTCCAGTTCCGTCTTGCGACGGTCGGGGTAAATGCGTTCACGGCCCAGGCGCTTGGCGATAAAGATTCCACGCATGGCATCGGAACGGGACAGGTCAATCAGGTGCTTGTCCAGAGTGCCTTCCATAATCTGCTCGTAATTGTTGGCAAAGACCACCGCCACATCGTCGATGAGGTTCTGAATAGCCTTGCCCCGCACGCTGGAGAGGAAGTCCCTGAAGTTCTGGCCGTTTTCTTCGTATTCCTTGTCGATGTTGATGTCCGGACCGCAGAGGTAACTGAACATGTCGCGGACGTCAGCAAAGGTGAGAATACCCAGTTCAATGGCGTCTTCCACGTCGAGGATGGAATAACAGATGTCGTCGGCGGCTTCCATCAGGTAAACCAGGGGGTGCCTCACCCACTTCCCGTTCCCGATTTCAGGGAGGCCCAGGATTTCGGCGGTGTTCCTGTACAAATCCGCCTCGGTGGAGAACAAGCTGGTAGGGTGACCGTAGCACGCTAGGGACGGGTACTTAATCATTGCCCCGATGGTGGCGTAGGTCAGGCGCATGCCTCCGTCCAGAAAGTGGTATTCCAGCTTGGAGAGAATGCGGTGGCCCTGGGCGTTGCCGTCGAAGTTCTCGAAGTCCGCCAGTTCCTTGTCGGTCATGTCCTTCAGAGGGTCGGAATTGCGGTTCTTGCGGAACCATTCCCGAATGGCGGACTCCCCCGCATGCCCGAAGGGCGGGTTACCGATATCGTGGGCCAGGCAAGCAGACTGGACGATAGTTCCAAAGTGGTACTCGTTGATGCTCTTGGGCAGATACTTCTTGATCAGGTGGTAAACCGTCACCGCAAGGCTGCGGCCCACGCTGGCCACCTCGATACTGTGGGTCAGGCGGCTGTGCACGTGGTCGTTTACGGAGAAGGGGTGCACCTGGGTCTTGCGGCCCAGCCTGCGGAACGCCGTAGAAAAAACAATGCGGTCAAAATCCCTATGAAAGTCCGAACGGTTGGGGTCACGGTCTGCGGGGTGACCATAGCGGGTAGCCGAAAGAAGAGTTTCCCAGTTCAGCATCAGAATACCACCAGGTCGTTCTTGTGAATCAGTTCATCGGGCACGGAACTGCCCAAAATCTCGTGGACTTCTCGGGTCTTTTTGCGGAGCACCAACTTCAGCGTTTCGCTGTCAAAACCTGCCACGCCGCGGGCAATTACCGTTCCGGATTCGTCCAGAACTTCGATCAAATCGCCCTTGTCAAAGTGCTTCTTGACCGCAAGCACGCCTACAGGAAGCAGGCTGGAATGCTTTTCACGCAAGGCCTTGGAACCGCCCTCGTCCACCACCACGCTTCCGCGGGGGGTGGTAATAAAGCGAAGCCAGCGCTGGCGACTGTTCAGCTTGTTCTTGGAACCGGCAAAGAACGTGCCCACCGCATTTTCAAGGACCACCTGATGGGGCAACACCTTCATGCCGTTGGCGAGGAATGCATTGGCGCCGCTCCGGGTCACGTTACGGATAGAATCCAGCTTGCTACGCATGCCGCCGGTACTGACCGCAGAACCCGCCTCGCCGGGCTTGCCTGCAAGTGCAAGGATAGCGGGAGTAATTTCGGGAACAAAGCGCAACAGGCGGGCGTCGGGATTCTTTTTTGGATTGTCGTCGAAAAGTCCGTCTTCGTCGGTGAAAATCAGGAGCAAATCAGCATCCAAGAAGAGGGCCACGTCGCTGGAAAGCTTGTCGTTATCCCCCACCTTGATTTCGGCCACCGCCAAGGAGTCGTTCTCGTTGATGATGGGAACAATCTTGCGGGCAAGCATGGCCTTGATGGTGTTCTGCAAATTCTTATAGCGCGTGCGGTCCCGGAAGTCGTCTGCCGAAAGGAGAATCTGGCCCACGGAAAGGTCCACCCAGCGGAACATCTCCCGGTAGGCATACATCAGGTCAATCTGGCCCACGGCGGCACAGGCCTGCTTTTCGGCCATGTTGGTAGGTTTTTCCTTGTAGCCCAGTTCCGCCATGCCCGTACCTACGGCTCCGCTGGTGACAATCACCACTTCCTTGCCCGCTTCTATCAGGCGGGAAACGGAATCGGCAAGCTTCTGGATGTAACGGCTGCGGACACCGCCCTTGGCGCTGTCCACCAGAATTCGGGAACCGATCTTTACAACAATACGGCGGGATTCATTCAGGATGTTCTTACGAAGTTCACTCATAGGATAGGGGCTAGGATTTAGGGGCTAGGATTTAGTGGTTAGGATCTAGGGGCTAGGATCTAGGGGTTAGACAGATGGTCTCAGGAGGCGTCATCCTCGCTGTCATTCTGGAGCGCAGCGATAGAATCACGAGGATCCGCTTGATAACAGCAAGCAGATGTTCGCCTTCGCGAACATGACGAAGAAGAATTGCATACATGACGAAAATGCACCAGTTTTACATTACACATTTCACACTAGTCATTACACATACTTCATAAATTTCTTACCGGCAGACCAAAAGTCGGATGGCGTCCAGGCGGAGTTGCGGGGTGGAAACAATCTTGCGGCGTTCTGTCACGTTCTTCTTCATCTGCAGCAATGCCGAAGAACTTCCGCCGTGGCCGCGCATCAGCATCAGGTGATTCATGCGCTGGTATTCCTGCTCGGTGCGTTTTTCCACCAGGTCGGCGGCCTTTTCGGCGTATTCCTTCGCCATGGCATTGATGGACTGGCGGGCAAAGCCAAGACCTTCCTTGGCAAAGAACCTGAGGGTCGCATCGACGGCCTTGTTCCCGCGAGGCACAGCCACATCCCTGAGGCTTGCCGTCTTCAGATTCTCGAGAACAGAAGACATGTCCTTACCTGTAGGGTCAATCAAGGCAGATGCATAGCAGGGGCCCACGATATCGGACATGCCCCACTCTTCGGGCACGGGCAGTTCCACTACAAAGTTGTACTGCATCATGAGCCCACGCAGGCCAGAGTCCTGCCAAATGGAGCAGGCCACCGTACCGTGGTTCACGCCGGTCTCATAGTCGATAACGCCCTGGGCCAACGGGTGTTCCAAGCTTACAAAGTCCACCTCGTCGTGAATCATGGCTACCTTGCGGTCGAAGGTCACCGTAAGGGAGATGGCTTCGGAACCCTGTTCCTCGTCTTCGCTCTGGGCGGCCATCATGGCGCGAGTGGGCATACCGGGAACCGTGCCCGCTTCGATCTGGGGACCCATGGTAATCACGGAACAGCCGGCAATGGCGCTGGGTTCAATGTCCAGCCCGCGGGCCTTCAGGGAATCCAGCAGCAAGTCCTTCATCTCCGGCTCGGCGTCAATCTTCTCGATGGCGTCGGTAATCTCTTTCGCCTTTTCCGGGTTGCGGGAGTTGAACTCCAGCAGGCGGTCACGACCCTTCTCGATTTTCTTGCGCATCTGTTCGGAATCTTTCTGAACCGCGGGAATGACCTTGGCCATAAAGTTTTCCATGCTGTTCAGAGGATCCGCCAAGGCTTCAATCAGGCTGTCCGTGTACTTGAGGAACAGCTCGCCACCGCCCATCAGGGGCGCGCCAAAGGCGTTCAGGCCTTCGTCGTACCAGCGGAACATCACCTCCTGGCCGGAGCCCTTCACGTAGGGCACATGCACGTAGATGTCCTTGGTCTGGCCGATACGGTCCAGACGGCCGATGCGCTGTTCTACCAGGGCTGCATCCAGAGGCAGGTCGAAAAGAATCAAATGATGGGAGAACTGGAAGTTCCGGCCTTCGGCACCGATTTCTGAGGCGATAAGGATATTCGCCCCGTTGGGCCTGCTAAAGTTGGCCGCCGCCTTGTCGCGAGCAAGAATGCTCATGCCTTCGCTAAACACGGCAAGACCGCCTTCGCCCAGGTATTCCGTAAGCACGGTCTTAAGGGCCATCAAAACGGATTCGCTTTCGCAAATCAAGAGAATCTTGTCTTTCTGGTGTTTTTTCAGGAATCCCTTGAGCCAGACAATGCGTTCGTCCTTGTCCCAGGCGTCGGAATACTGGGTACAGAGAAGACCGTTCTCCTGAATATCCGTGGTCAGGTCGTCGCCAGTTGCACCCTCTTCCATGTAGAGGTATTTCTGGGCGGCAATTTCCACCATGTCCCGGTATTCTGGATTGGGTTCCAGCGGGATAGCGTCCAAAATGCGTTTCGGGAAACCGCCCACGCCCTTGCGGGTGTTCCTGAACACCACGGAACCTGTACCCATGGCATCTACAATCCGGCGAATCCACTCCCCTGCCGTCAAGGACTTGGAGCTTTCCTGCTCCAGCCAGGGGCGAATCTTGGAATTCTTGGGCACGGCCTCGTAAAGGTCGTCCCAGCTCATCTGGTGGTTCGGGTCTGTGGGAATCTTCTTGAGGTCGTTTACCAGCTTGTTGTAGGCCTCCTGGTCGGCGATAAATTCCTTGTAGTCCGTAAACCTAGTCGGGTCCAACATCTTGAGGCGGTTGAACTGGGATTCCGGATTGAGCTGCAGAGGAGTTCCCGTCAAAAGCAGCAGACCCTTGGTCTTTTTGGAAATGGCGTTTACCAGCGTGTATTCTCGGCTGGTAAAGCCGTCTTCGCAGACCAGGTGGTGGGCCTCGTCTACGATGGTCATGTCCCAGTCAATCTTGAGCAAGTCTTCGATCAGGGCGACCTGCTTGATGAGAAGCTCCACGGAAACGATAAAGTTGTTGCCCCTCATAAAGGGGTTTGGCTTGGCCTCGTCCTTTTCTACGTTCACGAAAATGCTCTGCATGTAACCGTCGTCCACCAGGGTGAACAGCTGGTTGAAGCGGCGCTTCATTTCTACCATCCACTGGTGTTTCAGGGTATCGGGAACGAGAATCAAGGTCTTTTCGATACGGCCACGGGCCTTGAGGGCATGCCAAATCATGCCCGCCTCGATGGTCTTGCCCAGACCCACCTCGTCAGAAAGCATGAGCCTCGGAAGTGCCGTGCTGGAGCAGGCCCTATAGCAAAGGTAATACTGGTGAGGAATCTTATCGACACGGGGGCCAATCATGCCTCGTACCGGTGAGGATTGCCACTTGCAGCTTAAAGCCAGGGCTCGGCTACGGCGATCAAAAGCCTTGGAAGAAACGTCACCCTGGGAATTACCACCGTAGATACCGTCGGCACCCACATTGGAAAGGGCCTTGAAAAGGTCAACAACGCGGGCCCCCTGTTTTGCCACCAGGTCCGATTCCTTGATTTCTTTGCCGCCACGACCAACATAGACAACTACACCAGAGGATTCCCGGAGAGATTCGATAACAAAGGATGCTCCCTTCTCGCTTTTGGCGGTCTCCCCCGGATTCAAAACGAAACGCTCGACGGGAGCGCTATCCGTGCGGTAAATTCGAGTCTGGTTTACAAGGGGAAAGCGGAAGACGACGTTGCGGCCCTGCAATTCCGAAACAATACCGAGACCCAAGTCCGGCTCCGATCGGCTCACATAACGCTGGCCAGGCACAAATATATTCATAGCACCCAAATCTAGAATTTTTTTAGCGTTCATTGTTGTTGTTTTAGGTCGAAAAGAACAGAAATCGGCCCTAAATAACATCGATTTTTTTTCTAGATTTGTAAAGGATATGTCATGGTTTTTTATAGATGAATCCATCACCGAGGGTGAAAGGCGGCAAGGCCCCTATACCCTGGACGAGATTCTCGGTTTTGTAGAAGCAAAAAAGATTACGGACGACACCCTGGTCTGGCATTCCGGCGAAGAAAACTGGAAGCCCTGGAAGGACACCCTGGAGGCAAAAACACACGCCTCCAGAGAAGACGCCCTGCAAGACGCCATCGAACAGCTCTTGAAGCAGACCCAGACCGGAAAGCATTACGCCGGATTTTTCGTGCGGCTGGTAGCCTATATCATCGACAACTTTATCGTTGGGCTGTTCGGCGGAATTGTACTGTTCATCATGAGCCGAACACATTCCATAGACCTGGACAAAATCCAGGGCCTTGCGGCAGCTTTCCTTGACGACCCCACCTCTGCAGAGGCCATGAACAACTTTTTCAATGCCCCCGGAATGTGGGAATTCATGCTGATTTGCTCTATCCTCCAGGCTATCTACTTTATCTTTTTTACCGGAAAATTTTCTGCCACGCCGGGCAAGATGCTCCTTAAAATCCGCCTTGAATCGGCCCAAGGCGAAAAGCTCAGCTGGGGGCTTTCTTGTGTGCGCTACATGGCGAGCATTTTTACACAGTTTACACTTACCTTGTACGGCCTCGGTTACCTCATCGTATGCATTGATCCCAAGCGCAGGGCGCTCCACGACTGGATTGCACGGACCCGCGTGGTTTACAAGGACTAGGAGATTTGTATGTACCGTTTTGAAGTCCATCAAGTAAAGAAACCTCTGGAAGGCGAAGTAGAAATTTCTGGAGCGAAGAATGCCGTGCTGGCGGTGATGGCGGCAGCACTCCTCGCCGATGGGGTTTCCGAAATTACCAACGTCCCCCACCTGAAAGACATGAAGACCATGAGCGATGTGCTCAGGGTCATCGGCTGCCATATCAGCGGTGAAGCCCATGTGTTAAAAATTGACACCCGCCAGGCAGACCACTTGGAAGCTCCCTACGAACTGGTAAAGACCATGCGCGCAAGTTTCTATGTGCTGGGGCCTCTGGTAGCCAGGTTTGGACGCTGCCGCGTCTCGCTGCCCGGAGGATGTGCCTGGGGGCCCCGTCCTGTGGACTTGCACCTGAAAGGCCTCGAGGCACTGGGCGCAAAGATTACCCTTACCCGTGGCTATGTGGAAGCCACCTGCGAAGGGCGGCTCCCCGGCGGAAACTTTAACTTCCCCATTTCCAGCGTTGGCGCTACGGTGAACGTGCTGATGGCCGCCACCCTCGCCAAGGGTACCAGCGTGCTCCAGAATGCGGCGCTGGAACCGGAGATTGACAACCTGGTGGATTTTCTGGTGTCTATGGGTGCAAAAATCCAGGGCCGCGGCACACGAACCCTCACCGTGCAGGGCGTAGAAAGCCTGCGCCCCGGCAAGTGCTTTACCATTCCCGACCGTATCGAGGCAGGCACGTTCCTGTGCGGCGCGGCCATCACCCGTGGCTGCGTCAAGGTGAACAAAATTATTCCCGAACACATCGCCTCTACCCTGGATGCCTTCCGCGAAATGGGCTGCAAGGTGGATGTAGGCCCCGACTGGGCCCAGGTAGATGCCCGTGGTATGGAGCTGAAGCCTATCAGCATATCGACGCTCCCCTTCCCGGGATTCCCCACCGACATGCAGGCACCCCTCATGGCCACCCTGGTCTCCGTGCCCGGCAACAGCCTGATTCAAGATACCGTCTACAACGACCGATTCAAGCACGTAGCCGAACTGGAACGCCTGGGCGCAAATATCCAGATCAACGGAAACACCGCCACCATCAAGGGCGGCACGCCTCTCGAAGGCACCGAAATCATGGGCTCTGACTTGCGGGCCACGGCAGCCCTAGTGCTTGCGGCCCTCATTGCCGACGGTGAAAGCACAGTAAGCCGCGTGTACCACCTGGACCGCGGTTACGAAGATTTCGAAGCCAAGATGGCAAAGCTGGGCGCTACCGTCATCCGCCACAGCGACGACGAAGAAATGGAATAAACTACAGGGCTATCTGCCCATTGGCTTTCCGCCCCTGGGGGGTGGATTCGGCCTGTCACCCATGGGTTCCCTGTCATTGAAATCAGGGCGACCGTTTCCGCGATTGGGGTCAAACATCTCCCTTTCGCGGGGCTGGTTTTTCGGGAATTCCCCTTCGAAACGGGGCCTTTCGTCACGATTTTTCAATCCGTTTTGACGCATCTCGCTACGTTCGGACGGCGAGGATTCGCGAAGTTTGGAAAGAATCTGCTCCCTGGCCTGCTTGCGTTCTTCGCGCATACGCTGCCAGTCTGCACGCTCCTGCTGGCTTAAACCCGGGGTTTCCTTGGAGAATTCCTGCTTTTCGGCAGGGGTCGGAACGTAAGATTCAGGTGCAGAGGATTCGCCGGCGGCAAAAGAGAATGCCGTCGCGAGAAGAATCGTAGATATGAATTTAGTCTTGTTCATACCCACAGATTTGCAAATTTCGTGCCAAAGTTCCATATTGTGTGTCTCGCGTTAAATATAAATTATTAGACTCAAGTTAAAATGTTAACCATGAAAATTCTTGCTTAGATTCTTCGACTCGTTTCACTCGCTCAGAATGACACATTCATTTCAAATTCCACACCCCACATCTCACACCTCATTTAAAGTCTTCCTTTTTCATTCCCAGCCGTTCCATAATCTCTCGCAAGACCTTGCGGTCAATACCGAGAATGGTAGCCGCCAGGGTCAGGTTCGCGTTGGAGTCCCGCAGGGCGTTGCCTATGACTTCACGCTCAACGGCCTCTCTTGCCTCTTTCAGCGTCCTGGGCGATTCCTTCGCGTCTTTCTGGATAGTTTCCAGCCCCAAGTCTGCCGGCTGTATCACGCCGTGAACCGCCTGGACAAGCGACTTCTGAATCTTGTTTTCCAGCTCACGGACGTTTCCCGGCCAGTGGTAGCTGAGCAGGGCCTTTTCGGCATTGCGGCTGAGCTTGAACTTACCTCGCCCATACTCCGCGCCGTAGCGTTTCAAGAATTCCTCGGCCAAGAGCACCACGTCTTGCCCTCGTTCCCGGAGAGGCGGCACCTGGATAGGCATGACCTGAATACGGAAATACAAATCCTCACGGAACTTCTTTTCTTTGACGGCCTCTTCCAGGTCCACATGGGTGGCAGAAATCACCCGCACATTCACGGGAATTTCCCGATTGTCCCCTACGCGGGTAATGTGCTTTTCTTGCAGCACCCGCAAAAGCTTCACCTGCATGTTCAGGGGCAGTTCCCCGATTTCGTCCAGAAAGATGGTGCCACCGTCGGCTTCTTCGAAATAGCCCTTCCGGTTATCGACGGCTCCCGTAAACGAACCCTTGGCATGCCCGAACAGCAGGGATTCGATAAGGTATTCCGGAATAGCCCCGCAGTTCACCGCAATAAAAGGCTTGTCGCATCTGGGACTATGGTTGTGCAGGTAGCGGGCAAAGACCTCTTTGCCCGTGCCCGTCTCCCCGCGGATAATGACCGGCAGGGGCAGGGGCGCCAAACGATCCGCCAGGGCTACAAGGTCTTCCATGACCTTCGACGAATAGACGATGCCGTCTTTGCGGACCACGTTCTTGAGCACGTCCAGGGATTCCTTGTCCCGCAGGCGGTCAAAGGCGGCGAAGGTAATCTTTTCGCAGACCGTCACAAAGGAATCGAACAGCTTGCTGTCGGCCTCCGTAAATGGTTCCGTGCGGGCGGCCCGCTGCAAATACAGGTACCCTGATTCGGAATCGGGCGTCCGGAATGGCGAAACCATGATGCTTGTCAGCTGATTCTGCACAATGGACTTGGAAAGGTCTGCCGAATCGTCGTCCAGCTGGTTCCAGACGATGGCTCGGTTCTCGCTCTTGGCGTGCCGAACCGCAGAAATAGAAATGGAGACCTTTTCCGGGTCCGAAAAATGGAGAGGGACTTCGCCGCCGATATCCAAGACGGCAGCGTCCGCATTCAAGACTTCACGGGCAATATTCAGTATTTTCGGGAAAAGAGTATCCGGCTCCTGTTCGTCCAGGAGAATCTTGACCACGTCAAGCATTTTCTCTGTGGCCACAAGGGAATCCGGATTCATCATTCACCTTCCTCGGGTTTCAATCGTTCCAGCACGCCTTCCAGGTTCGGCATTTCTACCGAATCGGGAGCGGCCTGCATCTGGCTATCCCTGGTCTTTTGCATCAAGAGCGCCCCTGTTTCATCTACAGAGGTTTCGCTCCTGCCAAAGAACGCAAGGGCGACCAGAACCAACACAATCAAAATAAATAGACAAGCCCCAAAATAAAAGCCTTTTTTCCCCTTTTTCGGAGAAATTCCCGAATTCAAGAAGGGCAAATCCGCTTTTTCGAGAGTTTTTGTCTCGTTTTTTTGCAAAATCTCGGAAATTCTTTGGCCAAAATTTTCCAGGGCGCGGGCCAGCTGAACCCCTACACCGCCATGCTTTTCCAAGGCGATTTCCAGCAGTTCGTCCAGCTCTTCCAGGTCTTCTAGGCGGGCATCTGGACTGGGCTCAAGAAGTCTTTTCCAGAGAGGTTCCAGCAGGGACAAATCTTCGGGAGAAAGGCTGACTTTTTTTGCCTGGATTTTTTCCAGAAGGGAAAGCCCGATTTTTTCGGGACCCAGGTTTTCCATAGCCCCGCGAATTTCTTCGAAGGTTTCGCCTTCAAGCAACGGTTCTCCTGCAACCCAGAAGTACAGCAACGCCCCAAGGCTGAACAGGTCCGACTTTTCGGAGGGGGCAGCTCCCGAAAACCGCTCAGGAGCAGAATAATGCAACGCACCCGGCCCGACGATTCCAAAGTCCATCAGTACAGGAGACGCTGAACGGTCAAAGAAAACGTTGGAAGGATTGATGTCCCCGTGGGAAATTCCCGCCCCGCGCAAGGCCTGCAGGGCCGCCACAATTTTCCACAAGGAATGGAGGGCCACGCCAAGGGGCATAGGGGAAAGCTCTTTCGAGGAAACTCCATCGACATAGTCATAGACGATGTAGGGCCTCCCCTCCACCGCTCCCGATTCCAGGATGCGGTAGACTCCAGGCACGTTCAACTTCTGTAGCTTTTCGATAACCGAAGCGTCATAAGAAACGCCTGCATTGTACCACTTGAAGCTGTAGGTCCTGGAAGACTCTCCCTGGACCTTGTAAATGCAAGCCTCGCCGCCCTGGTGAATAAAGCTTGCCGATGTAAAGGAACGGACCAATTCCATCTACAGCTTTCCCGATTCTAACATGGACTTGAGGGAATCTTCGGCGACGGCGGTCCAGTGCCTGAGCGCCCTGCTGGTCGAATCCCGCTGGAGGCCCATGGACCAGATGTCCCAGGCCGCCGGAACATCTCCTTCGTTCCAGTACAGGTTCCCAAGGTTCACGTAGGCAGACATGAAGGTGGAATCCCTGGTGATGGTATAGATGTAAATGTCCTTGGCTTCGTCCGTGCGGCCCAGGTTTTCAAAGATGAGGGCCTTCAGGTTAAAGCTGTAGAAATTGCTGGAGTCAAGAGCAATGGAGCGGTCCAGCAAAGGGAGCACGTTGGCCCTGGAATTTTCGGACAGAGTTGCCCGCGAAAGGTAGAACAGACTGTTGGAATAGGCCTCGCGAATCGAAGCCGTGCTATCGACGTTCCAGAGAATCCGGAACTCGGCAACCGTGCGCTCCCAAAGCGGAAGCGTCTGCCCATCCAGTTTCTCTTTTTCTTCGGCGATGGCGTAATACGAAAGGGCCAGTCCGTAGCGGGCATCCCTGTCCAGGGGATTTTCATCTAGCGCTTTTGAAAAATTGACAACGGCACGGTCAAAGTCGCCTATTCGCAAGGCGTCGTTCCCGCGGGAAACGGTATCGCCCCTGCAGGCAAAAAGAAAAAACGCCGAAAAAAAGAGCGCGGCTATTGCTAACGACCTACGACCCATGTTACCAATATATAAAAAATTCGTCGAAAAAGTCCTTATGTGCACGAAAAGTCCCGGAGGGGATACCTCCAGGACTTCCATGATGTCATTAGCTTGGGGATAGGGTTTGCTTTTCAAGACATCACTTGTAATAGTAGGTCATGCCGTTGGCCAGTTCCACCGTACTCATGGAGCCCACATCTACGGAGGATACACTGGAACCTACGTCGTTGCTGAACACGATCATGCTGCCCGAGACGCTGGGCTTGAAAGCCGCCTTGTTCGAGCCGTAGGCCGTGCCCGCCGTAAAGGAGACGGAGTTGCAGTTCACCATGCTTTCGGTCTGGCTCCCGAACCCGAGCAGGACACCTCCCGTCACAGAAATTCCGGAATCCGTATCGATAATGCCGCCGCTCATGTTGGTGGAGCAAGAACCGCTTGTGCTGCCACCCTGGCTTCCGGGCCTGCTGCTGCCGCTCATGCCACCACCCATTCCGCCGGAACCCAGTTCCAGAATCACCACGCCACCGCTCATCTTGACAGAGCCGTTGGCGTCCAGCACGTCCACATCGCCACCGGCGGCATAGAGGTAATGGTATCCGCCGTAGATTTCGATATAGCCTACGGAGTTGGAGGCCGCTCCACCGCCACCGGGACCACCCCACTGGGAGCCGCTCGCGGTACTGCCGTCTGCAGAACCGCCGGCAGCGTTCCAACCGTCGTCACTTGTGGTTACGGCAGTCTTTCCGCCCTTGGCAATAATGTACCAGCCTTCAAAACCTTCTACCGCCTTGGTCACGTTCACAATTCCGTTGTTAATCATGAGGGTAGAGTCCGCATGCACGCCGTCATCCCCGGCGGAAACGGTGGTTTCGCCGCCGTTGAAATACACGTTCATGTTGGAATGGATGCCGTCGTCACTTGCGGTAACGTTCACGATACCGGCGTTGATGTAAATCAGGTTGTCAGAAACGATTCCCTTGCCACTGGACTTGACCGTAATCTTGGGCGTAGAAACGGAATCGGCCAGAAGCAGGTAGTTGTAGGCCTGGATGCCGTCGTCACCGGCGGTAATGCTGAACTCGCCTCCCGTAATAACAATCTTTCCCTTGGTATTGTCGGTCACGGAGCCCTCATCCTCACCTTCGTCACTCTTGATTCCGTCTCCATTTGTAGCCTTGATGGTGTAGATACCGCCCTCGATATCCACGGAACCCTTGCCCTTGATGGCGTTGTTCTTGGCCGTCACATTCATGGTGGGCACATCCTTGATACGCAGGTCGTTGGTGGTATGGATTCCATTGTTGTAATTGCCGGTCACCGTCAGTTTTCCGTTGCCCTTGAAGGTGATGTCGTCCTTGGCGTAGATGGTAGCCGAAGTGGTATCTTCCTTGGCAGAACCGTTCTTGGTGTATTTCCAGATGGTGGTGCGGGTAGAAGCGTCGGCCAGCTTGTTTTCTGTGCCGTCCACCAGCATAAAGAACACCTTTTCGGCACTCTGCACATAGAAGGGAGCTTCGGAGGCACTTGTCAAATCCAGGCCGTTCAGGTAGAGGTAAACCAGGGCATCTGTACTGGCGGCCACCACCACCTGGAAATCGCTGGACTTGCCGGAGAGGTAATAATTGCCGGCACAGCTGATGGTCGCCCTTTTCTTGTCGTTATCCACGGTAACGCAGGAATTTCCGTCATTTTCAACGGTAAGGCCCGACTCGCTAAAGGTGAGTTTCAGGTCTCCTTCGGCTTCCTGGTAGGTGACCGCCTCGGCCACCACCTGTTCGATAACCTCTTGACTAGAAGTCGGGTCATAAATGTTGTCGTTTCCGGAAGTGGCGGACTTGCCCGAAGTGCTGGATTTTCCGGCTACGGTGGCGGCACAATCGCTCGCGTTTGCAGTCTGGGTGCCATCGCTGCAGACATAGACCGTCGTGGTCGTAGAATCGGAAACCCCGCTTACACATTCGTCTGCGCTGTTGACAACACTCCCGTCGTTGCAAGTATAGGTGGTCACCTCTTCTGTTGTGGCGATTCCGTCATCTTCTGAGGCCGAAGTGGTGGTATTGTCGCTACAGGCCGCCATCAGGGCAACCGATACGACAGAAAGTGGATAAATGAGATTCTTGATATACATTTTAAGCTCCTTTTCTACAAAAATATCTAGAAAAGGAGCTTAATTGGGGCGTTTTTTCGCCTTTTTCAGAAAACTGAATTTTTTATTCGGAACTTTTTGTTCCGTTCGCAACCAATGGTTCCAGAAAATGGACGAATCTAGTCGTCCATTCCAACAAGCTGGAACTGTTCGTTGAATTTCAGTTCCAGGTCATTGGCAAGTTCTACGTCGTAACCGTAGCGCTCCTTGTCCACCTTGATGACAGGAGTCGTGGCGTAGTTCGCCTTTACATAGTCGGCGATTCCCTTGGGAATAAAGCTTGCAGGCACGCCCTTCTGCTTATTCTCCACCTTGTTCCAGGTGCCGTCCTTGAAAAGTTCAATCTTGGTGCCGTCATCCAGGCGGACTTCGTACTTGGTCTTTTCAAAGAACCCGGAATCCTTTTCGGCAAAGAGGATCTTCTGGGCGGGGAACTTTTGTGCCACGAAGGTCTTGACGGCAGCGGGCAGCTGATCCACGGCAATGGGAGTGTCGTCGGCATAGGCGGCAACCGACAGGAACAGGGCACAAACAATAGCCATAACGAACTTGTTAGCGTACGACATGATAAACTCCTTGGTTAAAGTGTTTTCTCGTTTACATCCATAATATACATCAAAAATTCAATAATGTCAAATATATTGTTTTTATTGAAATAATAGATTAAAGTTATAATTGTGTAGAAGAAAGTATAAAAAGGAGATGCCCGAACAAGTCGGGCATGACAAAAGTGGGTGAAACACTAATATGTCACCCTGGAGCCCCGTCAAGGGCGATAGGGTCCATAGATTCTATCCTATCCCCTTACAGGGTCCAGGACCCCGGTGGGCATCCAGAATGACAAGCCTACTTAACCACTTCTACCCTGCCGTTGTGCAGGTACTTGCCCTTTTCGGCTGGCTTGCCCTTCAGCTGACGGCCCTGCAGGTCGTACCAACGGTCACGCTTGATTTCGCCGGTACGGGTATTGAGGGTGGCCGTCTCGGTGACAACGCCGTTTTCGTCCATAATCTTCAGATCTATGGTTTCGGGCAATTCCCCGATGCCGCCAAGCCCGCCCGCATTCTTCTGGGAGCCGTTAGCGCCATTGTGCACCAGATAGGCCCGCATGGGGTAAATATAGGCCCTTGGGCCCGCCTTCACGAACTGGCCTGCAGAGAATTCCTTCCCATCGAGAGTTGTATCTCTGGCTACAAACCCGTAGTAGGTAATCTGGGGATTGGCATTGATAGAATCGCCGAACACAAAACGCTTGTAGGTTCCACGGAACTCCCAATCACCCTGGGAAGTTACAAAATCGCCATCCTTCTTGGCACTCATGAACACTTCACCGTCAAAGGTTATTCTTGTAGCTGTAGGTTTTACCAGATAGGGCGTATTGGCAGAAAGATAACCTGATACCTTCGTTGCACCTGCTGTCCACTTACCGTTCTCGTACTTCATCTCGGAAAATCCGTAGAATTCCGCACCGTGGACCCTACTCAAATCAATACCAAACTCCGACATGTCAAAGGGCAACATAACGGTAGAGAAGGCTCCTATTGTAAAGTTGCGATCTAATACAACTCCATCAACTCTTATATCCTCAGGGATAACCGTTTCTTCGTCACCCGTATAGGCTCCATCGATAGTTGCCAACGAGTAGTCGGATTCGACCGTCACGGCACCATAATGGAACTTTCCATCACTCTGGAGCGTCACCTGTATCTCATAACCATCATACTGGCCATCCGCTTCGTTACCAGTGCTGACAAAGAGTACGTGGCCTGCCGTGGTGGCACTTGGGATATCTGCCCATTCGGGATCATCATAATCTCCATAACCAAAGTAGAACAGAGTGTGGCCTGCATCGTCACCGATAGAGAGATAGTCACGTTCTACATCCAAGCCCACAACCCGACCCTGTACCTCTAGGAGATTATTGGGAGCGACTACTGTCAGCTTTGAATCACCATTTGCGCCACATGCATTACTCAACTTTCCACCATCGTCATAGATCATAAAGGAGGTCATACCGGAGCCAACCATCACTCGTTGGTTCATATTTTCGCACTGCATGTTGACAAAGTAGTAGCCCACCGAGCCACGCTCCTTGTCATAGTCGATATGGAATCCTTGGGGAGCATCGTTGTAATAGTAACTGGTCCTATTACCGGTCAGGGCATCCACGGCAGTCCCGTAGCTGCCATCGGTAGGCACGCTTTTCTGCACACGGATAGCCGATACGGCAATATGAGCGTTTTCAATATTCTTTGGCCCAGCGTAGAAATAGACATTGTTGGCAGTAGTGCGCATAATCGCGTACGATTTTCTCGCTGCAATCGGGTGGAATTTTCCGTCTCCGGAGAAACTCCCGTGGAACGTACAACTATCAAGACTCAGGGTCATGCCGTCGGTCCAACCCAACAGGCCTCCAGTGTAGTCCCCGTCATTCGTCATGTCGGCCTCGAAGAGGATGTTTTTCATAGTCAGCGTAGAGTTACCGCCGTGTCCAACCACTCCACCCATATAGCGGTTACCGTTGTCATTGCGGGAACTGCTGATGGAGGCCGCATGCACCCACACGGTATCAATGAGCGTGGTTCCGTAGGTTCTACCCACAAGGGCAGAACCGTGCTTACCCACATTGAATGTTCCGGCCACCTTGACATTCTTGATGGTTGCGTTCTTCACAAAGCGGAACGGGGCGGCATAGTCGTCAGTGCTATTGATAGAACCTATGATGTAATACTCTGAGCCGTCATAGGTGCCCTGGAAACTAAGAGCCTCGCTTTTGCCCACCATAGTCGTGATGCCGTTATGCGGACCACTGCCCTGCCCCTGTTGGCCGATTTGATCCGTTTGCTTAACAAACTTGCCACTGAAGGTGGCGCCGCCTGCCACCAGTTCTGCAAACAGGTTCCAGTCATCTATGTCGGAGATAAGGTAGGGGTCATCCGGTGTACCGCTTCCATCAAGTTGCACAGGGCTAAGGGTGGCACTAATATGGCAGGCTTCCGCACTAGAATAATCTTCAAAAGAGAATGTTCCTGCCGCTGTGGCAATCTGGTCGCCATTGACGGCGACACTGGAGAGAGCACGGTACAGGTCTGTGCCGCGGACGGTAAAGGTTGCACTGCCGTCGGTAGCAACGTAGGTGTCACCCTCATAAACAACCTTGCCCTTGTCACTGAAAGTGACTATAATATCTTCAGAACTATCATCGAACGCCTTAACGGCATAGACATCGTACTGTGTCTTTGTAGATACGTTCTTATTGGTGTAGTAAGATGTGATAGAGCAATAATCAATACTTTTACGGTATCCCACTACGGCGCGGACATTCTGGTTTCCGCTGACATTACTACCCATATAAAGGCTCTTAGTAACGCAGGCTGTAATATCATTTGTCGAATGACCTTCCATGGTGCCCACAAGACCACCCACATATTGTCCCCCGTTCACAGTGGCATCGGTAAAGCAGTTGGTCACCCGACCATACTGAAGATAACCCACCAGGCCTCCGGTATGGTTACCGCCCGTAATGCTGCTCTGCTTTAGACTAAGATTTTTTACCTCGCCATATGCATAATAACCATCCAATCCGCCAACAAAACCAAAAAGTCCGTTGTAAGCCGAACCGTCACGATTGACGATAATGCCATTAATCGTATGACCCTGGCCATCAAATATTCCCATAAAGGGAGTCTGGTGGAATTGGTAAGAGAAGGGGCCTGTGCCAATAGGCGACCAGCCATGACTATCCATATTCAAGTCGCGAGCAAGCTTGAAAGTGTAGTGTGCATAAGTATTCTGAGCGATATTTACCATATAGGCAAGGCGAGCCATTTCAGCCTCGTTGGTAATGGTGATGGTGTTACCATTCTGTTGCGAGAAACTGGCAGCATATTTACCGGCGTCTGTCCAATTGCCCGATGCAGCTAAGTCACCAACAAAGGTGACGTTGAGTTCATCACCAAACTTTTCTTGATAATCCGCAAGTTGCAATGAGAATACATGCATTTGCGTTTCTTTGCCCGACTTAAAATCTGAATTGTCACCACCCCAACTGATTGCTTCGGCATGTGCATAATTATAAATATGAGCAAGTGATCTATTAGAGTAGAAAGCCTTAGCTGACACAGATGTAACCGTGTAGGGAATCGTGATTTCGGGTATTTGTTCACAGTACCAGAAAGCACCATGATGTATTTCCCTAAGGCCATCAGGTAGCGAGACAGAGGTTATTTTTTCAAGGTTGAAGAAAGCATATCGCCCAAGTGTTGTCACCCCATGTTGCACGACCAGGCTTTTTATATCTTGATTCTTGCTTAACCAAGGGACACGATAATTATCTTGATAATCTGCCATGGTGCCATCGCTGCCGGCAATGGCACGAACCGTAAGAGCCCCTTGGTTATCAAGATGGACAATAGTATTCCCGCTAGTCCATTCCCAGTCATAGGCGCTGGGAACCACGGTAACGTCGTAGTCGGGCATGGTAAAGCGGTAGCTATTTTCACCTAACTTGGTAAGCGAAACCTCAGTAGAAGCATCCCCGGTCTTGATAACCTTTAGTGACGTCAGTACACGGTTAGCTTCGGGAGTAAAGGTAAGATCCACGGAACGGGAAGCAATGGCGGTACTGCCGGAATCCGCCGTCCAGGTTCCGCCCGACTGCTGATTAAAGGAAATGTTGTGGATATGGGCATTGGGCTTCATCCGTACGGTCAGTTCAAAACCCTCTTGAGGTTTTGAGCCAGGTTCATGACTTACCAGCATCACGTTATCAAGGGTCTCGTAAGTACCAATATTATCTACGGAACGGAAGTCTTCATCGTCGCAACCATAGCAATAAAGTTGAGGAGAACGGTAGTTTCCACCGTTGTAAATAATCAGTACGTCATCAACGTCCAGATAATCAATGCGTCCTGTCACCTCAAAAACATAGCCGTTAGGGGCATGAAGGAGAAGATCTTCAGGTTCCCAACTATCACAGTTGTAGAGTCCGTTCTTACCGCCATTGTCATATATCTTGAACACCAGATCACTGTTCTGAAGATTCACCTCGGTTTCATCCTCTCGCGGCAGGTTCACATAATAATAACCTGCCTCATTGGGACTATAATCCGTGTCGATAGACAAGCCCGCAGGCGCGCTCTGGGCCAAGACATGCACACAGGCGAAAAGGGTGAGCAGCAGGGAGAAGAGCAAACTTTTCAATTTAATCATAATTACCACCTTACATACAAAATTTAGAAACCTACACAATCCTCTACAATACCCAAAGACTCATGTCGCACCACATGCAACTCTTTTTAAGGGATACATCAAATTTATTAAGACAAATCAATATTGTCTAATATATTGTTTTTATTGAAATGATAGTTTTATGTTATTAATAAGCGAATTTAAGACAACAGGACGGAATAAAAAAACTCCGCCCGAAAGCGGAGCAAAGAATCGAGTCAAGAATGAGCCGAGCAGCCGTTACCCGTGAGCCGTAGGCGACTCGTATTAACGAGTCGTGACGGCGAGAGTGAGCGCTAACCGGAGAAGCCTTCCCCGAATTCAGCGCGAACGGTCATTATAACGGCACGTTGCCGTGTTTCTTGCATTCTGTGGGAATGGGATTGTTGGCCTCGAGGCTGTTGAAGGCCGCGATAATACGGGCGCGGGTTTCCGTCGGGGATACCACCTCGTCGATAGAGCCCGTGCTTGCCGCAATATAGGGGTTCAGGTGCTCGTTTTCGTACTGGGCGATAAAGTCCGCACGGGCCTGCTTGGGGTCGGCGGCGGCGGCGATTTCCTTCTTGTGGATAATATCTACCGCACCTTCGGCACCCATCACCGCAATCTGGGCGATAGGCCAGGCCAGCACGTAGTCGGAGCCCAGATGCTTGGAGTCCATGGCGATGTAGGCGCCGCCGAAGGCCTTGCGCATAATAAGCGTAATCTTCGGGACGGTGGCTTCGGCATAGGCGTAGAGCAACTTGGCGCCGTGACGGATGATGCCGTTGTATTCCTGCTTCTTGCCGGGCATGTACCCCGGAACGTCGGCCATGGTGAGAAGCGGAATATTGAAGCAATCACAGAAGCGGATAAAGCGAGCAGCCTTGTCGCTGGCGTCGATATCCAAAGTGCCTGCCAGGTACTGGGGCTGGCTGGCCACAACACCCACGGCCTTGCCTTCGATGCGGGCAAAGCCCACCACCACGTTCTTCGCGAAATCGGGCTGGACTTCGAAGAAACTGTCTTCGTCCACCAGAACCGAAATGGGCCCGCGGACATCGAAGACCCTCTTGGAATTTTCGGGAACCATGTCCTGAATCTGGGAGGAACGGTCCTTGTAGTTGAACTTGGTGACCGGGCTACGCTCGAAAGCGCTCTGGGGCAAGTATCCCAGGAGCTTGCGGACTCCGTCCAGGCAGGACTTGTCGTCGCTGTAGGCGAAATGCACCACGCCGGAGGTGGCCTTGTGGACCTGGGCTCCGCCAAGGTCCATGGCGGAAATCTGTTCGCCGGTAACGGCCTTCACCACACCGGGGCCCGTGATGAACATCTGGGCGGTGTTTTCCACCATGAAGATGAAGTCGGTAATGGCCGGAGAATAGCAGGCACCGCCTGCGCAGGGGCCGAGCACCACAGAAATCTGGGGAATGAGGCCAGAGGCGTGTGTATTGCGCTTGAAGATTTCGGCATAGCCGTCGAGAGCGTGGACGCCTTCTTCGATACGGGCTCCACCGCCGTCATTGATGCAAATAAAAGGAGCGCGGGACTTGACCGCCAGATCCATGGCGTGGCAAATCTTCTGGGCATGAACTGCACCGAGGGTTCCGCCGTTCACGGTGAAATCCTGGGAACTGGCATAGACCAGACGGCCGTTGATCTTGCCGTAGCCGGTCACCACGCCGTCTCCCGGAAGGCGTTTCTTTTCGGGCAGGTAGGCGGCTTCGGACTGCTGGAAAGCACCGATCTCTACGAAGGTGCCCTTGTCGAACAGGTATTCGACACGCTCGCGGGCGGTCATCTTGCCCTGTTCGTGCTGACGGGCCACACGTGCTTCGCCGCCGGCAGCGTCGCGGACAGCGTTACGGTTTTCCAGTTCCTTGATATACTTTTGGTCCCACATGTTTTCAGATTTCCTTTTTTATCGAAATTCGGGTTTTAGGGCAGAGCCCTAGGAGAGGGGGTAGCGGATGCGGCTAGGAGATCCCCGCCTTCGCGGGGATGACAAGTCGCAGGAGCGAGGGGGATTCCTCCCCCATCCAGTACAACTACTTCTTCTTGGCCTTCTTTGCGGTCTTTGTAGCCTTCTTGCAGGCCTTGCAAGCGCTCTTGCAGAACTTCACGTAGGCGGCGAGGGTGTCGCAGAAGACTTCGTCGGGGGTGTTGTCGCCGTTGATGCGGCTGATGATGGACTTGCTGTACTTGCCCAGCACCTTGGCAGTGGATTCCTTGTAGACCTTGAGGCGGTTCTTGATGACGGCTTCGTCGGCGTCGTCCTTGCGGCCTTCGATTTTTGCGCGGTTCAGGAGGCGGGCCACGATGGTCTTTTCGTCCTTGATGTCCAGCACAAAGATGTGCTTCACGTCAACCACGGATTCGATGAGCTTGACCTGGGCGACAGTGCGGGGAATGCCGTCGAGGAGGAGGGTGTCCTTGTCGGGGTTCACCTTGTTGGTGTTCACCAGGCCTTCGATGAAGCGGCCGAAGATTTCCACAGTGGCTTCGTCGGGAACCAAGAGGCCCTTGCTGGAGTAAGAAGCGAGAAGCTTGCCGGATTCGCTGGAAGGAGCGATGCCGCGGAAGATGTCGCCCGTGGAGATGTGCTTGAGGGCGGTGGTAGCAGCGAGCTTTGCGCCGACGGTGCCCTTGCCGGAACCCGGTGCGCCAAAGATGAGAACTGCAGGAATTTTAGCCATTGTTGAACCTCTTGGGTTGATTGTTAAATTTCGGCCCAAAAGATAGAAAATGGCAGTGCCTGCAAGATGTTGATTTTATTACTTTCCGCTTGCTAAAGAGCAAAAAAGAAAATTCCGTGGAAAGTCCACGGATTTTCTGTTAAATGCAAGACCCGTGCCAAATTCTAGCCGGAATTCGTGCCGTCTTCGGGAATCTTTTCGCAGGCGAAGGAGAGCTTCCCGTCCTTGACGCCGATGGTGATGGTAGAAAAGTCCGTCATGGTCTCGAGAAGGAGGCCTTCGGCGATTTCGTCTTCCACCAGGTTCTGGATGGTGCGGCGGATGGGGCGGGCCCCCAGGGCGGAATCGTAGTTGTGGTTCACGATGAATTCCTTCGCTTCCTGGGTCACCTCCAGCAGGATTCCCCTTTCGGAGAGATTCTTCTGCAAGAAGGAAAGCTGGATATCCACCACGGACACCAGGTCTGCCTTGGACAGCGGGCGGAACACGATCTGCTCGTCGATACGGTTCAGGAACTCCGGCGAGAAGACGCGCTTTACCTCTTCGCGGATGGCGGTTTCCATGCGCTCGTAGTCGTCGGTCTCCCCCATCTTGGTGAATCCCATGCCGGAGCTGTGCCGCACCTCGCGGGCGCCGGCGTTGCTGGTCATGATGATGATGGTGTTCTTGAAGTTGATCTTTCGGCCGTAGCTGTCGGTCAGAATACCGTCGTCCAGAATCTGCAAAAGCAGGTTGTAGATGTCGGGGTGAGCCTTCTCGATTTCGTCCAGAAGCACCACGCTGTAGGGGCGCTTACGGACCTTTTCGCTGAGCTGGCCACCGCTTTCCTCGAAGCCCACGTATCCCGGAGGCGCTCCGATGAGGCGGCTGATGCTGTGCTTTTCCATGTATTCGCTCATGTCGATACGGATCATGGAATCTTCACTACCGAAGAGGGAAAGGCTAAGCACCTTCGCAAGTTCCGTCTTGCCTACGCCGGTGGGACCCAGGAACAGGAAGCTCCCCATGGGGCGCTTGGTGTCGCGGATACCTGCGCGGGTGCGACGTATTGCCTTGACCACGGCATCTACGGCCTGGTCCTGACCGATGACGCGCTCCTTGATTTCGTCGCCCAGGTGCAAAAGTTTCTTGGCCTCTTCGCCGGCGAGACGGCTTACGGGAATGCCCGTCATCTTGCTGATGCAGTCACGAATGGCGTTTTCATCTACCACGGGAATGGTTTCGGATTCCTTGTCGGCGGACAGGGCGTCGCGACGTTCCATCACCTGCTTTTCCAGTTCTTCAGTCTTGTCCCTGAGGGAGGCGGCCGTCTCGAAATTCTGGTTGGCCACGGCGTCGTCCAGCTGCCGCTTGGTTTCTGCCAGTTCGTCTTCCAGGTCTTTCAGGTCCTGAGGAATACAGATGGAATCTAGGCGCACGCGGGCGCCGGTTTCGTCCAGCACGTCGATGGCCTTGTCGGGCAAGAAACGTTCACTGATGTAGCGTTCCGCCAACAGGACCGCCGCCCGGACAGCGTCGGGAGTGTAACGGACCTTGTGGTGGGCTTCGTACTTGGCACGGAGCCCGTCCAAAATCAGAATGGAATCCTCGGCGTTGGGCGGGTTCACCACGATGGTCTGGAAACGGCGTTCCAGGGCCGCATCCTTCTCGATGTACTTGCGGTATTCGTCGATGGTGGTAGCGCCGATGCACTGGAGCTCGCCTCGGGCCAGCGCCGGCTTGAAAATGTTGGAGGCGTCCAGGCTGCCTTCGGAGCCGCCTGCGCCTACGATGGTGTGAAGTTCGTCGATAAAGAGGATAACGGAACTATCTACACGCTGGAGTTCCATGATAAGTCCCTTCACGCGCTCCTCGAACTGGCCGCGGTACTTGGTGCCCGCCACCATGGCGGCAACATCCAAAGTCACCACCCGCTTGTTCATGAGAAGTTCGGGAATCTTCTTCTGCACAATCTTCTGGGCCAGGCCTTCCACGATGGCGGTCTTACCTACGCCGGGCTCGCCGATAAGGGCGGGATTGTTCTTCTTGCGGCGGCAAAGAATCTGGATAAGCCGTTCAATCTCCTGCTCGCGGCCGATGATGGGATCCAGCTTGCCTTGGCGGGCCAGGGCCGTCAGGTCGCGGCCGAAATGATCCAGGATAGGCGTCTTGGACTTGGAGCCAGGACGCCCCTGAGGGCCGCCCTGTCTCGGGCTGGAAATGGGTTCGTCGGGCTGGTCGTCAGCACTGCCCCGCTTGAGCTGGTCCAGGGCCTGCTGAAAGTTCTCGAAAGTCACGTTGTAGGTGGAAAGGGTGGCCGCCGCCGGAGAATCGCTCTGCTGGAGTATGGCAAGCATCAAGTGTTCGGGACCGATATACTGGTCCCCCTCTTCCTTTGCAATCTTTGCGGCGTTGAACATGACCGCCTTGGTGCGGGCGGTAAAGGCCAGAAGGCCTCCCCGATTGTCGCCGCCGATGGTCATGAGGCCGCCGTCGTTGGTGAGGGCCCGCTGGACAACCTCCCCCAGTTCCGCAAGGTTCACCTTCAGGGCCTTCAGAGTCTCGGAGGCATAGCCGGAATCTTCGCGGACAAGCCCTAGAAGAAGATGTTCCACCGTAATGCTGTCGCTTCCCAGGTTTCGGGCCGCCATACGAGCCGCCTGGAGGACAGCCTTTGCCTTTGCAGAAAAAATACCGTTATTCTCAGACATAGTATAACCTAAGTTACTAGATACTAGTTACTAGAAATGCTCACGACAAGACAATCTAGTAACTAGTAACTCAGAACTATTAACTCATTTTTAAAAATTCCGATTATTGAATCACTCCGCCGTGCATCACGACCCTGCGTTTGGCGAAACTCGCCAATTTTTCGTCGTGGGTCACGATGAGGAAGGCCTGATTGAACTTTTCGTTCAGCTCGCCAATCAGCTCGTTGAGCATCTGGGAATTGGCCTCGTCCAGGTTGCCGCTGGGTTCGTCGGCCAGCACCAGGTCGGGATGGTTCATGAGAGCACGGGCAATAGCCACACGCTGGCGTTCGCCACCGCTAAGTTCCCTAGGCAAGTGTTTGAGGCGGTCCTTAAGGCCCACCGTCTCCAACAGCATGGCGGCACGTTCCTTGCATTCCGCCTCGGAAGTTCCCAAGATGCGGCCCGGAACGCAGACGTTTTCGATGGCCGTAAATTCACTGAGCAGGTGGTGGAACTGGAACACGAACCCTACCTGTACCCGATGGTACATGTCCCGCTCCTGGCTGCTGAACTTGGAAAGAGGCTTGCCCTTGAAAAGGATTTCACCGGAAGTGGGCGTGTCCAGCATGCCCACCAGGTTCAAGAAGGTGGACTTGCCCGACCCCGAAGAACCGGTGAGAGCCACCAGCTCGCCCGCTTCCATGGAAAAGTTCACACCCTTGAGAATTTCAAGTTCTTCACCAGTTTCGGAGAAAACCCGCCGGAGGTCAACAGTTTGCAATAAAGACTCAGGCATAAAAAACTCCAATAGACGATAGACGATAGACGATAGACGATAGAAAAAGAGCATTTCTTTCGTCTTTCGTCTGTAGCGAGCTTGCGAGCGTTCTTTCGTCTAAATCACTCATGTCTAATCGCTCCCACGGGGTCTAGCCTGCTTGCCTTCCAGGCGGGCAAAATCGTCGCCAGAACGCAGAGGGCAATACCGATGACAAAAATCAAGACCACATCTATCAGGTGCACCGAAATCGGGAAGTAGGGAATCACGTAAACATCGCCAGGGAGCTTGATAAAGTGGTAAGCCTCTTGCAGTTTGCAAAGCACAATGCCGATGGAACCGCCCACGATAGTGCCACCCACGCCAATGAAACTGCCCATGAGCATGAACACCCGCATGATTCCTGCCTTGCTGAGGCCCATGCTGCGGAGGATGCCGATTTCCTTGGTCTTGTCGATGACCACCATGATGAGGGAACTGATGATATTGAATGCCGCCACCAAGATAATGAGGCAAATCACCGCCGCCACGATGAACTTTTCGTAGTTCATCCACTTGAGGAGGGTAATGTTCTTGGTTTTCCAGTCAATAACGTAGTAAGGGTATGTCAGCCACTCCGACACCTTGTCGATGGCCTCGCCCGCCTTCCAGTGGTCCGTAATGCGGAACTGGATGCCCGTCACTGCATCGCCCATGGCAAGAAGTTTCTGGAGTTCGGGAATTCCCACATAGGCCAGGTTGCCGTCGTACTCGTAGGTGCCGGTCTCGAAAATACCGCTGACCACGCACATCATCATCTTGGGGCCGCCGGCGGTCATCATCTCGTCCGGGCTCTGGAAAGTCTGGAGCACCAGCTTGTCGCCTACCACCACCCGGAGGCGGTTGGCCAGGCCCGACCCGAGAATCACCCCCGGACGGCGGGTACCGCCCATGTCTTCCAGACTATCGACGGAGTAGGTTCCCCACTTGATGTACTTGTGGATGTCGGTCACGTTCTTCGCCGTTTCCGGGTCGATACCGTAAATCACGATACCGTCGTTCACCTTCTTGGAGCTGATTCCCACCTTGTAGATGATAAAGGGAGAGGCGGCTACCACAGAAGAATCCCGAGTCTTGACTTCGTTGATAAGGCTATCGTAGGCGGTAACGGGCTCACCGTTGTAGGCCATCAGTTCAAAGTGGGCGTCCTTCCCGATCATCTGGGCAGTGACTTCTTCTTCGAAGCCGTTGACCGCAGCGAGGGCCACCACCAGCGCAAACACGCCGATACTCACCCCCAGCATACTGAAAATGCCGATAAGCGATACAAACAGGCTCTTCCGTTGAGCCCCCAGGTAACGCCAGGCGATTAGAAGTTCGAGTTTGTTCATTTTGAGGTGTGGGGTCGTGCCTTCGGCACTTTGAGGTGTGAGGTACGAGCAATAAAGGTAAGAATCATCTTTCTTGTAGCAACAACTTTTGAACTTAAATCTTCAAAACAGAGTTCGTCAATATAATTCAAGTCATGTGCTAATTGAAGCTGATATTCTACTTCAGTGGACGAACCCACAGCAATTTGCAAGAATTGATTAAATTCTGCCTGAGTTTTTCGGCCACAACCCTCTGCAATATTTGTCGGAATGGAAGCGGATGCCCTTCTTATTTGAGAAGTCAAGCCATAGAGTTCGTCCTTCGGGAAGAATTTTCCCGAGACTTGATAAACGTCTAATGTAAGGGCATGCCCTCGTTTCCAGATTTCAAGCGAACGAAAATCTCTCATATCGGATTCCTCAAAGGGGCTTTAGCCCCGACCTCACACCTCAAAGCGACACCGCAGGTGGAGCGACCTCACACCGCGAAGCTACGTTTCCGGTTTCATTAAAGGGAACAGCTGCACGTCGCGGATGGTCTGCTGGTTGGTAAGGAGCATAACCATGCGGTCAATGCCGAAGCCAACGCCGCCCGTAGGAGGCAGGCCAGATTCGATAGCGTGCATGAAGTTTTCGTCCATGGGGTGCGTTTCACCTTCGCCACCGCGGCCGCGGCGCACCTGGTCTTCCAGGAGCTCACGCTGACGGATGGGGTCGTTCAGTTCGGTATAGGCGTTGCCCAGCTCCCATCCGTTAGCGTAGGGCTCGAACTGTTCGATGAGCCCTTCGATGGTGCGGTGCTTCTTGCAGAGCGGGGTGGGTCGGCTGGATGAGCTTGTCTTCCACGGTAAGCTCGAACAGTTCGAGGATTCCGCGGCCGCGACTGAATTCGCCGTCCAGGTGTCCGCCCAGCTCTTCCATCTTGGCCTTGATTTCGTCGTCGCTCATCTCGTTCACCTTGAGGCCGCCGAACTTTTCGATGGCTTCGATCATGCTGTAGCGGGGCCACGGTGCCTTGAAGTCGATAACCTTCCCCTGGTAGTCAATCTTGGTGGTGCCGTTGGCCGCAATGCAGGCGCGTTCGTAGATGTTCTCGAAGTGCACCATCATGTCGTTGTAGTCGGCGTAGGCTTCGTAGAATTCGAGGCCGGTGAATTCCGGGCTGTGGGTACGGTCCATGCCTTCGTTGCGGAAGTTCTTGCTGAACTCGAACACCTTTTCCATGCCGCCCACGATGCAGCGCTTCAGGTAGAGTTCCGGAGCCACCCGCAGGTAGAGCGTCATGTCGCAAGCGTTGTGGTGCGTGGTGAACGGACGGGCGTTCGCACCGCCGTAAATCGGTTGCAGCGTCGGAGTTTCGACTTCGATGAATCCCTTTTCGATCAAGTATTCGCGGATAGCCTGCAGAATCTTGAAACGCTTGATGAAAACGTCCTTCACGTCGTCGTTCAGGGCCATGTCAATATAGCGCTGGCGGTAGCGGGTATCCACGTCGGCAAACTCGTTAAACACCACCTTGTTGCCGTTTTCGTCCACCTTTTCCTTAGCCACCGGAAGCGGACGCACGGCCTTACTGAGCATGGTCACCTTCTTCACGTGCACGGAGTATTCACCCGTCTGGGTTTCGAACATGAAGCCATTCACGCCGATAAAGTCACCCAGGTCGGTCATCTTGACGATTTCGTAGTTCTCCTCGCCCACTTCGTCGCGGGCCACCACCACCTGCAAGCGGCCATAGCGATCCTTCAGGTGCATAAAGCACATTTTTCCCTTACGGTTAAAGCGAACCACTCGGCCAGCAAAAGCAACTTCTTCACCAGACGCCATCAGGGCAGCCTTGTTTTCTTTCAAAACCTTGGAATCGTGCGTACGGTTGAACTTGTGCGGATAAGCCTCCACACCCATTTCCTTGAACTTCGCAAGCTTCGCGAGGCGAGCCTGCACCTGGTCATTCATGTCTTGCATTGCCATAATAGAATCCTTTAAATTTTTACGGCGAAAATTTAGAAATTTCATCTCTACGTCATGCCCGATCCAGTCGGGCATCTCCCTTTTATTAGGGTATAAGCCCTTCAAAAATAGAAGATTCCCGCCTTCGCGGAAACAACAGTTTAAGGGGAAATTAAATTTTGAAACAATAGGCTTCGTGGGTGCCGACCTTGACGCAAGGCGGGACTTCAGCCGTTAGGCAAGGCCTGTCGCACAATTCGCAGCGGTCCGCAAAGCGGCAACCCTGTACAAAATCCCTGGCATGGGGCACCTGGCCCGGAATAGAGCGCAGGGTTCCAAGATCTTCGTGGCTTTCGGGAATGGCCGAGAGGAGCCCTCGGGTATAGGGGTGCATAGGCGAAGAGATAACCTCGTTAGTGGCCCCTATCTCAACAACACGGCCGGCATACATCACAGCCATGCGTTCTGCATACTGGGAAACAATTCCCATGTTGTGGGTAATCAGGAGTACCGCCGTCCCCGTAGTTTTGGCCAAGTCCTTCAGCACTGCAAGAACCTGTGCCTGGACGGTCACATCCAGGGCCGTAGTAGGTTCGTCGGCGATAATCAGCTTGGGTTTCGGGAGTAGCGCCATCACAATGCAGATACGCTGGAGCATGCCGCCCGAAAGCTCGTGAGGGTACGAATCCAGCACGCGGTCAATGTCCTTGAAGCCCGCCAGAGCAAGCATGTCCCGGATTTCGGACATGGGATCGGCGCACTTCCTTTCGCAGAACTTGAACACTTCCAGGAGCTGTTTCTTGATGGGAAGCACAGGGTTTAGCGCCTGCATGGGCTCCTGGAAAATACAGGATATTTCGGAACCGCGAACCCGCTGCATCTCCTTCAGGGAAATTTTAGTCAGGTCAATCGTTTCGTCGCCATCACGACGCAACAGCACAGAGCCTCCAACCACCTTCGCCGAAGGCGTGGGCAAGAGCCGCAAAATGGCCATGGCGGTAACGCTCTTGCCGCAGCCGGACTCCCCCACCAAGGCAAAGAATTCACCGTCGTCAATATAAAAGCTGATCCGGTCTGTCACCTGGACGGGTTTTGCCGCCGATTCACCATTCTTGTGATGGCCAAAGGCTACAGAAAGCCCATTCACCTTTAGAATCGGCTCACTCATACCGGTCTCCCGACTTCGGATCTTTATGAGACTCCGCAATCGACACAATGAAAAAAACACTCCTGTAGTCGATTGCTCCGCGCTTCCACGGCTCGTTAATACGAGCCGTTTTCGCTTGGCATGGATCCTTCAGTCGATTCTCATTAAACATACCGGTCTCCCGACTTCGGATCCATAGCATCCCGGACGCCCTCTCCAACAAATGTGGTGAGCAACAACGTAATGAAAAGTGCTGCGACGGTGCTTACAGATATCCACGGTGCGTAAAGGTTGTTCAGCCCCTGGCTCATAAGTTCGCCCCAGCTGGGCGTAGGCGGTTGCAGCCCAAAGCCCAAAAAATCAAGGGATGTCAGGCTCCCGATACCGCCAATCAAGGTAAAGGGGAAAAGCGTCACCACAGGGGTCAACGCGTTTGGCAAGATTTCCTTGAAAAAGATATGCCTGTGCCCAAGGCCCAACACCTTTGCCGACTGCACGTAGGTCATATTGCGGAGTTTCAGGAATTCGCCGCGCATGTAATAGCTTAATGAAATCCAGTTGAAAGCCGCCATAATCACAATCAACAGCCAGAAACTGCGGCCATAAATGCTCCCGATCAAAATCACGATATAGAGCATGGGGAGCGACGACCAGATTTCGATCATGCGCTGCATTCCGGTATCCCAGAACTTGCCCAGATACCCCTGGATACCGCCAATGACGATGCCGAGGAAAGTTCCCAAAATGGTGAGAAACAAACTGAACGAAATACAAATGCGGAACCCGTGAATCAGGCGGGCAAGCACATCGCGACCGTTACTGTCGGTACCAAGCCAATGCCGAGAACTGGGGGCAAATGGCGGAGCGCCTTCTTCAGTCAAGTCCGCCTTCAAGGGATCGTGGGCAATGGGTGGCATCAAGGCCCACATCTCGGGACAGCCCCCTGCCTTCGTGTAGCCTTCCGCCGCTTCTTCTTCGCATTCGCGAACGTCGGTAAAAAGCTTGCCGTAATCCGCTTCGGTCTGGTAGTCGCCGCCAAATTCCTGTTCGCTGTAACGCACGAAAGCCGGGAAATAGGATTTACCATTGTACTTAAGATACAGCGGTTCATCGTTTACCGTCCAGGGGCTAGTCAGCGAAAGGAGGTAGGCCACCACCAGCACCACCAGCGACACGAAAGCCCGCCTGTTCCTGTAAAAGCGGAGCAGGCGGTTCTTGGTCTCTGTGGTAATACGGATGTGCATAACGAGGGATAATATAATTTTTATTGCAGGAAGAAAAGGAGATGCCCGCACAAGGCGGGCATGACAATCGGGGGTTGACGGGCAAGACGGTTTAAGACTAGCTGCTCAAACCCGGCCGCCGAATTCGAATCCGGCGTCTTCGATAGCCTTTTTCAGGGCGGACTCGTTCACATCGTGCTCGTCGTGCCATTCCACACGGAGTTCCTTGCGGGCAAACTTCGCATAAATCATGAGCGCCGCCAAAAGCACCGCGCAGGCGTAATCGAATACGCCCAGGGCCCCATGCCCGTGGCATTCGGCGGAGCCATGGGGCAACATGGAAGCCCCCCGGGGTAATGCCTTTAGCCACTAGCGCCAAGGCCAGCGGAATGGAACACGCCTCCCAGCATAGCCGTCACAAAGGCTGCTATGGGGCGTAGCACCGCAAAAAGCCCAGCAACAAAAACGGAGCCATCTCTGAAAAAAGCATTACAAATTGCCAAAAGAACTTCTCGACTATTTCGGCAAAGTTAGGCATTTTACACTCCCTTCTTGTGCAGAATGTGTGCAAGGCCCGTATTGAAAATCAGGCCGATATGTTCGTCGTCCAGGGCGTAGAAAACGGTGCGCCCTACCCTACGGGGTTTCACAAGACCAGCCGTTCTCAAGATCCGGAGCTGGTGGCTTACCGCCGACTGCCCCAGTTGCAGTTTTTCCGCTATCTCGTTTACCGAAATCTCCCCCGAAAGGAGAATCTCGATAATGCGGATTCGGGTAGTATCCCCAAAAAACTTGAAGAACTCGGACAGTTCAAAAAAGGTGTCCAATGAAAGCGGCTTGTCATTATATGAACAATCATTCATATTTTCATATATAGAAACATTCAACAATTCTGACAAGAGAGAATCCCACTTTGTGATTTCCATCACGTTCTCAACAGCCTTTATGGACAATTTATCCATACAAATTGGCGTTTTTTTTCATTTTAGGGCAATTTATAATGGTATTTTTGGATAAAATGATTGAGTTTTCTGACACACAGGACTACCGCGACTTCCTGAAGGAGTATTACGACCGCAGGAAGGCGGAGATGCCTTTGTATAGTTACCGCATGATGGGCGACAAGCTGGGATTGGATTCCAGCTACCTTTATCGCGTGCTCCAGAAAAAACAGCACCTCCCCGCCCATGCCCTCCCCGCCGCCAAGGACATTCTCGCCCTTTCTGGCAGGCAGGCGGAGTATTTTGAGTTACTTTATTCTGCAGCCGTCACCAAGGACAAGAACAAACGGGAAGAGCTGATGGCCAAGGCCCTCTCCCTCCGTGACGTACACCTCCACAGCCTGCAACAGGCCGAATTGAAACTTTTGGAAAACTGGTGGATTCCTGCCGTGCGCGCCTACCTGGAACTGAACGGCGGTACGGTAAACCTGAAGCAAATCGCCAAAGATATTTGCCCGCCTATTACCGAGGAACAGGCCAAAGAGGCCATCGACACCCTGCTAGAAGTTGGGCTTGTCAAGAAAATGGCCTCCGGTAAACTGGCCCTGACCGACGCCCACCTGACTGTCGGCGGCCCAGAAAAGAAAATCGCCGTCCGCAAGTTCCAGCGTCAGATTCTAGGACTTGCCGCAGATTCTCTGGAAAACACCCCCGTTGAAGAACGGAATATTTCCACCCTGACCCTTTCCGTAGATCAGGCCTGCTTCGACGACTTGGGGGACATGCTCAAGGAATTCCGCCGTCTTGTTCAAAAAAGGGTGGATGGAGCCAAAAATCCCGACAGGGTAATGCAACTTTCTATGGCATTTTTCCCTGTAGCCCACAAAAACAAATAAAATAAGGTATATTAGGGGTTACAGGACGAAGATGATTTGGGTAAAATACATAGGATTTTCTGCACTGGCAATGCTAGTCGCTTGTTCCAACAATAACGACGTTGCTGGCTCTTCTCTTGAGACTGAAAACTCCATAGCCTTCCATGTAAAATTGGCCAATGGGGAGAACGCCTCCAAGGCGTACGTCATCATCCATGATTCAAAGTATTTCGCAGACGATGCTGATCTGAATTCTACCCAGCATCCTCAGACCGACGAAAACGGAATTTTGGAATTGGATTCCCTGCCCAGAGGCAATTACATCGTAGAAGTTCGCGGTCTCCAAGATGAGCAGGAACAAAAGGGAGCTACCTCTTTCGAAATCACTCAAGTCGATAATGACTCCGGCAAGGTAGTGACTGTACAAACAGGCATTCCCGCATCTTTTGAAGGCAAGGCCTACACGGACAAATACCCCGCCTGGGTCATGATTCGCGGTCTGGAATACAAGGTTCCCGTAGACTCTCAGGGCAATTTTTCCTTCGAGTCACTCCCCGAAGGCTTGTTCGAATTCGTGCTAGTCCACTCGCAAACCAATAGCTCGGGGGCCACCGTTTCCCAGATTCTTACAGAGGAAGAATTTTGCGTAAGCTGCGGTGGTTCTGGATCTGTAGCCTTGGTCGACAAAACGGCTCCGCCCAAAGATACCGTTTCTAAAGACACCGTAGCCGCGGATACCGCCGACACGGACACAATTCCTACGGACACGCTTATACACTTTATGTTCGATGATTTTGAAAACGCCCTTGAGAATGGAGAAATCAAGGAGTGGTACACCGCTTTCTCAAAATACGCTAGCGGAAGCCTCGAAATCACCGATACCTTAAGCGACCGCAAAGGCTATGTGGCCCATTTCATGTGTCAAAACGACTCCCTATACAACTGGACCCTGATGGGGCGTTACCTGGGTGGTGCCGTCGATATGAGCGAACTTGATTCCATTGTGTTCTGGGCCAAGGGAACTGTCGAAAACTACGTTTCCTTCTCCTTTGACATTATTGAATCCGATACCACCGCCGATATCCAGAGTGGTAAATCTTGGATGCATATTCCCCTTACCGAGGAATGGACTCGCTACACGGTAACCCCGTCGAACCTTCTTTCCGTAGACAGCAACAACACCGGCGGAAATATCGGCTGGGATGCGGTCAAGGACAAGGTTACCAACCTTTCCATCTTTGGCGGAAAAGGTGGAGAGTTCTGGGTTGACGACATTGAAGTTTTCGGCATGGAAAGTTTTACACCGAAGGCTTCGTCCGTTAAAAATTAGATACACTATTATTGATAATTTGTCCACGGGAAATGTCGCTTCTGGCGGCATTTTTTGCTTTTAAGAGCCTAGATTTAATGTTGGGATTAAAGGATTTTTCAAGGAGTCACCATGGGTGTAAAAAATCTCGCCAACACATCAATTTCTACACTGTTCACAATCGCCGGGTTAACATCTTTTGCCTTAGCAGACAACCCTATTTCCACTTACCATTACCTGGCAGATCCCGGTGCGGCTGCCGACGACGAATATTTTTACATCATTACTGACTCCGACGATCCGGCTCCATTTAACGCAACCGGTTACTCCATCAAGGCCCTCTATGGTTTCCGCAGTAAGGACATGCAAAACTGGACCGACTTCGGCATTATTTATGATGCCAGGGAAGTCGAAGGAATCGGAAATATCTGGGCGTCGGGAATTGCGGTTCATGATGGTACTCTTTATATCGTTTTCCCTGATGGCGGTGGCGGCGGCGTTGGCTACATCAAGGCTCCGTCCATTGAAGGTCCGTGGACCAATGCTGTGGGTAGAGGCAGCGATAAGCTGGTTGGCGGCAGAAACGGCCTTATCGGCTGTGATGGCGTTGCCTGGTGCTTTGACCCGGGTATCTTTATCGATGACGACGGCACGACTTACGTGACATGGGGCGGTGGCGAAAACGACAACCGTCCTAATACGGATAACTTCGACATCGTCAAGCTGAACGACGCAAAGGATGCCCCGGTAGGCAACGGTGCTCATGTGAAGGTAAACGGCTTGCAAACTCGTAAGATGCTTGAAGCTTCTTATATTCACAAACACAAAGGAACCTACTATTTTTCGTACAGCACTGGCTGGCAGCAGGGAGCTCCGACGATTGACTATGGCATGTCCGACAACGTGATGGGCCCGTATACTTGGAAGGGAACTATCCTTGGCGACCCGAGCATAAATGGTCACAGTGTCAACGGCAACAACAACCACCATGGCATTGCCGAATTCAAGGGACATTCTTATGTAGTGTACCATGACCGGCGTATTGCCAAGGGACACAACGGACTGGAAATTATCCCAGCCGATGATGGCCAATCGAAGCCGAATGAAGGATACCACCGCAGCGTTTCCGTGGATGAAATGTTCTACAACAGCAACGGTACGATTCAAACTGTTAAGGTGACCGACGAAGGCCCTCAACAGATTGAGAATTTTGACCCCTACGATTGGTACCCGGCTCTCACCAGTTCCAAGCAGAAAGGAATTCGCAGCCGTTCCAACTTCGTTCTAGGCAAGGCCGCCGAGACATTCCTGCTTCCGCTTTCTACCAAGGAATCCTGGATTCGTGTTTCTGGCGTTGACTTCGGAACTGCCGCGACGGGCTTCACGGTAGAGGCGGCGAGCATTGCCGACGGCAACAAGATTGAAATCCGCACAGGTTCTGCTACAGGAACTCTGGCTGGCACCTGCACGCTCCAGAAAACCGCAAACAAGAATACATTTGTTGAAAATTCTTGCGAAGTATCCGGACTTAAAGGCATCGTAGAACAACTCTTCTTGGTGTTCAAGGGCAATCAGGATTCTACCATGGCCATCAAGGCCTGGGGCTTTGAAGGTAGCGGCACCACACCGCCCGAACCACAAAAACCATTCAAGGGAACGGCCTGGGAAATTCCTGGCAAAATTGAAATGGAAGATTTTGACATTCCCGGAACGGGGCGTGGCGCTGGGCTGGATTCATACTCTGACAACGATTCCGAAGATCATGGAGCCGAAAGCAACGATGGCGTAAGTTACCGCGAAGGTACCGGCGTAGATATCTACAAAAAGGCGACCGGATACATTGTCGGTTACAACCAAGCCGGAGAATGGCTGGAATATACCGTAAACATTAAAGAGGCTGGTGATTACACCATGTTTGCTGCAGTGGCATCGGCCAACAACACATCTAGTTTCAAATTATCCATCGACGGCAACGACATTACCGAAGAAATTGCAGTTCCGCAAGCAACTTCTGGAGAAGAAAACTACGACGATTACAATAAGGTTTCCACAAACGTGACTCTTCCGGCGGGCGAACACATCCTTCGCTTTACCGTAACCGGAGACTGGATGGACATTGACTATATCAACTTCGAATCCGGCAAGGACGCCGAAGACTCGAAGCCTATCGGCTATGTTGACGCCTTGCACAGCACTGGAAAAATGAACTATTCGCAGGCAACCCATTTCGATGTATTCAGCATAAACGGTAAGAAAGTTGCGTCATTTACAGCCCACAGTTTTGCGGAAGCAACAAAACTTTGGCAAGACGGTCTTGTAAAGGGTTCCGAAAACAGTATCGGCATTTGCCTCATCCGTAACCGTAGTAACGGCATGGTTGCAAAAGTCCGCACAAAGCGCTAAAAATTTGGGATGGGAAATATGAGGATCAAAAAAACAATCAAGGGTGCGGCCATAGCGTTAGGGGTCCTGGGTGTTGCAGGAATCGTCTCGGCCTCTACCGTCAACGTGGACCTAGATGAAGAACACCAGGTTATCCGCGGGTTTGGCGGCATGGTGCACAACACTTGGCAAGGCGGTCAAGGTCTTTCTGAAGCCGACGCGAAACTGGCTTTTGGTACGGGCGATGGACAAATTGGTCTAAATACGCTCCGCATTCCTGTAAATCAAAACTCCAATGATTTTAATAAAGAAGTACAGGCGGCTAAATACGCAAAGGCTGTTGCCGGTAAAGACTTTATCCTTTTTGCTACTCCATGGACATCGCCCTATGCAACTGGTGGTGGTGCCCATGTCAGTTCCGCTAATTACCAGAAATATACGGATCACTTAAATAGCTTTGCCGAATACATGAAAAACCAGGGTGTCCCCCTATATGCCATCAGTTTTCAAAACGAACCGGACTACTGCCATAACTGGGCATGTATGACCGCCGATGAAATTTATAATTATACCAAGGGCTACGCCGACCAACTACGTAAACACGGAACCAAAGTCATTTCAGCAGAATCCTTTGCTTACCAAAAAAATCAATACGACAAAGTACTACAAGACGGCACAGCACTCAAGAACTGGGACATACTTGGCGCCCATTTTTACGCCAGCAGTGCAAAGGCTAAAGATAATTTCTTTCAATATGACTTGGCTGACCAGAAAAAAGTAGAACGCTGGATGACGGAACACTACACCGAAAGCCAGGGCAGCGGCAACGACTGGCGCGAAATGCGATGGACCGGAGATCAGGCAAACCCCAATGTGTATGATACCGTTCGCGCCATGGATGTTGGCTATGAAATCCATCGCGGTTTGGCTATCGGTAATTTTAGTCAATACACGTGGTGGTATATCAAGCGCTGCTATGGTTTGATTATGGCAGCGAATACCAATACGTCTTCTCCTCATCCGGTTTCAATTCCGCAGGGTGAAATCAACAAGGTTTCCAAACGCGGCTACGTTCTTTCTCAATACGCCCGCTTTGTGCGCCCCGGGGCTATCCGCGTGGGGGCAACCATCAACCCGGAACCGGAAGTGTACGCAAGTGCTTACAAGAGTGCCGGTGGAGACAGCGTGATTGTGGTATTGGTCAATAGAGACTACGGTCACAACAAAACAGTAACAGTCAATGTTCCTGGAGCAAACATTGAAACCTTCCACATGTACACCACTAGCGAAGCCAAAAACGCTCAATACGAGGGAGAGGTCGAAGTAAAGAATGGTTCTGTAACCATCACCATGGATGCAGGCAATACGAGCAACAAGGATTGCATTGTCACACTCGTTGGTGTGGGACCGCAAATTAAAGTCCCTAGGGAACCTTTCGGTGGGACCGCCGTTGAATTGCCTGCAAAAATTGAAGTTGAAAACTTTGACGTACCGGGTGTAGGTTCTGGAAACAAGACCTACTACGACACCGAATCCGAAAAAAAGGGCGACGCCGACTACCGTAACGATTTAGGCGTAGACATTGTAATGGGAGGCTCCGGCATGGCCATCGGATACACCAACGAAGGTGAATGGCTTGAATATACCGTTAACGTGGCCACCGCAGGCAAGTATAAGCTCACCCTCAATGCCGCCTCGGGATCAACAACTTCTAGCGTCCAGTTCCTCGCTGACGGCAACGCCATTACCGACGTTATTGCAATTCCCCAGACAGCCGAAAATGACTGGAGCGTATACCAGGAGATCGAAGGAGGTGATGTGGAACTCGAGGCGGGAACCCATATCATCCGTCTCGCCATCACGGGAAGCTACGTAAATCTGGACTGGTTCATGCTGCAGGCCTATGACGCCGAAGGGTCTGTTGTCAAGGAAGTCATGGCCATTGCCGGCAAAGATTTGCATCTTGATGCACCCACAAGCGCCACCTACGATGTCTTTGACCTGAGTGGTAAAAAAATGGCAACCTTTACCGCGAGAAACATGACGGAAGCAATCCAATTATGGAAAAACGGCTCCATTACGGGCAATATGAAAACAACAGGTATAAACCTAATCCGTTGCCGAACAAACGGAAGGGTTGCAAAAGTTCACACAAATTACTAAACTAAAAATGGGGATGATGATAGGGGTATCATCAAAAGGGAGTGTCAAATGCACAACAAGATCATCAATGCCCTAGCCTTAACCGGTATTTTCGTGCTGGTAGGCTGTTCAGACAGTTCTTCAGACCCGACGAACCTGCTCGGAAACCTGGATAACCCAGAAATTTCTTCTAACTCCGAAGGTGAAGAAATCCCACCCGCCGGAGAACCCGATATTACCAGTTCGGAGACCTCTACCCTACCCGGCGAAAGTTCTCCTTCCGAAGAAAATACACAGCCTGGTGGTTTCTCTTCGGCAACAGGCGAGAATACCGAACCGGATAATACCACGTCTTCGGACAGTGGTTCACAGCAAACAACTTCGTCTGAATCCGCCCAGGAGCAGACTTATGCCTTTGGGTGGGCCAAAGGCAACGATCCCGTGCCAACAAAGGGCTGCGGGAAAGACCTGCGATTGCCGAAATCAGGTGATTTCCAATTCTCCTGGAATTTCAAGGGAAAAAATGAATCCCGAAAAATCTATATCGACATTCCAGACAATTATGACAAAAATAAGCCATACCGTCTTGTTTTCGGAATGCAGTGCATGAACGGTTCAGGTTCAAATGTCGCTAAAAATGAGAAATACTACGGACTTATGCCCCTTGACAACGGTAAAACGACTATTTTCGTAGCTCCGGACGGTCAGTGCTTTAGCAACAATTGCCCGCCTTGGGGAGAAACCGATTATACCATGTTCGATGAACTGCTGGCCAAGCTTCAAAACGAACTTTGCATAGACTCATCGAGAGTATTCTCTACCGGTTTCAGCTATGGCTCCATGTTCACCAACGGACTTTCCAGAAACCACCAGCATGTCCTCCGTGGCGTTGCCGTCTATGAAACAGCAGATATCAATATCTGGTTGCCTGAAGTAGAAAACAAGCCCATCGCCTGGATGGGTGTACACGGCATGAACGATGGACTTTGCAAGCCCGAAATGGGTAAATCCGCTCGCAATACAGCCCTTAAAAACGCAAGCGCCGAAGGAAAAGACGCCACTTTAGAACAACCTGAAGAATCTTATAGTTCACAGCACAAATGCTACGACTATAAAGACGTAGACGAACGTTTCCCGGTCCGTTGGTGCACTGATGACGCAGGACATATCTGGGATCATAAGGACCCCGGTCAATGGAATTCCTGGGTCCCTGCTGCCACATGGGATTTTATTACACAATTCTAAAAACGGGCAATATAAATGAATATACGATTTGCTAGTCTCATTTTGGCACTGCCCCTGCTGTTGTTGGCCGCTCCCGACCCCAACTTCCATATCTACATTGCCTACGGGCAGAGCAACATGGCTGGCGCAGGCGATATTCGGAATGGAATTGACAATGTGGAGCACCCGCGCTACAAAATGTTCGCCACAACGGGGTGCGCAGGGCTTGGCCGCCCGACCTTGTACGAGGTCTACCCCGCTATTCCCCCGATGTTCCACTGTGGCGAAGGACTTTCGGTAGCCGACTGGTTTGGTCGCGCCATGGCGGATGCCCTCCCCGATGTAACGGTCGGCATTATTCCCGTTGCTGTAGGTGGAACGAAGATTGAACTATTTGATAAAGACAAATACGCCCAATATTTAAATTCCCTACCTCTCCCAAACGATCAATACTTGATTAATTGGGCCAAGGATTATGGCTCCGACGGCAATGCACACGCCCGTATTGTGGAAACCGCCAAAAAAGCCATGGAATTGGGAGTTATCAAGGGCTTCATCTTCCACCAAGGCGAATCCGGCTCCATGAATGGCAACAACTGGCAAGCCGAAGTCAAAAAGACCCGTGATGACATTCTAGAAGCCTTGGGGCTAAGTTCCGACACGGTTCCGTTCCTTGCCGGGGGACTAGAGGAACAAGACGCAGGCGGATGCTGCTGGTCCTTTTCAAGGAACAATATCAAGACTCTCCCCAACGTGATGGACAATACTTATTTCGTGAGTTCCGACGGACTTTCAGGTAACGGCAAAGACTCCTACCACTTCAGCAGTGCATCATACCAGGAGTTTGGAAAGCGCTATGCCGATGAAATGCTCAAGCACATAAAACTCGGCCCAGTTGTTCTTGTACCACGTACTCCCTATGGCGAAAACATCGTCAATATTCCTGGTAAAATCGAGGCCGAAAATTTCGATGTTCCAGGCACGGGAGCTGCAAACAAAACCTTCAGTGATACGGATTCGGAAAACCGGGGAAAAAGCACCTACCGTGCAGACGACGCCCCATCTGCCGACCTTTACGACAAGGCAGCCGGAGTCATTCTTGGCTACAACCAGGAAGGGGAATGGTTTGAATATTCCGTAAACATCAAGGAAGCCGGTGACTACACCATGTTTGCTTCGGTGGCGACAGACAATTCGACCTCCGGTTTTTCGCTGTCCCTAGATGGCGAAACCATTGTCGAAAATATTCCCACAAGCGGGACCAGTTTCGACTCCTTTGACTTTGTCAAGGCAAACGTAACACTCCCGGAGGGCGAACATATCCTCCGCATGACAGTGACCGGTTCTTGGTTCGACATAGACTACTTCACCTTCGTCAAAGGCAAGGATGCAACGGACCCTGAAGCCTACAAAACACAAGAACCCGAATCATTTACCGCACTGAAACTAGTAAACAATGCAGAAACTACATTCTTCCTCTTTGACTTGCAAGGGAAACAGGTAGCTCGGTTCAATGCCCACGGCATGGACTCAGCAATCCGCATAGTTCAAGAAGGTATGGGAAACCTCCGCCAGGGAGTTTACCTGCTGCGCCACAAAGGGCCCGCTGCGATTCAACAAAAGATCGTATACAAAAAATAACACAAAACCCGTAACTAGACAAAATCATCCCCACATGATGTACAAAGAAGGAGACGTCATGCGGGGTATCGCCCTTGACAATTTGTCAAGGGCATTTTTGCTTTTTGGGGTCAAAACACCCTCTTTGGAGGGTATTTTTATGCTGGACAATTTATCAGAGCAGGGTGTACCCTGGTCTGGGAGAAAAAAAATGGGATGGTTTAAAGTTTTGGGCATAGCCCTTGCCAGTTCATGTGCGGTGTATGCAGTTACCGTTTCTAACCCCATAATATGGGCAGACAACCCGGATCCCGCCATTGTGCGCGTTGACGATGCCTATTACATGGTATCAACCACCATGTACTATGCGCCTGGTGTTCCTGTAATGAAATCCACCGACTTAGCGCAGTGGCGCACGGTAGGCTATGCCTACCAGACCCTCATCAATAATGACGAACAAAATCTCAACAACGGGAAAAGCGCCTATGCCAAGGGTTCCTGGGCATCCAGCATCCGTTACCACAAGGGTTACTTCTACGTTTTGACACCCTCTTACACTTCCGGAAAAACACATATCTACAAAACCGCCGATGTAGAAAACGGCCCCTGGTCCGAGGTGCAACTTCCGTACATGTACCATGACCCCTCCTTATTTTTTGACGACGACGGAACCGCATGGGTCATTTACGGAAGCGGCAACGAAATTAAATATGTGGAACTCAATGGCGATGCATCGGGCTTAAAACAGAATGGACGAAGCGGCATTCTTGGAGGAGTAAATATTGACCAGGTAACTGGTTCCAGCAACTATTACGTGAAGCAGGAGGGTTCCCACATGGAAAAAATAGACGGGAAATACTACCTGTTTACCATTTCCTGGCCCGCAAACAGGGGACGCAGTTCTATCGTTTACCGTTCAAACAGCCTGCTTACTGGTTATGAGGGTAGATTTTTCTTGTCCGACAACGGCGTGGCACAAGGTAGCATCTTTGACACACCCGATGGCAAATGGTACACCTTGCTGTTCCGCGATTCCGGCCCCGTAGGACGTATTCCCCACCTGGTTCCCACAGTCTGGAAGGATGGCTGGCCGGAACCGGCTAGCGGGACCAACAAAGCTCCTGCAACCCTGGAATTGCCAGAATCCCCGTTGCCTGGCTACGGCATGGTCACCTCTGACGACTTTGATAGCGAAGATTTGCCTCTGGAGTGGCAGTGGAACCACAATCCTGACAACAAAAACTGGAGCCTCACTGCAAATCCCGGACACCTCCGCATTACCACAGGCCGTACCGATCCAAGTGTTTTAAAAGCAAAGAACACCCTGACCCAGCGCACTTTTGGACCCAAGTGCTCCGGCCGTATTTCTTTGGACGGAAGCGGAATGAAGGATGGTGACATTGCCGGCCTTACGACCATCCAGGAGAACAGAGGTTTTGTGGGACTCGCTAAAGACGGTAGCAACTACAAGGTGGTGATGTACCAGGGCGACAAGAATGGTGACGTACAGAAAGCTAGCGAACCGATTTCTAGTTCCAAGGTTTTCCTACGCATGGATTTTAACCTACCTCTAGACAAAGGAACCGCTTCATTCTACTACAGCACCGATGGCTCTGCCTGGACAAAAATCGGTTCCGATGTTTCCCTCAATTTCAGCCTTGACTACTTCACTGGCAACCGTTTTGGCCTGTTCAACTATGCCACCAAAACGGCAGGAGGCTACGCCGACTTTGACTGGTTCAAGATAGGCTCGGACTACATGGACGAAATCTACCTAGACAACACTCAAGAAGTAGTCCCCCCTACCCCCTACGGCGGCAAGGCTCTTACACTTCCCGGGCGAATCGAGGCCGAAAACTTTGACGAAGGCAAACCCTACAAGGCCTATAGCGACAACGACGGCGAAAACAAAGGCAAGGCCTACCGCGAAACCGGCGTAGACATTGTGGGATTTGGCTGCTCCGACGAGGCGAACACAACGAATTGCGAGGGATATGCCCTCGGTTACACAGCCGAAAGCGAATGGTTGCGCTACACCGTCAATTTCGAAGAAGCCGGGGAATACGACGTGCGGGTAAATATGGCAACCCCCTCCGAAAAAGCAGGAGTCAAGCTCTATATAGACGGCAAGGCCGTTACCGACGAAATTATTGCCAAACAAAACAGTGAAAATGACTGGAGTACCTATTCGGTGGTATCCGCAAAGACCTCTGAAATCGCTGCCGGCGAACACACCCTCAAACTGGAAATCGTGGGCAACAACGTGAATGTGGACTGGATTGAAATCTGCAAGGGCGAATGTAAAACCTCAAGCATCGCACAGAGGCCCCGACTTGATGCGCACAGCGAGCAAAACTACCGCGTGTATAGCCTGAACGGGAGATTTATGGGCAGTGTAAGTGCCGCAAGCATCCGCGAGGCGCAAACGAAAATCCAGACGATGGTTCCACACAAGGGAGTGTATTTCATTAAATTCCAAACCGTCATGCACCGGGTGATAGTCAAATAAAGGGAGAATAAAAAATGTTGCAAATCGTCGGAAAAATTTCGGTAGCGACAACCCTCGTCTTCTTTGGCCTTGCCGCTCCGACCATGGCCCAATCCTATAACAATCTGGCGCTTACGCCCCCCATGGGGTGGAACAGCTGGAATGTTTTCCACGAAAACATCAACGAAAAGCAGATTCAGCAAATCGCCGACGCCATGGTCTCTTCCGGTTTGAAAGATGCGGGCTACATTTACCTAAACCTTGACGACAACTGGATGGCAAAGCACCGCGATGCAAACGGCAACCTCACCCACGATCCAGACCGTTTTTCCAGCGGCATGAAGGCCCTGGGCGACTACATCCACAACAAGGGGCTCAAATTTGGCATTTACGGCGATCGCGGTACCAGAACCTGCCACCATTACAACAACTCCGCCCAGTTCCCGGGTTCCGAAAGCGGTTCCAACGGAAGAGAGGAACGGGATGCCAAGACCTTTGCCAGCTGGGGCGTAGACTACCTCAAGTACGACAACTGCGAATCTAATCCAAACACCCAAGAAAAAGATTATACCGCCATGTCCAAGGCTCTCCTCAATTCTGGCCGCGACATCGTGTTCAGTATTTGCATGTGGGAATACAAGGAATGGATGCCTAAAATTGCCAACCTCTGGCGAACCACCTTTGATATTGGCCCCGCATGGATTTCTACTTCTTGGTACAGAGGGGTTTATCAAATTATCGACGACAACAACAAGTACTGGCAAAATGCAAAACCCGGCAACTGGAACGACCCGGACATGCTTGAAGTGGGTAACAACGGTCTTTCTTACGAAGAACAAAAGTCCCAGATGACCATGTGGTCTATTATGGCGGCCCCCATCATGATCAGTTCCGACGTCCGTAACATGAGCAACGAGGTCAAGGAACTATACCTGAACAAGGAGATGATCGCCATCAACCAGGACTCCCTGGGCGTTCAGGGCCACCGTATTTCTGACGTGGACGGCAAGCAGGTTTGGACCAAGCCCTTGCGCAGTGGTGATATTGCCGTGGCACTCCTCAACAACAATTCTTCTACCCAGACCGTCGAATGCACCTTTGCAGACCTTGGCGTAGAGGGTGAAGTAGAAGTTTACGACGCCTGGCAAAAAAAGAACCTAGGGGCACGTACATCCGTTTCCGCGGAACTCCCTGCTCACGGTTCCGCGTTGCTTCGCCTGATAATCAAACCGGTTCCCCGTAAACCGTTCAAGGGAAAAGCATTCGCCATTCCGGGCAAGATTGAGATGGAAGATTTCGACATTAACGGAGTGGGTCGGGGCAATACCACCTACAACGAAAACGATTCCGAGGACCATGGCACCACCGAAGGAGGCTCAAGTTACCGCCCAGGTACCGGTGTGGACATTTACAAAAAGGCAACCGGTTACATTGTGGGTTACAACCAGGCTGGCGAATGGCTGGAATACTCCGTAAAGGTTGCCAAGACGGGGACATACATCATGTATGCTTCAGTTGCTTCGGCAAACAGCACATCCAGTTTCAAACTTTCCATGGATGGCGAGGACATTACCGAAGAAATCGCCGTTCCGCAAGCCAGTTCCGGCGAAAACAACTTCGATGACTACAACGAAGTCGAAGCGACCGTGAACTTGACCGAGGGCGAACACGTACTCCGCTGGACAGTAACTGGCGACTGGATGGACATTGACTTCATCAAGTTCTGTACCGAAGGGCAATGCGAAATAACAAGCGCAATCCGTCAAGCGACCCCTGCAGCGGTTCAGAACATTACCGCCCCTCGCCTACTCAAAAAAGGAAACGCCCTTTTCGTCGAAAAGGGCGGCATGCGTTTTGACTTGACGGGTCACAGGATTAAGTAAATTACTTAAGTTCGAACTGTTTCAAGAAGGGCCAGCCTATGGAGCCATTGCCCTGGTCGTGTCCGTTTCCTGTGCCATTGGCTCCATTCTTGTCGGTACAAAGCACAACCTTCGCGCCGCCTTTGCAGTTTGAATATTCCTGGCATCCACTGGAATTTGTGGCCGGGTTGCCGGTACAGCCATCTTTTTCGGCCCAGAACTTAAAATTATTTTCAGCACCCAAGAAATCCAACCCATCTCTCATAAAGCTTTCACCACCTGCATAAGGACAAACATTATCTTGAGAACCGCGGAACATGATTACCGAAATTGGACGCACAATATTGCAGGAAACGCTATTGGTCCTGTTCAAATCCATTGCTGCAGGAGCCACCGCGACAAAGACATCTGACATATTGCACGCCACATGATTACTCATGCCCCCGCCCATGGAGAAACCGGTCGCATAAATTTTCCTGGGGTTGATGCAGGCAATTTCCTCGACTTTCTTAATCATTTCACGAGAAAATTTAACATCGTCATCTCTGGAGCAGCAGGGGCCCACATTCCAGCCAGCCCCCATGGGAGACACTCCATCGGTACCATCCGGGTACAGCGAAATTACCCCTTCTGGGTCCGTTTTTGACTTATAAGTCGAACCACCATAATCCGCCATTTGGCCTGCGCCTGACCCTCCGATGGGGTGATAATCCACAACCATGGGAACTGGCTTGGACCCGTTATAGGCACTGGGGACATGCATAATGAATGTACGAGTTTTTCCATCCACCACCACACTCATATTGTAATCGCCCGGAGTTACGGTTTTACCGGCGCAGGTCGTAGGAACATCGGGAGGCGTAAAGGTACCGCTCTGGCTATTGCTTGTAGGATTGGTCCCACCTGCAGAACTAGAAGATTCAACGTCTGAAGAGGCCGGATTCATGATTATAGACACACCGGTCTCGTTTTCCTGGGACATCTGGTAAATAACAGCCTCGTACCCCTCTTTTTGGAAGGAGAAATTCGGCAAGGGAGCACCATCTTTAAACAAGGAGCCACTGCCCGTCAGCATGTAGGAACTATTTGTGCCGTCAATGTTTATGCGTATAAACTTCACCCCGTGGGCGGACACCTTGGAAAAATCCAGGGACACATTTCCAAAGACATGTTGCAGGGAATGCTGATATACTATCTTGCCCAAGGCATCTATCGCAGACACCTTAAAAATACTTGCGTGTACATTTTCAATACTCAGCACCTGGTTCGCATAACGGACCTTCATGTCCAAATCCGCAACACCTGAAAGGACTGCAGTGTTTTCATCAATGCTGAAATGCCCCACATTGTCCGTCTTGGCACTTACACCGGCATGGTTAAAGGAGTTAATCATCACACCGGACAACGGTTCTCCCGTGCTGGACTGGACTGTTCCGGAAATGCTCCAGGCAAATGCCTGTGCGCAAAACAGCGAGGAAAATACAAAAAAACCGAAGGTTGTGCCAACGGCGCTTTTTCCACCAAACATAGACATAGAGGCTCCTTTTAATGTGTTTCCACACCCAGCCTCATTTTCCCTTGGCCTAAATATACATGCAATATGGCTTTTTATGACGTAAAAAAAAGTTAATTGCCCCAAACAAGCTTAAAACGGCATCGCACTTTGTAAACATTTTCAAACAAACGCATGGACAATTTATCCAAACCGGGCACCAAAAAAGTACTATCAGTTTCAAAAAAATTAGAGTATATTATTCTATGGATGCAGTAGATTGGGCGAATCAAAGGGGAATATTATGAATTTTTCCAAAAGGATTACGCTTCTTGCATTTATTGGGCTAACTTCCATTGCCAACGCAGGCCCCGGCCTTGCTGACGGTGCCGCCAAGTTCGTAGGTAACATTACGACTTATGGTACCGTTCGTAACGACTTCGGTACCTACTGGAACCAGATTACTGCCGAAAACGAGTGCAAGTGGGCATCCATTGAAGGCACCCGCGGTCAATATAATTTTAGCGGCTGCAAAGCTGCCTATAACTGGGCCGTAAACAACGGAGGCCATTTTAAGTTCCATGCCCTGATTTGGGGGTCCCAATACCCGAATTGGCTGAATGGCATGAGCGTTGATGACACCCGAAAGGCCATTACGCAATGGTTCGACAAGGTCAAAGAAAATTTTCCCGATCTCGAAATGATCGACGTGGTAAACGAAGCTATTCGAACCGGCAACAACTCGTACCATTCTTGCTATACCACAAGCAGTGGCAAAGATTGTAAAGCCAACAATATCATGGCAGCACTTGGTGGTGATAACAATGGCAACTATGCCTTTGTGACAAAAGCCTTTGAAATGGCACGTGAACGCTGGCCCAAGGCCATCTTGATCTACAATGATTACAACACCATTCAATACGATGTTGACAAAGGTATAAGCCTCATCAACACTATCAAAAAGAATGGAGCCCCAGTCGATGCATACGGACTCCAGGCCCACGACATGATGACCCAGGGCGGTGGTCAGAATGGTACAGGCGGCGGTGGAGACTGCATGAATCTAAACACCCTGAAGAGTACAATAGAAAAAATCTGGAACCAAACCCAGATGCCCATGTTCATTTCGGAATACGACATCAACACTTCCGACGACAACACCCAAAAAAGATGCTACAAAGAGCAGATTTCCTACTTCATGGAAAACGAACATATAGCAGGCATCACCATTTGGGGTTACATTAATGGCGCAACATGGCTTTCAAATTCAGGAATTATGCAACCCCAGGGTAGCGCTTCATATCAAAACCCTAACGTGAGTGCAACCGACCGCCCTGCAATGACATGGCTCAAAGAATACTTGGCCACGAACAAAGGGGTCAACACCACAGGACTTGCTGGAGGAACTACTGTAGAACCCGAACCCCAAAAGCCTTTCAGGGGTGCCGCATTCGATATTCTTGCAGACAGAATCGAGGCCGAAGATTTCGACATTCCGGGCGTTGGCCGCAACGAAGACGGCACAAGCAATAATTCTTACGGTGATGCGGATTCCGAGAACCAAGGCAAAAGCACCTACCGCGAAGGCACCGGTGTAGATATCAAGGATGGTATCGGCAGCAACCAGCATGCCATCGGATGGAACGCCACCGACGATTGGCTGGAATACACCATCAATGTCAAAGAAGCCGGCGATTACACCCTGTTCGCCGCCGTGTCAGGCGAAGGTGGACAACTGAAGTTCTCCCTAGACGGCGAGGATATTGGCGACATACTGACCGTGTCCAAGTCCAATGCCGAACCCAGTGACGAAGAAGTAGACGAATCCGTCTATGGCGATTTCTTCAAGGTAAAGACCAACGTGACGCTCCCCGCCGGAACGCATATCTTGCGCATGACCGTTGTCAAGCAGTGGTTCGACCTCGACTACTTCAACTTTGTCAAGGGCAAGGACGCCGAAGACAACGCCCCCGTTGGCACCGAAGCCATCGCAGGCAACATCCACATGGCCGCTCACCATTTGGTCCAATACGACCTGATCGACATCCATGGCAAGCGCCTGGGCAGCATCAGCGCCTACACCATGGACCAGGCCATTGCCACCGCCAAAAATTGGAACACGGTGAAATCTATAGGAGTCTATTTCCTCCGCTCCAGAGCTACCGGCAAGGTCCATAGCTTGCGCATTGTCAAGTAACCAAAATTCAAATTCCCCTTCAAACAAAGTCTCGGAACTGATGTTCCGGGATTTTTTGTAAACGTGGCTTAACAAAGTCATGGATAAATTGTCAAAAGATTATTCCAAATTGGAATGTTTATCCCCCCTTTTTCTAGGTAAATTTCATAAAAACAAGGGGATGGATTATGAATTTTACTAAAGCAGTTGCGCTTTTTGCCCTGACCGGATTAATCTCCGTAGCCAATGCGGCCCTGGCCGATGGCGGAGCCAAGTTCCTGGGCAACATTACCACAAGCGGCCAAGTTCGTGACGACATGGGCACCTACTGGAACCAGATTACAGCAGAAAACGGCTGCAAGTGGGGTTCCATCCATAGCCTTTCTAACGGCAACAGTGGAACTAGCAAATTTGCCTGGGACAACTACGACAAATGTTATGGCGCCTACCAGTGGTCAAAACAAGCCCCCGGACGCCACTTCAAGTTCCACGCCCTGGTTTGGGGATCCCAATACCCGAACTTCCTTTGCAAAAAGAAAAACCCGAGTATTACCGTCGAAAAAACCCGGCAGTACATTACGGAATGGTTTGATGCTGTTGCCGCCAAGTTCCCCGACCTGGAATACATCGACGTGGTGAACGAGGCCATCTGGGCCGGCAACAACTACCACTCCGGCTACGGCAAACCCGCCCAGGGTGCCGAAGGCCGCAGCACCGACGATACCGAATGCGGTGGTTCCTACATTATTGAAGCCCTCGGTGGCGACCGTGTGGTAAACGGCAAGCACCAATACGACTTTATCACTACCGCTTTCAAGATGGCCCGTGAACGTTGGCCGCATGCCGTATTGATTTACAACGACTACAATACCCTTACCTGGCAGATGAACGAAGGCATTGAACTGGTGCAAACCATCATAAAGAATGGTGCCCCTGTTGACGCCTATGGTCAGCAAGCCCACGACTGCAAGGGCATGAGCAAGTCCGACTTCGAAAGCAAATTGACCAGAATCCATAACGAAACCGGGTTACCCCTGTTCATTACGGAATACGACATCAGCCAAGCCGATGACAATGCTCAAAAGAATGACTATGCAAACCAGATTCCCTTTATGTGGGAAACAGAATGGATTGCGGGCATTACCATCTGGGGCTACATCAACGGTTCTACTTGGGCGTCCAACACCGGTATCATTCAGCCAAACGGTCAAAAGCGCGCCGCCATGGTCTGGCTCGAAGAATACTTCAAGAACAATTTGAGCAAGGGCAAGAGCGTAAAAATCACTCCTAACGGTACCGAAATTGTCTATTCCGAAGAAAAGGAACAGGAACCCTATAACGGAACCGCTATCGTAATTGACGTAAAAGATACGATTCAGGCCGAGCACTACGATAAAGCCGGTATCGGCTTTGGCAATGACTCTTACAGCGACGGCAGCAGCGACAACAAGGGCGACGCAAATTTCCGCATGGATGAGGGCGTTGATATCTATTGGGGTGGCACAGACATGAAAGGCCTGGTTATCGGTTACACGGAACCTGGCGACTGGGTGGAATACACCGTAGACTTTAAGCAAAAAGGCCCCTACACTATTAAGGCCGTTGTCTCTTCGGCTAACGAAAATTCCAGTTTCAAACTTTATGTTGACGATGTTCCCATCACCGATGAAATGATTGTTCCCAAGACTGGCGATGAAGACTGGAACACCTACCAAGAAATTGGCGGAATTGTGGACAGCGTCTCTACAGGCAAGCACATCTTGAAGGTGGAATCCATTGGCGGGTGGTTCAATCTGGACTACATCATTTTTGAAAACGTTGCACCGCCCGAAGCGCCTGAAGAACCGGAAGGAATCGTCAAAAATGTCAAGATGGTCACGGATATGGCTGCGGACTACGATATTATCGATATTCGCGGCAAGCGTCTCGGTAGCCTGAACGCTCGCTCCGCACAAGATGCCATCAAGACCATCAAAGCCAACAACATTATCAAATCATCCGGCATCTACTACATCCGTTCTAGAGCCACCGGAAAGATCCAGAGTTTGCGTATCGCAAAATAAGTACACCCAAACACCCAATACCCCACCCTGGAACGTCCGTTCCAGGGTGATTTTTTATATTTCCGACTAATGAGAGAACCCGCGGAACATAGGCAAGAAAAGGAAAAGTGTATCCTCGTAGGAATAGCCACCCCGAAGGTGCGCCCCTGGCTTGCCCAGGAGCAACTTGCGGAACTGGGCCGCCTCGCCGAGACCGCAGGAGCCGTCGTTTCAGCCTCCTACCTGCAGCGGGTCCAGAACTTTAGCCCAGCTACCCTCATCGGCGAAGGCAAGGTCGAAGAAATCAAGCATGCCCTAGCCCAGCTGGACGCCAAGATGGTGGTTTTTGACGACGACCTTTCGGGCTCCCAAGTGCGAAATCTGGAACAGCGCCTGCCTGGAATCAAGGTGCTGGACCGTACGGGCCTGATTCTGGACATTTTCGCCAAGCACGCCATCACGGCAGAAAGCCGCCTGATGGTAGAGGTTGCTCAGCTCCAATACATGATGCCCCGCCTCACAAGAGCCTGGACCCACCTTTGCCGCCAGCACAACGGAGGTATCGGCACCAAGGGTCCCGGCGAAACCCAGCTGGAAACGGACCGACGTATGATCCGCAAGCGCATCCAGGAACTGAAAAAGAAACTGGCCAAAATCGAGGACGCCCGAGAAAGCCAGGCCGAAAAACGAAACGACATCTTTCAGGTGGGAATCGTAGGCTATACCAATGCGGGCAAGTCCACCCTCACCAACCGCCTGACCGGTGCCGACGTTTACGTAGAGGACAAGCTTTTTGCCACCCTGGACAGCACCACCCGCAAGCTTTTTCTGGACGGGGAGAACATTATCCTTTCGGATACAGTAGGTTTTATCCGCAAGCTCCCCCACAACCTTATAGAGACCTTCAAGAGCACCTTAGGAGTGGCAGCCCATGCGGACTGCATCTTGGAGGTAGTGGACGGAGCCGCCCCGGACTACCGCGAACACCTGGAAGTGACCCACAGGACTTTGGAAGGTATCATCGACGAAAAAACGCCCCGAATCCGGGTGTTCAACAAGGTGGAAATCGCCGACGAGGCACGCCGTACCGAACTTTTGCAGAACTATCCGGAGGCTATCCAGATAAGCGCCAAGGAGAACATCGGCATGGAAAGGCTCCGCAAGGAGTTCAAGAACCAGCTGGAACGCTGGAAAGAACGTCGCACCGCACGGGAGGCCGAAGAAAAGGAACGTGCCGAGGCGGCATGGCCTGATTGATTAGGAATTCAGATTTCGGAGTTCAGAATTTAAAATATATAATGTGAAGAGAATTATGTAGAGTGCGGAACGAGGTTTAATGAACAAAGAGGAACTTAAAGAAAAATACGGTAAGAAACGTGTGCCTCACGAATGGCGCGGAACGGACAAGTTCACCGCCCTGGTCACCACCTTCTTTGGCTCGGGAATGAGCCCGAAGGCCCCTGGGACCATGGGAAGCCTCGCCGCAGCGATTGTCGCCTACCCTATGGCCCTTTTGGCGAACAACCTACTTGGAAACGGGGCCGAGCTTATTCTTTGTCGTTTCTGCTGCGTCAACCTGTATTTTCTCATGGCAGCCCTTATCGTCTTTTTCGGAGCTATCCCGTTTGTGAACAAGGCCATGCGGGACACGGGCACCGAAGACCCTGGCTGGATCGTGATTGACGAGGTGTGCGGAATTTTTATGGCGCTTACCTTTGTGAAGTCGGGGGCCATCGTGGCATACCCCTGGATTTTGGCTATCGCCTTTGTACTTTTCCGCTTTTTTGACATCTTGAAGCCCCTCGGAATACACCGTTTCGAGAAATTCCCCAGAGCATGGGGTGTCATGGCAGACGACCTGCTGGGCGGATTCTATGCGGGAATCCTGATGGTCCCCATCAACATTGCGATTAACTTGTTTTCGGTTTAGCTTCTAGTAATCCTTCAGGCAGCGCACAGAATACATGTTGCTGCTCACGTCGAACTCCATGGAGAAATCGCCCGGAGGGGCCAAATGCCAGCCGTAGGCGTCCCCTTCTTCGCTGGTGGCGCTCCAGAAATGGGCGGACACCCCTAGTTCCACAAACTCGTCGGTAGCCTTGCCCGCAGGCACTACATCAAAACCATAACGGTCTGATCCATCCCACTTGTCCCGAGACTTGAGGCTCACCCAAGCGGCCTCCTTACCGTCGCTGTCTTCGATGACGGTGCGAAAACGTTTCCATTCGTCGTTTTCTGGCAGGTGCCAGCCCGTAGGACATGCCTTCTTTGCCATCTCAAAATTATAGAGGCGGCCGTACTTTGCGCAATTCTCTGGATTGTTGTCGTAGCAGGCACTCCCTTTCACGTTAAACGCAAGGTTTTCGGCCATCCAAACGCGGGTCCCGATGACAACCGTCCTGTAGGTGTGTCCGTCGCGAGCATCGCGGAATGTTCCCGTCTGCGGAAGGGCAAAAGAAAGCGTCACCAGAGCAATAGGCAAGAAAGCAAAAATTTTCTTCGAAAAAAACATAAGACGAAAATAGAAAAACTGCCACTCGTTTTTGCATTATAAAATTAAAAAACGCTTTAGAATTTTTCCAAAGCGATTTCTAAAAAAATGCGAAACTAATGAATTTATGCTAACGAGTAATTTGACTTAGTGCCTAGCGAGACAAAATCGCTTTAGAATCAAGCAAGACGAGGCGCGAGCCCCCGTAGCGTACTAAAGCGTACGTGAGGGGGCGAACAACGAAGTATTGCGCCGATTATAAAGCGATTTTACACTTTTAATTCGCCGGCGTCGATAGTAGCCCAATCTGGGATGGCTTCGATGGCGGGACGCACCTCTTCCGTGACAAATTTGACAACCTGTCCCGGAGCGCGACCCACGAACTTGCGGAGGTCGAGGATTTCCTTGAGCTTCGCTTCGGTGATGCCGAGCTTCTGGAACTTTTCGTTCTTCAGCACGCGTTCGAGCAAGTCGTTGTCCTTGCCCTGTTCCTTCACAACCTTGCCCGCTTCCATACTCATCACACGGATTTCTTCGTGGAGTTCCTGACGGTCGCCGCCATTCTTGACGCCTTCCATGATGATGTTTTCGGTAGCCATGAACGGGAGTTCGGCCATGATGCGCTTTTCGATAACCTTCGGATAAACCACGAGGCCGTTGGTGACGTTCTCGGCGATGATGAGCATGGCATCCATGGCGAGGAACGCTTCCGGAATGGCGAGGCGCTTGTTGGCGCTGTCATCGAGGGTGCGTTCGAACCACTGGGTTGCC
>OMSO01000074.1 GCA_900313675.1 uncultured Fibrobacter sp.
GTGAGCCAGAGTTCGAACTTCTTGTCCTTGTTGAAGTGCTTGGTCCACTTGTCCACGAGCTTGTGCAGGCGGCTGTAGATAGGCACGAGGTCCTGCGGAGCAGAGAGCATGGCGAAGTCGTTTTCTTCACCGAAGTGCTGCGGGTAGTGGTGAACAATGATACCGTCAGCGATGTCACCGGTTTCCTTGAGCACGTTGTCATTCCACTGACCGTCGAGAACGCCGAGCACCGCCACCTTGATGGTCGGGTCAACCTTCTTCATGGCCTCGATGAACTTGCGGGCGCGCTTACCATAGATGGTACCGCCGTCCTTACCATACTTTTCGTAGTACGGGTGCCAGTTACCGTAGACTTCGTTACCGATTTCCCAGTACTTGATGCCGGCCTTCTTGTCGATGTTGGTGTGCTTCACCCAGGCAGCGGCTTCCTGTTCGGTGCCGGAACCGAAGTTCACGGTGAACATGGCGTTGGAGCCGGTCTTCTTCAGCCATTCGAGGAATTCGTCGGTATCGACCATCCAGTCGTGGTTGTCGAGGATTTCCTTCCAGTGGTCGTCATCGGCACGGAGACCACCCGGGTAACGGATGATGCACCACCCGGGTAACGGATGATGCCGTGGTTGATGCGCTTCACGAAGTCGCGGGTCTGAACCTTGAACTTCGGATTGTCAAGCATGTCGCCATCCCAGAGGGCAGCGTTGATACCGAAGAGGCCGCCCGAGATGTTCGGGTTGATCACTTCGCTGGTACCCTTCACGTCGACCTTCACGACAGCCGGACGAGCGGCAGCCTTGACTTCGCGCTGGTTGGTGAGCTTGATGTTGTCGATTTCGAAGGAGCCGTTAGAACCTTCTCCACCCGGTTTGAAGTCGATGGACACGACGTTCTTCAGGTCGAACACGCCGTTTTCCTTCGCGTTAGGCGGCTGGTAGTACGGGAACTTGCTGAAGGTGCGGAACGGAACAATCACAGTGGTACGGCCGCGAGGCACACCGGTGTTGGACACGAAGAGCTCGTTGCCGGCGTCACCGACCTGGACCGTGATGGACTGCCATGCACGTTCAGAGTAGACGTCGAACATAATGCCCCAGTGGTTGGTCCAGTCGCGGAGCTTGGCGTCGTGAGCGGCGGTGTTCTTGGTGAAGTCAAGAACGAAGTCCACCCAGTCAGACATTTCGAAGTGCTTGATGAAGAGAGAGTTGCCATCGAGCTTGGAGCTCTTGTACGGCATTTCGATTTCGGCCTTGGACTTCGGACCGAAAGACGGTTCCCACTTGTCCTTGGCGAACTTGCCTTCGAAGTCGGAGATGACCAGGTCCGGAGCCTTGGACTTCCAGTTGTCCCACTTGATATCCGGGTCAACCCAGTCGATGGTTTCGGTGAAGGTAATCTGGTCGACGAAGATGGTCACAGGAGCCGGCTTGCCCGGTTCGCCCTGGTTTTCACCCTTGCCCACGGAGAAGCGGATTTCCTGAATCTTGTTCCACTGCACGTCCTTGGCGACTTCGGCCTGCTTGTTAGCATCCCAAGCCTTACCCTTGTCGACGAACTTCTTCAGAGGAATCTTCACGAGCTTCCAATCGGTGCCGACCTTGGCGCCAGCAATCCAGTCGTTCAGGCTGACCTTGGTCTGGCTCTTGATGTCGTTGCCCTGGTTGTCGAGGATACCGACGTACACCTTTTCGCCGCCGAGCTTACCCTTGATCCAGAAGTAGAGACCGCCTTACCCTTGATCCAGAAGTAGAGACCGCCCTTGTTGCGGACCTTGGAAAGGTCGATGTACTTGCCTTCACCGAGCGAGTAGGTCACGCCGGACCAGTCGTTGTTGTCGATGTAGAGGGCGAGCACGTTCTTGTTGCCCGGGGTCTTGGACTGAGCTTCGCGCTGGGCGGAAAGACCACCGTAGCTGTAGCTGAAGCCCTTGAGGCCGTCGGAGTAGAACGTACCGTTAGCCACCGGCTTGACCTTGCCGTCGAGCTTTTCGGGGTTCTTCGGGCCGTCGATGACGTCGTTGTTTTCATCCCAGTAGACAATCTGCTTCTTCGGGGCAGCCTTCTTGTTGCCCTTCACGATTTCGATGTTGTCCACCCAGACTTCGAATTCGCTGGCGCCGCTCTTGTCGATGGAGAAGCGGATTTCAGCAATCTTGTCCCAGTCGATACGGGACGGGAATTCGGACTTGCGGGTGTTGTCCCAGTAGAGGCCACGGTCCGGGAAGTCGACGAGAGGAATGGAAACCTTCTTCCAATCCGTCGTGACGGCACCGCCCTCAATGTACTTGTTCATCGGGAGCACGACCTGGGTCTTCTTGCCATCGCTGACTTCTTCGTCGAGGAGGCCGACCTTCACGGCTTCGCCGCCGTGCTTGCCCTTGATCATGAATTCGACCTTGGAATCAAGCATGTACTTGTTCAGATCGAAGAACTCGTTGTACAAGCAGATGGATGCACCGGAGTATTCCTTCGGGTCCAGCTTGATGTTCAAAGCGGCCTTGGACTTGTAACCGCCATCCTTCGTGATGGTCACGCCCTTGCTTGTGCCGCCGTAGGAGTAGTCGAAACCACCCGGACGATACTGCTCGTCGAAGAACTTATAGACGACAGTCTTCGGCTTCTTCGGCTGAGCCATTGCAGCCACGCTGACACCCAGGAGGATGACGGACGCAACTTTCAATGTTTGCTTGATCATATGTCGTTTCCTTGTTTTGTGATTGTTTCTCTTGAAATTAAACTTTTAACGCAAAATTCGAAAGCGTGCCCGCTAAAATTGCGTGCACGCTTGAAAACACTACTTGGCTTCCTTGAGGAGCTTTTCGACCAGGTCCGGAGAGAAGCGGTCCTGGCGCTTGCCGTTGATGTAGAAGTTCGGGGTGCCCTGCACGCCGACCTTCACGCCCAACTGGAAGTCCTTGTCGATGCGAGCTTCCATGGCGGAGTCGAGAACCATGTCCTTCTTGAACTTTTCGATGTCGAGGCCGATTTCGGTAGCGACGGCAACGTAGATGGAGTCGGAGAGTTCACGGCTATGCGGAGCGAGAGCGTAACGGAATTCCCAGAATTTGCCCTGCTTCTGAGCAGCGACAGAGGCGGCAGCGGCAGCCTTGGCGTTGGCGTGGAAGCTGAGCGGGAAGTGCTTGTAGACGAACTTGATCTTGTCCGGGTACTTCGCATTGAGTTCCTTCATGGTCGGAGCAATGCGAGAGCAGTACGGGCACTGGAATTCGGTGAATTCAACAATGGTGAGCTTCGGGTTCTTGGTGTTGCCGAAAACCGGGCTGTCTTCGTCGGGGATGTCCCAGACCTTGTTGTCGGCTTCCATTTCGGCACGGGCCTGTTCGATGGAGATGCCGCGCTTGTCGAGAGCATACTTGATGACCTCAAATTCTTCCTTGAGGACGTTGAAATCCTTTTCAAGGGAGTCGAGGCGGGCCTGCTGGTTGAATGAACCACCAGCGGCGGCCTGATTGCAGGCGACGAGACTGGCGGTAAGAATTGCCATAGCGACGATAGAGATACGTTTCATGTTGTTCCTTTTGATGTTAAAAATTCACAGCAGGCGGAAGCCTGCCCTACATGGGAGGAAATATATAAAAAGCCACCAATGGTCAACGGATATTAAAAACGACGCTGTAAATAAACAGCGCCGTTTTCCGGTAAATGAAAATTTACAACAGATTGCTAACCCTGCGAGGTCTCCGCGAACTTCAGGTTCTCGTAGTTCTTCATCGCGAGGTTCAGACGGTATTCGTTCGGGAAGAGGCACACGAGGTTACGTTCCTTGTCCATCATGCAGTCCATCGCATATTCGTCGGCGAACTTCGCGACATCCTTCTCGGGGCCGGAGACCCAACGGATTCCGTGAGCCGGAACGCGGTCGAGCGAGACGTCGGCGCCGTATTCGCTCTGCAGGCGGAACTTGAGCACGTCGAACTGCACAGCTCGCCCACCACGCCGATAACCGGGATAGCGGACTTGAGCGGTTCGTAAAGCTGGGTTGCGCCTTCTTCGCTAAGTTCGGCAAGGCCCTTCGCCATCTGCTTACTCTTGAGCGGGTTCAAAAGCGTCACGCGGGCGAAGTGTTCCGGAGCGAAGTCCGGAATGCCCGTGAAGTTGATCTTCTCGCCGTCGGTCAGCGTGTCGCCGATGCGGAAGAGTCCCGGATCGTTGATACCCACGATGTCGCCGGCCCAGGCGTGGTCGATGACTTCCTTGTCCTTCGCGAGGAACGCCGTCGGGGCAGCTAGGCGGATATCCCTACCCGTCCGAACGTGATAGACCTTCTCCCCGCGAGTAAAGCTACCCGAGCAGATGCGCAAAAACGCCGTGCGGTCACGGTGCTTGGGGTCCATGTTGGCCTGGATCTTGAAGACGAACGCGCTGAAGGCGTCTTCGTCGGGGCTCACCGGGCGCTTGTCGGTCTCGCGCACCATCGGGGGCGGAGCAAGTTTCGCAAAAGCGTTCAGCAACTGGCGCACGCCGAAGTTGTTCACGGCAGAACCGAAGAACACGGGGCACATCTCGCCCTTCAGGAACTTCTCGTGGTCGAACGGGTCCATGCCGCCCGTAACCATCTCGTATTCTTCCTTGAACTGGTTCACCCAGTTCTCTCCGCACATTTCCACAAGGCGCGGGTCGTCCGGGCCTTCCATCTGGATGATTTCCTGGTGGCCTTCTTCCTTGTTGAAGGTGTGGAAGGTGTTCTCGGCGATGGAATAGACGCCCTTGAAAAGCTTACCCACGCCAATCGGGAGGGTGAACGGGGCCGTCTTGATGTGCAGAATATTTTCAATCTGGTCGAGCAGGTCAAACACGTGGCGGCCATCGAGGTCCATCTTGTTGATGAACGTGATAATCGGGGTGTGGCGCATGCGGCACACGTCCATGAGCTTGATGGTCTGCTTTTCCACGCCGTTCACGCTGTCGATAAGCACGAGGGCCCGTTCACGCTGTCGATAAGCACGAGGGCGGCATCCACGGCAGTCAGGGCGCGGTAGGTATCTTCACAGAAGTCCTGGTGCCCCGGGGTATCGACGAGGTTGAACATGCAGCCTTCGAACGGGAAGTTCAACACGGAACTCGAAACCGAAATACCACGCTGCTGTTCTATCTTCATCCAGTCACTCACCGTGTAGCTGCGGTTTGCCTTGGCGCGAACATGGCCCGCCTCGCGGATGACGTTCCCGTACCACAGGAACTTTTCGGTGATGGTCGTCTTACCCGCGTCCGGGTGGCTTACGATGGCGAAAGTGCGGCGTTTCTCGATTTCTGCGTTCATAAAGAATCCCGTTTTTTACGCGCGCAAATATAGAAAAAAGTTGCCAAATCCATTTTATTCCGAATCCATCACGCAGCGGATGGAATACTCACTTTCTGAAGTTCTTGTTTCTATGCCAACCTTGACTCCATCAATATAAGCGACCTTTTTCGTTGATTCCCAGAAATAGGCCTTCTCATTCGTAGGGCTACCATATACTGAAGTAAGGTAGCCTCCAGGCAAAGCAGTAAAGCCCAAGGAATCCTTCCCTACATAATTTCCCCAATAATTACGGTTCATCAAATTCAGGGCTGCTCCATCTTCCCCGCCAGCAGCGGCGAACAGCTCTTCCCATTCGGTCTCAGAGGGCAAGTGCCATCCGCGCGGGCATGTTCCACGCACGTATTTCTCCGCATCATCCGAAAAGATACCGAGCGAATCGAAAGCAGCGCTCCAGCTATAGAAGCGGCCATATTCCGTACATTCGTTCCATTTATATTTATTAAAATTGCAATGGCTTACGGCCCTGTCCCAGTTATAAATAAAGTTCAGGTTTTCCGCCATCCATACGCGCCCTTCGACATTCACCGTCCTATAGATCTTATTGTCACGGAAATCCGTCAGCGTGTTCGAATCCTCATCGTAGGCACTTTCGTCCTTGATATACATCTTCGAGTAATCGCCATCCGACATTGTCGATTTAAGGCAACGAATAAAATAATTTTTATTTTGCAAGTTGGATGTTATATACAGTTTCGTCTTTCCGAAATCAAGCCACAAACTATAAGCATGCCCTTTACCATAAAGGGCAAATATCATATCTGCAGAATTAGGATCAGCAATCCAATAAGCCGCTGTAGAATCAACAGGTATACTATTAAATCCATACAAATCATAGGCAAGATCTCCATAAGGCCATCCACTACGGCTTTTCAAATTCGCCGCTCCGATCTCATCTCCCCCGACACTTTTCATTAACTTGGCAACATCGTCTCGACTGGGAAGGTGGAATCCTTCTGGACATAGCCCCAACACTTCAGCAGGCGGGATACAATATCTACCGTATCCACAGCCTTTACCTCCATCTGAATAGACCTGAGCAGAATCAATCGCCGCAGTCCAAGAATACAGACGACCTATGCTTTCGCATTTTTCCGGATCATTTCCCGGGCAAGATGTCAGAGAATCATATTCCGCCGGCACATCCAATTTCAAATTTTCCGCCATCCACACCTGGTCTCCAATTTCTATAGTCTTGTAGACACGGCCATCCCTAGAATCTTCGACAGAGCCATAAACAAATTCGTGTTCAGGTTCAGGAACGCCCACCTCCGAACCATTCTTCAGGCATCGAAGGGGGCAGGCAATGGGTGGATCATACCATTTTTCATTCAAGAACTCCATTTCTCCATTAAGAACAACCGTGTCTGAGTACACAAAACGCACATAACTTCTTTGTTCCATTTTAGAAAGCCAAAAGCACGTCGAATGACCTTCATAATTAAAAATTCCGCCTTCACCAGCCCGTCTCCCCGTAGCCATCATAGAAAAGCCCAAATCATCTCTTCCCCCTTGTTTCAGCCAGCTTTCCTTATCTATCAAAACTTCGCGGATTCCTCCCATTGTTCCCGCTTTATACATCAGAACATTCCATTCTATTGCAGTTGGCACATGCCACCCATCCGGGCAGATTCCCCTAATTTCTTCCGCATTCCACGAACAATTCTTCCCACCACATGACGAAACATCCCGCGAAAAAATCCCTGCCGAGTCCACGGCAGCCGCCCCAGTATAGAGCCGCCCATATTTTGAGCAATTGCTGGAATCATTCCCATAGCAGAAGCTTAGACCCGATTTAGAATAATAATCGTAATTCAGGTTTTCGGCCATCCAGACCTGGCCCCCGACAACCACGGTCCTATAGACCTGGCCATCGCGCCCATCTGTCAACGTCTGCTTTTTCGAGTCGTAGACGGAAGGTTCATAACTTGAATAGGAAGAACTGGAACGTGAGCTGGAACTCAGGCTTGAGCTGGAACTCAGGCTTGAACTTGAAACAAGGCTCGAGCTTGAATCAGACCCGTCATCCCTTGCCGCTATAGGTTCCGATTCCGAGTC
>OMSO01000008.1 GCA_900313675.1 uncultured Fibrobacter sp.
GGCACGATTGATGGTTCCCTGCTCCGTCATGGCATCGGGGCCCACGTTTCGTGTATCAGGTACTTGCTTAGCAAGCACAACGATTTTAAGACTCATAATTCTATAGTGTTTTAATTAGTTGATAGTTGAAACTCTGCAATGTCGCAAAATTTACAAGGTATAAAATACATTGTTTTCGCGGATGCGGCTTAGGTTTTATTTGTGAATCGGCTAATTAACGCGATCCGCTTTTCTAATTAAAAACAAACGACGGGAAATTACTTAAAATTTGCAGTCAAAGAACTTACTTCTTCGGGCATTATGGTTCGGGTCTTGGCCGTAACCTTGTCGCTCCAGCCGGTAAAGGTACCGCCGTTTTCCTGAGCCGTAATGGTGACCGGCGTTCCCTTGAAGAAGGAGACGGTCATCGAAGACCTGTCCAGAGGTAAATTATGGACTAGGATCTTTCCTGAACCGCTGACAGAAAGAGTTACCTTGGCAGGCTCCCCCAGAGCGAAAAATTCTTTCATTTCTGACAAGATAACGTCCTGGCGGGTTTCTGCAAATGTCTTTATTTTATCGAGTTGGCCGTTCATGTAAGAAGCACTTAGGCTCCATCTCCGCTGATCTTTGGAGATTTGCGATTCAATTTCAGCCATCATAGTGTTAATACGTGCGAGTAATCTGGACTTTTCAAAATTCATCGACAAAAGTGCAGGGAATCGGTTGATAAAGGCGGTTTTGAAGTCCTTGTTTTCCAAAAGCCTACGAAGCAACAGCGTAGAGGCCGGACCATTGGGCCAATCGGGGCCATCTTCGGCTGTTGCGAATTCAAAAATGTTGTTTTTGAATTCGCTAAACTCGTTGCCAAACCCAAAATCCATGTCATAAATGAACCATTTCCACCTGGTCTTGGGGTTCGTTCCGCGCCACTTTTTCAAGTTGTTGGCGGGCCAGTCGCGGTTGTTCATGAACAGTTCCGTATGGATATAATTGATAAAATTATCCACATCAATCTGTTCTGCCATATAAGCATAATTCTTGTCATTATCTAGATGGTTCGTTGCAAGCCAATTCATTAAAGCTTCGTAATCCGCAGGTGACCCTGCCGTAGCTGAATTATCCGCCTTCAGCAAATCTACTTCGTCAGGATTCATCCCGTAGTGGGTCTCGAAATAATATTCCGTCGAGCGTTCCCGGATATTGTGTATACCGAAATACTCCCCGTTGTAATAAACCACCACGCCGCGCCCACGCTGATAATCTACATCCATACCCTCTGTCACAGAACTGCAAAGCCTATCGCGGATATAGTCGCCCCCAAAATTACTTCCATTGCTACGCAACAAGAACACCTTGAACTTCTTGAGATTTGGAAAATCCGGGAATAGCGGGTATTCCAATCTCTTATCACCGTATTTTTCTCGGAAAACAATAGCCACCGATTTCTTTTTGTTGGCGCGACTATAATTTCCGAAAATCTGGAAACCAGCATTTTTTGCAAAAGCCGGCGTCTTGGCTCCCTTTTCCAGAAGTTCTACAAAAACAGGTATTTCTCTGTCTTCCCAGTAATTTGCACCAAAGTGCGGTGCCTTCGCCTGGGCGTTTGGACCTTCCATGTAGATTCCCGTATCGGGATCGAACAAGGACTTTGGATTAGCCGTTAGGAAAACAACGGGAGTTTGGGGTCGCGTTTCGAATACATATGTGCGGGTCACCACATCGCTGGCGACGCTATTCGCAGCAAAGTTCGCGCAACGAAGGACGGTTGTGTTGACGATTCGAATGCTGTCTAAGTGGGCGCTATTTTCACTAGGGGAGGCTCCACCCAATTCGCAACGAACATTCGGCAAGCCGGAAAGGTTTATGGTAAAGATGGAGCTGTAGAACCCCGATGCTGGGAAATTCACCTTCGTTTCGGGGCTTGGTTCTCGACTTGCTGTAACGGCCTTTTGACCATAACTGAACGGTGAGGGCTCCGCATAACCCCAACCATTGTTATCACGACTCCAGCTCTTTCCTAGAGGTAATTCTGGATAGACGACGGAATCCACAAGTATTCCGTCCGGTTTCTGCAAGAACAGTGTACCACCTGTTTTTTTCAGCTTGAAATTCGCGTGGGGTTCGTGGCCGCGGTTTCTCGCGATATAGGAGTTTATCTTGAAAGCCGTCGAGCGTAGCTCCTGATCATCAGGACTAAAACGCGTGCCGTAAATATGAGCTAAATCGGGAAGCGTTGAACCCGTAGGAAGGGTAATGCGGTAGGTATAGGTTGAATCCCCATTTCCCGTAAGGACCTTGCCCCATCCTTTCCAATCATCTACGCCGGTTTGGGCCAAACGCAGCAAAAGTTTCCGGTCCTTTTCAATATAGCCAGTAAGCAAGATTTCGTTGGTTCCACTCAAATCTCGCGCATCTGCAGAATTTCCCCTGTCGCCAATTCCCACAAAGAAAGCGATAGAATGCCAACCTAGTTCTGTATTCTCGCCATAGCGCATTACCCCGCCGAATTTGCGAATACCCGATTCATTAAAACAAGGATGGGAGCCATTCAAATACTGGACCGAACTTTCTCCCTTGATGGGAGTGTTTTGGGAATCCGTCCAAGCCCAACAACCATTGCCGACCAAATTGATTGTATCGTGGGGCGCTACGTAATCCGGAAGGTTCTTTCCCGACAGAAACACCAGTATTGTTTCGCCAGGATTTAAAGACACATTTCCGAAAGTCCATTTTTGGGGTTCACTTTTGGAATCGGTCAATATCATTCCCGACAAATCTACGACACTGTCAGTCGGGTTCAAAAGTTCTACCCAGCCGGCATCGTCACCTTCGTGGTCTTTATAGACCAAGTTGACGGGATCCACTTCGGAAAAGACAACCGAGGGGGCAATTTGCTTTTCTGGATTTTGCGTCTCGGATGACGAAGGTGGATTTTCTCCCTGTTCTTGATTTTCCACTTCATCAAGGAGAATCTCTTCTACTGTAGTGGAATTACTACCCGAGGTGCAGGCTGTAAAAAATGCGGCAACTGCAAACTGCAAAAACAAGATTGTGGATTTCACGGCATTTCTTCGGTCCATAATAAATGAATATATATAAAAAAACGAGAAAGCGGTCTCTGAAACAAACAGGGTCTTAAGATTTTTTGCGGCGAGGCCTGCGGACAATAAACAAGCAGGCACCGATAAGCACCAAAGTCACCGAAATGGCCTTGCCCATGGGGAACGCCTCGGAGAACACCAATGCCCCCGCCAGCGTGGGAACGGCCGCTCCTACAGCGGCACTGAAGGGGATAATGAACAGCGCCCGCCCGCGGGAAAAGGAAATCTGGGAATAAAGGAAGGCTATCCCGTAGGTCGCAATGTAACCGAGAGTCCTGAAGTCCAGCAACAGGTTCGCTACCGACGAAAGTTCAATATGGTCCAAATCGAAATCCATGGCAAGGCTCTTGTAGAAGGCCGCCGAAAGCCCAAAGCCCACTCCCATAATGAGGGAATCCACCATTTCACGATCTTTCACAAAAAGGTGGGCAAACAGAGTGACGGCGCAAAGCCCACCGGCATAGGCCCATAACATGGGGATGTTCTGCAAGGCCGTAGATTCGCCCAGGTTTTCCACGGAATACAAGAGACCCGCCACCACAAAGCAGATGGCCACCACGATGCGCTTGGTCAAGGCCTCCTTCAAGATGCAGAATCCCATCAGGGCGGTAAGCACCGGATTCAGGACCATCATGGGCTGGACCTGGCTCAGGTCGTACTGCGCCATGGCGATGTAGTAGCCCACCGTGGCAAGTCCGGAACAGCTGATGCCTAGCCACCAGAACTTGTTGGTAATGACGCCCTTGAAAAATTCCCAGGGTCTGGAAGTTCCGCCGGTGCGCTTACCTACCGTAGAAACTCCGGATTTTTCCAGAATATTTCCACAGGCGAATAAGAAGGCGGGCCCAATTGTTAGTAGCAAAAAAAGCATCTACTAAATCCCTTCATAAATTTCCTGATAAATCCAGTAGTTGCCCATGACGCGCTTTACGTAGTCGCGGGTTTCCCAGTAGCTGATTTCTTCGGCGCGGATGTCCCAGTGCTTGCCTTGACCTGCCGCCTGCCAGCGTTTGGTGGGCTTGGGGCCTGCGTTATAGTTGCCCAGAACATACATGTAGTCGTCACTGTATTCGGCTTTCAAGTCCACCAGGTAACGGACACCCAGGCGAATGTTCATGTAAGGGTTGAAAAGGAACAGCGGGTCAAAATCGGGAATCCCTTCCTTGGCGGCCACCATCTTGCCTGTGGCGGGCATAATCTGCAAGAGCCCGCGGGCACCTACCGGAGATGCAATCTCGAAATTGAAGATGGATTCCTGACGCATGACGCTATAGACGAAGAAGGGGTCGATTCGCGTTCCGGAATGGAACTTCACCTGGTCCTTGAAGGGAATGGGATACAGGTAATGCAGCACATCTATAGGCGGTGCCATCAGGCGACGACGGTCGATGTTGTTCTGGAACTGCCGTGCAAGCCTGTAGCCGGCGGCCACTTCACCCATTTCGTAGAAGAGCTTGCCGTATTCGTACAAGAAATCCAGTCGTTTGTAATTCTTGCGGCGCACCTCGTCGTAGAGGGCAAAGGCCTCGTCGCTGAAACCGTAAAGGAACAGATCCCGAATGCGGTTGTAGCGGACCGGGTTGTAGGTGGTGTCCGGCTTGCCGATTTTCTGGGAGGCACGAATCCAGGCCAGGGTCTCTTCGGGAGACATGGCGACCCCGTGAGCATACGGAATGTCCTTCTCCTCCATCAGCTTGTATTCCGCAAGTTTCAGGCGGCTGCGGTGGGCGTAGTAGGCCAGCGGGAAATCCCGGATACAGTCCAGATAGGCTTCACGAGCCAGGGAATCCTTGCCCAGCTTCATGTAGGCATCTCCCAAGAACATGCGGGCCCCGCTTCCGCTCCAAAGGAACGGTTCCTTGGCCGCATCGATAAAGGCATCGACGGCCTCTTGCCATTTTTCTTGCTTGTAATAGACAAAACCGATGCGGAACTTTGCCCACTGGCGCTTCACATTGTTCTTGAACCTGCGATGGGAAAGTTTCTTGAAACACACGATGGCACTGTCGTATTTTTCGTTCTGCTCGTATTCAAAGCCCTTTATCCAGAGGTTGTTGGCGTTTTCCTTGCTGAACTGGCTTGCATCCTGTAACAGGGAATCGGTGGTCTTGATTTCTTTGGCGTATTTCTTGGCGTTGTTGCGGTACAGTTTCAAGATAGACTGCATCCACAAAGGCTTAGCCTCCACAGAATCCAACAGGAAGCGGAACTGGGCAATAGACTCGTCTTCGCGCTTCAAACTACGAAGCGTAACAGCCCGTTTTTCCCACAGGGCAATGCGGGTGTCCATGTCCAGAGTGCTGGGCGGCAAAAGCTTCTGCAGGGAGTCTTCCGACGGCGCCACCGCGGCAGACGGATTTTTCGCAAGGGCGATAGAATCCATAATGGCGATGGAATCCAGCAGAACAAGGCAAGCGGACGCCTCGTCCTTGGCGCAGGCCATCCTGGCATAGGCAATTTTTTCGGGCAGGCTTTCCGGAGTTCCCTGGACCTTGCGCAGGCGCTGAATCGCCTTGAAGGCGGAATCCTTGTAAGCCGTAGAACTGGCCAACAGCTGGATATAAAGCTTCTTGGCCTGGGCCGGCTGCTTAAACTGTTCCAAGTACAGGGCATAGCGATACTTGAGAGCGGCAGCGTCTTCGCCCTTGGGGTATTTTTCCAGAAACTCCTTCAGGGAATCCGCATGGGCCGCGTCGGTAAGGCTGGTGTCCGCCATGGCGGCCTCGATACGCATACGGGAGGCGGACTTGTCAAAATCGAAATCCTTGGCGTACTTGTTCCCGAGAGCAAGGGTTGCGCGCATCTTGGCGTAATCCCCCCGCATAAAGCAAGTGCGGGCCATTCGCAAAACAACGCTCTTTTCTAGAACGGAATCCCTGCTCCGCAGAGAATCGTAGGCGGCGTAGGCGCTATCCCAAAGTTCCCTGTAATAGTAATAAGCCGCCTTCGCAAAATCCTGAACGTTTTTCGAGACGGCAAAATCCGTAGAGGCCCGCTTGGAGCGTTCCGCACGAACTACCAGGTTCTGGAAATCCTTGGGCAGAATCTTTTCTTGTTCTGCAAAGGGGTCTTTCAGGGGGACTGTCGAAATCAGGCTGTCGGTGGCGACAAATGTAGCGGGGAGAGAATCCTTCTTTGCCGTTGTCGGCTTCGGAACAACTGCTGTTGCACTGGAAGACACGATGGTTGGGGCGGAAGCAGACAATTGGGCGACAGGGGCCGAAGAAGAGACAACTGCAGAAGATACAGCAGCGGTATCAGCAAGAGCGAAGGCGACACTAAAAAAAAGGACTGTTAAAATTTTACTCATTCTGGTTTACGTCATGCGGTGCATCGTATGTGTAGGTTGTAGGTGTTAGGTTTTAGGCGTTAGGGCTGATAGAGATAATTAGATGTCATTTCAAACATCTCTAGCAGATCCTCGCCTACGCGAGGATGACATCTGGCATCACTCACACCACACATTTCACATTCCACATTATTTCCCATCCACCTGGCCCACAAAGCTGGAAATACCCAAGTCCGTAATGGTCTGGGCATACTTCTTGTGCATATACTCGTTCACGTTGTCGGAATCGTCCATCTGCAAAACGGTCAGGGCGGACTCGCGAACGTCTTCGTAGTTGATGGAACGGATAATCTTCTTGGTGGCCATGACACTCCAGGGCGTCATGGAAAGTTCATCCACACCAAGCCCAACGAGCAAAAGCACACTCATGGGGTCCGCACTCATTTCTCCGCAGACCGCCACAGGAATTCCTTCGCGGTGCGCCGCCATCACCACACGGTTGATCATGTGCAGAATGGCCGGATGGTGAGGTTGGAACATTTCGGTGATAAGTTCGTTGGTCCGGTCCACCGCCAAGGTAAACTGAATCAGGTCGTTGGTTCCGATGCTGAAGAAATCCACTTCCTTTGCAATCAGGTCCACCAGCATCACGGCGGCAGGCACTTCTATCATGGCTCCAATCTTGATATTGCCTACCTGCACTCCTTCGGCCTTCAGCTCGTCGGCACAGCGCTTGATATACGCCTTCGCCTTGCGGAGTTCGTTGAGCCCGGAAATCATGGGCAACAAAATCCTGAGATTCCCGCTCTTGTTGGCCCGGAGCAACGCCCGCAATTGCGTACAGAAAATGTCTTCGCGACTGAGGCACACGCGGATAGAGCGCCAGCCCATGAAGGGGTTGGCCTCGTTCACGGCGGTAAGGCCCGCCACCAGCTTGTCGCCACCGGCATCCAGGGTGCGGATGGTCACCGGGCAGGGCGACATGGTAGAAAGGATTTCTTCGTAGGCTGTTTCCTGCTCGCTTTCGGTGGGAGCGTCCTTCTGAAAGAACAAGAATTCCGAACGGTAAAGACCGATACCTGTGGCTCCGAAATCTGTGACCTTCGATGCTTCCGACGGAAGTTCGATGTTGGCGTGGAGCGTAATGTACTTGCCGTCACGGGTCATGGGCTCCAGACGGCGCATGGTGAACAGTTCCCGACGCTGGCGTTCAAAGACCTCTTGCCGTTCGTGGAACTTGCGGATGTCCTCTTCGTCCGGGTTGACAATGACCATGCCGCCGGTACCATCTACAATGATGGTATCACCGGCGTTCACCTGGGCAGCTACGTTCCTAAGGCCCGACACCGCCGGAATCTGCAACGACCTGGCAAGAATTGCCACGTGGCTCGTGCGGCCACCCGTATCCATCACCAGGGCGCTGACCTGACCGGGCTTGATGGCAATGAGCATGCTGGGCATGATTTCATGAGCCGCCAGCACCACGCCCTGTTCCAGAGCCACGTCCTCCAGTACCGGACCGGAATCGTCCAGGGCGGTCATCAGGCGGTTATACAGGTCCCGAAGGTCTACCGCCTTGTCCCGCATGGCCGGGGAATTGATCTTCTCGAATTTCTCGATGTAGTTGCCCAGCACCACGTGCACCGACCAGCGGGCCGTCTTGTGCTTTTTCTTGACCATTTCCAGGACGCCGTTCACCAGGCCCGGGTCCTGCAAAATCATCAGGTGGGTTGCAAATATCAAGCTGTCGTGGACGCCTGTGCGGGTTTCAGAAATTTCCTTGATCTGGCCAATTTCTTTTGCCGTCTTGCTCACGGCCTTCAAGAACAGCTGTTCTTCGGTGGTGACCCGGCTTTCGGGGATGGTTTCTTCGACGACGGAAATTTCCCTGTTGGTAATCGGGAAAACTTTGCCCATGGCAAAGCCCGGCGACGCAGGGACGCCCACCAATACAATACGTAATGGTTTCTTGGATGTCTTGGAGCTAGAAGACCCCTTAGCCTGCTTCTTCGTTGAAGTTGTCATGGAATAACTGCTCCAACTTCTGCACGACCAGTTCTTCGTCTTCGCCATCCACCTCGAACTTCACCTCAGAACCCAGGGGAATGGCGAGCATCATCACGTTCAAAATGCTCTTGGCATTGGCCTTGGAACCATCAAAAATTATGGAGACGTCACTCTTGGCAGGTCCCGTAATATCAACAATCATCCCCGCAGGGCGGGCATGAACACCAAGTTTATTGGTCACCGTAAGCGTCTTTACAATCATAGCCCCTCAGAAAATATCCACGTTGATGTCAAGACCATCGTTCAAGATGACCCTGAACAGGCTGTCGGCGGAATGGACTGTCTTGACCAGGTCGTCGTGCAGCTTGCGGTCCGAAAGAAGGGCGCCCACCGTGTTCTCCTTGGACTGGACCTTGGCAATGAGTTCGTCCAGGTGCTTGGTGACACCTTCCAGTTCGGCAATCAGATTGTTGGCATTCCCGATAACCACGTCCGTATTGGCAAAGAGGTTGTCGATAGGCGGCTTGACGCCATCTACCAGGTTGCCCACCTTGAGAGTCACCTCGTTCAGGCCGGCCAGGCTCTTCTTGAGTTCGGGGTCCGTGGTGTTCACAAGTTCCATCAGGCGGTCTTCCAAAGTTTCCGCCTTCACCAGCAGGGTGTTGAACCTGTCCTGGAAATCCTCGCTGGCGATGGTGCCCTTCAGGGCCCGCTTCACCGATTCCAGCAAGACCTTGGTACTGTCGCAAACTTCACCCGCCAGACCGAGGGCCTCAGCGATGCCGGCGTCGAACTGGCCCGTAATGGTGTCACCCGGCTCAAAATACTCCTCGGAGTCCCCGAGAATCATGCCAATCTGACGTTCGCCCATGATACCGATGTTCTGGACGCGGATTTCGGAATCCTTGGGAATCATCACGTCGGTACGCAGGCGGATGGTCACCACCACGCGGTGGCCTGCAAGCTCGATACTTTCCACCTTGCCCAGCTTGACGCCATTGACCTTAACCGGGTCGTCCAGCACAAGGGTACTGACCTGGGTAAACCGCAGGTGGAAGGTGTTGAAAGTCTCTCGCGGGTCCTTCTCGTTCAAGAAGAACATGCCGAAAACCAAGATGACGATAGCCAACAGGACGACAAGACCGACAGAGAAGTAAAGTGTGGTATTCTTCTTCATTTCTGCCTTAAAATAGCATTTTTACCATAATCTACACAAAGAAATCTTCTAAACAAGGGCTTTTCATTCATTCTCTTGGTTCTTAAATCCGAATTCCGAACCCCGAATTACCCCTCTACCCGAACAATGGGGCTGTTATTCTCGATGCCGTTCACGTGCCGGTCCAGGTAATCGTAGAGCAGGGCATCCCTTTCGGCCTGGGGGAGCAGGAATTTTTCGCGGCCCTCCCGCTGCATGAAAATGTCCAGGTAGGTCATAAGCACACCGCCCGCCACGGAGACGTTCATGGATTCCGTAATGCCGTACTGGGGCAGTTTGAATTCGTAGTCCGCATGTGCCAGGGTGTCGGGATGGTTCCCGTGGAACTCGCTCCCCAGGTAAAAGGCCGTAGGCTGACTCAGGTCCAGATCCAAAACCGAATTGGTGGTGTTGGTGCTGGCCACTGCAATCTTGTAGCCCTTGGCACGGAGCTTTTCCATACAGAGCATGCGTTTTTTGTACAGGTAGATGGACATCCACTTGTAGGAGCCCTTCAAGATGGACTTGTTCACGCTGTAGGCGTTGTCCTCTTCGATGACGTGGACATCCTGCAGGCCGAAAACCTCTGCGGTGCGGATAACGGCGGAAATATTGTGGGGGTCGAACAGGTCTTCCAGCACCATGCAGAAATGGCGGGTACGGCGGTTTATCACTCCTGTCAGGAGTTCCCGACGGCGGTCCGTGACCCGCGCAAGCAAACTTTCCAAACTTTCTTTTTCGCTCATAAATTTTCCTTTTTAATCTTTTTTTTCAATCCTAACACTTCACCATCAAGCGGATCCTCGCTTTCGCGAGGATGACACTTCTTGAGACCAGCTTTACTAACCCCTAGATTCTATCCCCTAAATCCTAACCCCTATTACCTATTCTTTCACCTGCAGCGGCACAGGAACTTCCTTGGCCTGCCGACGCTGAATCTGCAACTTTTCAAAGTCACCCAACTTCCAGGGCGCGCCATTCACCACGTTCTCGAAATCCAGAATGTACTGCACGTTCTCCATGGACTTGAGGGAAGCACTCTTGAGCATGGGCTCCTTGTTTCCGCCGAAGTATTCTCCCGACGACTTCTTGATGTCCTTGACGATATGGTCAATCTTGTCGCCTACCACGCTCTTGAAAACACGCATCTGCATAATGGAATTCAACACTGAATTTCCGGGAAACACGATGGCCGTTAACTTGTACCGAATCTCCTTGTCAGAGACGGGATCCATGTCCAGGTAGGCCACAGCCGTTCCGTGCAGCGACCACTTGAGGACCTGGGCATGTCCATAGCCGAAAAACACGTTCCGCATGCCGAGCTTCTGCCCGGCACTATCCTGCAAGGCCCAGAAGAATTCACCCGAAAGGCTTCGTCCGTTGCTACCGCTAAAAAACCGCCTGTCCTTGCTTGTGTATTCCAGCCGGTAGTTCGTACCCAGGTAAGCGTTGATGAGTTCCGCCGTAAAGGGCATGTTGTCGAACAAGTAGCTGATAACGTTCTGTCCCAGAGGAAGCGAGCCCTTGTTCTCGTAAATGGCGCGGTACTGCCGGCCTAATCTGGAATAGATTTCTGTCGCTCCAGTAATTTTGGGATCTGCAGGCAATCCCCGCTTGGTAATTTCTACAAAGGGGGCGCAGAACTCTTCGTTATACTTGACCTTGGGCCAAGGTTTCTGATCTTCTTCTGTACAAAAACCGTAATCGATGTTCAGGCACTTCTTGACGCCGGAACAGAGGGAGCGGAATCCCTCTTCGCCGCCGGACTTTTCGATCATGCGCTTGCGGCCGATTTCTTTCATTAGGGCTTCGCGCTTGTTTTCGGGCGAATCTGCGGCAAACGCCTCTGCACAGGCAAAGGCCAACAGCATCACGAAAACAAGAATCCGCCTACCCACAGGAATCCTTTTGGCTATTGCCTAAAATCCAGGCTATCCTGGGGAATTACGGTGAAGGGCTTCAACGCATCGAATTTAGAGACAGGACCCACGATAGAAATGGTCATCTTGTCGCGGGCAAAATATTTTGCAATCATGGCCTTCACCTGTTCGGGAGTGACGGCAGAAATTTCTTTCACGTAGTCCAGGTAGTGGTCAAAGGTCTTGCCCAGCAGTTCTCCCTTGGCAAAAATGGTGGCCGTAGAAGCAGGAGAATCGAACAGGCTGGGCAGACTTTCGATCAATGCCTTTTTCGCCTGTTCCAGTTCCTCTACCGTTGGGCCTTCCTTGGCCAGTTTTTCCACTTCTTCAAAAATCAGCTTCAGGGCAAAATCCACGGACTCCACCTTGGTCTGCAAGGCGATGGTGGTCATGGCGGTATCCCGATAGTCGTTGCCTACGGTGCTGTAGATGCTGTAGGCCAGGCCCTCGTCGCTACGCACGCGGTTCATGAGGCGGCTGGTAAAGCTCCCGCCACCCAAGATAAAGCTCGCCACCGCCGCCGGATAATAGTCGGGATGGGGGCGTTTCACGAAAGGCTGGTTGATGGCGATATTCGCCTGGGTAATGTCCTTGTCCACCACGAAGGTGCCGGGCTTACGCAGGTAAGCGAGAGGCTGCGGCGCCACAAAGGCGGAATCCGCAGGCTTAGAAGAAACGGTGGAAGTGTCCTTTTTCCAGTCGGCGAAAAATTCCTTAAGCATCTGCACGCTGGAATCACGGTCCACATCACCGGACAAGGCAAAGATGATTCGGCTAGACTGGAACACCCCGCGGGAAAGCCGTTTCAGGTCGGCGTCAGTGACCTTCTTGTATTCGTCACCGGTAGCGTCCCACAGACGATTGTTAGGAGCGTAGTTCACCTTGGCACGCAGGGCCGAAAGCACCTTGGCAGGAGTATCGTAGCGCTGTTCATAAGCGGTGGCGGACTTGGTCTTTACGATTTCCAACTGTTCCTTGTCAAAGGCGGGAGCGAGCAGCACCTTCTTTGTCAGCGCAAGCACCGATGGAAAGTCCTTGGTCAGGCAGTCAATGTCGAAAGAGGCGGTCCACACGCCGGCCGAAGAACCGACTCCAGCGCTGATAAACTCAAGGGTATCTTCCAGGGCACCGGGAGCGATACCGCCACCGCCGCCACGCCTAAGCATGGAACCCAGCATCTCGAAGGCGGCTTCGTCCTTGATGGAGGCGGGGACTCTCGGATTCTCGAAATAGACCGTAAAATTCACCAGGGGCAAACGTCGATCGCTCACGATGTAACCGGTGACACCTTCGGCTATTTCTACCCGGTAATCCTTCGGGTAAGGCGCTACGTAGTTGTATTCCGGAAACTGGATGTCCTTGTAACTGGCGGGGATGTCGGATTTTGCAGGCTGAGCTGCAGCACCGCTCTGTTCAGACACTGCGACGGAATCCTTTGGGGTAGCAACCGTCGCGGCATTTTCCGTTGCAGGGGCAGGCGCGCTGGAACAAGCGGCAATAGCTGCCAGGAGGGCAGAGCCCACCAGCAACGATATGGTTTTCGCATCATTTTTCTTCATCACCAAACAATATAGCTATTCCCTCATTCCAAATTGGACTAAGGAATTTCAAAATAATTTGGTTTATCGGGCTTTTTGAATGTATATTATACTCATAGCCTTTCCGGTGGATTCTAATTCGGCCTCCCATGGAGCGCCGCCCGTCTCCAAGAGAGACATACCCACCCGAAAGGCTTTTTTTGTACCCGGAGCGATGACTCAGCTGAAACGGCCGGCCAGCTGCTTGCGACGGCGACCCCGTTCGGACACCACCGCTTCAATCAAGAACAGCAGGGCCGCAATCCCGAGGAAAATCTGGTAGCGGTCCTGATAATTCTCAAAGCGGTCGCTTGCCTGGTCCTTCTTTTCGAGGGTGGCGATTTCGGTCAGCACCTTCTGCAGCTGGAACTCGCCAGGGCTCGCGTAAAAGTACAACCCGCCGGTAGCGCTTGCAATTTCTTGAAGAGTCCCGTCTTCTAGGCGGGTGGTCACGATGTTCCCTTGCATGTCCTTTTTGTAGGCCACTTCTCCGTTCTTGGTCTTGACGGGGATTGGCACACCTTCGCGAGAACCGATACCCACCGTATAGATGCGGATGCCCATCTCGGCGGCTTCCTTGGCGGCATTGACGGCGGCGTCTTCAAGCTCTTCGCCGTCACTCATGAGGACCATTACCGAATACTTGCCCGCCCCGCCGGAGTTGCGGAACAAATCCATCCCCTTGCGGATGGCCTTTTCCAGGTTCGTTCCCGGCATGAGCCAGCCCGGCTCCAGCTCCCGGAGCATCATCTGCACGGTTCCGTAGTCCAGTGTCAGAGGCACCATCACCTGGGCCTCGCCGCTAAAGGCCACTAGACCCACGCGGTCGCCGGTGAGAGATTCCAGGAACGAGGCAATCTCGTGACGGCTACGCACCAGACGGTTGGGCTTGATGTCTTCGGCCAGCATGGAAAGGGAAATGTCCTGCAGCAGCACCAAGTCCAGACCGCGACGCTCCACGTGTTCTAGCTTATGGCCCCACTGGGGCCTTGCAAGGGCAACGAACAAAAAGGCAATCGCCAAAAGGAGGATCAGAACCTTGGCAAGCCTCCGCCAGGGAGACACGCTGGTCGAAAGCTTGGGCAGCATGGAAAGGGACACGAACCGCTCCGCCAGCTTTTTACGGCGGTAAAAAGCATAATAGAACAAAAGGGCAAAAAATGGCAGGGTAAAAAGTCCCCACAAAAAGCTCGGTTCCGCAAATCGCATGAACAGACTCCAGAAAAAAAACGGCGCGGGGCAGGGCCCGCATACCCATGAATATACAAAAAACGGGCTTTTTAGCCCCATTTTTTCAAAAAAATGACCCCAAAAACGGGAAAAATCACATTTATTTGCGGGCGATGACTTTTTTGTTAAAAAAAAGATATATTTTACTTATTGGATTATAGGGTAAATCTATGGAAATCAATCCCTTTGTAGTCGAAATCGATCTCATAAGCATCGCCATTCTCCTGATGGTGCGTTATGGCATCACGGAGCGGGCCTCCCGCCTCAGGGAAGTTCATGTTTTCCGATACCTGGTGGACCTGTCCATCGCTTTCTGCGTCCTGAATTCTACAGGACAGTTCATTCCCTCCACTTACATCCCCGTCATCAAGATTATCAACGGCCTCAAGATCGTCACCTGCATCTGCATGGGTTGTTCCTGGTTCCTGACCGTATTCTTTATTACATCCACTAGCACCTACCACCTTCGCAAAATGTTCATCCCCATATTGTTGCCAAGCCTTGTGGTAAGTGTCATGGCCATCATAGATGTCTTGAGCAACCTGACAGAACCGCCTCTCGACATGAGACCCCATGTGTGGATTTTGCTGAACATCCTGACGATTGTCTATGTGGTATCCGCGTCGATCCTGTGCCTGACCAAGGCCCGCAAGTGCACCAACAGGATTCGCCGTCGTAGCCTTTACCTGCTTTCGGGAGCCATGGCTTTCCCCCTGCTTCTGCTGGTGGTACAAGCCAAATTCTACGATATGCCCATCACGTCGCCCTCGTTTGTCATCGTCACTCTGTTTATACACCTGACCTCGTTGCGCAGGAGAATTACCGTCGATGAAATCACCAAGCTCAACAATGACAACAAACTTGCAGACTACCTGGATGCCATTACCCAAAAACAGAACCCTGCCAAGAGACTGTTTTTTGTGAAAATCGACATCGACAAGTTCAAGGCCATGAAAAAGAAATACGGGGGTGTAGCCGCAGCCATAGCCCTCCAAAAAATGGCCTCGTTCCTACGGCAGCAATGCATCAATCGCGGGTCTTTTATCGCCCGTTACAGCACTTCGTCTTTTGCCATTGTTACCGAATGTAACGATTTCTCCGAGATAGAGACTCTGGCCAACAGGCTGATCGCCACCAGCGCCACCAGCGAAGAACTTGCCCAGGGCCCTTGGCCCATTACCTTCTCCATCTACTGGTCCGAATTCGGCACGCCCACCACCAAGACGGTTGACGATCTAATCGAAAACTGCACCAGGAACTGCTACAAACCTTCTGTAGACGGGGAGTAGCCTACGGAATCCGCACAAAGCGGGTGTTGGCAAGAATCAGTTCCAGCAGAATGAGGAGCGCACCCACCAAAAGCCAGGGGTAGAACTTTTCGGCGTAGCGGGCGTAGGCCACCGTCTCGATTTCGGATTTTTCCAGCTGGTCGATTTCGGAATAGATTTCTTCTAGCTGTTCCTTGTTTTCGGCACGGTAGAACTTTCCGCCGGTCTTTTGCGCCACCGCCTTGAGGGTGGTTTCGTCGATGCCTTCTTCGGGAGTAATATCCCGCTCGCCCCAGGAGATTTCGCCTGTCCAGGGGTTCTGCTGGAAACTCAGGATTTTACCCTTACGCTTGCCTACGCCTACGGTATAGACCTTCACCCCGATGGACTGGGCCACCTCGGCCGCACGGACAGGTGAAATGACGCTGGCGTTGTCCTTGCCATCGGTCAGGAGCACCACCACCTTGGACTTGGCTTCGGACTTTTGCAGGCGGGCAAGAGCGTTCATAAGGCCATCGCCAATGGCAGTGCGGCTCCCCATGATAGAATCGTGGGCCAGGTCGTCTGTAACGCCCAGAATTTCAAGCAAGGAACCGTAATCCAGCGTAAGGGGGCACTGGGTAACGGCACGGGCGCCAAAGGCGGAAAGACCGATACGGTCGCTGTGGCGTTTCTGGATGAATTCCGCAATGACCTGCTGGGCATAACCCATGCGGCTATATTTCCAGTAATCACCGGACTTCAAAATCCGTTCGGCGTTCATCACCCCGAGCTTCGCCTGTTCCGTGCGGGTCAACATGTCCAGCGTGCCCATGGAGCCAGACACGTCCAGCACCAGCATAATATCCACGCCGTCGGTATTGGTGTATTCCACCTCGGTAGCATTTTGCGGGCGGGCAAGGGCCACCACAAAGCAGCACAGGGCAGCAAGGCGGAGTGCCGGCACAATGTGGCGCATGCGCACCCGGTGGCTAGGCGATGCCTTTTTGGCTATGGCCAGGGCTGGGAACTTGATGGTGCTCTTGCGACGCTGCTGGCGGTAAATGTAGAGCGCCACAAGCACGGGAACAAGCAACAACAGCCAAAAGGCTTCGGGATTCTGAAAATGTAACGAACCGATATCCATCTTGACTCCGAAAAATCTTTTCGGACACAATATACAATTTTACAGCTCGTTAAACCCAATCCCCTACTTTTTTTGTATATTGTTATTGTCTTAGCATCAATCCCGCTGACAGCGTATTCGATTCGGGCGGGCCGTTTAACTCTCTGCTTGACATCGTCCACCCTTTGCAGGTCAAGACAACCGGCAATTCGTGAGACAGCTATCCCTGTGGGGGTCGGCCCCATGATGATTAACGTAGAGCACCGTCCACATTTGTGGACTTCATCAATCTGTCATAAACAGGTTTGTGAACAGGTGTTCTGCGTTCATTCGACACATACTCCTGTTTACACACCTCAACAATCAAACAGGAGCAATCCATGAATCGAACACAACACTATTCCTTGCTCAAGGCAATGGAAATTGACAAGAACAACCTCCTCAAGTACCAGGAACTTTACAAATACGCCTACATCCTTAGCGACGGCATTTTCAAGATTGTTTTCGCCGAGGAAAAGGACCACTCGCTTCTCATCTCGCTGGTGAACGCGATGCTGGGTCTGCAGGGCGACGACGCCATCAAGGACATCTCACTCGAAATGCAGGAATTCCCAGGGGTATTCAACAAAAAAGACTGTATCCTGGACATCATCGGCACGACCAATGCCGGCGAAAAGGTGCTGGTGGAGGTGCAACAACAGGGGGATGACTTGTTCCGTGACCGAGTAGAATACTACATCTCTCGCGTCATCGAAAACCAAGTGCACACCAGCGAAAAATACGAACTACCCCGCATCTACTTTCTTGGACTTCTTGATTTCGAGATGTTCCCGGAAGAGCCCACAGAATATATCCACCACGTCGATGAAATGTGTCATGGAAAAAAATTTTTCCCTAAAGTTCAGAAGATTTTTGTTGAAATCGACAAGTTTTTCGAGCTCGAAAAGGCGGGAGTCACCGCAAGCGACAATTCCGAGGCGGCGCAGTGGCTTCGTGCCATCAAGGTAATCATAAAGGAAGAACCCGTTCCCGAAAAGATTATGCAGAACGAAACATTCCGGCACTTGCTCGATTCTGTGAAATTGATTAACTTTGTAGAGGAACTTTTCAATGCCGAGGTAAAGAATATGACGGACTTGAAAGCAGAACACGAAATCGGTTTTTCTGAAGGCAGGGTGCAAGGCCGTACCGAAGGTTTCGCCCAAGGCAAGACCGAAGGGTTTGTCCAGGGAAAGACCGAAGGATTTGTCCAGGGAAAGACCGAAGGTTTCGCCCAAGGCAAGACCGAAGGATTCAGCCAGGGTCGCAAGGAAGAACGTGCTGACTCCATAGCCGTCCTACGCGAAATGGGCCTGTCTGCAGAAAAGGTCGCTGAATTTCAGGAAAGAATCGAGACGCTGAACAAGAAACAGTAAGAGTCCGATTCACTTCAATATTTCAAAAGCCTATGGATTGTCTCCATGGGCTTTTCTGATTCCTACTTCCCTGTCGCTTTCGCCTTGGCACGCTTGCGGCGCCAGGTCTTGAATTCCATGTACAGGGTACTGACGGTATAGATGAAGACCATCAGGATCAAGGTATTCAAGGGCTTGTTCAGGTTACAAATGCCCCAGGCGATGGTGATAATCGGCAGGTGGATCAAGTAGGGGTAGAAACTGGCGCGGCCCACCTTGCGGACCAGCGGAATGCAGAAGAACCTGGCCGCAAATCCCTTGCCACTTAGGAGTGAAAGCAAGAACAGTCCGTAGAGCAGAATGGGCAGGCTGTGATGGAAGAAATAGTTCACGCCGGGGTTCCATTCGGGCCGAAGCAGGAACAAGCTCCCGTAAATGGCGGCAAGAATCACCGCCTGGGCAACGCCGCTTGCAAATTTCTTCTTGAGAAAATCGAAACCGCCCTCGCTGTACAGGCGGAAAAGCACCATGCCGAACAGGTATTCAAAAATGCGGACCGGCGCGAAGATGTGGAAGAAACGGTACTTGGCCTCGTAGCCGCTGAACCACAGGTTGTCGGAAGCTCCGAAGAAAACCGCCCACAGAATTCCGGGGATAAACAGCGTGCCGAACAGCACCCAGAGCGTGCGGTAATTCTGGCGGAAAAGCCAGCGGCTGAACCAGGGCGTGATAGCGTAGCACATAAAAAAGCTGGTCAGTGACCAAGAAGGCTCATTCAGTTTCATGCCCAGGTCAGGTACAATGGACCAGGTGAGGGTAAGGTGCAAAAATAGGCTCCGCCAGGGGTGGGTCATCTTGGCAAGACCCGCCGAGGCACAGTCGCCGATTTCAGAAAGCCCTGGCAGGTGGGTGTAGCCGCTGAACTTGAACACCAGCACCACGAACATCAAGAGCGTCATGAAAAAATGCAGACGGTAGAGTTTCGCGATGCGGGCGAACATGAAGGGAATCACGGGGATGCGCCGTTCCGGATCGCTGAACTTGCTTGCAAACAAGAATCCCGCAAACACGTAGAAGATGCCCGCCGCAAAGGCAGGCGCGCTGATAATAGGCATGAGCCACTTGCAGTCCTGCATGTAATTCAGCGCGCTGGAACTACCCAGGTGGAGCATCACGATGTTCACGCTGGCCAAAAGCCTAAGCCCGTCAATAGCCGGAAAGTAGTTCGGCTTGGAGTTGACATTTGTCGGAGATTTTTCCATCTAATACAAAGATAGGATTTTCTATCCGTTGGAATTAGATAGCTCCCGCATACGGCGGCGGGCTTTTGAGCCTGGGCGGTTGCGACGGCGCTTGTGGAAACCCGCCTTTTGAGGCTGCTCGGAATTATGCTCTGGTCTTGCCTGTTGCACAGATTGCGCCGTTTTCGGAGGCTGCTGCCTTGGGGGTTTGGGAGAAGCCTGTGACGGTTCTGGGGACTGCACAGGTTTAGAATTTTGTGCCTGTTTTTCGCGGCGCGGGAACCCACGACCTCGGGCGTTCCGCATCTCGCTTTCGGGAGTTTCTTTCTGCGGAGGCGGGAGTTTCTCGAATATGGCCTTGTCGCCTTCGGGAATCTTTATCTTGGTGAGCTTCTCGATGGCGCGCAGGTCCTGCTCCTCGTCGGGAGCGCAGAACGAGATGGCGATGCCGTCCTTGCCCGCGCGGGCGGTGCGGCCTATGCGGTGCACGAAAGTCTCGGGAACGTCGGGCAGGTCGTAGTTGAACACGTGACTCACATCGTCCACGTCGATACCGCGGGCGGCGATATCGGTAGCCACCAGCACCCGGATTTTTTCGTCCTTGAAATTCTTAAGGGCCTCTTGCCTGCGGGTCTGGCTCTTGTTTCCGTGAATGGCGGCACACTTGACTCCCGCCTTTTCCAGCACCCGGACAATCTTGTCGGCGCCGTGCTTGGTGCGGCTAAAGACCAGCACCTTCTTCATCTCGGTGTGTTCCAGCAACAGTTCCTTCAGGAGTGCTCCTTTGCGGCGCTTGTCGATATGGTACAGTTCCTGACGGATGCGTTCGATGGGCGTGCTCTGGGGTGCCACCTCCACACGGACCGGATTCGGCCGGAGGATGGTAGCGGCAAGCTTGGTGATATCGTCGGGCATGGTGGCGCTAAAGAACAGGTTCTGGCGCTTTTGCGGCAGGAGCGCCACCACCTTGCGGATATCGTGGATGAACCCCATGTCCAGCATGCGGTCGGCCTCGTCCAGCACAAAGAATTCCAGGGCTTTCAGGGAAACCGCCTTCTGGCCGATAAGATCCAGCAGGCGCCCGGGAGTCGCCACCAGCACGTCCACACCCCGAACCAGGCAGTTCTTCTGGGAGGCGTCCCCCACACCGCCAAAGATGCAGGTGCTGGAAATAGCCGTAAACTGGGCGTACTGCTTGAAGCACTCCTCCACCTGGATGGCAAGTTCCCGAGTAGGAAGCAGGATCAGGGCCCGGCAGGTCTTGGGCGCACGGAACTTTCCGGAATCCAGAAGCAGCTGCAAAATCGGCAGGGCGAATGCCGCCGTCTTGCCGGTGCCCGTCTGGGCGATTCCTAGCAGGTCCTTGCCTTCGAGCAGGCTCGGGATAGACTGTTCCTGGATGGGGGTGGGCGTTTCGTAGCCTACGGCACGGATGGCGCGCTGCAAGGGGTTTGCCAGAGGGAGTTCAGAAAAAAGCATTGGGCCAAATTTAGAAAAAAATGCTCCCATTTGACTTTTTCTTTTATAATAACGATAGATAAGGAGTCGAATCGTCTAAAAACATTCCAAAAGGCGGAACCAATATGAAAAAACAAGACCTTCCCGAAATTGGCAAACGCATTGCATTCCACCATAGTCTCAGCAATACCGAAGAAATTGGCGTATTCGACGGTTTTCGTTTCTATAGCCAATTCGACATCCGTTTTGACGCGGACAAGGTAACCTCATGGAAATACTGCGACGAGGCCTATCAACCCGAAGGCAACGGTGTTCAAACCATTTTTATGTTAACCGCCTACAAAAAACTGCCTAGTAGACATGGCGGCGCCCGTCTAGGGTCAAGGCGTCTGTATGGTTTTGAAATTTTTCCCTTCGCAAATTTTTCGTCATTCTCTCTTATTGAAGTAGAAAACGAAATCACGATTATCGCAGAAAGTTACCCCGATCTGGATATAAGCGGTTTTTATGTCTGCGAAATTCCTTTCAACTATTCCTATTATGTCGGCAAGACCGTATCGGAGCGGTGGTACCTTCCCAACGGCAAACTCTGGCAAAAATCCAACATTCCCGACATATCCCGATATCCAGGCTTCAAGGGAAGGTCCTTCGGACGAAATCCAGCAGAGATTTCATTCTGCTCGGGTGAAATGGTGGAATTCCTGCTTCCAGGGAAAACCGGTATCGGTGTCGGTATCGTCACGAAAATGCCATTCTTCTCAAAGAATCTGGATGCAGAACGAAAAAAACAAAAAACGTTCTTCACCCCCAATGCCTATTCTGACTGTTACGAAATCGTCTACTGGTACATAAACAGCGATGGTGAAGAATGTGGCGGCAAGTCCTTGGTATCCGTTCCCTTCGTATTCGCTCCTTCCTATGACATTACCGACAACATGCACGCCAACATCAACATCGCCTTGAATTACGTCAGGCAACACAAGATTTCCCGTCCCGAAAATTACTGGGGCGAAACTATGGACGTGGACCAGGAAGCGTCCATTAAAATGTTTGGCGGAACTTGAGTCCCGATAAATACCTTTACTTCTGCAAGTTCAGGCTTGCGTTGGCCGCACCATACAAACTGATGCTGTAATCCTTGATGATGTACACCGGAATCTTGTTCAATAGCGGACGGATATTCGGATTGTAGTTCTTCTCGAAATACTTCATGAACAGGTTGTCGCGCTCGAGCCAGCGCAGGTCCTTCTGCACCGTACCGCCGGCCAGGTAGAGGCCACCCAGGGGCAAGAACAGCGTGGAGGCATCGCTTGCAAAGCGGGCGAGCATCTTCACGAACAGGCGCATCATCTCGGCAGCCACCGGGTCGGTATCGCTCGCGCGGCTGATGTACTTCGGGCGATCGTTGGGTTCGGTTTCCTCAATCTTCTTGAAGGCATCGTTATCGGGAACGCCGCGGGTCTCCTTCCACCATTCGTACATGTTGCGGAGCCCCATGCCGGATACGAGCGGTTCCACGCCGGGCACGGTACCAATCTTCTTTTCCATGTAGTCGTGGAATTCCTGGGAATCCTTGTCGAAGGGAGCGAAGGTGGAATGCCCGCCTTCGGAACTTGCGGGAATATACTTCTCGCCGTCGAAGGCAAGGAAACCAACGCCCATGCCGGTACCCGGGCCAATCACGGCCTTGGTCGCCTTCTGCGGGGCGGGTTCACTGCCGTCGGTATGGGTGAGCTTGAAAATCTGCTTGGGGTCATCCACGTCCAAGGTCGGGATACCGTAGCTGATGGCCATGAAGTCGTTGATGACCAGCGTCGGGATGCCGGTCGCCGCAGTGAGGGCATCGCCATCCACGCTCCACGGGAGGTTCGTCATGACGCACTTGTTGGCAGCCACCGGACCCGCGGCACTGATGCACACGTGGCTGGGCTTCAGGTCGGCACGGCTTTCCGCGGCAAGCTTGAGCGTCTCGCGGATAGGAGCGTCAAGACCGTCGATGTCCTTGGAGGGACACACCGTTTCAAGAATCAGCGTGAACTTGCCGTCCTTGTAGCCCACAAGGCCAAGGTTCGTGTTGGTGCCACCAATATCGCCTGCCAAAACCAGGCGGTCAAACTTTGCGTCGGGATTAAGCCATTTGATTTCCATAAAAAAAAACTCCAGGTTATACACTTGGAATATAGTAATTCAGAGATTAGGATCTAGGGGTTAGGATCTAGGATTTAGGGGTTAGAGAAAAATACCATGGTTTCGCCATTCGTTCCAAACGCACGAAGTGCGTGTTTCTTGTTCACTAAATCCCAATCTCTAGTCTCTAGCCCCTAATCCCTTATTTCTACATTTCTCGCGATGAAAAACAGCACCGCCATCTGGCACATATTGGCCGTTGCCACCGTAATCTTCTGGGGCACGAGCTTCGTGAGTACCAAGGTCCTGCTGACCCACGGTTTTTCGGCTGTACAGGTGTTCTTTATCCGGTTCGTGTTCACCTACCTGCTGTTGCTGGCCATAAACCACAAGAAAATCCTGGCGCAAAACTTAAAAGACGAGTTTTTGCTGTTCATCAGCGGCATCACCGGCGGTACGCTGTACTTTTGGGCTGAAAACACGGCCCTCACCCTGTCGCCGTCTTCTAACGTGTCCCTCATCGTCTGTACCAACCCGCTGCTCATCATGATTTTTGGCGGGCTACTGTTCAAAAGCGAGCGGCTCAAGTCCAGACAAATCCTGGGCTCCCTGCTGACCTTCGTAGGGATGGTGCTGGTGGTCCTCAACGGCAAGTTCATATTGAAACTTTCACCCCTGGGGGATTTTCTCGCCTTTGCAGCAGCCATCCTCTGGACCATCTACTCCCTGAGCCTCAAGCCCTTCAAGGCGCGGTACAGCACCCTGTTCATCACCCGGAAAATTTTCTTCTACAGCATTGTTAGTTCCATCCCCCTCATGGCTGCAGAACACCTGCAAGGGCGATCCATTCCCTGGGAGAACTTTGCCGAACCCGTAGTGGCGTTTAACTTTTTGTGCCTCGCCATATTCTCTTCGCTACTGGGCTATGTGGCGTGGAATACCGTCCTCGAAAAACTGGGTACGGTCCTGGCCAGCAACTATGTCTATGCCCTGCCCCTGGTAACCATCATTACCGCTATGATTGCCATCGGGGAACGCATCTCTCCTGTGGCTTGGGCAGGAGCCGCCACCATCGTCATGGGCATGGCCATTGCAGAATACAAGGGCAAGCGATAACTTACCCAATTCTTACAAACCTGCTTATTTTGGACAATATGTCCACATTGTAAACAAAACTGGCCTACGGATTTTCGCCGGTTCAAGTTATATTTACACCGGGATATTAACAAAAAAAGGATTGAGTATGAATATCTTGAAAAAGACCGCCGCATTTGGCCTGGCCATTGTGGCCAGCAGCTCTCTCGCTCTCGCGGCAGACCTTCCACAAGCTTCTGCCCTGATAAGCGAAATGGGTTTCGGTTTCAACATCGGAAACTCCATGGAAGTTCCGAACGACCCCACCGCATGGGGCAACCCGTTCCCGACTGCGCCCGTGTTCGAGGGAATCAAGGCGGCAGGGTTCTCTACCGTACGCATTCCCTGCGCCTGGGACACCCACGCAAGCAAAGGAGTCATCAATTCTGGTTGGCTGGATTCCGTCAAGACGGTAGTGGACCTGGCCCTTGCAGAGGGACTCTACGTCATCTTGAACATCCACCACGAAAATCCTGACGGCTGGTTCCAAAATAACATCGGCACTACTGTCGATGACGGCATCAATACGAAATTGCAAAACTATTGGACCCAGATAGCCAACAAGTTCAAGAATTACGACCAGCACCTGCTCTTCGCGGGCGCAAACGAACCCGGCCCCAACATAAACACCTGGACACCAGCACATGTAACCACGCTGATGTCCTATTACCAGACATTCATCACCACTGTCCGCAATACAGGCGGCAACAACGCTACGCGAACACTGATTATCCAGGGGCTTAATACCGACATCGACAAATCTGTCGCCAACGCCCCTACATCCACATTCCCCACCGATCCTGCAACGGGGCGCCTGATGTTTGAAGTACACTACTACGACCCGTACCAGTTTACCCTTATGAAAACCGAGGAGAACTGGAATGCTCCTAACGACGAGATGATTATCCCGCAATTCTTCTACGGTGCCGACTTTATCGGAACAGACCCCAAGCGCAATGCCGGCTATAACGCATGGACAGGAAAGGCTGATGCAAGCGATTACACCAACGCCCATGTCAGAGCGCAATTCCAGAAGATGAAGACCAACTACGCCGACAAGGGCTATCCGGTCATTGTCGGTGAATTTGGCGCCAATGTCCGCACCCCGGATGTTCCCTGCACCAGCCTTGAAAATCACCTGAGAGGCCGCGTCCAATGGCACAAGGATGTCGCTGCCGCCGCCAAGGAATACGGTTTGGTTCCCATCCTTTGGGACATGGGTAACGAAGCCGACCAATACGACAACATGGCCTATATCAGGCGCCAGTCCAAGTACGGAACCATTGGCCAGATTGTTGACTTGGAGGCAATTAACGCCATCCGCGAGGCGTACGGTTTATCAGCCCTTACAGGTTCCAGTTTTATTGAAAAGAAATTGGCGGCCTGTTCTGATGCCAACCAGTCTATTGAACTCACTTACAAGGCAGCCCGTAACGACACAAACGAAGTAGGCACAATGCGCATCGCTGTCGGAGGCGCTGATTGGTCTAACTACAACGCAGTCTCCTTTGTAATGAAGACAAATGTTGCTGATGCCCCCCTTACCGGTGCAGACTATGGTTGGCACACAATCAGCATTTTTGAAATGTCCGGCGAATGGGTTTGGAGTGACTTCAACCTAAAGAACACCGAAGAGTCAACCTCTTGGGCAGAATACAAAATCCCCTTTGGCGCAAACGGTCTTGATTTCACAAAGCCGAACAACGGCAAAGTAGGCAGCCAAAGCAATGTTATGGCGCTCGGTTTGAACGTCTATGGAACTGGCCTTTCTGGAACAATCGTCATTGACGAAGTCCGTCTCTATAAAGCAGACGGCACCTACATCGTGTTGCAGGACTTCAACAAGAGCGAACCGGAAATCGAAGGCGTCGTCACAGCAAAGAGAATCGCAACTGACGCCGGGGCAGCAAGCGCAAAAGTCATTACGCCGACTTCCATAGTAAGGGCGGCTTCAGTTTCTCAAAGCCTCCACCTCTCCGTGGAGCACGGCGTCATTACCGCAAACTTCAGCGCTGCCGTTGCTGGCCGTGCAAGTGTTGCCCTCATGAACAGTCTGGGTCAGGTGATCACAAGCAAAAACGTGAACGCCACCCGTGGGGCCAACAGCGTCTCCCTGGAAACAAGTTACCAGGGAACTGCCTTCCTGGTCATCCGTCAGGGCAGCCAGAAGATGGTCAAGTCGGTACGGCTGAAGTAATAGAATTCAGATAACACATTGACCAAAGCCCTCGCTTGTGTGCGGGGGCTTTTTAAAACGCTTGGTCATCCAGCGTCAATTCGTGGGCCACGTCGTCCAATTTCTGCTCTGCCGTCTTGGCCAGGGCGGTGCTGTGGCCCCGCAGGGCCGCAAAGGGAGCGAAAATCTTCGCACGGGATTCCATGCTCATGCGGGGGTGCTTCATGAGAAAATTCCAGTCGTCCCTCGGATAGGGCAGATCTATTATGTCTGTGTAGTCTTGAGTCATGGGTCATGAGTCGGCGCTATGCGCCTCTGAGAAAAGTACAAAAATATTTTAGTCCATAATTAAAACTCATAACTCGCAACTTGCAACTCATGACTATGCCCGGTGTCCTCCGATTTGTCCGTTGCGTTCAATGGTGGTGGCGCCCTCCTGCAGGTCCATGCCCTTGACGATGGCGTTCTTGCCGAAGCGTTTCTTGATGAGCAGTTCCGCCTTGAGGCGTTTCTTTTCACGCTCCTGCTTTTGGGCATCGGTAAACAGGTCGTAGCCCTGGTTGCTTTCGTCTACCACGTCGATGGCCACCAGGTTCAAGCGGCGCACCGTCAGCTGCGGGTCCACAATCCGGTCGAAAAGCCGCATGACCGCCTCGGCAAAGGCGGACTGGGAACTGGTGTAGTGCCCGATAGAAGCCGTGCCGTGAGCGGGTTTCGGGATTGTGCGTCCGTAAAAATCGATGACCGTCTCGCCGTGATAAATTCCCTTGTCCACATTCTCCCTGTCGTAGCCTACCGTAAGCACCATGCCCTTGGCCACCAGGTCGTTTTCTACCAGGCGCATGGATACCGTATCTACCATTTCCCGCACCACCAGGCGGGCCTTGTCGAAGGGGTAGGGGTCCTGCAACACCTGGCCTTCTCCCATGCTCTGGGACTGGGGTTTTGCCCTCTTGATGTCGGCGATGGTACAGGGTTCGTAACCCCAAGCGTGGTCTATCAGGATTTCCGCATTCACGCCGAACATCTTGTACAGGGCGTCAGGTTCCTTGACGCTTACCCGAGCGATATCTCCCATGGTGTGGATTCCCCGCCCACGGTTCAGGTGGCATTTTTCTAGCCTGGCTGCGATGCCACGGCCCACCTGCCAAAAATTGGTAATGGGCTTGTGGGCCCACAGTTGCCTACGGTAACTCATCTCGTCCAATTCCGCAATGCGCACGCCGTCGCTATCCGCTTCTACATGCTTTGCCATGATGTCCATGGCAATCTTGCACAGGTAAAGGTTCGTGCCGATGCCGCCCGTAGCGGTAATGCCCGTAGTCGCGAACACGTCCTGGATGATGGTCTTTACCAGTTCCCGCGCGGTTTTCTTGTACAGCTTCAGATACTTCGTCAAGTCCAGAAAACATTCGTCGATAGAATAAGAATGAATGTCTTCGGCACTTACGTACTTGAGGTAAACGTTGTACACCTTCGTGGAATACTCCACGTACCTGGCCATCTGGGGTTTTGCAATCAAGAACTCCACCTTCTCGCCTGTGCGTCGTTCCACCTCCCGGACCTTCTGGTTCACTTCGAAAAGCCGGGCCCGTCCAGGAATCCCGTAGGCCTTCAGCGCAGGCGTCACCGCAAGGCAGATGGTCTTTTCGGTACGGCTCTCGTCGGCCACCACCAGCTTTGCCTTTAAGGGGTCGAGGCCCCGAAGGATACATTCCACCGAAGCAAAAAATGACTTTAAGTCTATGGCGGCGAAGGTGCGGGAGGGCATTGGGAAAGGCCCTCACCTTACCAGTCCTTAGCAGGCCGTGCCTGGCCGCGGATAGGCTTCCAGGGTTTGCGTTCGCCGTTCTGTTCGTCAAAGTCTTTCAGGAGCTGTGCGGCCTCTTCGGGGCTCATCTCTCCCATCTGCACGGGCTGTTCTTCCGGTTCTGCGCCATCGTTGGAGGAATCGCCCTGGCTGTCGCTTGAGCCTTCTTCGGGCTGTTCGGGCTGCGGCTGTTCACCGGCTCCGCCATTACTGTCGGAGCTGTTGCTTTCTGAGCTGCCGCCCTCCTGGCTGCTGCTGGACTGACCACCGTTTTGGTCTTGATCTTGATCTTGATTCTGGTCTTCGCCACTAGAAGAACTTTGACCGTCACCGTTCTGGTCCTGCTGGTTTTGGTCTTGATTCTGGTCCTGGTTGTTATCCTGGTTCTTGTCGTTCTTCTTGTTTTCGTTCTTCTGCTCGTCCTTGGCCTCGTGAATACGGTCCAGGAGCATCTGCAACTTTTGATCGTTGGGGTAGTATTGCAGGCCTTCGTTACAGGTGATTTCTGCAGAGGGCAAGCGGTTCTCAATATACTGGAATGCCGCATCGCTGTAGTAGGCCGATGCCGACTTGGGGGCGGCAAAGGCAGCGACAGATAAGAACATAACGGCAAAAAAAGCAAATAAACGGGCGTTCAAAACAGAGGGGAGATCCCCGCCTTCGCGGGGATGACACGAAAAAATGCGGGGACAGCAATCCTGTTTATGGCCTATCAACCTAATCACCGACCACAGACTTCTCTTCATCAGATCACCTCCAGGTCGTTGTCGGTGTTGCTGGCGTCAATCTTTGCCTTGGGCTTTCGGCCAGCCTTGATTTCGATAATGTCGTCAATACGCTGCACGTGGCCGCTCAGCTGGCCCGCAGTCTCGTCCTCGGCAATCAGGTTTTCCAGCATTTCCTTTGCTTCGGCATACTTGCCGTCCTTGCAAAGCTGAAGCGCACGGGCCAGAACTTCCTTCGCCTTTTCGCTCAGGGGAGGCTGCTTCTGGTCGTTGTTCTGGTCCTGATTCTGTTCCTGGTTCTGCTTTTGCTTGTCCAGTTCCTCTTTCAGCTTGCGCTGCACGATTTCTACGTTCTTCTTGGCGTTTTCAAAACCGTTGTCCAGATCGATAGCCTTTTTCAAGTAGGCGACGGATTCACGCCAGGCGGCAATGCGCTCGCTACCTTCGGCAGACTTTTCGCCTATGCGAAAATGTGTATTGGCCAGGTTGTAGGCCGCCTTGGCCGCCATTTTCTTGTCGGGCATGCGCACGGCGCTCTCCAATTCCTTCTTGGCCTCGTCGTAATTGCCCAACTTGTACTGGCAAGTGCCGATATTGTAAAACAACAACGGGTTTGCAGGCTCCGCTTCCCGGGCCTTCATATACTTTTCCAAAGCACCGGCATAGTCGCCATTCTTAAAAAGTTTATTGCCGTCGTTTATAGGTCGCGCAAAAAGCGCCACCGACAGCACGCATAACAGTATCAAAAACAATCGCATTTTTCAAGCCTTCATCTTTGCAATGGTAATATACAAAAATGAGAATTATACGACCAATCTATAGCAAAAGCATTAGAGCTGTCGAGCAACCACTAAAAATCAGCACAAGGAACACGCCCGCAACTCGGTGACGTACAGAGCCATTCTCGGCAAAAATTCCTTCAACCGACAAACAAATACAGGGAATCAATACTGGAAGTATAAAGCGGAAATCATTACTGCACGAATAAGGGTATTTCAGCCTTAATGCCGCCACTGCCACAACAAACATCACTATCTGAGCAAGGGAAAGAATTGTCTTGGCATTCCACTTTATTCGCCAAAGCCCCACTAGAGCAAATCCCACAAGGCCCAACAGCGAAATACTGATAATGGACGCAAGCCAGTTCCCTGCCGTGGTTTTCAGCAACTGGAATTCCCCGAAAAGGGATGTCTTTGCGAGATAATTCAAGAAGTACTGCCGACCCATGTTGTCATCCCAGGCACTAGTGTAAGGGTGGGTCAAGAAGTTTTCCAAATCAAAATAAAGCATATTACCCGGCTGTGCACCCACAATCAAGGCGCTGTTCAAATTCTTGGAGTTGCCCACAATATCGGGATTGAACAGAACAAGGCCTCCCACGATGCCACAAAGGGCCAAGAACAGCACAAGGCCGACATATTCCGATTTCTTCTTGCGTTCAAAGGACAGCAATCTGCTGGGAACAAAATAGACAAGGAACATCAATCCGAGCATGGCGATGGTAATGATTCCCGTGGATTTTGCCCAATAAGCCATTGCCGCAAGGGCCACCGATAGAATCACATACGCTCCATTCCTTGTGGCCATATACCGCAAAATGGCCCAGAAACAAATCACATGCGCCATGCAAAACATGGCTTCGTTGGTAATCCTCGGAGACATCATGACAAGGGACGGCCAGAAAGTCCAAAGCAAGGCGGCAAGCCAAAAACCTCCACCCGTCAAAAGCATGCGCAAGCAATATAGCCCAAAGATCAGGGCCAATGCCGACATGATAAAACTGTACCATTGTAGCGCCCTGGGCTTGGAATAATTGAACAGGAAAGAGGCTTCCCAGAAAGGTATTGCCGACAGGTAATAAAGGGGCGGGTGGTAGCAAGTCCAACATTCCTTATTGTCTGGAATGCGGTGCTCGTCTGCCACGATTTCCACATACTCAATGTGACCATCTACATCGTATGCTCGCTGGCTGTAGCTGGTATCCTGAAAATAAGCTCCGCGCAAAGCTAGTCCCAACAAGAAAATCAACAGGATTCCCTTATGCAATTTGTATCGTGAACCTATCAAGAAAATCAGCAATCCAAAAAGGACAAAGACCACAACAGTAAGCGCACGAGATCCAAAAGAGTCCGCTTTCATCAAGGCGGACAATCCTGCAGCACCACCATTGTTTCGAATTTTCAAGTCAAAATTATATTCATCCTGCAATCCCGCATATTTTTCAAAATCTTGTTTTGTCAACGTGAATCCAGAAGCCCAATCGCAATAACCCGGAAACTGCTTCGGGTCCACAGACTTACCATTTATGGACATTTCCAAAAGGCAATCATCGGGAACCAATTTTAGGGACAATCCATGAGACCATCCCGTATTCAAACCGAACTTGACAGAAAAAACTTCGCCCTGATCCATCCGCTTAAGAATCGGGAGCACGACTTCTTTTGTTTCATTCTGTCTTTCTAGAGTAACATTCTTGATAACAGGAGCAGAAACCTTCAGCACTACAAGAACCAAAACAAGTAGCAGTGCTATATAAAGTTCCGGCAGTCTAAAAATTTTCAAGATTTTTTTCATTAAAATTACCGGTCTAGGCTTTTTTTCCTTCGTGATATTCTTCTTCGCTATTCACGTTCCAGAGGGCGGTCTTGTCGGCGGAATTTTCACGGATGCATTTTACGACTTCCATGGCAGCAAGCATACTATGATCCATGTTGTTGTACTTGTGCATGCCGTTACGGCCCATCAGGAACAGGTTCTCAATCGGGTCCAGATACTCACGAATCTTGTTGAACTCACCGTAAGTACCAAAGTAAGCCGGATACGCTTTCTTGATATGGAATACCACGGAATCGCGGACATCGGCAGGCCTCGCCACGTCTATCTTGTCAAGTTCGGCGATGGCGAACTTGATAAAGTCGGCATCGGGCATGCGCCACATCTCGTCGCCCTCGGTGGCGAAGTATTCGAGGCCGATCCACACCTTCTCGGGATCGGCCACCAGGTAAGGGCTCCAGTTGTTGAAAATCTGGATGCGGCCGAGTTTCACGTCGGATTCCTGCACATAGATCCAGTTGTCGGCCACGAACTTGAGCTTGCTTTCGGGAGTGCCTGACTTTGCAGGGTTCTTGATGAGCAACTTGTCTAGAAGGAGGCCCACCGTAATGAAGTCGCGGTAAACCAGTCCGTCAGCCACGCGCTTGACTTCTGCCGGCACGAGCGTTTTTCCGTTGTCCATGGCGGCCACAAGTTCTTTTACCGGCATGGTGCTGAGGAAATAGTCACAGGGAATCGTTTCCGTGGAATTCCCGCGGTCCACGACAACGCTTTCCACACGCTTGCCGTCGGTAGAGCGGTTCACGCCCACCACCTTCGAGTTCATGTGGATTTCGCCACCTTTCTCCAGCACCTTCTCGGCCACCGTTTCCCAGAGCTGGCCAGGTCCGAATTTCGGATAGAGGAACTGGCCTATCAGGCTCGTCTCGGTATCTTTCTGACGAATATCTGCTCCATTGGCAGCTCCCGCTTCAGGCTTTTTCTTGCCTGCAAAAATCTGCTTGAGCGCATGCACCACGGTCTTGGTGATGGAAAGCCCCTTGATGCGCTGGCCACCCCAGTCGGGGCTGATCTTATTGCAGGGAACACCCCACACCTTTTCGGTATAGTCCCTAAAGAAGGTGCGGTAAAGTTCCACTCCAAAGCGGTTAATCATGAAATCTTCGAGGCTGTTCTCCTTGCGGGCCGGCAAAAGTTGCACCTTGAGGTAACTCATGCCTATCTTGAACATACGCCAGAGCCCGAGGTTCCGGATGGTGTCGCCGTTCAGGCTCACCGGATAATCAAAGAGCTTGCGCAAAAAGAGAATGCGGCTAAGGCGGCTACGACAAAGCATCACATAGTCCGTCTTTTCGGGATCGGGGCCGCCCTGCACCAGCGGAACGCTGCGCCCGATGGCGATGTCGTCTTTACTGGCAGAGCCTTGCAACGGCAAAATCCCCTGCCACCAGTCCATCACCGTATCGCTCTTGCTAAAGAAACGGTGGCCGCCTATGTCCATACGGTTGCCGTTGTAGCGGGCCGTGCGGGAAATTCCCCCGATAACGTCTTCGGCTTCAAAAATCACAGGCTTCACACCTGTGGTGCGCAAAAGTTCCAATGCGGCGGTCAGACCCGCAGGGCCTGCACCGGCGATTACGGCAATCTTTTTCTCTTCACTCATAAAGTACCTTAGGAATTCGGTTTTTTGTTTCCCGATTTGAACAGAATAAATTTTCTCGCAAGAAAATTGTACAGAAGTACGATTATCGCGGCAACCACCTTGGATATCATTTCCTGAATACCAAGCACGCCGACAAACACATACATCAGCAATTCGTTCAATCCCATCCCGAAAAGGCTTATCAACACAAAAACAACCACTTCCAGAAAAACGTACTTTTCCATTTTACGCTTTTCCGTGCTGAACACCCACCTCACGGTCAAGAGGTAGTTGACCACGTTTCCTGCCGCAAGGCCAATCAAGTTCGAAATCAGGTAATGGATGTCAAAATAGTAGAGGGCAAGTGCAAAAGCCCCAAAATCCACAATAAAGGCGAGACCGCCAGTCACGAAATACCGTAAGAACTGGCCCACAACTCCCCTTCGGCTGGGAATCTTCGATTTTATCTTTCCGAGCACGGAACTTTCGAAATCCATAGCAAAAAAGTTAGTAATTTTACCCCCAAAGTAATTCTACACATAGGGTATTAGCCATGTCCTGTTTCCTGATTACCGGCGGCGCCGGATTCTTTGGCTCCATTCTCAAAAAGGAGCTCCTTGCAAAGGGCCATAAATGCGTAAGTATCGACCTATGCCCTGACCCAGACAAGCACGAAAACCTCACCAGCATTTTGGGCGATATCCGTGACAAGGAACAGGTTGAAAAGATATTCAGCGAAAACCAGTTCGAAGCCGTATTCCACCTGGCCGCCATGCTGGCCCACGACCGCAAGCGCATCAACAACCTCTGGACATCCAACGTAGATGGCACAGAAATTATTGCCGACGCCTGTATCCGCCACAATGTGAACAAGCTCGTGTTCACATCCTCGAACTGCCTTTGGGCTAAGAATTTCGACGACCCCGTCACCGAAGCAGAAGAACCCAACCCCATCGAGATTTACGGCAAGTCCAAGCTGGAAGGGGAAAAGATTCTCTTCGCCCGCAAGGACAAGCTGAACTCTGTCATCTTCCGCTGTCCTACCATCATGGACGAAGGCCGACTCGGACTGCTTTCCATCCTCTTTGAATTTATTGACGAAAACCGAAAACTCTGGATGGTAGGCGACGGAAACAACCGTTACCAGTTTATCTACGCGAAGGACTTGGCCAACGCCTGTGAACTCGCCTTGAATTACCAAGGGACCACCGTATTCAACATCGGCTCGGACAACGTGAAGACCTTCAACGAGGTGTACAGCTACGTCATCGAGCATGGCAAGTCAAAATCCAGGCTGGCCCATTTCCCCAAATGGTTTATTATCCCTTGCATGAAGCTCGCCAGCAAGCTCGGCATTTCGCCCCTCGGCCCCTACCAGTACAAGATGATTGCCAGCACCTTCGTTTTCGACACGTCAAAAATCAAGAAAGAACTGGGCTTCCAGCCCACAAAGACCAACGAAGAAATGCTGCTCCGCGCCTATGAATTCTACCACCAGAACCGCAAGGCCATCGAACACCGCACCAACGTCTCGGCCCACAACGAGTGCGCCAAGATGGGCGTCATCCGGCTGCTGAAATGGCTTTCGTAAATAAGTCCTACAAATAAAACGCAGACACCAGGGCAATCATGCCTTGGTGGTCTTTTTTTGCAGTCATCTCGCGGATGCTGTGCATGCTGAGCATAGGCTCGCCGATATCCACTGTCGGGATTCCGAGACCTGCCGAAACGGCAGGGCCCACCGTTGAACCGCAGGGCATGTCGTTGCGCATGATAAATGTCTGATACGGAATGTTATTTTGTTCGCAAATCAGCTTGAACTGGGCGTTAGAGAAAACATCGCTGGCATAACGCTTTTGCGCATTGACCTTGAGGACAATTCCACCGCCCAGAACCGGGGCGTGGTTCGGCTCGTGCTTGGCTACAAAGTTCGGGTGACAGGCGTGGGCCATGTCGATGGAAAGGGCGAGTGAATTCGGAGTTCGGAATTCGGAATTCGGAGTTAAAGAATCCAAAACACTCTTCAAAAAGTTGCCGGCGGCGCCTTCGCGGGTGTTGGAGCCCACCTCTTCGTTGTTGAAGAAGGCAGCCACCTGAAAATCATGCTCCGAAGGTTCCGCCTTGGCGAAGGCTTCTGCGATGGCGTGGCAGCTGGAAAGGTTGTCGAGTCTGCCGGAATAAATCCATTCGTCTTCAAAGCCGCCTAGCTGTGCGGCTTGAGCGTCGAACAGCTGCACGTCGAAATCCAGAAGGCGCACCCCCAGAGGAAGCTCAGCCGACAAGGCCTCTGCAAAGCGTTCCTTGCCGCCAACGGCCGTCCACAGGGCGTTCAAGTCCGTCTGGGGGTTCACCTTCAGGCCGTCCTGGTTGACGTTTCGGTTCAGGTGGACCGCAAGCTGCGGAATGCGGAACAGCTTTTTTCCACGGAACAACTTTGTCTGTACCTTGCCTTCCAGTTCGTAGGCCAAAAGTCCGGCATAACCCAGGTCACGGTCCAGCCAGCTGGCGAGAATGGGACTGCCGTAAACTTCGGGGTGGAGGGTCCGTACGCCCGCAGCCGAACAGTCCGGATTGGGGGTGATTTTCAATGTCGGGTAGTCCGTATGGGCCAGAGCTATTTTGAACTTGGATTCTGCACTTGCCGCCCGAGGTAAACGGACCGCAATCAGCGCACCGCCACGTTCGAACAATTGGACCTTTTTTTCTGTTCCAGCACCCAAAAAAGCCTTCAGGTTCTCTACCGTATGGTAGGGCGTTACCGAATTATTCAAAAAATCAAGGAAATTCATGGTTTAAAGATAGGTAATGAAAAGTCCGGTTCAAAGCGCATCGACCTCAGACCCCCGATGCTAGAGATTAGGGGTTTTAGGGGCGAAGCCCCTAGGAGTAGGGGTGGTGGAAGACCGCAGGGCGGGCTGAAACCAGGGGGATGCCTCCCCCTAACCCCTAATCACCTGTCATTAATCACCAAACACTGGCCAAACCTGTTTCTATATTTTTTTTCATGAAGTTCAAGCCTATCAAGCAGATAAACTGGATGGAGATGTCCGGCCTTTTGGTCGGTATCTTCTTTACGGTTGCCGTGATGGTGTTCGGACTTGTGCTCTATACGAAGCTTTTTACCAGCGGAATGATTGGTGTGGAGGAATACAAGCTCCACAGTACCTTCGACAAGGCCCTGGGTCTTAGGCCCGGCACCCGCGTGCAGATTAGCGGTGTGGACGTGGGGCAGATTTCGGACATGAAGATCGAGGGCGACGGCGTCTATATGGAATTCACCCTCCGCAAGCAATTCCAGAACTGGATTACTGACAGCGCCCAAGTGTACGCCATTCGCGACCAGAATGTGATTTCGGCCCGTGTGGTCAACATAGATGTCAAGCGCGGGAAAGGCCGTGTGCTAGAAAACGGGGATTTCTTGCCGCCAGGCAAGGCCCAGGACATCGAGACCGTGCTGGAGACGGCCAACGAACTGCTGGGCCGCGTGAACCAACTTATCGATGCCGCCGACACCCTAGTGGCCATGGCCATGGATACGGGAACTACCATCGGCGCCCTGTTCGGTTCCCGTGCCCTCTACGACAACCTAAACCGACAGCTTGTGCGCCTGGACGACATTACCCTCAGCGGAACAAGGGCCATTCACAAGGTTTCGGACCTGATGGACACCTTGCAGTTGACCGTTCCGCCCCTCGTGAGCCGGATGGACAACGTGATGAACAACGTCTCCGGCATGATGGACGATGTTTCGGGCATGATGACGGAACTGAAACCCCTGCCCGGAAAGGTGGACGGGCTCATGGGCAAGCTTGAAGGAACGGTGGAACGCGCCGACAACATGATTACCGAACTCGGGAAAATTACCATCGGTCTTTCGGACTTCATGGAATCTACGGAACAGACCCTGGAAAACGCGGACGAGCTAATGGAGGGCATTTCCAACATGTGGATTATCAACCGGAACATGCCTAACCGCGACAGCATTCCCTACATGGTGGAGACCCTATGGTAAATAGAATCTTCGCCCTGGCCCTGGTCCTTGTTTTTTCGGGAATGAGTTTCGCTTCCGAGTCTTCGACGCTGGCCTTTCGTGCCCAGAAGTCCATTGCCAACGGCAAATTCGCCAAGGGTTACGGCCAGCTGGAACGAGCTCTGCTTGCAAGCCGCAAGGAAGCCGATTTGGCCTCCGAAGGACGGGTCTTGCTGTCTATGGCGAGAGTCCGCATCATGAGCCTGGATCTGAACTTTGCGGATTCCCTACTGAAGGTGGTGCGTCCTGAAGCCCTGGACGAAAATTCCACATTGATGCTCAACCAGTCGAAAGTTGCCCTGGCCAACGCCCGGGAAAAATACGGCGACGCCGAAAAAATTTGTCGCTCCATTGACGACGGCAGCATCAAGAAACGGGACGAAGCCCTGAAGGCCGCCTACTATTCGGAATGCGCAACCGCCTACGCTGGAGCGGGCCACGAGGACGAGGCCAACGCCGCTCTCAAGATGACGGGCAAGAACAGCGACACTGACGGCGGCTTTTACGCCTACACTGCGGCAAAGGTCAAGAGACTCCTGGGAGACTCCGAAGCCGAAAAACTATACAAGACGGCCGAAGAAAAATCCATCAAGAGCAACTACACCTACATGACCGCCACAATCCTCTGGGAACGTTCCTTAATCAAGGGAGTTCCGCAAAAAGAAAAAGACGACCTGCGGCTCCGCTGCAAGAACGCCTTTGAACTGATGGGGCTGCCCAACAACGCCAAGCGCTGCGGGAAATAGGCGTTAGGTTTTAGGTTGTAGGTGTTAGGTGTTAGGGCTGAAGGATGCAAGAGGCTTCAGCCGAAGGTTGCAAGATGCCGCTAGTTGTTGGTCGTATCGGTTGCAGCGGCGACAGTATCCGCTGCGACGGCATTGATTACCGTAGAATCAGCTTTCGTTGAATCCACCGCCGTTGAATCGGCGGGCTTTACCTCTTCGGGCTTTTTCAGCTGCAACAAGTGATTGTATGCCTGGACAGGAGAAATCTTGCCATCGGCAAACAGGTCGATAGTGTTTTGGACATCGTTGTACACCGTAGAATCCGCTCCCTGCCTTAAACCACGGTACCCGAGAACTCGGAAAGTTTTGTTGTAAAAACTGCTCCGGAATTTCTTGAAACGGGGCTGCATCACGTCGTTCAGTATCATTTCGACAGCCGTTTCCGTCTGCATGGTATCCAGTTCAAAAGTCCGGTAAATGGTGCGGATATGGGGCGGGATAGTGGTGTCGGGACTGTCGAAATAAGGCCGCATGATATTTGCCGCCTTGGTCTTGTTGGGGTAGGGCCCCTTGGAAAGCCGCAAGGCGTGAGCCACGGCCAACCGCCAGTATTGAGGATAAGTTCTCAGTGCCCTGTCCATCACGATATAATCGGTGGTGTCCTTGGAATCCATCTGAGTCATGGCACTCACAAAGTAGTAGGGAGTGTAAAACAAGCTATCCAGTTCCGTGCAGAGGTTAGCCACATGGCTCAGGTAGGCGTACTCCTTGCCACTCAAGAAACTGTCCCCAAGTTCCGTAAGGCCCTTGATCCAGAAAAGTCCTGCCACCGAAGCGTCGTTCCCTGCGGCAATGTAGCGCACGTAGTTAGCCTTCGGCAAGAACGACTCGTCGAAATTAGTGCCAGGGAGCGGTTTCGCAAAATGGAATGCCGCCGCAATGACCGCTATGGCTAATATGATGATGGCAAGGAAACGCATAGGGAGATAGTTTTGAGTTGTGAGTTGTGAGTTATGAGTTGTGAGTTTGTAATTTGGCGCCAACGGCGCGATTATTCAACTCAGAGGTGCGTAGCACCGACTCGCTACTCATCACTCACTACTCATTTTACATGGAACAGGCCTCCGCGAGTTTTTCGAGGGCGTCGATGCAATCGTTTGCAAAGTTCGCCGGGTTGCCGCTGCGCTGGTAGGCAAAATTCAGGCCGCTACTGCTGTTGAGCACGTGGAACTTGCGCTTGCCGCCGCCGTTGGCAATGGCGGTAAGTACCGTCTTGGCGTCGCCGCCCTGACCGCCGGGCACGCCCGGAATGGACACGCCAGGAATCAAGAAGGGAATTTCGTGCTTGTGAGCTACGGTATAGGCCGTAATCTTTTCAAGCTCTTCGGGGTGGGTAGCTCCGACGACTGCGCCCAGGTATCCGAAGTTTCCGTCCCATTCCATAATCTTGTCGGCTACGGAATAAAAGGCCTCGGCCTTGTCCCGAGGGTCGTCGCTACGGACCACAGGCAGGTCCTGAAAATCGTGGGCGCCCTTGTTGCTCGTGCGGAGCAGCACGTAGGCGCCGTGTTCGTCGGCGTTCGTTTCGGAACTGCGGATAAACGGCCCTACGGAATCGGCGCCCATCCAGGGAGAAACCGTGACGGCATCCGCCTTGTAAACATCGTAGGCGGCGGCGGCGTAGGCGGCGCTGGACTTGCCGATGTCGCCGCGCTTGGCGTCGAGAATCACCGGAATGCCTGCGCTCCGGTAATCGGCAATCAACTGTTGCAGCACCAGCATGGCCTGCACGCTCACGCATTCGTAGTAGGCGCTGTTGGGCTTGACTACGGCGGGCTGCACGCCCCGTTTCAAGGCGCATTCCAAAATTTCGGAATAGAAACGCTTGATCTTGTCTTCGGCAGAACCGTCGGGGCAGCAGGGGTCAATCAGCTTGAGCACAGGATCCATGCCCAGGCAAATTGGGTTTCCGCTCTTGGCAATGCGTTCTTCTAAACGAGCCTGAAAGTTCATTACTTCAGCTCCTCTTGAATCTGGGCGGCCTCGTAGCTGAGAATGCCGTGGGCTACCGCCACGTTCAGGGATTCCAGCTCGCTGCTCATAGGAATCTTTACCGTCTCGTCGGCAAGTTCGATAAAGTAGGGGTTGGTGCCCGCACCTTCGTTACCCACCAAGAACGCCATCTTGCGGAGCTTGCGTTCCGGAATCTGGCGCAAGGACTGCTTGGCATGCAGGTCGGTCGCAATAATCGTGTATCCCTTGCTGCGCAAGAAATTAATCTGGTCAATCAAGTCCACGTCGAATTCGAAAGGAACACGGAGGAAAGTTCCCGACGAACCACGGACCACCTTCGGGTTGAAGGGGCTCACGGTACCGCGGCCAAGAATCATGCCGTCAGAACCGAAGCCGAGGCTCGTGCGGAACAGCGTTCCCAAGTTGCCCGGGTCCTGCACCGCATCCACAAGGGTCAACACGCTGCGGCTGGATTCATAGTTGGGCTTGGTATTTGCAATACGGCAGTGGGCGATAATGCCCTGGGGAGTTACCGTAGAGCTAATCTGCTTCATCTGGTCGGCAGGCATGTCGTGGAGGGTGATCCCTGCCTCGTTGATGAGGTCCAGCAGAGTCTGGTCCTCGAAACCTTCGACGGCGTAAACGGCAATGACCAGCTCACGGTGGTTTTTCACCAGCTCGGTCACCACATGGACGCCTTCGCCCAAGAAACGGCCTTCGCGTTCGCGGCCCTTTTCTGTGGTGAGGGCCAAAAGTTTCTTGAACCAGGGCGGATTGCCGGAGGTTTCTTCTACGGTTTCCGCCTGGGCTACGCGGGCTTCCAGAACGGATTCGTCCAGGTTTTCGTCCTGGAAGGCGTCGGACTTTTGTTCCGGACGCTGGCGGTAAATGGGCCTGCTGGACTTTTCAAAACCGGCCTTGTCGTACCCGCGGAAAGGGCGGTCTCCATCGCGGCGACGGTCGTGACCGAACCGTTCGGAGCGGCCGAAGGGCCTGTCGTCAAAACGACGGGGACGGCGTTCGCGGTCAAAGGGCTTGCGCTCACGGTCGAAACGGCGTTCCCCTGTGCGGCCTTCACGGAGGCTTCCGTCTTCGCGAAGTCCACGGGGGCGGTCACCACGAGGGCCACGGCCAAATTCCCTATCATCGCCGGTTCTTTCTTCGCGGCGGGGGCGGCGTTCATCACGGCTTTCGCTGACGCCGAACTTGCGGTCCAAAGTTTTCCTTATGGTACGCGGGGTCTTGTTTTCTTCGCTCATAGTTTTTCCATCAGTTGTTCGGCGACAGATTCGCCATCGATTTTCAAGAGTTTGTAAAGGTTCTTGATTTCACCTTGCTCCACAAAAATATCCGGGATTCCGAACCGGAAGAACTTCTTGCCTGAATATCCAAGATCTGCGGCAAGCTCCATTACGGCAGAGCCAAAGCCGCCTACTAAAGTGTTGTCCTCGAGAGTGACAATGGTGTCGTGACTTTCGAACAGGCCCCGATAACATTCGGTGTCCAGAGGCTTCACCAGACGGGCGTCCACGAGAGTGGGGTTATGCCCATGCTCGCGAAGAATCTTCGCCGTCTTCTTCAGTTCGTTGGTCATGAACCCGGCACCCAGAAGCAGAATATTCTTGCCCTGTTCCAAGACCTTCGGGAGCTTCACATCTACTGTCGCAGGCGGCTCCAAAAGCTTCTCGGCAAGGGCGGTCCCGCGGGGGTAACGGATAGCCACGGGGCCTTCCATGTCGATGGAAGCCTTCAGCATATCCCGAAGTTCGTTCTCATCGCTGGGCGCAAGGATGGTCATGCCCGGCACCGTGCGGAGGAACGACAGGTCAAAGGTCCCGTGATGGGTAGGCCCGTCGGCGCCCACGAGTCCCGCGCGGTCCAGCACGAACACCACGTGCAGTTTCTGCAGGGCCACGTCGTGCATAATCTGGTCGTAGGCCCGCTGCATAAAGCTGGAATAGATAGCCACCACCGGCACCACTCCGTCGCAGGCAAGGCCTGCGGCAAAGGTCACCGCATGCTCTTCGGCAATGCCCACATCTATCACCCGGTCGGGCAATTCCTTGGCCACAATATCCAGGCCGCAGCCCGTAGGCATGGCGGCCGTAATCCCGATAATGCGGTCATCCTTCTTGGCAAGTTCCAACAGGGTCTTTCCGAACACGCTGGTAAGGGATGGGTTCGGACTGCCCGGCGAAAGGGGGAGCCCGCTTTCGGGGTCGAAGGGTCCTGTGCCGTGGAACTTGGTGGGATTCTTCTCGGCGGCGTTCAGCCCGCGGCCCTTCTCGGTCAGAACATGGACCAGGCAAGGCCCCGGTTGGGACTTGACCCGCTCGAGAATCATGATAAGCTCGTTGATGTCGTGACCGTCGATAGGCCCGAAATAGCGGATACCCAGGTCTTCAAAGAAAGCGCCCGGCTTCACGGCGTTCTTCGCCGCGTTTTCCACCTGCAAGAACAAATCGCGGAACCTGCTCCCTAGCACACCCGGGAGCCTTGTCATGAGGCGGTCCAAATCGGAGCGCATCTTGTTGTAGACCGGGTCGGATATCACGCGGTTCAGGTACTTGCTGAACCCGCCCACATTGGGAGCGATGCTCATCTTGTTGTCGTTCAAGATGATGGTCATGTTCTGTTTCGAGATGCCCGCGTTGTTCAGGGCCTCGTAAGCCATACCGCCGGTCATGGAGCCGTCACCGATGACAGCCACCACGTTGTTCTTGCGGTTAAAGTGGTTACGGGCCACAGCAAAGCCAAGAGCCGCCGAAATGGAGGTGGTGGCATGTCCTGCGCCAAAGCAGTCGTACTCGCTTTCGCAGCGTTTCAAAAATCCAGAAATGCCGCCCTGCTGGCGGAGCGTGTCAAACCGGTCGTAGCGGCCCGTCAAAAGCTTGTGCACATAGGCCTGGTGCCCTACGTCCCAGACAATCTTGTCTTCGGGAGCGTTGAACACGTAATGGAGGGCGATGGTCAGTTCTACCACCCCGAGGCTAGACGCCAAGTGGCCGCCATGCTTGGCCACCTGGCCAATGATGGTCTCGCGTACCTGGGACGCCAGGTTATAAAGTTCCTCCACAGAACAATGCTTGATGTCCTCGGGAGACTTTATGTCTTTCAGTTCCATTACTTAACCCGGGTGATAATGAATGCGGCTATGGCCCGAAGGATTTCGGTATCGCAGGAAAGGGAATCCAGAGACTTGATGGACTCTTCGAAGAGTTCCTTGGCCTTTTCCCTGGAGCGGTCAAGCCCCACCACGGAGGGGTAGGTGGCCTTGCCCTTCTCGATGTCGGAACCGGCATCCTTGCCCAGTTCTTCGGTAGTGGAGACGATGTCCAGGATATCGTCCACAATCTGGAACGCAAGGCCGATGGACTTGCCGTACTTGCGGATAACCTGGATATCGGCATCGCTTGCACCGGCAAGCATGGCGCCTACCTGCAAGGCCGCCTCAATAAGGGCCGCCGTCTTGTGGTAATGGATGTAGTCCACCGTTTCCAGGTCCACTTCCTTGCCTTCGCACTCGATATCGATCATTTCGCCGCCGATAAGACCGTAGGTGCTGAGCAGGTGCGCAAGGACCTCGATTGCACGGGCGTTTCCCGTCTTGCCCATGAGTTCAAAAGCAAGCACGCAAAGGGCATCTCCTGCCATTACGGCCGTAGCCTCGCCAAACTGCTTGTGGCTGGTGGGCTTGCCCCTGCGGAAATCGTCGTTGTCGATACAGGGCAGGTCGTCGTGAATGAGGGAGAAGGTGTGGATCATCTCCAGGGCGACCATGGCAAGCTCAACGCCTTCGCCCTTGCCGCCGAACATGTCAAAAGTAGCCCTAACAAGGGCAGGACGCAGGCGCTTACCGCCCGCCAGCATAGAATAGCGCATGGCCTCGTGCAACCGGCAGGGCTGATCCGTCACCGGAGGGAGGTACTTGTTAAATAGGGCTTCCGCCTCTACAGAAATCTTGGACAGATAGTCCTGTGCAATAGCTGCTTCTTTTTCAATAGACTGCATACCCCCAAAGATACTTAAATCAGGGGGTCCCCCTATCCCGTTTTACCCCCATTTTATCCCCTTTTTCCCCGTTTCGTCATAAATAAATGGACCGAGTTGTGCTTTTTTCTTTTTTTGGAGATAGATTTCAAATAGGAGGTTCCCATGACTACGATTCCCAGTTTTTGGTTCCTTGTTCCTGTCGCGGCCCTGTTCGCCCTCGTTATGGCCTACCTGTTCTACAGGGCCATGAAAAAAGCTCCCGACGGCAACCACAAAATGAAAGCCATCGCCCACTTTGTGCGGGTGGGGGCGTTTGCCTACCTGAGGCGCCAATACAAGACCGTCTCCATCGTCTTTACGGTGCTGTTCGCGGTGTTCGTGGTGCTCGCCATCATGGGCATCCAGAACCCCTTTGTGCCGGTGGCGTTCCTTACCGGCGGTTTCTTCAGCGGCCTGTGCGGTTTTTTGGGAATGAAAACGGCCACTTACGCAAGCTCCAGAACGGCCCAGGGCGCCATGAGCAGCCTGAACCGGGGCCTTGTCATCGCCTTCAGAAGCGGGGCCGTCATGGGCCTTGTGGTGGTGGGGTTTGGCCTGCTGGATATTTCGGCGTGGTTTATCTTGCTGAACTACATCTATGACCACAACGTGTTCGGTTTCGGTGCCGATATTGCAAACAAACTAGCATTGGGCGGCTGGAGCGATTCTCTCTTGCAAAATGACGCCTGGCTCCACGGCAAGATGGTAGAAATCACCACCACCATGCTGACCTTCGGCATGGGAGCCTCTTTGCAGGCGCTGTTCGCCCGCGTGGGCGGAGGCATCTACACCAAGGCGGCTGACGTAGGCGCCGACCTGGTGGGCAAGGTAGAAGCGGGCATTCCCGAAGACGACCCCAGGAACCCGGCCACCATCGCCGACAACGTGGGCGACAACGTTGGAGACGTAGCCGGCATGGGAGCCGACCTTTACGAATCTTACTGCGGGTCCATCTTGGCCACGGCGGCTCTGGGAGCGGCCCTCCCCGGAGGCCTCAACTACGTGATCGCCCCCATGGTGGTGGCGGCCATCGGTATCGTGCTTTCGGTGGTGGGCATTTTCATGGTCCGCACCAAGGAAGATGCCACCACCAAGAACCTTCTCCACTCCCTCCTGACAGGAACGCTGGGCTCTTCCATCATGATCCTCATCGCCCTCTTTGTCATGGTGAAACTTGGATTTATCGGCATGGGAATTTTCGGGGCGGTACTTTCGGGACTTGCCGCCGGCGTGCTTATCGGGCAGTTTACGGAATACTACACCTCCGACGCCTACAAGCCTACCAGGGGCATCGCAGGCCAGGCTAGGCTTGGAGCCGCCACCACCATCATCGATGGTATTTCGGTGGGCATGTTCTCTACGGGGCTCCCTGTGGTGACCATCGTCATCGGCATCATCGCCGCATTTGGATGCGCTGGCGGTTTTGAAAACATGGCCATGGGACTTTACGGCGTAGGCTTTGCGGCCGTGGGCATGCTCAGCACCTTGGGAATTACCCTGGCTACAGACGCCTTCGGGCCTATTGCTGACAACGCCGGCGGAAACGCCGAAATGGCAGGGCTTGACGCCAGTGTGCGCGCCCGTACCGACGAACTGGACATGCTAGGAAACACCACCGCCGCCACCGGAAAGGGATTCGCCATTGGGTCTGCTGCCCTTACCGCCATGGCACTGCTGGCCTCTTATGTCGAAGAAATCAAGATATGGATTGGCCATCTGGCTACATCGGCCAAGGGCCTCTGGAACGTAGGCAGCGTCACCTTCGCGAACCACAGTCAGGACCTGGTAAATGCGGTAGCCAACATAGACGGCGCAAAGATTCTGGACGGCGGAAACCGCGCCGTCTCCGCCAGCGGCGAGCTTATAGGGCTTGTGGCCAGCAAGGCGAACTACGTGGACTTCATGAACATCTACAACCTGAACCTCATGAACCCGCTGTTATTGGGAGGCATCTTCATCGGTGCTATGATGGCCTTCGTGTTCTGCGCCCTCACCATCAAGGCGGTGGGCCGTGCCGCCAGCGCCATGGTCGAAGAAGTCCGTCGGCAGTTCAGGGAAATCCCCGGAATCATGGAAGGCACGGGCCAACCGGATTACGCCCGCTGCGTGGAAATTTCTACCGTAGGCGCCCAGCACGAAATGGTCATCCCGTCGCTCCTGGCGGTTGTGGTCCCGGTGCTGGTGGGGCTCTTTATGGGCGTAGCCGGAGTGTTCGGCCTGCTGGTGGGCGGACTTGCGTGCGGTTTTGCCCTTGCCACCATGCTGAACAATGCAGGCGGCGCCTGGGACAACGCGAAGAAGTTTGTGGAAAAAGGAAACTACGGCGGCAAGGGCTCCGATACACACAAGTCCGCCGTCGTCGGCGATACCGTAGGCGACCCCTTCAAGGATACCGCGGGTCCTTCGCTGAATATCCTCATCAAGCTCATGACTATGGTGAGCGTCGTCTTTGCAGGAGTGATCGTCCGCTTCGGCGGGTTCCTGTTCTAGCCTACCTGGATTCGGACTTCTTGAAGGTGGCGCTGGTCACACGGTTGCGGCCTGCCTGCTTGGAGGCATACAGGGCCTTGTCCGCACGGTCGAACAGGCGCTTGGGATCTTCGCCCGCAACCATTTCGGCGATACCGAAGGAACAGGTGACCACCTGCTGCTTGATAAGCTGGGTCGTCTCGATGGCGTGACGGAGCTTTTCGGCCAAGAACTGGGCGTTCTGGATAGGCGTGTCGCCGCAGAGGATTACGAACTCTTCGCCACCCCAGCGGACCAGGGCGTCGGTGTTACGGATCTTGCCCTGGATAAGCTTGGTGAGGTTCACCAGCACCTCGTCGCCAACGTTGTGGCCCCAGGTGTCGTTCACGTCCTTGAAGTGGTCAATGTCCAGAATCACGAAGGAAACGGGGCTTCCGTTCTTTACCAGTTCCTCTTGTTCATGCATAAGCACGCTGCTGAAGCCCGCACGGTTCAGGCAACCCGTCAGCGGGTCTTCCTTGCTGGACTTCTCGTATTCGCTCTTCTCGATTTCCAGGGCTTTCAGGTTCTTTTCCAGTTCCTCGCGCTTTTTCTTGTTGGAAGCCCGTTCACGGCTGTAGTCGAAGAAGCGGATAATCAGGATAATGAGGAAGGTCACGAACCAGATGGCGACGATGATGGTCACCAGGTCTGCCCAGGCAATCTTCTTTCCCTTGAAGCAGAGACCGCGGATTTCCATGGTGCCGTAGCCCAGGGGAGCGTTGGTGCCCGTCTGGATTTCGATAAGAGGCACGTTGGACAGGTCCACGCGGGCCTTGTGCACGTTGATTTCGTTCTGGGCCACCCACCAGCCCGCCACGCGGAATTCCTGGGGCACGAACACCGCAGGGTAGGTTTCTTCTAGCGGGAAAAATTCCAGTTCGTTGAATTTCAGGGAACTTTCGTCGCCTTCGCGGTAAATGTTCGGGTCGTAGCTGCGCATGTAGAGGCGCACCGTTCCCTCGCCGCGGGGCTTAATCCACACGAAAATGCTGTCGTAGTGGGAAAGGTCCAATCCTTTAGTCTGGCCATCTCCCAGCAAAATCTTGATACCCGCAAAGGGGTAAGCGTAGCCTTCCCGCAGTTCGTAGTCCACCACCACGGAAGAATCCGTACGGATCAGTTTGACTGCGGAATTACCGCCGTCGGCGGAGTCCGTCTGGGCGATAATGTAGGGGTAGTCGGAAAGGTTCAAGAAGACAATGTCGTTCAGCCCCTTGTGGTAAGCCGTAAGGGCGATAACCGTAGCGGCAAGGAGCACAAAAATCAGGATATTCATCCTGAACAGGGCATATATCTTTTCCATCAACCAAGACATCTAAAAGATCCCGTTAAACTTGCTTTCAAAATAATACAAAACTATTGCGAAAACAAGAGTTTACCTGCTCAAAAAGCCTCCCAATCGGCCAACTGCGAAACGGAGGGTCTGTGCAAGCTCTTCTTGGGAGTGTGCGGAGGGGTGACCGTGGAGCGCGGTGTTCTCCGTCTGGACCAACTTGTACTCCAGGTCCTTGAAGCCCTTCGCCTGCTGGTCTTCGAAAACCTGTTGCACCGCAGGAGTCATGGCGTCGTTAGGCCAGGTCTTGGTAGATACCAGCAGGAACTTCACACCGGGGTGCAGTTTGCGGAGCTTGGCGAGCAGGGCATCGTAGGCCGCCTTGAAGGCGGCAGGATCTGCGTAGGGAGGATTGCCCTGAAAATCGTTGATGCCCACAAAAATCACGATGACCTGGGGGTGAAATGTCTCGAAATTCCAGAGTTCGGATTCCCCCTGTTCCGCCGCCCCGAAAACAGTGTAGTCGTAGAGCCTGCTCAAAGGCCAGTCGGGCACAATCCCGTCGTAGTTGCGGACAAGGCCGCGGCCGCTCACCGCGTTAATCTGAAAGTCCGCCTTGTATCCGTCGGCCAGTAAAAAGGCGTAACTCTTGGAAGTATTGGTCTTTTCGAAAACGGTCCCGTCTTCGGGGCCGTTCGCCTCGTTGCCGTAACCTACACTGTAGGAATCCCCGATAAATTCGATGCGGCGGTTAGAAGCCTTGGGCTTCGGTCCGAACTTGCCTCCCTTGCCGAGGTCGATACCGTAGAGGTTGATCTTTCCCGGATTGGACTCGCTTACCTTGATCAGGCGGAACTGGTGGACGCCTTCGCCCTGGACTTTTACCTTGTGGGTTTCGCGGGCGTCGATGACGAAATACTCGGCGGTCTTGCCGTCGATATCCAGACGGTAGCGGGCCTCCCCTTCCAGGTCAAAGGAAAGTTCCTTCGTGGTAGCGGCAAACTGGACCATGACTCCGGGAGCGCTTGCGGTAAGGGCCTGGGACGAAACTTGCCAGCGGCCCGTCAAGAGAACGTTTTCCAACAGGGGATGATTCATAGGACCTCCGAAAGAGAAGGTGAAAAAGCCGAACGCCAAAAGCAAGAGGGCGGCAAAGGAGATGTGCGTTTTTTCCGTGTTCATTTGTGCTGAACAATATATAAAATGAGGGACAGGAGGGAAGGTGTGAGTGATGAGTTGTGAGTTATGAGTTGTGAGTTGTGAGTGGTGAGGTGTGAGTGGTGAGTGGTATGAGGTACGAGGTCGGGCCTGCGGCCCTTTGAGGTATGAGGGGTTGTGTGTAGTGAGTTTTGAGTTGTGAGGAATGAGGAATGAGGAATGAGGAATGTATTCGTCATCCTCACCCGTTCGACAGGCTCAGGGCAGGCTCTGGTGAGGATCCGCTTACTGCAATCTAGCAGATCCTCGCCTTCGCGAGGATGACAACGTTTAAGACCCGAACCTCTCACCCCAAAACGAAGCGTCCTCAAACCTCTTGTCTCCCGCGGCCCTAATACCTACAACCTACTACCTAACCCCTAGCCCCTAGATCCTAACCCCTAGATCCTAGCCCCTAATTACTATATTCTCCCCATGCGCCGTTCGTTTAGAACCCTGGGAATCGCCCTCTGTCTTGCAGGCTACGGCCTGGTTCTTGGCGATCCGGCGCCTGCAGGAGATGCGCCTGAGCCAGGCTCTCCCGGAGACACCCTCACCAGAGAAGACAAGCGCATGGCCTACCTGGTCTACAAGCTCCTGGACAAAGACGGAAAAATCAAAGGGGCAAACCTGGAACGGGGCAAAAAACTCTTTTACCAAAACTGCAGGGGCTGCCACAATCTCGACGGCAGGCGAATCAATTTTACGCCGATGGAGGCAAAGCCCACCTACCTGGGGCAAAGGGCCCGGGACGACATGCCCACATTCTGGTACCAGATGAATTTCGGTGACGAGACCCGGGAGGGCATGGAACCGTTTTACGACGAGCTCACGCTGGACGAAATGGTGGACATCGCAGGCTACGCCCAGACACTGCCCTAAAAACGCTTTCGACTAAATCCGAACTAGACGGATTTTTTCTGCATGACCTTGACTTCTTGGATAAAGGAGAGAAGCAAGGGATGGTTTTCTTCGCTGCCTACTTCCTGGATTTCGGCGTTGAAGGGCGCCTTGGACAGGTGCAGGGAATGCACGTAGAAGGTGATTTCCTTCATCTTGTCGCTGCGCTTGCCGGGGTCTTTCACCTGGGCACCCAGCAGGGTTCCCGTCACCTTCGCATAGCGAAGCACCTTCACCAGGTCAAAGGTATCCAGCTTGCGGTAGAGACTCCCGTATTTGGTGGCGTCCAGCGAAGACTGCATGGACGATTCATCCTGACCGCCGCGCAACTCGTAGTCCGGCGTGCCCGCCTCGTAGCGCGGGATACAGAAATCCTTGCGCCATTCTTCCGTAGGAGCCTTCTCTGCATTTTCCAGAGCGCGAGAGGCGTTGGGGCAAAAACCGTAACTTTCCAGAATGCTGAACACGCCCTCTTCCCGCTCCGGCTTGATCAAAAAGCCATAACCCGGAATGAACTCCTCCACGTTTTCCATGAACTGCGGGAAAGCCGAAAGTTCGTTCAGCGCCTTGGCATCGTCAATCTTCAAGAGGCGCGCCGTGCGGACCCGGGCCCCGTAAAAAGAACCGTTCCATTCGTCCAGAGCCGAAGACACGTTGTCGGGAGTCTTGACGCCGTTCCTAAAATGCTCGATTTCCGATTCCGGAAAACCGCTGCGGAGCCCCGAAAGGTAAGTCTCCTTGTCCAGGCTGAAACAGAGGAAGGTCTCGTCGTTCTTGGAAACCGCGAGGGTCGAAAGCACAAACAGGATTCTCGGCGACGTACCTACGGAAGCCACGATGTCAAAGTTCGGGAGCACCGAAACGGACGCCTCGGGCATGGGCATCACCGACGTTTCCAGCCATTCCAGGCCGCTTGCGTTCAGCGCCACCTGCTCCACCTTGTGCACGCCCTTCTGCCCGGAGAGGGTAAAGTCCACAAGTCCCAGGAGCCACGCCTCCCGCAGGGGGCGGGGCAGGTTTTCCCAGCCCAGGTGACGGCTCTTGTCCAGAATGCGGAAGGTGGGGTCCAGCACCCAGAAAATCTGGGAGGCGTCCTGCACAGAGGTAACCGTGGAGAGGTTCTTGAAAAGGCTCTTGCAGAGCATGCGGTCTTTCTGGAAACGGACGCACAGCCACCAGGAGAGAATATCCTGGTGCAGACGGAAACTGTTCTTCTTCAAAAAGTCCAGGGCCTTTTCCGAGGGGTAAAGGTTCGTGCCCACCAGAGAAAGCCAGCGGTTCTGGGTCAAGAAACTGAAAATCAGGGTCAGTTCCGATTCGGCGGCGCTAGACCACAGCTTGGAAGCCGACGTAAAGGAATCCAGACAGAGCTGCCGGCTGCGGCGGTGCAGGGTCCCGTTGCCGTTCACCTTCAGTTCGCCCCGCTGGGCAAGCCCCAGCACCTTGCAAACGTGCCAGTCCAAAAGGACGCTGTAACCCACGTGAGTGCCCTTGGAAGGGTCCACCGGTTCGGGAACGTAACGGATGTTCTCCTCGAAATTCCTGAAACCGTAATACACGACGGCAGCAGGCGTCGAAGAACGCCACACCAAAAACTGCTGGCAAAGGGAAATCAAGAACTTCTGGAGCTCGGCACTCTTGGCCGCAGGCACAGAAAGACGCAGCTCGTTGTAAGAAAGCCCACGGCTCCCGCTCAGGTAAATCAGGTCCAGGCAATGCCGCTGCCAGCTCTCCAGTTTTTGACGGATAGACTGCATGCGTTCTTCGCTGGAATAAAAGGACACCACCTCCGACTGAATCAAGGCGTTGTTCAGCAGGCCCTTTTTGCCGTAAGCCGTAGCGTGGACCTCACGCAGCATGGGCTTGGACATTCCATCGAAAAATACAGACAAATCCATCATAGCGCATCCCCTAAAATAGGGTCGCAAATTTAGCAAAAAAAGAGCCTGCCGTCAAAGGGCGTTCCCCGGCCCCAACTTGTCATCCCCGCAAAAAGTGGCAGGACCGTCAATCAATTTTACAGGGATTCAATCAACTTCTTGAAAAGCCTCTCACCGATATGCCGCCCGCTGGAACGCAGGATTTCCACAGCCTCGCGAATTTCATCGGCAGAAATGAAACCCTCTTTATAGGCGGCACTGAAAATGCCTATTGTCCCCATTATATTGAAACCGATAGATTTTGCGACATGCCTCGCGCGAATCTCGTCAACAAGCAACAAGTCGGCTTTCAACCTGTCGGTAAGAACCAGTGCCTCGCTCTCGCCAAGGTCAAGCCCCGTAGTCCGCCTAAAAAGGGACACTTCTTGTGGGTTGACATCCTGAATCTTGATGAATTCGCATTCCTGGATTTCGGACGCCTCTTCAGCAAAATCGGGGTTTGCCGTCAGTTCGTCGAAGACTCCTTGTGGAATATGGACAGCCCCAAAAAGACTTTCCAGCAAATCAAGGCGACGAATTTTAAGGAGGGAAATAAGTGGCGTGGTATCGGAGACGACAATCATACCTGTGCGGCCTCTTTGGCTTTCAGGCGTTCATAGGTTGCAACGTCTTCTTCTACCTCGCTCCAATCCATGTCGAAATAGGCGAACCCTTCGTTGGCGTAAAGTTCAATAAGTTGCCACTTCGTGATGCCGAGGATTTCCGCGGCACGACCATGCGAAATAGTTTCGTTCTTCACGAACGGATGCAACAACAGGGCCAACTGGACAAGTTCGTCATCTGGCTTCGTCGCAATATACGGTTCCATAGCCACGGGAACCTTAAGCTGGACCGTTGTCATTTCCATAGTGGCCTCCGTCATCAATATATATTTTTTTTCCTCTTCCAAAATATACCTTTCTTTGCACAAAAAAGCAAACACCCCATTTCATATATTCGGGAATATATAAGGACTATAACCTAAATCTGTTTTCTTATGGGCGTTCCCCGGCACGGGCCGGGGCGGGTGCTGCTCGCCGAGCACGCTCGGCTCATCGAGCCGGCCAACGCTTCATCCCCGCAAAGGCAGGAACCTCGTCATGTTCGCGCAGGCGAACATCCGCTGGAGGAAAACAAGCGGATCCTCGCCGGATCCTGCCCTGAGCCTGTCGAACGGGCGAGGATGACGAATGTGCGGCGGGGATCTCCCAGCGTTGGCCGTCTCGCCACCGCACGGCGGTGCGACGCCCCCTAACGCAGACGCGGGTGTGAAATGTGAAGTGTGGGGTGAGGGTTGATTATTTATCGGCGGGTTAGTCAGAGTCCTTAACGCAACAGACAGAAAAATCAATCGGAGACAGTCGCATCCATCATCAAACGGGGGCCTAGCTGTTCCATTTTATACTGGTTAAAACCACATTGTTTCAGATTACTATTTCTCTTTATATTCTTGAAAGCCATGTTGATTCCTCGCTGATTTTTCCCATTCCAGTAGAAAAACTATTCTCCAGTAATTATCCTGGCACAACGGACAGACACCTTGTTTTTCTTCCAAGAAACGTCATTAACTTCATAACCGGCCTTGTATATACTTCGTTTAACTCCACCGTCGTAAGAGACTGCTATATTATAACTTGAAACAAGAGAATCTTTTTTATCCTCATAGAAAGAACTTACTCTTGGGTCCGGCAAGGCAAAAGTAGTCTTTGTCCCCAAAGATCCATATCCATCTTCATAACGCACTCCAGCCAGCAAAAAAGACCTTCCTGACGGATTGTCTTGACGCCATCTACCTGAATTAGGATAATAAATGTTGGAGAGGCTCATATATCCAGCCCCACTAAATTCTTCTTCATTCTGTATATGCCACCCATCAGGACAAATACCCTGATGGATAGCGAAGTTGTAAGAGCCACCTGTTTCTTCTATTTCATAAGGGCATTTCTCCGAGCCTAACGCTGCAGTATTACAGGCTTCAGGAAAGCCCATGGCCTCAGCCCAAGAATAGAGGCCTCCAAAATAGTTTTTACAATACCACTCATCGTCGTCGTAGCAATACTTAACTGTATCATCATCGGCAACAATATCGGTAGACTTAACCCATTTACCAAAGTTTAGATTCTGTGCGAAAACCTCATACGTTTTTTCGTGTGAGCTCCCCGCATACAGCGTAAAAGTAATGGTTTTGTATTCTTGTCCGTCTCTAGGATCTCGATAATTTCCATAATTTACTTTTTCATTGAATACGCTGTCCATAATGGGATATTTGCTGGAGGAACTAGGAACATATTCACTCGCAGGAATATAATAGTTGTTGGAACAAATATAATCTACCCACGATTGGCTTGCCCTATCCCAAACACTTTTTATGTAGCCTTCCTTTGAACACGCCATATCTTCGGTACTGGTGCTGGATTTTTTTTCTATGCTAGAACTACTAGCCCCACTATCAGACAAACCTGAAAATGCAGTCTTGCCGCTTGATGAAGACTTGCTAGACGTTGTTCTACTTGAAGAACCGGCTTCCTCAGCAGAAGATTCAATCTTTTTAGCAGAGCTACTTGATTCGTCATCGCAATCTTTACAGATTGAAGATGAAGAATCAACCGCTGCATTCTCATCCGGTCCATTGCTAGAAGCCGACGAAGAATCGTCGCAGGCGGAAAGGGCAAAGATTGCCGCCAACAAGAAGATGGCTAGAGATTGCTTCCCCTGAAACAAGTTCAGGGTCGCAATGACACGCTGGAAAGACTTCTTCATAAAAACATCCCCGTCTATAGTTTATCCTGTTAAATA
>OMSO01000013.1 GCA_900313675.1 uncultured Fibrobacter sp.
GCGGGCAGCGAGAGCCTCGGTCTGTTCCGGAGTGGCGAAGAGTTTGTACAACTTAAACACGTTGCAGGTATCGGGATCCTTCGGTTCCTCGATGCCCTGGCTGTTCGTGACAATCTTGCCAATCTTCTTCTTGAGGGCCTTACTTTCGAGGAAGATGTCGATGACGTTGTCGTAGGACTTGCTCATCTTACGACCGTCAAGACCCGGGATGATGCCGGTCGTTTCCTGGAACACCGGTTCAGGAATGGTGAACACGTCCTGCCCAAAATGCTTGTTGAACTTGATGGCGATATCGCGGGCGAATTCCACGTGTTGCTTCTGGTCCTTGCCCACGGGCACGATGTCAGCGCTGAACATCAAAATGTCGGCGTCCATCAGGCACGGGTAGCAGTAGAGGCCCATGTTCACGTTGGCATCCGGATCCTCACCGGCGGCATTGTTCGCTTCGACCTTCGCCTTGTAAGCGTGGGCACGATTCATGAAGCCCTTCGGCGTAAAGCAGCTAAGCGCCCAGCTGAGTTCGAAAATCTCGGGAATGTCGCTCTGCTTGTAGAACAGGCCCTCTTCGGGGTTCAGGCCAAGAGCAAGCCAGGTTGCCGCAATCTTGTAGATGTTGGCCCGCATCTCGGCACCGTTCTGCACGGTGGTCAAAGCGTGGTAGTCGGCGATGAAGTAGACCGTATCGTAGGTCTTGGAAAGTTCAAGAGCGGGGCGGATGGCGCCCAGGTAGTTACCCAGGTGCGGAGTGCCAGTGGGCTTGATGCCCGTAAGGGAAATCTTTTTCATGAACGCAAAGATAACAATTCTTTTTTTTAGTTACATTTCCCCCTACATGTTGCAAGACGAGAAATACATACTGGTAGATAGCGAAGACAGCCTCGCAAACCTGCTTGCCGACCTGGAACTCTACGATATGGCGGCGGTAGATACCGAAGCCGACTCCATGCACCATTACGAATCAAAACTCTGTCTGATACAGATTACCATCGGCGACCATCACTATATAGTAGACCCCCTCTGCGGGCTAGATATTTCCCGTCTTTTCAAGGCCAGGGCCATGCAGACCCTGATTTTTCACGGGGCGGACTACGACCTGCGGCTTTTGTGGCAGACCTTCGGATTTTCGCCCAAGAAAATTTTTGACACCATGCTCGCTTCCAAGTTCCTGGGCGAGGAACACCTGGGACTTGCCGACCTTGTCCGCAAGTACTTTGGCGACGAACTGAAAAAAGAGAACCAGCGGGCGGACTGGTCCATACGGCCGCTCCCTCTGGAAATGTGCGAATACGCCATCCACGACACCTTTTACCTGCACGAGCTGTGCGCCATCCTGGCCGGAAAACTGCAAGAGACTGGACGCCTGCAATGGCTTATGGAGCAATGCGACGCTCTAATAGAACATTCCAAAGAACAATGTCACCCTAAAAAGGACCCCTGGAGGATTCCCGGTTCCAATGTTTTCCCGCCCTTGGGACTGAATATTTTGAAGCATGTGTGGGAATGGCGCGAAAAACAGGCCGAAGCCATGGACCGTCCTCCATACAAGGTCATGCCCGCCGAACTCATGCTTTCCATTGTCCGGCACGTGATGCGGGATTACCCAGACCTGAAACAAGAAAGGCTCCCCAGACTTCCCCGGAATTTCAGGGAAGAACGGCTGGATTCCTTCATGGCCATGCTTCAGCAGGCGATTGACACTCCCGAGGGCGAATGGCCCGAAAAGCACCCCAGGTCGGCTCCCCCTGCGGTCATTCCCCATTCGGAACTGCTGGCCGCCCTGAAGCTCTGGCGAGACGAAAAGGCCGAACAGCTGAACCTGGACACATGCCTGGTGGCCAACAAGAACCAGCTGGTGTGGCTTGCCGTTCCAGGAGATACTCCCTGGGAAACCCGGTACGAAAACGCCCACCTGCTGGGCTGGCAAAAAAAAGTGTGGAACCAGATTCTGCAGGAACACCTGGACAAGGCCGAAAGGATAGGAGAATAACCAATGGCCGCTTCCATCGCTATTGCATTTCTTGTCATTCTCATATTCAGTTCCAGCGCCATCGTGGAACTGATCCAAAAGAAACGCCATGAAAAGACGGGAGAATCCATTATCAAGGAGCCCTGGGTAGAAATTCACCAGATTCCAGGCTACCGGGACGCCCGAAAAGTGGCAGCATTCTACCCCCTCAAGGGAGAACCCAATATTTTGCCCATCGTGCAGGAACTGGCCATGGAAGGCAGGCTTCTGCTCCCCAAGGTGACGGGAGAGTCCACCATGGAATTCTACCCCATCGAGAACCTGAAAAAAGATTTGGTTCAGGGGCATTTCGGCATCATGGAACCCCGCGAAGGAATCGCCCCCTGGGAAGGCCCCATCACCGTATTCCTGGTTCCAGGAACAAAGTTCAACTGGGACGGGAGTAGGCAAGGCCACGGCAAGGGTTACTACGACCGGTACCTAGCCAAGTTCCCCAGCGCCTACAAGGCGGGTATTGCCACCCCGGCACAGATTTCCGACACACCCCTAGAGCAGAAACCGACAGACATCCAGATGAATTCCGTTATCGCCTGCAGAGAGAGGTATTGATATGAGTTTCGAAAAAAACGACAAGAAATTCGAACGACGTAGCTTCGGAGAAGAACGGCGTTTTTCTCAGGCAAATACGGCGCGTCCCCGTTTTGACAAGCCCCGCTTTGACCGCCCGCGGCCAGAAAACGTAGTTCGGGCCATCGGCGACAAGGACGCAGCACCTCAAGTAGCCGTAGGCGGCCTTAAAGAGGTAGAAGCCTTACTCGAGAACGAGCCCCTGAAGGTCCATCGGGTGCTATTCATGCACCAGTCCAAAAATCCAAAGCTCTACAGCCTGCAAAAACTGGCCAAAAAGGCCCACGTACATGTGCAGCAGGTGGATTCTAAAATTCTGGACAGTTATGCGCGACCGAATCAGGGCGTGGTGGCCTTGATGAACGAAAAGGAACTGCTGGCCTGGGAAGACGTGCGGGAGGAATTTTTCAACGCCCGTGATACCGGCGAAAGAAAGCTTATTGCCGTAGCCACCAACATCGAAGACCCGCGAAACCTGGGAGCCTGTATCCGTAGCTGCCTCGCCCTGGGCGTGGACCTGTTCATGATTCCCGCAAAAGGCATGTGCGGAATTACGCCAAGCGTAGAGCGTACCTCTGCCGGAGCGCTGCAAAAAATGCGAATTTGCAGGCCTGACAACCTGGAAGGGGCCATCGGGGAGCTGAAACTGGCGGGTTACCAGATTCTGGGCCTTGACGCCGACACCGAGACGAACCTGGCCGGTTTCGACTTTGCAGACCATGCAGTCATTGCCGTAGGCGGCGAAGACGTGGGACTTCCGCCCTTCGTGAAAAAACAGTGCGATGCCGTGCTCCGGATCCCCATGATGCCCGAAGCACATTCCTACAACGCCTCCGTGGCCCTATCTTTGGGCCTGTACGAATACGCAAGGCTTCGCATCAAGAATTAATTATTTATTTTGGAAGGGATTGCAACTAAGAAGGACTCAATATGGAAAGCGCAAGAAAAATCGTCAACCAGTTCCTGAAAGGTAAATTCGAGGACAAGGACCTAAAGAGCGAGCTGTACAAGGCCGCCGAAGCCGCCATGGAAGACGGCTGGACCTTTATGGACACCTCCTTCCAGATTGGAGGCCTCGCCCGTGAACGCGGCTTGGGCGACGACGAAGTGGAACAGATTCTGCGCCGAGCCTTCTCCAGCGAGAAACGTTCTTCTGAACGAGAAGAAGCAAAAACCGAACCCCACAGGGAAACCACCCAGGCGGCGGCACCGCCACAGACCACCATCATGCCGGCATTCAACGCCAGCATGATTCCCATGGAACAGATGCTGGCCATGGGTCTTGACACCCAGTCCCTGGAACTGTTGCAGAATTTCAAGATTGACCCCGAAGCCCTTTCCATCCCATGGCCTGCCGCCGACTGGCGTAAGGACCTGGCCAAGCTTCTGGAAGCAACCTTCGAAGAAGACGAAACCATCGACTTCAAGATTTCGGACACTCCCACCGCCACATCGGAGTTGGTGTCCAACATCGTGGGCCAGGACGACGCCATCAAAAAGATCATGAAGAGCCTGGACAGCCCCGAAGGAGCCCTTATCTGCATCAACGCCACCAAGGGTGGCGAAGACGCCTCCGACGAGAGCTGGAAATACCGCTACGTAATGGTGGACAATCCCAAGATGACGCTAGCCAAGCAGCTGGCCTACTTCAAGGCGTTGAACCTTCCCTGCGCAGCCCTCATCAACACCGGCGCAAACTCCGTGCAGGCCTGGGTAAAGATTGGAGCCGACAACCAAGAGGAATACGACGAACGGGTCGATTTCCTGTTCAGCACCCTTGCCTCCCAAGGTTTCCAGGTAGATTCCAGCAACAGGAACCCAAGCATGATGGTCCGCATGCCGGGCGTGCTCCGTGGCGGAAAGCAGCAGTACTTGATCAGCTTGGAACAGGGCGCCAAGAACTTTGTCGAATGGAAACAGTGGGTGGAATACTCCCTAGATGGCAAGCCCCTCATCGAGCTTGCCAGCGACAGCGAAGAGGCCCCGAAAAAAGACGAAGTTTTAATCCAGAACATGCTCCAGGCCGGTGAATTCTTCTTGTTCACCGCTCCCCCGAAATGCGGAAAGTCCATGGCCCTGATGGACCTGGGACTTTCGCTTTGCTACGGTGAGGAATGGTTCGGAAACGCCACCACCATGAGCGACGTGCTGTTCATCAACTTCGAGCTTACCAAGTCCGTGTTCCTGAACCGCCTGTACCTGCTGGCCAACAAACGTGGGCTTCCCGCCAGCACCGGGAACTTCGGCTTCTTAAATCTGCGAGGAGTCGCTCTTTCTCCGCTGGAGACGGCACAGCTTATCGCAAAGCGCGTAGAAGGCGCGAAGAAGATGGGAAACCACAACTACCGCACCATCGTCATCGACCCTATTTCGGCGGTGTTCCACAACCCGAAGGCCATGCGCATTACCGGTGCCCCCCACCAGATTCTGATGCAGATGGTGGACACCATCATCGCCCTCACGGGCTGTGCCGTAGTGGCCGCCTGCAACAATGACGAATACCCCTACTTGGAATCCCGTGCCGACAGCGTGCTGAAACTCACGCCGGTAGAAGGCGGCCTGAACCAGTTCCAGATCAACGGCTCCTTCAGGGAATTCCCGAAACTCCTGGCTCGGGACTGCTCCTGGATCTATCCGAGATTCTGGGTGTAACAGGTGAGAGGTCGCAACTTCGTTGCTTTGAGGTATGAGCTCGGGCCTTCGGCCCTTTGAGTAGGTAAGTGATGAATCGTTTTACAAGAAAAAGTGTATCCAAAAACCATCAGCAAAAGCAAGAGCCTTCCAAGGTCGAAAAGCCAATTATCCGCAGGGCGGCAAGTTTCGAAGACATCCAGAAGCAGTTCAGTTCCTGGACCCACGACATGAGAATCCCCGGAAAGGTCCAGGCCTGGTTCACCGCTGAGGCAAAGCCCGAAAATTCCGACTGGAAAATTTACAACAAGCTCATAAACGGTCACGAAAGCCTGCTGTTGGACGCACCCGCAAAGGGGATGGACACTCCCGAAGTCGTCACGCAAATTTTCGAACAAATCAAGAAAGAACACCTGCGCAATTTCCGCAAGGCCATCCGGACCATTTGGTTCAGGGCCTGCGGCAATGGAAACTTCGCCCTGGTAGTGCAGGCAAACCTCCGCGGCAAAAATTCCGCCCACGAATGCAAGACCTTCGTTGACTTTCTGGAGCGTTCCTGCCCCGAAATCATCAGCTGCCACCAAATCCAGTGTCAGCCCTTTGTGCCCTTTGACCCCACCGTACATCAAAGCGCCCGCATCGAGTCCAGGTGCAATTTCGGCAAGGACTTTATGCCCCTAGGAGATTCCGGTTTCTGCATGCATGTGCTGGACTGGGCCCCCCGCATCAAGGACGCCTGGCTAAAGCTCCCGGAAAAAATTGCAAACGCCATCCACCCTGCAAAAGGCGATAAGTTCTTTGAATTCTATTCGAGTTCGAGTTTTGTAGCCGCCTCCCTTTCCCCTCTGTTTGCTCAGGTAGAAAGCCAGGATTGCCGCGAAACCTCCATGGAATCCAGCCGCCAGAACAGCCGCCTAGCCCCGCAAGAAAACATGCGGTTCCACAGGGGGTTCTTTGACCCGGGATTTCTCACCAAGTTCTTTTCCAAGTCCGAAAACGACGGGCGTTGGACTTTCTATTTCAACCTGCCCGAAGGAGAACCCCTGCCGGCGGGTTCCGTCGAAACCATCGCCGGGGTCAGGCCGGAGCGTATCTTGATTGAAACCGCCGACCTGGAACAGGCCCAAAAGCTTATCAAGCAGTTCAGGAACCAGGGGTATGTCCTTCGCAAATCCATTCCTCTCTACCTGGAACCCGGCCGCGGAAAATTCGAGATTTTGGCCATTTTCGTGCCGGACCGAGTTGGACTTCTTGGCGGAAAAAGGCAAAAACCAGCCCAAAATCCCATAAAACCCGCCCATAAAACACTTTTTGTGCAAAAAGCCCCTACTTTTAGGCAAAGAAAAGATTAAATTATTACATAACTTGTTCACGTTCAAAGAGTTACAAGGATTACTATGGGATTTTTGAAAACTGCGACTTTGTGCCTCGGTCTGGGAGTGCTGGTTGCGTCTGCCTATATCGTCAAGGAAGGCGACACCCTCTGGGACCTGAGTGACGAATTCCTGAACGACCCCTTCGCCTGGCCCGACCTGTGGGAAAACAACAGGCATATCCAGGACCCCCACTGGATTTATCCGGGTGACTCCATCTACTTCGGGGACAGCACCCGAGAAGAACCTATAGCGATCCCCACCACCCAGAACCGCTACCCCTGCGGTGGCGCCATCGCCGACACCAACCTCCCTAAGGGCGTTTCCGCCGTAGGTTGCGACCAGGGCGATGCACGGAACGGCGACTTCGAAAACATGTTGGGTGACCTGCGCAACCGCGACAAGCGCCCCAAAAAGACCAAGAAAGATGACGTTTACTACTACAAGCAGCGTCCGGCACCGAAAATTTTCAACGGTTATTACCAGATTCTCGCTCCTGAAATCTATGATGTAGAACAGCTGAAAAAAGATGACCAGTTCTTCTCCATCCGTTCCGGCGAACGGAAGGAACCCATTCTCCACATTCCCGAAATGGAAGTGGTGGTTGGAATCGGCAAAAAGACCGATATCAAGGCAAAGAAGGGAGACCTGATAGAAATCCTGGATGCACGAGCTATCGAAGTCCCCGGCACCCATGGAAAGAGCTTTGACACCTACGCCATGCTTAGACTTTCGGGCATCGCGAAGATTACCGCCGTTGGCGACACCTTGTCCCGTGCACAAATTGTGCAGAGCTTCAGAGAAATCAAGATTAACCAATCCAAAGCCCGTGTCAAAAAAGCTCCGAAAGTCCTGAATGTGAGCGGCTATGGAAAGGAACAAAAAGCAGACATCGAAGAGATGGCAACAATCCGTTATTCTATGGACCCCATGCTGATTATTGGAGCCTACTCTTACGTGCTCATTGACAAAGGCAAAGAGGACAAGTTCCGTACCGGAGATGCCATCGCCATCTGGGAACAGGACAAATCCGACGAAAGCATTCCGCCCCGTCTTCTTGGCCGAGGCATCATTGCCCGAGCCACCGACCACGAAGCAGCTGTACTCATTCGCGAAATTTACTCCAACAACCGCCGCGTGGAAATGGGCCACAAGGTTTCCGTTACCCACAAGGCACAATTAGCCAAGTGACAAAAACACTGATAGCCATATCTGCATTAGCTTTTTCTTTGGTCACCTTACTGATGGGGACCAGCGTTCTCATATTGCTGTTCCCCAGTATATCGTCGCACCTCCCCTTCTAAAGTTAGGAGGTGACGGCTGAGAATCTCACGCAACAACCTCCTGTTCTTTGGCTTTTTTGCTGGAGCCATCGTTTTGCCGATGGCGATTCTTTCGTATTTGAGTTTTCGCAATATTCAGAACGAGAACTTTCTTATCCAAAAAAACTTCGACGAGAACAGAGTTTCCCTACAAAAGGAACTAGAAGAAGCTCTCGAAAAAGAACAGAGCAAAATACTCCAAGAAACAAAAGCCGCATCACTGTTCTTGTACGAGCTTCCCAAAAGTCTGCTTGAATTTGGCAATGCCGCAAACTTCAAGGATGTACAGGGCGTTGAGGCCATCTTCCTTTACAACAACGGGACGCTAGTCTATCCAGATATTTCATCCAAGTTACTTTCTCCGGAAAGAAGTTTCTCCGATATCAAGCCTTCGCCGTTGGAAAAAGCGCTTTTCCAGAGCGAACGGGAGGGGGGGGATCTCCAGGAAATCCAGTATTCTAGAGAAACCCTCCCAAGAATTCCATTACAACAACTGGACGAGCAAGTTCAAAACGTTATAGGATTAATCCGCCTAGCCTACAAGACCAAGCAATACTACAAGGCCCTGCGGATGCTGATTCCTCTAGAAAGCGCTCCTAACCTAAAAGGATACCTGCACCCCAACCTCACCCGCTCCGTCAATCTGCTCCATTTTGAAATCCTGGTCAAAATGAGAAAGCACCAGGAAGCCGAGGACTACTGTCTGTCAGTATTAAATCAGTTCTTGCAAGAAAGCACAATCGAAGACATTCCCTCCACAAGATTTTTCTTTGAGTCCGCCTTTACCCAAATTCTTTCTTTTGAAAGTTTGAAACAAGAAAAACGAGAAGCCTTTTGGAACCTAAGATCCAACTTTAACCGCCAATTAAACTACACCGACATCCTTATCCGCAATCAAGAACTATTCCAAAAAACATTGCACAGTGAAAATGCCTCCAAGTCGGGGGTACTGTTCAAATCAGAAGACGGTCTGACTCTTTTCAGATTATCGTACCCAATGTTGTCGGGAAACCAAGTTGTCATAGCCAAGGTAGATGAGCCGGCTTACCAACATCGTATCATAGACAAATTAAGAAATGTTGCTCAGCGTTGGAATAACATTCCCTTTTCCATTACCGATGCAAAGGATTCGCTTTTACTCGGAGCTATCCCAGACAGTGCAAATGCCATTTCGCAAGTCTTCTTTAGCACGGCCCCTTCGTGGCAATTATGTCTTTACGAAAAAGATGTAGGCGAAATCCGAAAAGAATCCAGGCATCGAATGCTCCTGATGTATGGCCTTTTGTTTTTCTCCCTCATTACGGTGATATTTGGCTCCTTCTTTATGCTACGTTTCTTTATTCAGGAACACAAGCTTTTGGCCATGAAGGCAAACTTCCTTTCTAGCGTTTCTCACGAATTGAAAACGCCCCTCACCTCTATCAAGATGTTCGCCGAAATGATGGCTAGAGGGCGTGTCATGAAAGTCGAAAAAGTCCAGGAATACTCTGGACTCATCAACAAGGAAGCCTCCCGACTAGAAAACCTGATCGGAGCTATTCTAAACTACACACGCATGGAGCACGGTACAGGTGCATTCAAGTGGGAAAAATTAGACTTTTCTGTATGCGCCAAGAAAGTCTTTGAAGCGGTAGAAGATATTGGCGTCGAAAAGGGACTTTCTTTCAAAACCCATTTTGACCCCAACGTATATGTCATGGGCGATTACACGGCACTTTATAGCCTAGCGCAGAATCTAATAGAAAATGCGATTAAATACACCAATGCTCCCGGCGACATTGAAATCAAGGTTTACAACGAAGACGACCGCGCCGTATTTTCAGTAATTGACACGGGCGTAGGCATCCCTTCTTCGGAACAAAAAAATATATTTAATGATTTTTATAGGGTTGGTGACGAAATGACCCGCAGCACAAAAGGCTCTGGACTTGGACTCGCCATTGTAAAACGTGTGGCAGAGACACACAAAGCAACCATTTCTCTGGTGAGCAAGCCCGGCAAAGGCTCCAACTTTACAGTTAGATTTAGAAAGGTGGATTAACATGCAACACAAAATTCTCATCGTAGAAGACGAAGAAATTATCCGGCTCGGTCTGCAAGACAACTTTGAGTTGGAAAATTACATCGTGGAAACCGCAGCCGATGGCGAAGAAGCCATCGCCAAGGCGGATTCCTTTATGCCGCACCTGGTAATTCTCGATCTGATGATTCCAAAGAAAAGCGGGTTCGAGGTCTGCCGTGTCATCCGCAAGAAACACCCGCAGACATTCATCATCATGCTTACAGCCAAGACCGAAGAAACCAGCAAGGTAGCCGGGCTCGAGATGGGGGCAGATGACTACGTAACCAAGCCCTTCTCCATCTTGGAACTCTTGGCCCGAGTTAAGGCCTTCCTTCGTAGGGTTGATACAGATGCCACCTCCGCACAGGCCGCGACACCTTCCGAGGTAGTAGACTTCGCAGACATCCACCTAGATTTCAAGAAGTACGAAGCCACCAAGGGAGGCGTCCCCCTAGAAATGTCCGCCAGGGAATTCCAGATTCTCAAGTATTTCTGGCAGCACAAGGGTGAGGTCGTTCTACGAGAAGACCTACTGCAAGATATTTGGGGTTACACCACCGACAACATGCCTTCTACCCGAACAATTGACAACCATATCGTGAACCTTCGCAAAAAACTAGAAGATGACCAAGCCAACCCCAAAATCATTCTTTCTATCAGAGGCGCCGGGTATAAGTTTGATGTGTGACGAGTAGTGAGTAGTGAGTTGTGAGTTGTGAGTTATGAGTTATGAGATACGACTGAAAACTGATGACCGAAAAAATGCTGAACCGTAGATTGGACATAGGACATTTCGTAATACGCACGGCAATAATGCTTGTGTGGTTATGCGGGCTTGCATCGTTTGCATCAGCCGAAAAAATGGAATCTTCGATCCAAGAAGCCTTGTATCTATTTGAAATGAAAGGCGAATTTTCAAAGGCAATCGGCATTTTAGAAAAGGTCGTTAGTGAAGGCGACATCGAAGACAAGGAACAAGCGAGTTTTTACCTCGGAAAGATTCAAGAACTAGCAGGCAACACGCAATCTGCAAATCTCTATTATAAACAAAGTCTCAAAACAACTTCGATAACGAGAAAAGCCTACTGGCTTTCCGAAAGAATCGCAGCAACCGAAAGCTCTCCAGAAACCATCCAAAAAAACACCCTTCATCTGAAGTCCCCTATACTTAAAATTTTTGAGGGATCCCCGTCTTACATTCACCTACAAGATGGAAACATATACAAAATCAAAAACGATTCTCTTATTAGAGTTTCCGCCAATGTAGCAAACAATGCCGAATTGCTGAAAATAGACAATACTGGAATATGGTTCTTTTTACCAGAAAAAGACAGCCTTCGTTTTAAGCCATTTAACAACGTTCGCAAGGCAAAAGCCTTTGCTCTAAGAAACCCTAAAGGAATCGTCACTGGCAACAAAAAAAGCCTGATCCAAGGGGATTATGCCATTGCCCTAGTCAATAAAAAAGGCGAACAAGAGCAATCAAGCGACAAATACAACGAATGCATCGTGGAATCTTATTACGCACCTATAGAACATTTTGTTTTAAACTGTCCAGACAACGCCCTTCATTTTTTGTCTGACGAGAATCTTTCAGAATCCTTTACCATTAGCCAATACGACGCCATTCAAAAGGTAACCATTACAAAGGATAATATCATATTCTACTCAGGAGGAAACCTGTTCTGTTACAACCTACTCAAGGGTACAGAGCCTCGTTGGAAAGTTTCGTTTAATACCATAGAAAACATTGTTCCCTTTGAAGGAAAAATTGCAGTACTTGAGGCTTCAGGCCGTATTTCTTTGGTGAACCTCAATACAGGAACCCCTGTTTCAGTTACACGAAGCGATGCAGACAGGATCCATCCATTAGCAAAGGGAACTCTCGGACTATTTACTAGCGAAGGGGCTCTTATTGTGGTAGACACCCTGCTTCGCCCCATTTGGAACTTCAACTTTGCAAAGCCCATTGTTACGGCCCCTATCCTCACTGACGGAAACACCTATTTAAATTTTGACGGACAAAACCTACAAGGCATAGCTCCAAATTATTATGGCAAGACACCCCTTGCATCGAGCCTGCTTTCGCAACAGGCCGCTATATTAGCTGAAACAGCTCAATGGGACAAGCTCACATCAGTTTTGGACTCTCTGTTGAAATTGGAGCCCGGCAATGCCGAAGCATGGCTTTTCAAAGCCCTGCAACTAGAAAACACCCAGGGCAAGGAACAGGAACGGCAGAAAGCATGGGCCGAAGCCGTACGCTTATCTGTCAGCAACCCCCAGGTAACACCACTTGTACTTGGACGCTATGGAAAAGCCATTGGGGCCAAATTCGTAAGCCTCTTAAACATATCGCCGAAAACAAAATATCCTCAATTCTTCGGCAGCAAAAAGAATCTCTTCACTGTGGATCCGGCAGCAAACCGTTTAATTTGCATCAATGCCGAAAACGGCGAACTTCGTTGGACAAGGACCTTGTCCAAGATGGATAACAGTCCGGTTATCAGCAGTGATGAAAAGTCCTTAGCTTTGGCTTCCGGATTCAGCCTGAATATTTACGACCTGAGCAAGGACGGGAAAAAGGTGACCATTCAACTTCCCGGAAAGGCTTTCAACATTACGCTAGAACCAGAAACCATCTATATTTCTACTTGGAACGGATTCCTAATGAAACTCACTAGGCCCGATGGAAGATTGGCCTGGTCTAGAAAGATTTTTGACCTACCGTTCCTTTTTGCAAGGGACGACTCCCAAATTATAACGGCCAGCCTAGAAGGCAACATCACCCACCTATGGGAAGGATCTGGACAAATCAAGCAGGAATCAGGGCGGATCCAGGCAGGCATCTCGCAAATGACCCATGCCGATTCCGCTATAGTCTTTGCCACCAACAACAACAGGCTCCTCATCTATGATGCAAGGACCCCTACCAAAGAACCACTGCAAATTCTGATGGAGTCCCCAATAGCATCGCTTCAGGCGTTCCCCTACAAGGGGACAAATTGCGTCCTAGTGGGGCTTGCAAACCAAAGTCTACTTCTGTATACCATCTCTGGAACGCCCCTATGGAAATTCCAGGGGAAAAGTTCCATCTTTTCAAAACCTTTTGTGGAAGATGGCCTAGCCTGGCTAGACCAGGGTAACGAAGTTGTCGCCATATCCCTTTCTGATGGGAAAATAGTCCACCGTTTCAGCACGCCCGGTGGAGCAGGAACCCCCTTTATCCTGAACAAGACTCTCTTTAGCGCATCCTCTAAAAGGTTGTTGTACGGATTTTCCCTCTAAATGGTAAAATTCAACCATTTTTACTCCGATTTAGACTGCTTTTAGCCTCAAAATAGTGGTTTTTCCTTTGAAAAAACATTACATTTCTATATGTTGTAATTGTCTTTTAGAAGGATGAAGATTTTGACATTTTTCAAGGTTTTAAGCGTCTTTGCCCTTACAGGCGTTCTGATTAGTTTCTCCGGTTGCAAGACCGAAGAAAATTCAGAGGTTGTCCAGAGCCAGCAAGAATACCCAAGAAGTGAGACCCTCTATATTGGAGGGTTCGACTGGGCACCTCCGGCAACGTTCAACCCTCTGGACTACGACCCCAATTTCCCTATCGACGGGAACGTCCGCCTTATGTACGAGACCCTGGTTACCTACAACCAGCTTAATGGCGAACTGGAACCCATGCTTGCCGACAGTTTCAAGCAGACTGACGACGCCGTCATCGTTCATCTAGACGAACGGGCCAAATGGAATAACGGCGAACCGGTGTCCGTGGATGACGTTATTTTTTCCTTCTTCATTGATTCAATCCTGCCCACCCCAAGGCATGGCAACTGGAACTATATCAAGAAGATTTCTGCAGACAGTAACAACAACATCACCTTCTCCTTGAATAAAGAGAATCGGAACCCCCTGATCCTTCTAAATGCCATAGCGGAAACCTCCATTCTCCCCAAAAAAGTCTTTGGTCCTATTGTCCTAAATGCCGTAAGCAATAAAACATACGACATGGCCAAGGTTACAGCATTTAAAAACGACTCCAATCCCGTAGTTTCCGGACCATACGACTTAAAAACATTCTCCCCCGACAAGATTGTCCTGGAAAGGAATGACAATTACTGGGGCAATGTAAAGCACGGCGGCAAGAAGCCCGCCCCCAAATACATCATCCACTCCTTGTACAACGGCAACAACCACTTCAACAGTGCTATGGTCAAGGGTAACCTAGACGTATCTTCCATTTTCCTTCCCCGTATTTGGGACAAGGTTAAGGACAGTATTCGCGCCTGGAGCAGGAACGAACCGTACCACCAGCCCGGGTCCATTACTACGTTATTGATAGCCCATCATCAAAAGCCCTTTAGTGATGTTGCTTTCCGCAGAGCTCTTGCACATAGCATCAACTTCGAAAAAGTCAAGGCGCGTGCTATATCCAACTATACACCAGCCATGCAATCTGGTTTTATTCTGCCCTTCGGTACAGAAAGCAAATTCTTCAATAAAGATGATGCCGAAGAATATGGATATGAATTCGATTTGGACAAGGCCCGTAGCATTTTGAAGGATGCGGGCTATTCCTGGAATGCCGAAGGCGCTCTTCTGAACCCCGATGGCAGCCCCGTCCGCACCATCAAGTTGGAGTGCCCCCAGGGCTGGACCGACTGGGAAGACGCCATCAAGGTCATTGTCGGAACCTTCCAGGAAATCGGCATTCCTGCCGAAGAATATTTCGTGGACTACGGCGTGTGGGACAAGGACCTGCGCTTGGGAACCTTCGACCTCGCCATGAAGACCCAGACAGCTGAGCTTTCTGCAGCAACACCCTGGACAAGATTCTCCCAGATTATGGGTCCCATCGGGCTCAAACCTGTGGGCGAGGATGCCTTCTCCAACCAGGGTCGTTTCAGCAACGACGAGGCAAATAAACTGTTGGACAAGATCCCCACTATCCGCGACGAAGCCGAACTGACACTCGCCTACCGCGAACTGAACAAAATTTTTATGGAAACCATACCGGTGCTTCCGGTCATGTACAGGCCAACCCAGTACTACCAGTTCTCCACCAAGCACTGGACCAATTTCCCCACTGAAGAAAACCCCTACGCACCGCCGCAGCACTTGATTGTTGCCGCCGGAGTGAAGGCGCTGTGGGAAATTCAGGCCGTAAAATGATTTCGGATTTCGGTTTTCGGAACTAGGATCTGTCCTGAATTAAATTTTTAGATTTGTGTTGTAAAAACAAGGAGTTGATCGTGGGAAAGTCTCGTTTTATTTTGCCGAATGCATTTACTAGCATGAACTTTTTGTTAGGCGTTTTTGCCATCTGCTGGGTTACGGGAGCCTTTGATTCCTTCACCTCTACCGACACGCTCCGCATGGGCGCCTATTTCGTAATGCTCAGCATGCTTTTGGACAAGTTGGACGGCTTTGCTGCACGCCTGGTAAACGCCAGCTCTGAATTCGGCGCCCAGTTTGATAGCCTTGCCGACCTGATTGCTTTTGGGCTTGCTCCCGCCTTTTGCGTGTTCTTCACCTACAAGATTTGCGCGCCCCAGTTCTTTGAGCAGAACGCGGCCCTGCTGGTGGTGACATTCTCTATCTATGTTCTCTGTGCCGCCATGCGCCTGGCCAAGTACAACGCCTGCGATTCCGACACCTACCACCATCATTTTTCAGGACTCCCCTCCACCTTCGCTGGCGCCATCAACGCCACCCTGGTCGTGTTCCTGAAATCCAAGGGAATCTTCACAGACCCCAACTCCGCTCTGGTGTTTATCCCCGTTGTGGTGATGCTTGCCACAGGCATCCTGATGGTGAGCCCCCTGTTCTTGCCCAAGCTTCAGCCACGCAAGAACAAAGCCTTCAACATTTTCCAAGGCGTACTGATTGTTCTCACCTACATTGCCGGATTCATGTTCATTTCCGAAAAGGTCCCCTACGTGTTGGAATACCTGCTTGTTCTCGGCGGATGCTACCTGGTCATCGGCTTTAGCGTAGGCCTTATCAACCGCAGCAAGATTATTGAAGAAGCAAAGGCTTCGAAAAGTAATGACTAGGGCTTAGGATTTTTTTTGATGTCACCCCGGCTGCGTGCCGGGGTATTTTTTTAGAAATTCCGCAAAGCTTAACCCGTAGCGTTCGTACAAAAGCTCCGGAGCAAGGCGTGGAAGCTCCACCGTAACGCATTCAAGATTACGTTCCTTGCACCAGGTACCAAAGCTGCCTGGAGTTTTATATCCGATATCCTTGACGTATGGGACATTGAACACCGCCTGGAGATTTTTCACAAGAGGCGTTTCTTCGGGAGCGTCAATGCAGCCGATGGGACTGTGGAGAGCCACCACCGCCTGTGGCACAAGAGTATCCACCAGTTGGATTAAAGCACTGGTTTCCGGCTCGCTTGCAGGAGCTGCCCCTGTGGAAAGTTCCATGTTCCGTTCCGCCTCCAGAATAGAGCGGGAACGTACCGGTGCAACACTCCAGTTTTCTGTCGGAAAGTTCCGGTTCAGGTCTACACCGTTTGCATTTCCGCGGGTTCCAAGAGTCACCCCATCGGGGTTCGCGCACAGGATAAACGCTATCGATTCCAGGTTGTCACCAAAGGCGCGCAAGGCTCGGCTCAAGAGGAATATGGTCTCCGGTTCTTCGCCGTGGATACCCGCCATTACAAGTAAACGGCAAGCTCCCTTGCAGGGGAAATACAGGAGCGGCGCACCGAGAACGCTGGTGCCGTAGGGCTTGAATTTCAATTTGATGGAACCGGAAAGCATGGGGAGTAGTTGTGAGTTGTGAGTTGTGAGTTGTGAGTTATGAGTTATGAGGTGTGAGGTGTGAGGTGTGAGTTGTGAGTTGTGAGTCATCATCCTCACGCAGGTGAGGATCCGCTTACTGCAATCTAGCAGATCCTCGCCTTCGCGAGGATGACATCCCTCAAAGCGAAGCGACCTCAAACCCCTAGCCCCTAGATCCTAACCCCTATTCCCTAAACAAAATACGGATAGATATATTCCTCCGCCAGTTGAGGGAGGCGGGCAAGGACCACCTGCTTGCAGGCCATGTCCGAACCTTCGTAAATCTTGCGGAGCGTGTCCAGCGAGAAATGCTCCAGACGCTTGCGGGAGGTAGGCAGGTGGGCGATGTGCCAGCCTTCGGGCCGAATTTTTCCGCGGCCTGGGACGAACACCCGGTCAAAACCGAAAGCTCCGTCGGCAGCAAAGCGTTCATCCAAAAACTTGTGGAAAGCGGCAAACATCCCAGAGCACTCCTCCGGCGTAAGCTGGACTTCGTAACCTTCTGGGCAGGCTCGCCCATCTACCACGTCCAGGTCTGTCCCAAGATGATGACGGCTCGCCCCCGGAAGGGCCGACCAGGTGAGAATGGCATACATCAGCTCTTCTTCGTCTTGAGGCCGTTCCATGGGAACACCTTCTGCCGAAAGCAGGGGCAGTTCCCCACGTGCCTTGCGGTTCCAGATGGAAAGTTGCCTTTCGAAAGGGCGGTAAGCCGATTCTATCCGGAGTTCAAATCCTTCCGCCGCAGCCACATTTTTTAATTTGTTCAAAAAAGGTAGGATTTCGGCATCCACAAAATATCCCGGAGCCGCCTCTACAAGGTTCGGCTTTCCAAGTCCGTAGGGCAACAAATCTTCGGTCATTAAATTTCCACTCCCATCTTCTTGATCAGGTCTTTCCACTGCTGGACAGAGGCCTTTTTCTTGCGGACCGTAGGCCGTTTTTTCAGAGTCGCAGTCAAGGGCGGCGGATTTCCGTGAGTCCAGGCGATAGCCAGGGCATCCGAAGCGTCCAGCGGAAGGTCGGAGCCCTGTATCCCGAGCTGTGCAAAGACCATGTGGGCCACCTGTTCCTTAGAGGCGGCACCATCGCCGGTAACGGACTGCTTGACCACCTTGGGCGGGTACTCGTCAAAGGACATGCCCCGCTTGCGGCAGGCCACAAGAACCGCCCCGCGGATATGCCCGAGTACCAGGGCGCTCTTGGCATTTTTGGCAAAGAACACCCCTTCCATGGCCAGGGCGTCTGGCCGGTACTGGTCCAGCAGGGATTCCAGCTTGGTGATAATCTGTAATAGACGGTCCTCCAATGACTTAGATGCCGGTGAATGGATGGTGCCGTATTCCAGCACCGAAAACCCCTTCGGATTCTTTTCCAGAAAGGCGTATCCTGTCGTAATAGAGCCCGGGTCGATGCCGAGAATAACCATAGCCAAAAAGTAGATAAAATGACCTAAAAAGTGTTCCATTCCGGGTATTTTTTATTAGATTCCTATATGGAGGCTCCCTATGCTTATTGACCAGGAAAACTCAGGCTTTGTACATGTAAAGACCCACCCCCGTCAGTTGGGAATTCCCCTCAGCCGGTGGGGCCGGAACCTGATTTCCAGTTGTCCATTCCACGCTCCCGAAGAGACCTCCCTGTTCTTCTATGACGCCCTGGGTTACTGGCGTTACCGCTGCCTCCAGTGCGGTAGCGAAGGCGACCTGGTGGAATTCGTGATGCGGAGCCGCTTCAACGGCATGGATGAACCCGCCGCTAGGGCCGAAGCCCTGGAATTCCTGGGCGGCCTCGAACAGGAACAGGACTCCAAGAAAGACGACCACCTTTTGCTCAAGGAAGTAGGTGGCGAAAAGTCCAAGGTGCTAGAGTGCTTTGTCCGTTATTGCCACTGGGCCGCCTGCAAGAGCCCATCTTCCGAAGAATTTCTACAGTCCAGGGGCTGGAACATCGGTCAGGCCCAGCTCTACGGCCTGGGCTACTACAGTGGCGACCCGGAGCCCTTCTTTAGTTATTGCATGCTTTCCGGACTGGAACGCCACCAGGTCAGTTTCTATCTGGACAACCTGGAAGCCTACCACGAACCCCGAATTACCATTCCCGCACGCAATTCCAAAGGACTGATCCATTCTGTATATGGACGTCTCATGGAAGACGACGGCAAGCCCCACCCCTACGTTTCTTTTGCCTCGGGCCCAAGCGATATTCCCTTCAATATCCAACCCGAAAACAGCAATCCCATTATCGTAGAAGGTTTCTTCGATGCCCTGACTGCAGACCTGGCAGGAATTCCCGGCGTGGTTTCCACCATGTACCAGGAATTGACCCTGAGCCATCTACTCAAGCTCAAGGCCTGCGGAGCCGATTCCGCTACCGTCATTCTCAGGCGCGAAGACAACCGTCGCGAACAGGAATACCGTATCCAGGGTTACCTGAAAATGGCCGAAGAACTGAACATGCGATTCAAGTCCATCGTGCTGTCCAAAGACGAAACGGTAGATGTACTGGTCCGCGACAAGGGCGCCGATTACCTGCTTGACCTTATCGACAAGACCGAAGAAGACACGGTTCACACCCACCGCCGTTCCATGCTGCTCCAGGATATCAAGGAGAACTACGATGCCGCCATGGGTTGCCCTCCAGACACCTGCGTAGGCTACGCCCTGAACAATTTCCCGAAACTCACCAAGGAAATCGACGGTATCCAGTCCGGTTGTTTCTTCGTTTCTTCCAAGCCCTTTGGCCTCAAGACTTCGCTCCTGTCTAGCCTTGCCCTGGATCTTATAGACAGCAACCCCATCTTGAAGATTATCTATATCGCCCTGGAAACGCCCCGCCGGCAGATTTTCGACCGTATGGTGGCTATGGAAACAGGCGAATCTATCCTTACGGTGCGAAAGCAAAACGAAGACGATGCGATTAACGGCAAGATTCTCGATGCCACCAAAAAGCTCATGAACCTGGTCCGGACAAACCGTCTCGAAATCTGGGAAGACTACCCCACCTTCGACAACAACGAGATGATGAGCATCTTGAAAGAAGAGCGGAAACAGAATTCCGACCTCATCGTGATGATTGACGGTCTGGACCACCTGAAGATAGACGGACGGCTTGAACTGGACGACATTCACGAGCGCAGGTCCTTCGTGATGCTGGACCTGTACAAGAGCCTGGACATTCCCCTGTTCCTTGGCGGAGAACTGATACCCACCGAAGAAGGCTTTGAAGGCCCGAGGCCCTACCTGCGTGATTCCGACGCCATCTACTGGCTGGATTCCCAGAACAAGACCCTCACCCTGTCCGTGAATTCCAACAGGCTGGGCGTAAGCCACAAGTACAAATGTCCCATCTTCATCGACCCCATGTCCAACAAGATGCAAGAAGCGGAATAGTCTGCGTTCCATGCCGCAAGCGCCCTTCACCATCATCGATTTCAACAACTTCTGGAGTCCGTCTGGAGGTGGCGTTCGGCGTTATCACCTGCAAAAGATGGCATTCTACGAGAACCGCCAAGATGTGCTGAGCGTATTCGTGATGCCCGACAGCCGCACCTTCACCGAGAAAAGAGGGACGGGACTCATTATTGAGCATGTTGATGCCTACCGTTTCCCCGGAAACTGGGAATACCGCTTTATCTGGAAGCAAAAACAGATCCGCCCCATCCTGAAAAAGTACATGCCCCAGGTCATCGAGGTGGGTTCTCCCTACATTTTACCAACTGTAGTCCGCAAGGCTGCCAAGAGGATTTGTCCCGAAGCTATTCTCCTCAGTTTCTGGCACGCCGACTTCCCTGTCACCTACGTGGGCCGGCCTGTTGCAAACAAACTAGGGCGCTTTTTCGGAAGCATTGCCGAGCGGGTCGCTTTCTGGTACGCCAAGCAAGAATTCAAGAAGTTCGACGGAATTCAGGTCTCTTGCAAGGAGGTGATGGACCGGCTGGAAAAGCACCACCTCCCCCACAGCCACTGGATTCCCCTGGGGTGCGACATCCAGATGTTTTCGCCCTCCAAGCGGGACGAGGCCCTGGTGGCCGACTTCAAGGGCGGAAATCCCGACAGGCTTACCATATTTTTCCCGCACCGGTTCTGCGAAGAAAAAGGCATTGAACTTTTGCTTGGAGCCTACGACGAACTGACGGAGCGACTGGGCGTCGAGCCGGAAATCATCTTGGCGGGCACAGGGCCGTACCTGCCACAGGTCAAGGAAGCTGTACAGAAATACAAGCACATCCGCTATGTGGGGTTTATCAAGTCCATCGACGAAATGGCCCGCCACTACGCCAGCGTAGATATGGGGCTTGCCCTTTCAGGCTGGGAAACCTTCGGGCTTTCTATCTTGGAAAGCATGGCCAGCGGAAATGCCCAGATTGGAGCCTCTACCGGAGCGGCCTTTGAACACGTGACGGAATCGGGAGCGGGCAAAATCCTTCAGGAGCGCACTCCCCACGCCTTAGCAGAGGCTATCGTGGAGCTGTACCGCTCCGATATGCAGGCCATGAAACAAAAGGCCCGAGCCTACGCCGAGAAATTCAGCTGGAACGACTGTTTTGGGCGTCAGCTCGACCTATACCGAAAACTTTATCAAGAAAAGAGGAACTCATGATCAGACACATCGTATTCTGGAAACTGAAGGCCGAAGCCGAAGGCGCCACCGCCAAGGAAAACGGCCAAAAAATGGTGGACGCCTTCCACGCACTGGAAGGTAAAATTCCCGGTCTCGTGAGCATCGAATCTGGACTGAACTTCGGCAAGGCCGAACTCGGGAATGGCGACGTGGAATACGACATCGCCCTGGACACCACCTTCCGCACCAAGGAAGCCCTCGATTTCTATCAAGGACACCCGGAACACCAGGCTATCGTCTCCTTCGTGAAGAAGGTAGTCACCGAACGCCGTGCGGTAGATTTCGAGTTCTAGAAATGAGGCGTGAGGTCGGGGCTTCGCCCCTTTGAGGTGTGAGGTGTGAGGAATTGGTAGTGAGTAATGAGTAGTCAGTTGTGAGCTCTTAAAGGGGCCGCAGGCGAGGATGACAAATCTTGAGACCCGCAATTCCACGCCTCGAACCCCATACCCCGAACCTCGTGCCTCGAACCTACTACCTAGCCCCTAGATCCTAGCCCCTAAATCCTAGCATCCTCCCCTTTTTACTACATTTTTCACGTATGGTCCAACTGAGTCAAACATCCTGGCAAGAGTTCTCCCTGAAGAACGTTTTGGAGACGCTGCAATACGCCCCGATGAACCTGACCATGGGCAAGAACCCCCAGTTGCACTACACCTTCCCCAAAAATCTTGAACCGGGCGCCACGGTGCGCTACAACCTCCAGTGGGGGTTCAAGACCTTGAAGTGGACCGGCATTGTCAGTTCCGTCAAAGAAAACAAGATTACCGTGCGTCTTGGCGAAGGTCCCTTCCGCGGGTTCACCGCAAAGCATTGCTTCTCTGACGAAGGGAATATGACCGCCTGCTACGACGAAATGAGTTTCCAGGGATTCACGGATGTTCCCGAAGAAGTTTTCGCAGCGATTATCGACAAGGCAAACATCGTGTACGGCATCTATTCCCGCAAGGACACCCGCGACGTGATGCTGGCCTACGAAGCCCAGAAAAAGACCCAGTCCATCGAGGCCCTGGACCAGAGCGCTACCGCAGGTTAAGGCCCTCTAAACCTGGGGATTTCCATGTACGCCACTCTAGAACAAGCCCTGCTTGATTTGGAAAAAGCAGGACTTTTGAAACGTATCCACTGCGAGGTGGATCCGAACCTGGAAATGGCCGAAATGGCACGAATCGCCTTTGAAAAGGGCGGACCAGCCCTGCTGTTTGAGAATGTGAAAGGCAGCAAGTTCCCAGCGGTGGCGAACCTTTACGGCACACAAAAGCGCATGGACTTTCTGTTCCGGAACACCCTGGAAAGCACCAAGGCCGCCGTGCTGTTCAAGTCGAATCCCGTAGATTTTTTCAAGCACCCCCATCTGGGAAATTTGATACTGGCGGCAAAAGCCGGACTCCACAGCCTGCCCGTTAAAAACGGAAGCATGGCCGACTTCGAAGAATGCACTCTGCAAGACTTGCCGCAAATCAAGTGCGCCCCCGATGACGGCGGAGCCTTCCTCACGTTACCTCAAGTGGCAAGCCGCCCAGGCAAAAACGCAAGCGTCATGACCACGAACTTGGGCATGTATCGCATCCAGATTTCCGGAAACGAATACGGCCCCGACGAATGCGGACTCCATTACCAGATTAAGCGGGACATTGCCAGGCATCACCAGAAAGCGATAGAAGAAGGCCGCCCGCTGAAGGTCAGCATTTTCTTGGGAGGGCCACCGGCCCATACCATCGCCGCTATCATGCCCATGCCCGAGAACCTGTCGGAACTGCTTTTCGCAGGAATGCTCTCCGGCCGAAGGTTCCGCTATTTTATCCATAACGGCTACCTGGTTTCAAGCGACGCGGACTTCTGTATCTTAGGAGAAGTGGCTCCGGACTTGAAACCGGAAGGCCCCTTCGCAGACCATGTGGGTTATTACTCCGGAAAGCATCTGTTTCCCTACCTGAAGGTGAAAAAGGTCCTCTGCAAAAAGAACGCAATCTACCCCTTTACCGTAGTAGGCCGCCCGCCGCAAGAAGACACCCTTTTCGGGAGTTTTATCCACAAGGTGACAAAGCCCATGGTGTCTGCGTCTTTGCCGGGAGTCCACGCCGTTCACGCCGTCGATGCGGCGGGCGTGCACCCGCTTTGCCTCGCCCTTGGCTCGGAAAGTTTTAGGCCCTACGCAAAGCCCGAAGAACGGGAACCCATGGAGCTTTTGAAGACGGCAAACGCCCTGCTAGGATTTAACCAGGTGAGCCTTACCAAGTACCTGATGATTGCCGCCAAAGAGGACAATCCAAAGCTGGACGTGAACAAGATTCCGGAGTTTTTCGGCCACCTTCTGGAACGAATGCGCACGGACAGGGATTTGCATTTTCAGACAGAAACTACCACGGACACGCTGGACTACACGGGAGGCGCCCTGAACCACGGTTCAAAACTGGTCATGGCAGCAGCGGGCCCGAAAATTCGCGAATTGCGAAACGACACCGCCGACCTGCAGAGCCTACATCTGCCAGCTGCCTTTACCGATGCCAAAATTGTAATGCCTGGAGTCCTTGCGCTGAAATGGAACAGCGACATGGCGGAATCTTTCGAGAGCGGAATTGCCGCCTTGCGGGATTCCCTTGCGAACTGGAATTTCCGCGAGAACTACCCATGGGTAAGCATCGTAGATGACACAGCTACATTGGGAGAGGAATACCCGCAGACAAGCCTCCAAGACTTCTTGTGGCTGACCTTTACCCGGTCGGACCCGGCCCTAGATTTGTACGGCCTGAACGAGCGTTACGTCCACAAACACTGGGCCTGCGAGGCTCCCCTGATCGTGGACGCCCGAATCAAGCCCCACCACCAGAAAGCCATTACCTTCGACAAAGCCGTCAGGGAATCGGCCCTAAAAAAACTGCAGGGCATTTTGTAGGAGCAACCGTGTCCAGAGCTTTGTGCAACCTTTTGAATGTTTGGACAATCCTAGCAACGACGCTGGCCGTTTCTGCCTTTGCCCACGGGCGGTGCGGCACCATGCAGGCAGTAGAAAGTTGGATAGAGAACAAGGGAAAGGTCACGACCGCAGCAACAACCACGCAGGGTTCCTGCGAAGTCGAGGATTACTACGACTCCGTCTATTCCAAGACTACCTCCCATTTCCAGATTTTCTATGTACTGAACGGGCCTCATGCCACTACGGAAAAATTCGTAGACAGCCTGGCCGTCAACCTGGAAAAAGCCTGGGACCTGCATATTTCCAAAAATAAAATGCTGGTTCCAAAAGGCAGGGACACCACTGTCCATTATCTGAAACCCGTTAAGCCCGGGCTCTACGGAGTCGAAATCTTGGAACTGAACCTTGTCCGCAATCCGAAAACCGTTCACGGCAGCTCCGGTTTTTGCGAAGAATGCTTTGCCGTCACGAATTTCTCCGGCAGAAACAACTGGCAGACTTCGGAGCTTATGATTGACAACGATTTTATGGTCGTTGACTTGTTCAATCCCGAATACGCCAGCCTGGATGTAGGCGGAAAGAAATGCAAATACTGGAAATCCACAAAGCCGATTATCCACGCCACCGAAAAATATTCCTACGCCGAAAAATGGGACAAGGCCATCCGCGTCACGGCATTCCACGAACTGTACCACGCCATCCAAGTCCGCTACCTGAGCCCTTACGAGCACATGAATTTCTGGTTCGAGGCTTCTGCCACCGGCATGGAAGAGGTCGGCGCCCCCGAAGTGAACGACTATGTCCGTTATATTCCAGAGTTCCTGGATCAGACCGGAACCCCACTTGACCAAAATACGGCCATCTACGGAGCCTCCCTGTTTTTCCTGTACCTCCACAATCGTGTAGATTCCCTCTTTGACAAGTCCATCTGGGAAAACTTCTCCAAAAATCCTGAAGGTTCTTTCCGGCAACAGTACGCAAGCGCTGTCGGGGCACGCAAGAAAAAACCGCAAGAAACGTTCCAGGACTTTGCGGAGCGCCTCGCCTATTCCGGCAAGAACAGCAAGGCCGTAGATTCCAGCGCTTGGTTTTCTGCGGATCAGCCTCTCTGGAAAACGGTTCCCTACATTTATAGCACCGAAGGATTCAGGCCCGATTCCTCCATATTCTCCTACAATTACTACGGAGCCGGTTTCCCGAATCTCGAAAACTATGCCGGCAAGGCTTCTGTGCTGCTGTTCAAAGACGGCCATGCCAGCCTGCGGAAAATCTCTAGCATAAACACCCTGGATTCACTGCGAACCGAAAGTTTCGCCGCCGATTCCATCATCTGGATTTTCAGCCGTTTCGAAAACCCCTCTCCCCTGCCCGGGAAACTAGCCTCAAAACCCCTGCGGGCCTACCCCACCCCCTGGCGGCACGGGAACCTTTGTTTTGCTCCACTGCCTCTGGACAAAAAATTCATAGAAATCCGTAACCGCAGGGGCGACCTGATTTTCCGCGAAAAATACGACAGCGAGACCCTCTGTTTAGACGAAAACTTTATAAAATCCAAGATGGTCCCAGGAGTTTACCGCTATAGAGCGGGCTCCAGCGGCAAAACCAAGGATTTAATGATTATCTATTAATGCCTAATTTCTAAATTTGAACGCGATGACTATAGACGAAATCGAAAAGGAACTGCGGAAAGACGCACAGGAACTTGTAAAGCGGGAACCCCTTTCCCGCCTGATCCTAGAAGAACAAATCCTGAGCCGCAAGAACTTTGCGGAAATGCTTTCGGTAACGCTTGCCTGCCAGCTGGCGGGAGAAGTCATTGACCGAACTGAGCTGGAAAAGATTTTCAACGAACTGTACGTCAAGCATCCGGAACTTTTGGACGATGCCGTACACGATTTGCGGGCCACCGTACTTCGCGACCCCGCTTGCACCGGATACCTGGAACCGCTTTTGCTTTTCAAGGGTTTTCAGGGTCTACAGGCCTACCGCGTAGCTCATGTGCTCTGGGAAGAAGACCGTCAGTTCCCGGCCAAGATGCTCCAGAACATCATCAGCCGCAAGTTCGGCATGGATTTCCACCCGGCGGCAAAGATTGGCCACGGAATTCTCGTGGACCACGCCACCAATATCGTCATCGGTGAAACCGCCGTAGTCGGGAACAACGTGAGCTTTTTGCATGGAGTGACCCTGGGCGGTACCGGCAACGAAGTCGGAGACCGTCACCCGAAAATCGGGAACGGCGTGATGCTTGGAGCCCACGCTCAGCTTTTAGGGAACATCCACATCGGCGACTGCGCAAAAATTGGCGCCGGTGCGGTGGTGCTGACCGACGTGCCGCCTCACACCACCTACGCTGGGGTCCCTGCCGTAGAAGTGGGCCACCCCGACGACGAAACGCCCAGCTTCAACATGCAGCAGGACTTTACGCGGGACTGTAAATAGAGCTTAGAGACTAGGATCTAGTGGCTAGAGCAAACTCCAACAAGATCAAGTTCATTAGCGAAACTCTAGATGAGTTGTTTCCGAACCCGCCCATCCCGCTGGATTTCAAAAGCCCCTACACGTTGTTGGTAGCAGTTGTGCTCAGCGCCCAGTGTACCGACATACGGGTAAACCAGGTAACCAAGGTTCTTTTCAAGGAAGCCAGTACACCCTCCGCCATGGTCAAGCTTGGCGTAAAACGCATTGCCGAAATCATCAAGCCCTGCGGTTTTTTCAACACCAAGAGTGTGAACATTTTCAACCTGTCCAAGACCCTGGTAGAAAAATACAAGGGAAAAGTCCCCTGCACCTTTGAAGAACTGGAAGCCCTGCCCGGCGTAGGCCACAAGACCGCAAGCGTGATCATGAGCCACGCCTACAAGATTCCCGCATTCCCGGTGGATACGCATATCCACCGTCTGGCAGAGCGCTGGGGTCTAAGCGACGGCAGTAGCGTTGAACAGACCGAAAAAGACCTGAAGAAAATCTTCCCCGAAAACGAATGGGAAAAACGCCACCTGCAGATTATCTACTACGGACGAACCTATTGCAAGGCCCGTGGACACAAGGTGGAAAACTGCCCTATATGTAAGAGAATTGCGAACGGACGTTAATTTTCTAAATTAGGGACATGATTCTTTGGACTTTTCGACATACCAAGCCATACAACCCCAAGGATGTCTGTTACGGACGCCTGGATTTTGATGTTTCTACGACCTTTCCTGAAGAATCCCGATCTGCAATAGATGCCTTTCTAAAAACAGACGCCAAGCCTTCCAGACTTTTCACTAGTCCGCTACTTCGTTGCTTGCGACTAGCCGAAGAAGTCTCTAAAGCAACAGGACTTCCCCTAGAAAAGGAAAATTCTCTCCAAGAAATCAATTTCGGAACATGGGAAGGACAAAAGCTTACCGCCGTTCCCCAAAAAGAAATGTCTGCATGGGTTCATGACTTGAGAGGCTTTCGGTTCCCTGATGGTGAGAGCTTCTACGACGTGGACAAGCGTGTCGAAAAATTTCTGGACAGCCTCGACGACAATGGCGAATTTCTGTGGGTAACCCATGCAGGGGTTATTGCCGCTCTGCAGCATTTTGCATGTGGACTCCCCGACAGTCGATTTGTAGAGGGAGAATTCAGCTACACCATGGTCAATCGTTTCGAATTCAAGCGCAATTCCAATGGCCACTATCGCGGAACTTTTGTCAAAATTCATGATGGCATCCAAATGCCACCCCTGCCCCTGGGTTAAAAATCAAGGGTTAGAAAAGCCTGAGCTCCACCCGTAAGGCTTGGCAATAGAGCCAAATGGATTGGATTGTCAAAATCACTCAAGAGAGCGTCGACGGCGGCGTCACCGATAGAGTATAGATAGATCAGCGCAATTCCCCAAATGTACTGGTTCCTATTTTTACGGTAATAGGTAGTACGCTCGGCAACACGCTCGTAGTCCTCGGATTCAGGGCTTTCCGCTTCCATTACGTGTTTTCGCCCAACGTAATAATCAACCATCTTCTGAGATGTCCATATACTTGTGCTTGCTCCAATAAGGCCCATGTACAACAAGCCTGCTTTTCCAAATTCTCCATTGTACATCTGACCAAAGCCCGGGATCAAGCCCCAAAGAATCGCTTTTTTCATACTGCGATACTCTACACTTCTATAGTTGTTATTCCACCAAATTCCAAAAGCATCAAACATACCATACAAGTGTAAACCCAAAAGCCAGGCGTTTTCTGCTATGCGCAAATCCTCTTGCTCTTTTTTCTTGTCGCTTTTCTCACGAACCCGATTAACAAATTCATTGCGTTTTTTCTGATACGAAAAAATACTATCTCTATCGGCAAAGGCTAGTTTTTTCGTATATAGGCCGACCGAATCCTGAAATGCGCGAGCCTGTTTTAACACTCTATCCTTTTGAAATGACTTATTATAATAAACCTCGTAAAAAAGGAAAGCTTCGATTCCAGTAATAAAGCCACCCCTTATGTAGTGTTCCGTATAATAATGTCCACCACCAGGGAATAAGCTGAAAAGCATCGTCAGCACTAAGGAATTTCTATCCGTTGGAACATCCCATTCATTTACGGTAAGGGTATCAATAGATTCAATACCCGTTTTCCCTTTTTGCAAAGGGTCGCTCTGTGCATAGAGCGGCGCCAGTCCAAGGCAAAGAAATAGTGCTATATAGGCAAGGGATTTCACCATTAGTGCGGAATATAGAAAAATTCCTACATCTACCGCACCTATGTGCACTTCCTTGCTAAAAAAGGTCTCGCTAATTTATTTTTCAAAAAAAATTAAAACAGAAACGATCATGCTTGACAGAACCAGAAATTAAGTGTATATTTGTGCAGTATGGAAGATAAACGCGTCATTTCTCCCGGCAAAAACTCCATGGACGAATCCGAAATGGAGCAGACCCTCCGGCCGCTCAGTCTGGAGCAGTTTACGGGCCAGGCCTCCATCAAGGAGAGCCTTTCTATCGCCATAGAGGCGGCCAAGCACCGGGGAGACGCCCTGGACCATTGCCTTTTTGCGGGGCCCCCTGGCCTCGGCAAGACGACTCTCGCGGGTATCATCGCCAAGGAGATGGGCGTGAACATCCACATCACCAGCGGGCCCGTACTGGAAAAGGCCAGCGACCTGGCGGGGCTCCTTACGGGGCTTCAAGAAAACGACGTGCTGTTCATCGACGAGATCCACCGGCTGAACCGCACCGTCGAGGAATACCTCTACCCCGCCATGGAAGATTTCAGGCTGGACATCATGCTGGATTCCGGCCCGGCGGCCCGAAGCGTGAACCTGCCCCTCAAGCATTTTACCCTGGTGGGCGCCACCACACGCACAGGCCTGCTTACCGGCCCCCTGCGCGACCGCTTCGGGTTGTCCTACCGGCTGGAACTCTACGACGAAAAGGACCTGATGCAAATCCTGATGCGCAGTTCCAAGATTCTCGGGATTGAACTGACCCAAGACGCCGCCCAGATTCTGGGCGGGCGCTGCCGCGGCACCCCCCGTATCGCGAACCGCATCTTGCGCCGGTGCCGTGACGTAGCACAGGTCCGCGGTTCAGGCGTTATCGACCTGGAGGCGGCGGAACGCACACTGCAGATGTTGGGCATCGACAGCGAAGGCCTGGACCCCATGGACCGGAAGATCCTCTCCATGATGATTGACAAGTTCGACGGGGGCCCAGTAGGCCTGGGTACCATCGGGGCGGCCCTGGGCGAAGAGACCGACACCCTGGAAGAAGTTTACGAGCCCTACCTAATCCAGAAGGGGCTGCTTTCCCGCACAAAGCAGGGGCGCGTCGCTACCAGCAACGCCTACAGGCTACTCCACAAGAGCATGCCCAGCCACAAAGCCTCCGAGCAGATGGAACTGCCGCTGTAAAAACACCTGACAAGAGCAACACAGCCCTTCGTCATTCTGAATGAAGCGTCAAAGACGCGCAATGAAGAATCCAGGACGAAGGGACCGATGTTCCTGAGAATTTACGAGAACTTGATTCTCGGGTCCACCAACGTGTAGAGGATATCGCTGAAAAGGCGGCCCACCATGGCCATGAGGCTGCTGAGGAAGATGATGCCCATGACCACGTTGTAGTCCCGGTTCACCATGGAATTGTAGTATAGCAGGCCCATGCCGTCGATGTCGAAGACCTTCTCGATAAGGAGCGCCCCCGCAAACATGAGGGTGCAGATTTCGGAGAGGCGGGTGGCAATGGGAATGAGCGCGTTGCGGAGTGCATGGCGCACCAGGGCCTGCTTGAAACTCATGCCTTTTGCAAGGGCCGTGCGCATGTAGTCCTTGCCCAGTTCCTCCAGGGCGGAATTTTTCATGAGGAAGGTGAGGAAGGCGAACTCGCTGATCATGTAACAGAAAATCGGCAGAATCAAGTGGTGCCCCAGGTCCACGATTTTCCCGAAAAAGGAGAAATCCTCGAAGTCATCGCTGGTAAGACCCCCTAGCGGAAAGATGTCCAGGTAGGACCCGCCCGCGAGGAAAATAATCAGGAGGATGCCCAGGGCATAACCCGGCATCACGTAGCCCGAGAATATCAGGCCCGAACTGAGGGAATCCAGCTTGCTCCCGTGATGTACCGCCTTCCAGAGGCCAAGGGGAATGCAAATCAGGTAACTCAAAAAGAACGAAGTGATACCGAAGAACAACGATATGGGAAAACGGCTCACAATGACGTCCCATACCGGAAGGCCGTAGGTGTAGCTCGCGCCCAAGTCCAGGTGCAGCACGTTCCAGAGCCAGATCAGGTAGCGTTTCCAGGCGGGCTGGTCAAACCCGAAGTAGGCCTGGATTTGGGCTATCTGGTCTGGCGACAGGGCTTTGGACGCATCCACCCCGCCCTTTATGGCGGCGGCCTGCTGGGCCCTGGAAATCATCTCCTCTACAGGGCCGCCCGGCAACAGCTGGATGAGTATAAAGCACACCAGCGAAATCCCGATGAGAGTCGGGACCATCAAAAGCAGGCGTCGGAGGATGTAGGACCGCATGATCAATAGGTATGAGGTATGGGGTCGCTCGTTTCACTCGCTTTGAGCTCGTTCGCTCCGCTCACTTTGAGTATTTCTCATAGCTCAAAGCACCGCAGGTGCGCGCCCATAGCTCAAAGCGCGTAGCGCGAGCTCTAACGCATTTTTCCAGAGCGCAAAACGTCCATCATGTTGAAGGGTTTTGCGGTTCCGTTTGCGAGGTGACAAGCAAGGAAGTTCACCGCATCCACGGTGCCTTCGGCGTAAATCTTGCGGCCACAGACGTTGTGCTGGAACTCAAAGTGAACGGTGCCGTCGGCGCTGTCCAGGCTATAGGTGTGGAAGGCGTGACCGCCCAGGTATTCCTCGGGCACGTGCATCCGTTCCACCTGTTCCTTTTCGTTACGGACCTTCTCGATGTCGTCTACGGAGAAGTCGAATCCCATCTTCTGGAAGTCCCCTACCACGGCCTTGGCCGTGCCGCTGGTGTCCGCCTTGGTCTTCTGGTGGCTTTCCACCACGGAAAGCTTGTAACCGCTGAACGCCGTGGGGAATTCCTTGGCCAAAAATTCAATCATCATCTGGAAAGCCACAATCTGCTTGGCCATATTGGGAGCAATGACGCTGGGGTGGTTGGCGTCGGCCACAAGCTTTGCCAGGGCTTCGCGGTCACCGCCAGTAGTGCCCATCACAAAAGGAATCTTGTGCTTCACGTAGAAAGCGGCGTTGTCGTTTACCGCCGTGGGGTGGGTGTAGTCAATGCAAATCATTTTCGGGTACTTGGCCAGCACCTCGCCAATGCGCTCTTCGCGGTTGCTGGGCTTAAGGAGCTGGATGGTCTTGCCGGCCACCTCGGCCTCGTTTTCCACGATGATTTCGCCCGTCAGGGAATACGGGACCAGTTCCAAGCCGCGGGCCACGCAGGTTTCGGCCACAATACGGCCCATGTTGCCCGGAATTCCATTTACCATTACTTGTACAGACATTGTTACTCCTGTTTTTTTACTTCTAAACTTTTTGTTTCTAGATCCTTCGACTCCGTTACACTCCGCTCAGGATGACACATGGGGAGTATCCGCGAGGATGACGTTAGCGACGCCCCTCGCCCCAAGCCTCGGACTTTACACTTCACATTCCACATCTTACATTACACACTGCACCTACTTCCCATAGTTTTCCTTCAGCTCCGTGAGGCGTTGCAGGGCCTGCAGGGGGGTCATCTCTTCGGGACGCAGGCGGCTGATTTCTTGCTTCAAAAGTGTCAGGGACTCGTCGGGGGCGGCGAACAGGTCCATCTGAGGCTTTTCCTTATTCTTCTTGTGGATAGCCTCGTCGCTGGGGTCAATCTTCTGCTTTTCCAGACGGAGCAGAATCTTGCGTGCCCGGCGCACCACCGTAGAGGGGAGTCCCGCCATTTCCGCCACATGGATACCGTAGCTGGAATCGCAAGCCCCGGCAAGAATCTTGTGCAAGAAGATGAGCTTGTCGCCTTTCTCCTGCACCGCCACCTGATAGTTCCCCGCATGTTCCAGGGAATCCACAAGGCCGGTCAGCTCGTGATAGTGAGTGGCAAACAGCGTCAGCGCCATGCGGGAAGGTTCGCTATGCAAAGTCTCCACGATGGACCAGGCGATAGAAAGCCCGTCAAAGGTGCTGGTTCCGCGACCGATTTCGTCCAGCAGCACCAGGCTGTGGGGCGTAGCGTTCCGCAAAATGTTCGCAGTCTCGATCATCTCCACCATGAAGGTAGAAAGCCCGCGGCTCAGGCGGTCGCTGGCCCCTACGCGGGTGAAAATCCGGTCCACCACGCCTATGCGGGCCGATTCCGCCGGCACAAAACAGCCCATCTGGGCCATCAGCACGATCAGTCCCGTCTGCCGCAGGTAAGTGGATTTACCCGCCATGTTGGGGCCCGTAATGAGCATCAGGCGGGTGGCCTCGGGAGAAAGTTCCACGTCGTTGGGAATAAAGTCCAAATCCGGATTCACCGCCACGATGACGGGGTGGAAACCGCCCCGAATCTCGATACCCGTGCCGGTATAGACCTCCGGACACACGTAGTTGTACTTGCGTGCGGCCCGGGCAAAACTGTAGAGCGTATCCACACGGGCGATGGCGTCGGCGATTTCCTGGAGTTCACTACGCCAACTGTTCACCCGGTCCCTGAGCTGGCAGAAAATGCGGTATTCCAGCTCGTGGATGTTCACCTCGGCGTTGCTGATGACAGACTCGCACTCCTTCATCTCGGGAGTGATGTAGCGCTCGGCGTTGACAGTAGTCTGCTTGCGGATGTATTCGTCGGGAATGGGCTTGGTGGCCTTGGCCATCTGGGCCCTTGTAATCTCGATGTAGTAGCCGAACACCCTGTTGTAGCCCACCTTGAGGCTGGGTATTTCCAGTCGTTCCCGCTCGCGGCTTTCCAGGGAGGCAATCCACTGGCGCTTATCCTTGATGTCGGCGTTCATGGCGTCCAGTTCCACGTTGGCGCCTTCCCGAATCATGCCGCCTTCGCGAACCGTCAGGGGCAAGTCGTCGTTGAAATTCTGCAGGAGTTCCTCTCCCCTGCCTTTGGCCAGTTCCAGCACCTGACGGAACTGTTCGAAAAGAGGGGAATGCAGTTCCGAAAGCACACGGGCAACTTTTGAGGCCTGGCACAGGGAGCGACCCATACCGGCCAGGTCACGGGCGTTGGCGCGACCGCTCCCCACACGGCCCATCAGGCGTTCCATGTCCAGGATGGAGGTGAGGGATTCCTTCAGTTCGTCCAGGGCCATGGGGTTCCCTACCAGCTCGGTCACGGCGGCCTGCCGTTCCCGAATCCTCTCCACCGAAATCAGCGGGTGACTCACCCAGTCCTTCAGCACGCGGCCGCCCATGGCGGTAACGGTAAAGTCCAGAACGGAACACAAGGTGCTGGAATAATCGTCGGCGTTCAGCGGGCGGACCAGCTCCAGGTTCCTGAGGGTGCTGGGGTCCAGGGTCATGTAGTCGTCCAGGTTCAAAATCTCGAGACCCGTAAAGTGGGAAAGCTCGGACTTTTTCTGGTCCATCAAATACTGCAAGAGGGCGCCCGTCACCGCCGTTTCACGGTCGCGACCGTCCAGGCCGAGGCCTACCAAGGATTCCACCTTGAAATGTGCAAACAGTACATCACGGGCCTGTTCCGCCGTAAACAAAAAGGCCGGAATTTCCGTAATCAAGATATTCTCGGAACGGATAATGTCCATGATGCCCGAGGGAATCTGGCAACCTTCGGCAATGACCACTTCCTTGGGCATGCGCCTGCAGAACTCGCACTCAAAGGACTGCTCTGAACTCCGGCTTACCGCAAGGTAACCTGTGGTCACGTCGGCAAAGGCGAACACCGCCTCCCCCTCCGTTTCCGCCGGCGTGTAGGCACAAAGGTAGTTGGCCTCCTTGGCGTTCAGGTTGGTCTCGTCCATGGCGGTTCCGGCGCTGATGATTTCCACCACGTCACGCTTGACGATTCCCTTGGCAAGCTTTGGGTCTTCTACCTGTTCGCAGATAGCTATGCGGTAACCTGCGGCCACCATCTTGGGCACGTAACGGTCCGCCGCATGGTGCGGGAACCCACAAAGGGGAGTCTCCCCCGCCGCCCCGTTGTTGCGGCTAGTGAGGGTGAGCCCCAAAATCTTGGAAGCGACAACGGCATCTTCCTCGAACAGTTCGAAGAAGTCACCCATTCTAAAGAAAAGTATGCAGCCCGGATTCTGTTTCTTGATTTCGTAGTACTGCTGCATCAAGGGCGTAGCGGCCATCAGGTCTCTCCCATGGACAGCTCAATCTGGTCCGGAACTTCCTCGGGGGGCTTGGGCTCCTCCGGAGAACTTTCGGGAATCGAATACTGGGGCACCAGATTGCCCGCTTCCAGAAGTTCGCTGAATTCTCGCAAGCGGGGCAGGTCTTCGGGAATACGGTTAATCCCGAAATACTTCATAAATTCCTGGGTGGTCACGTAGGTGTAGGGGTTCCCCACGGTCTCCGCACGTGCTCCCAGAGAAATAAATCCCTTGTCCAGCAAGTTACGGATCGGTCCATCCACAGAGGCCACGCCCCTGACCTGTTCAATGGCGGCCTTGGTGATGGGTTGCTGGTATGCAATTACGGCCAATGTTTCCAGGGCCGCCTGGGAAAGCCTGCGGGCGTTGGCTTCCGGGAACAGCTTGCGCACCCAGGGGTAATACTTGGCACGGGTCCTAAAGCGGTAACCGCCGGCCTGTTCCACAATTTCGAAAGGAGACTGTATCTTGTTCAGGGAATCGTTGGCGGCAATCAGAGCCTCGGCCACGGTACGGGCATCCAAGAAATCCCCCAGGATTTCCCGCAACTTTTTCAGGGTCACGATATCCGGAGACGCAAAGACCAGGGCCTGGATAATGCGCATCAGGTCTTCGCGGCTTTCCACTTTCGGAAGTTCCGCCGATTCCTCGGCGGCATCTTCTGCATTCGGTACATTCTCACTCATGTTTTCGAAAATAGAAATTTAACAGGAGAATCAAGGCGCAGTCCGTCAAAACAAAGCTCAAGAGCCAGGTAAACGTGCCGTTCTGGAAGCCGTAACTGTGAAGCCCCACGCCCAGAAGGTTGATTCCGAACCAACAGAGGAAGGTAACCACCACGTTGAAGGCGTTGAACAGCACAAAGCCCCGGCCCGTCACCAGGCGCCCGGCACGCAGGTGTAAACCCAGCATGGACCAGAGGATTACAAAGAGGGCTCCGCATTCCTTGGGGTCGAACCCCCAGAAACGCCCCCAGGCAAAGTCCGCCCACACGCCTCCCAAAAGAGTGCCCACCATGGTCAGGACCGAACCGAAAACCAGGGTGCCGTAAAGCAGGGACATAAGAGGTTCATCTCGGGGGATTTCCTTACCGCAAAAACGGAACAGGGCCACATGGGCCACGATTCCCGAAAGAATCATGCCCGCAAAGCCCATGGCGATGGTAAACACGTGGAGGGTAAGGAACACCGAAGAATTCAAGATGGCGGGCAGCGCCCGGAAGGCATCGCCGGTTTCCAGCACGAACCGCGCAAAGAACAGCAGCAGGGCCGCCACGAAGGCGATAGGCACCATCAGGGAGAACTGGCGACGGTGACACCGGAAAAATGCCACTACTTCGAAAGCCTCCAATAGCAGGGCCACCCACAAGATGATTTCGTACAAATTCGCCATAGGCGGGTGGCCCGTCACGGCAAAGCGCAACGCAAGGGTCAAGACCAGAATCACCGTGGCCACAAGGCCTGCCCCGTTGGCAGCTCGATCCAAAGCCGTCTTTTTGAAATTCAGGTTCAAAAGGGAAAGCAAGAACCCGACAAATGCCGCTACGAAGGCCCACAGCACAGGGTCTACAAAGTAGTAGGCCAGTTCCAGGTTGATCCGCCGAACCGTAAGGCCGCTTTCGGCCAAGGCGGGTTCTGCCAGGGTAAAAAGTTCCTTCACCCGGGCGCTATCTCCCAGGGTCTCGAACAGCTGGATATTTTCGTAGAGCCGTTTCATCTCCAGAGTGGCGGCATGACCGTCATCTCGGCTGGCGTAAAGTTCCAGCAGGTCCCGGGCGGGTTGCAGCTGGCCGTAACTCACGTAACGTTCGCCTGGCGACAGGTGCAAGGCCTCCGAAACGTCGCTTCGCAAGACCTTGAAAAGTTTCCTGTCCCGACTTTGGGGGGCTTTCTTCACAATTCCCAGGACCACTTCGGTAGCCTGCATCTTACGTGGACAGCGGTCAGCTTCGCCGTCCTTGCACCGGTAGGACACCTTCCCCGAAAAGTTGTCCAGCACATCTCGCGCAAAAGAGGCAAAGGGCCGGACTTCTCCCTGGTACACAACCGCCGTCGCCGAGCCCCACAATTCAGACCGCAGTTCCGGCCGTTCAGAAGCCCATGCCGAGGGCAAGGCCACAAGCAGGAGCGTCACGAAGAGCAGCGGCGCGAACAAAAATCGCGGGAATGGGCGCAGGAATAAAAAGTGCGGGAACTGTCCCGAAGAGAGCCGTTTCACGAGTCCCCCTTACGGGCGCGTGCCACCACGACTACATAATGAAAAACAAGACTGACCAGCACCAGGCACATGAAGGCGTAGGGCACAAAACGCATGGGGTCGTAGGTTACCGTATAGAGGTCGATGGAGGCCTTGGGCGACATGGGGAAACGCCCGCGATATTCCACATGGTAGGTCCAGCCGGCAGTTTCCAGAGGAAACTGCACCGCGACGGTCCCGAGGCTGTCTCCTGCGGGGAACATGGTCAAGGTTCCGGACTTTTCCGGCACGCTTTCGGGCGCTACGTTCTTGTAGCCGTTGTAGTCTTGCTGGAGAGCGCCGCCCACAAGGCTCCCCGCAAGCAGCACCAGCAGGGCGATGTGGATTCCGTAAAGTCCAGCAAACTTTAGACCGCGGGGCATGCGAAAGATCATGGCGGCCACCAGGTTCACGCAGGCCAACACCGCCAAGCTTTTCATGGCAGGCACGGGAACCACGTCAAAAACCCAGACGAAATAGCTCCCGAAAAACCGTTCTACCGCAACAGACGCCGGCATTCCTGCCGCTTCGGCGTTTGCCTGTCCCAAGACGCCCCAGAATATGACCAGAAGGAACGCGACCAGCAAAAAGACGGTCACTTTAAGAGACGAGAGACGAGAGACGAGAGACGAGATAGTTTTCAAACCGACGGTCCCTCCACCCACACGAACTTGCGGGCATCAAGGGTTTGCTCTCCGTCAAAGCGGTAGGCCACCATACGGCCATGCCCGAAAAAACTCCCGATGCTGTAATCCAGACAGCACACGTTTTTGCGGATAAGGGCAGGCTCGCCTTTAAGCCAGTAGTGCCCGAAAAATACGGGCCTTTCGTTTTCGCCGTAGAACTTGCGAGACCGAACGGACTCAGGAACGGGTTCGTCGGAAAAGTCCACGCCGGGCTGGAGCGCAATGTCCTGGAGGGTGGCGTTCTTCGGGTCAATCCACCAGCGAAGCCGCATCTTCTTGCGCACCACGCCTTCGCCGTCCCGGAAGGTCCCACCTGCAGGTAGTTCCATCTCGGGGCCCTTCAGCAAGATATCCAGAGGGTGGAACAGGGAATCTTCAAATTCATTGTGGCTGTCGCAGGCCCGGGCAATCAGCTCGTCGAAATTCCCGTCGGCAAAACTTGTAATGCCCGCATCCCGCAGGGCCTGTACGCATTCGGCGTCATAGCAGGCGTGTTGCGCCCGGAACAAGTCCGTTTCCATATAGAACGGCAAGGTTTTCAGAAAGTCCAGCATTTCCTGGAATTCCTGCTGCCGCCCGCGGTAAGATTCCACCGTCCGTGCAAGGATGGCCACCTTGTTGAAGGAATGGTCCCGCAGGTAGCCCCCCGTAATAGTCTTCAGAAAATGCCCACCGCCAGCACCGTTCTGCTGCCAAAAACAGAGGGTGTTGAATTCGTGGTTTCCCATAAGGGCGGTAGCAGCTCCGGCGTCACGCATGGCGCGGACCAGGTCAATGGTCTCCCGGGATTCAAAGCCCCGGTCGATGTAGTCCCCGAGAAACACCACCTTGCGGGCATTTCCCGGATAGGCGAAAACACCTCCACGTTCCACATAGCCCAACTTCTTTAGCAGGGCCCGCAGTTCGGTAGCGTGACCGTGAATGTCGCCGATAAAGTCTATCATAATTCGTTGTTGAATATAATAAAATCCTATATTTTTATCGTCGCGGATGGTCGCGACATCAACCCCGCAATCGCGGACACTTGAACGGAAAGGCTTTTATGGAAATCGGCAAATACAATCGCGCCCGGGTCGAAAGCATCATGCCCCAGGGCTATTACCTGGAACTGGAAACCGGCGGCAGGGTGCTGCTCCCCGGAAACCGGGAGGAATTTTCCCTGGAAGAAGGCGAAATCCTGGACGTGTTCGTCTATATGGACAGCGAGGACCGCCCTATCGCTACGCTCCAGAAGCCTTATGCCCAAGCCGGAGAATTCGCCGTGCTGGAAGTCAAGGACGTGAACCGCGTGGGAGCGTTCCTGGACTGGGGGCTGAACAAGGACCTGTTCTTACCCTACAAGCAACAGCTGGGAGAACTCCAGCGGGGCGACCGCTGTGTAGTTTACGTCTTGCTAGACGACAAGAGCAACCGTCTGGTGGCTACCGAAAAAATCAAGAGCTTCATCGATACCGACACCTCCGAACTCCATGTGGGAGAGCGAGTGGAACTGGCCGCCTACGAAGTCACGCCGGACTACGTAGACTTTCTGGTGAACTACCGCTATACCGGGCGCCTCATGGTCACGCCCGGCACCAAGCGCATCTACATCGGCGACACCATGCCGGGCTACATCCAACGGTTCACAAACGACGGTAAAATCACCCTGAACCTTTCGCCCGTAGGCTACAAGGGGCTCATGAAAAGCGACAGCCCGAACGCAGTGCTCCGGAAGCTCTCCGAAGCGGGCGGGTTCCTGCCCTACGGCGATCACACCGACCCGGAAACCATCCAGAAGGAATTCGGCATGTCCAAGAAGACCTTCAAGAAAATTCTAGGGACACTCTACCGCGAAGGAAAAATCCTGATCCAGGACGACGGAATCCGCCTTTCCTAAAGCGTAACATTTTCAAAGAAACTACTTCAGGCGGGCCTTCAGGTCCGCTACTTCTTTTTGGGACAGTCCCAGCTTTTCCAGGTACTGTTCCGTGGCCTTGGCCAGGTCAACATTTTCGAAATCTTCGATATCCACGCCCGCATCGGAGTAGGCCATTTTCATATTACGGACAATCAGGGCCTGGAACCAGTCCAGCTGCGACTCCGTAAGGCGCTGTTGCTTGCCGTGCACCACGTTGTAGTAGTTATCGTAGGTCTTCACGTAGTCCTTCTCTACTTCTTCGGCAGAAGCACCCATCAGGGATTCCAGCACGGCACTCACAAAGCCCGCACGGTCCTTGCCCATCTGGCAGTGCACCAGATAAGGGGCCTCGTTTTCTATCATGAACCGTAGGCCCTTTACCAAGCCTTCCTTGAAGAGGTTGGTAGTGAACGACGCCGGCAAAGAGAGATAAACAACCTTCTGCGTGGCGTAGTAGGACTTGTCAAAGCCCTCGTAAGCCTTGGCTCCCTTGTCCGTGTCCGTCAGGTTGATGAAGGTAGCCACCTTGGCCGCCCTGGCCAGGGAATCAGCGTAGGTGTTGCGGCCATCCACCGGGTCGATAGGGCTAGAAGAACGGTAGAGCACGCCCTTCCCCATTCCCGTGGTGGCAATTTCCCTGAAGTTGGCAAAATCCGCCACGGACAGGTCCGGATAGTTATCGATGACCAGCCCGTAGTTCTGGTATTCCAGCATTTCAAGGTTTTCCTTGAAGCCGCCCTTGTCTTTCAGGGCAACATTCACCTCTATCGGCAGCTTGACATCTTTCAGTCTGTAGGCGTATTCCGAACCTGCGGGGGCATTTTCTGCAATGCCTAGGGCTACGGCAAGCTGCCCAAAGTTGATGCCCAGAGTCACGTGGGGCTTACCCGACACCACACGCAGCAACAGTTCCCCGGGAGAAACGGCATCGTAGTCCGGCACAACGGGAACTTCCAGAGTATCGTAGCCTTCCACCATCACCGTCACAATGTCCCCCAGTTCAAATACCGCAAGGAACGAATCCGCCGCCACGTCCAGATTCAGGCTGCCAAAGCTCAGCATGTCAATACCGTCTTTCTTGACAGTGGTGCTGAGCAGCACCTGGTCTTCGTCACTAGAAGAACTGGACATAACCGGGGTCTCGTCGTCTGCGGAACTGGAAGCATTGCTGCAGGCCACAAGGAACAGGACTACGGCAAGGGAAAACAGGAATTTCAGGATTCTGTTCACAACAACCTCACTTTTCTTAAAATAAAAAAAGTAGGGGTAAAAAAGCCGGCGGCAACAGTCCCGGAATCAAAAATCAGGTGTTCGTGAACCTGGACAGGAACTGCGCCAGGCGCTCATTGCCCGATTCGCGGAACACGTGGTCGGGAGTACCCTGTTCCACGATGACGCCGCCGTCCATGAAGATGACCTTGTCAGCCACATCGCGGGCAAAGGCCATCTCGTGCGTCACGATGACCATGGTCATCTTGTCTTCGGCAAGTTTCTTGATAATCTTGAGCACTTCGCCGGTGAGTTCTGGGTCCAGCGCAGAGGTGGGTTCGTCAAAGAAAAGAATCTTCGGGTTCATCGCAAGGGCGCGGGCAATGGACACCCGCTGCTGTTGGCCACCGCTAAGTTCGCAGGGGTAAGCGTTTTCCTTGCCCTCGAGGCCCATGCGCTTGAGCAAGAATCGTCCCATGGCGCGGGCTTCTTTGCGGCCATCTCCCAATACGCGCACCGGAGCGAGGCAAAGGTTCTGCAGCACCGTCAAATGCGGGAACAAGTTGAAGTTCTGGAACACGAGCCCCGTAGAAAGACGAATTTCACGCAGCATTTTCGCCGGCGCATACTTGACTGCCGGACCCTTCGCCGAATCATTCGGCACCACCATGTCCTTGCCGTCGACCTGCACCAGGCCGCCGTCAACCGTTTCGAGCTGGGTAAGGCAACGCAAGAGCGTACTCTTGCCGGAACCACTGGGCCCGATAATCGAGAGCACCTCCCCCGCCTTCAGGTCAAAAGAGATATCCTTGAGCACATGCAAGTCGCCAAAGGACTTCTTGACATGTTCAACCTTGAGGATCGGCGCAGATTCATTCACGTTTTCCATTCCACGCCTCACTTATAGTAATTGAGTTTGCGTTCCACGTAGGCGAAAAACACGCTCAGCAAAAGGTTCGCCACATAGTAGAATACGCCCGCCACGAACAGCGGGTAAATGCTCGCGTAGGCGGCCTGCTGTTTCTTGGCCAACGCAAAAAGTTCCGTCACCGCAATCACCTGCGCAAGGGAAGTGTCCTTCACCAGCGTGATAACTTCGTTCGCGCTGGCGGGTACCACGCGCTTCACCACCTGCGGGAGGATAATACGGAAGAACGTCTGCGTGCGGGTCATGCCCAGCATGTAGGCCGCCTCGTACTGCCCCTTGGATATGGACTGTATGCCCCCGCGGAAAATCTCGGCAAAGTAAGCCGCATAGTTTATCGAAAACGCCACGATTACCGCCGGGAAGCGGTCAAAGGAAAAATCCACGCCCGCATATTCGCTCAGGTAGTAGGAACCGAAATAAATCGCCACAATCTGGAGCAGCAAAGGGGTGCCGCGCATCACCGAGATGTAGAACGACACCGGGTAGCGCACCACGCGCCAATTGCTCATCTTGAGGACCGCAATGAGCAAGCCCAACGGAATCGAGAACAGGAGCGTGAGCCCGAAAATGGCGAGCGTCGTGCAGAAGCCGCCCCAGAGAATGGGCAAAAGCGTTGACAATTCCGACATGAATAACCTCAGAAGCGCACTGCGCTGAGCTCATACCTCAAAGCTCCCGCAGGGAGCGAGCCCATACCTATTTGCCGAACCACTTGGCAGAGATTTCGTCGAACTTGCCGTCGGCCTTCATGGCAGCCAAGGTGGAATTCACAGCATCACGCAGGGCCTGGTCCTTCTTGCGGAAACCCACGGCATAGACTTCGTCGGAGAGGCCTTCCTCGAGCACCGTGTAGTCCTTCGCGTTCGTCACAATCCAGTACTTGGCCACGATTTCGTCCAGGAACACGGCATCCACGCCACCCTTGTCCAAATCCATGAGCGCTGTCTGGTTGTCGTCAAACGGAACGATTTCCTTGGCGGCCTTGCCCGCTTCGGAAGCATCCAGCAGCTTCTGGGCGGTAGAGCCGTTCTGCACGGCAATCTTCTTGCCGGCAAGTGCCGCGAGATTTGCAAGAGCCTTGTCCTTCACCGTGAAAATCATGCGGTTCTTGAGATACGGATCGCTCAGGTTCATCGCCTTCGCGCGGGCACTGTCCACGCTCATGCCGTTCCAGATGCAGTCAATCTTGCCGGTGTTCAGTTCCTGTTCCTTAGCGTCCCAGGAAATCGGCTGCGTCTTGAGCTTCACGCCCAGGCGCGCACAAACTTCGGTAGCGAGGTCGATATCGAAACCCACGATATTGTTGTCCTTGTCGCGGAAACCCATCGGCGGGAAGGAATCGTCGAGACCGAGCACAAACTCGCCCGCCGCCTTCACCTTGTTCAGGGATTCATCGGCCTGAGTCTTGGATTCCGCCTTCTGGTCGTTGCAGGCAGAAAGAACCGCGGCACACGCAACCGCCGCAAACATCGCTAAAAGCTTTTTCATAAGTGCTCCTTTTTCATTTACAAGAGAAATAAATTCTGTTCATTTTCAATCAAATCTTCGGCAAGATATTTAGCGTCAAGGTTTTCAATGCCCTGTTCGCGATTGGCTATTTGGGTAGAAAGTTTACTTTTGTAGTAAATGTCCATAGCCTTGCGCAAGTCTAAATTTTTCAGGGCAGCAATATTTTTTATGATGTCCTGCTCAAGATTTTCAATGTAGACAGCTTCAAGATCCGACATTTTACACATCCAACGCTTTATAGTCTTTAAATGAAAGAATTGTTGTCAGCGCTTCCTGACTTACAAAGCAATACTGGTCGTTCGGTTCGGAAAATCGCAATTCAGAAAGAGTCTTTTCTTTATCCCATAAGCCACGGAAAAACATATCAACAGTTTTGAAAACATCGTCATCTGCAACTGGACCAGATATAACATCGTATTTACAATAATCTGAACCACCTTTGCGGCAAGCGCATACGAAATCAAGCCATGCAGACAGATTATCATGCAAATTCAAAAAAATAAATTTTTCTAAATCGCAGGTTTCCATTTCAAACGAATTGAGTATGGGACGATTACCATTACGCAGGGATTTACGTCTAGCCCAGCGTTCAGCCTGCTTTCTGTACGATGTTACATAGAATCCCTGACCAAAATCAAGGAATCGCTTAGAATGATTCACATCAGGAGTCTTGATAATTGAAGTCGATCCGTGATAGACAATCATTTCAACACACCCCTTTCACGAGCAAGCTCAGAAAGGTCATCGACCATCGCCTCTGCTCCGAGGGTATGCAAAACGTCATAACACTTAATGACATAATTGTCCAAGATGCCACTTGAATTCAATATTCCATAAACCCTACCTGGAGAAAGTTTCCAAGCAGACGCCAGCTTATGGATAAGAAAAATCGTAAAATTCAGTATTTTGGCATCCATACCATGAATATAACTTTTTTTTCAAAGATTTGCAAACTTAGACGATGAGCCATTCGTTACAAAAAGGCCTCATTCCAACGACTACGGACAATTAATCGCCCTTTTTATTTAATGCCTGTATTATTCAAGGAGTTCCATGACGTTGGCAGCATCCTGCTCGGCTTCATCCCAGCTCTGATCGATATAGGGAATACCTTCGCTTCCATAAAGTTCAATTAGTTCCCATTTGGAGATACCCAAAATTTCGGCAGCACGACCATGGGAAATGGTCTCGTTCTTGATAAACGGGTACAACAGCAACGCATTGCGGCGGAGTTCGTCGCTCTTGTTATCGCATACCATGAGGTCTGCAATATCTTCTGGAATGTCCAATGTCCATTGTTACTGTCGCCATGGGAATCCTCCACCCTCAATATATAATTTTATCAAGAAAAAGACAACCCCGCCAGTTTAAGCAACGCCGTTAGATGCAGTTCCTTGAGAATTTCTTCTGCAGAGTAACGCTTGGCGGAACTTGCGGTTTGCCGTTCTGCCTCGTGCAACTTGGCATCAATTTCTTCTTCAGATTGGTGTTGGGCATCTGTTTGCATACGTTTGCGGCAACTAAAAAATTTTCATAAGGAGTCTCATTCCTTTACGCATCTAACAGCCTGCCAAAAACTTGTATTGCCAACTTCTGCAATTCGTTCAATACTCAATGATCTCATAAGAATCGAATTTTTCATAGTAGTTGACGAATACACCGCTCCCATATGAAGACGATCACAATCCGTTATATTTAGACAAAAACCAGATGGAAGAGCAGCAAATCCACAATCATTAGAACCAACGCCCCTATTTTCATTCCATAGACCATTGATTTTGAGTTGAGATGCGGCCTCTTCTTTATCACTACTCATATTATTCAAAAGTTTATTAAAATCTTCCTCACTTGGCATACGCCATCCTTTGGGGCAAATCGCAGGAATTATGTCAACATCAAAAGTTTCATTTTGATTTCCATTTAAACGCAAGGAATACAACCTACCATAAATTTCACAATTTTCAGGATTGTTGTCATAGCACATGCTATACTCTACATTATAATTTAAATTTCTTGCCATCCAAACCTGGTCTCCAATGGTAGTATACTCATACACCTGACCATCACGAGCATCTACAAATGTTCCTCGATTGGGTTCACCGTATAAATTTGTACCGGTATCTGGGCACACTTCGCTAGCACTCCATTTATCATCCGCATCCGTCGTGCAGGCG